>NZ_BRVM01000007.1:57677-178378 GCF_026011715.1 Cytobacillus sp. NCCP-133 | reverse complement strand
CGATTAAAAAGTTAACCCCACTCTCATAACACAGGGTGATCCCAAGTTTATTTATTTTCACAGAAAAAGCGCTGGAGCTGCTATCATGGCAGCTCCTTTTCTCTTAAAAAATGTTCATAAAATTCAGATAGCTATAACAGTGTAGAAGCTATACAGCAGGAAGTGCATAATTTTTACAGATTAACCAAAGCTATGGTGAAAACGCTTAACAAATTTCGGTCATTGAAAACGTTAGGAGAGATCTCTATGAAACTAGTGGTTATTGGCGGTGTGGCGGCGAGCATGTCAGCCGCATCAAAGGTAAGAAGAATGGACAGTGAAGCTGAAATTGCTGTTTATGAAAAAGGCAATTTCTTATCCTATGGAGCCTGCGGTCTTCCATATTATGTGTCAGGTGAAAATGATGATTATCGAAAAATGATAGCACGTACACAAGAACAATTTTCTGAGAGGGGCATCAAAACCTTTCTTCAGCATGAAGTCCTAAAAGTGGATACCGACAAGAAAGAAGTAACGGTTAAAGATCTTTCCGCTGATAAGACGTTTACGGATACATACGATAAGCTAATGATTGGCACCGGAACATTCCCGGTTATGCCGCCATTTCCAGGAGCGGATCTTGAGAATATTCATGTGCTGAAGACACTTGAAGACGGGATGATTTTAAAAGAAATTGCCCATAAGCAAGAAGTGAAGGATGTTGTCATTGTAGGCGGCGGCTATATAGGAATTGAGGTGGTCGAAGCCATGAAAACGCTTGGCAAAAATGTCAGAGTCATCGAAATGGGGGAGCGGATTCTTGCTCCATTTGACAAAGAAATCACAGCTATTGCCGAAAAGGAAATCCGTGATAAAGGCGTTGAATTAAACCTTGGCGAAAAAGTCGAGAGCTTCAGCGGAGACAGAAAAGTGGAAAGCGTCAAAACGGATAAAGGCACATACAAAGCAGATTTGGTGCTGGTTGCAGTCGGTGTAAAGCCCGCCACTGCATTTCTGGAAGGCTCAGGGCTGGAATTAGCTGAAAATGGCGCTATAATAATTGACCGTGAAATGCGCACAAATATTGAAGATGTCTATGCAGCAGGAGACTGTGCTCAAGTATATCATAAAGTACTTGAAGAAAATGATTATATTCCGCTCGGAACCAATGCCAATAAATGCGGCCGCCTGGCAGGTGCGAATATAGCCGGCAGCCATGAGAAATACGTGGGAACATTAGGGAGTGCAGCAATTAAGATATTTGATCTGGAGCTGGGCAGAACAGGGCTTTCCGAGGAAGATGCGAAAAAAAAGGGCATCAATTATACAGCCGAATTTGTAAAGGCTTCAGACCATCCAAACTACTATCCGAATCCAACGCCTATTTGGATTAAGCTGATCTGTGAAAAAGGAACGAAGCGTATACTGGGGGCACATGCAATCGGCAGCAAAGGTGTCGTCCTCCGAATCGATGTATTCGCAGTGGCTATTCATAATAAAATGCCAGCAGATGAACTTGGGATGGCCGACTTATGCTATGCACCTCCGTTTGCGGGCGTTTGGGACGCTGTCCATATTGCCAGCAATGCCGCGAAGTAGTGGAGAAAGCCAGCTGACATGCAGGCTTTTTTTCATTCTGAAAAGGGGATTTATAAAGAATGTGGAATATTCCATATGAATAACATTATATGGAGGTCTTGTATGCGGGATATTTTTAAAAGAATTGATACGGTCTTTCTTCAGGTTCGTGATTTTGACCAAGCAATTGATTGGTATAGCACTGTTCTTGGTCTCCCGGTAAGGTGGAAAGATGATCAGGGCGGGTATGCAGCCCTTGAGGCAGGAAAGACCCCGTTAACGCTGGTCCGGGCTCCGTCTAAAAAACCGGATGACGAATCCTCACATATGCTTTTTAACTTTTATGTTTCAGACATTGAAAAAGCGCATAAGCATTTGCATCAGCACGAAGTCATGGCTGGTCCGATTCAAGATGACGGAACGGTTAAGTGGTTTGAGTTTGAAGACTTGGATGGAAATAAGCTTGGTGTCTGCCATTTTGAAGAATAAGGAAAAAGCTGCCCTCCCTAATATGCTGGGGGCAGCTTTTACTGTCGATGCAAAAGTACTTAATAGGAATCCTTTACAAGCTGCGGATGGCGATTCATCGCCCCCAGCAAAATCAATCCGCTTAAGATCAGCAGCAGGCTTGTGACAACAAAGACCGCTGAGAACCCCAGATACCCTGAGATCAATCCGCCCATAATAGGGCCGATAATGTTTCCAAAGAAGCGCAGGCTTGTATTGTATCCCAGCACTTCACCCTGCATGGCAACAGGTGCTTCCTGACGGATGTAGGCAATCCTGACAGGAATGATGCCGCCGATGGTCACGCCGAGTGCGAAGCGGACAAGGACGAGCTGCCACATGTTTGTAACGAATCCGCCCGGCAAATAAAAGATGCCTGCGAGGAATAAAAGAATCACCAGAATTTTTATATATCCGTACTGATCACCTATTTTTCCCCATTGCCTTGCCATCAGCAAATTTCCTGCACCCGCAGCCGAAAAGGCAATTCCTGCAAAGAAAGCCAGATTCTCAGGGCCATGCAATTCGCTCACATATAAAGATAGAATAGGCTGTATGCTGAAATGCGCCATTTGAACCAGCGTTGAAATCAGCATAACCGTCAGCAATACAGGATTCCGAATAATATGCTGAATGACTGCCTTGCTTGAATACCGTGTTTTTTCTCCCTTTTGCGTTTCAACTTTCATTTCCTTTGTGAAGAACACAAGCAGGGCAGAAAGGAAAATGGCAAGCGATGTCCATTTGAAGGTGTCAGAGTATCCAAAAAGGTCTGCGAGAACACCGCCGAGAAGCGGACCCATCAGGGAACCGGTAATGCTTCCCGTTTGCAGGGTGCCCATTACCCTTCCGGCAATTTCCTTAGGAGTCTGTGTGGAAATAAAGGCTTGAGACATGCCGATGAAGCCGGTAAAGATCCCCATAAACAATCTCAGGAAGAACAGCTGCCAGACATGGGTCACATATCCCATCAGGAAGATTGATATGCCCATTCCAATTCCGGACAGAATCAGGATTTTTTTGCGCCCGAACAGGTCTCCGACTCTTCCCCAAATCGGGGAAAAAAGAAACGCTGTGACGAAAGTAATGGCAAACGTCCAGCCTGACCAATGCTGAACGTAGGTGAGGGAATGATCTCCAAACGTTTCTATATATAATGAGATAAAGGGGAGAACCATGGTCATGCTGCCTGCCACAAAGAAATTGGCAAACCACATGATCATTAAATTTTGTTTTGTTTGTTTAATCATGTTTGAAACACTTCTTTCCGGGCGACGCTTCGTTTCCCTAAATATATAATAGCGAATATTTCCGAAAATAGGAAGGCGATATCCCCTATCCTTCTATTTAGCCCAATTAAGATATAAAAAACAGGCCAGATGGCGGAAAAGGAAAACTGACCAAAAAGCACTATGACATTATTCCTTAAGACCGTTAAAAAAACATTGTAATATAACAGAGCTTATTCTATAATTCTTAATAGGATAAAGATTCAGAATATAGAATAAAAGGGGGAATTTGTTTGGAAGCTTTTGTTAATCAGCTTAATGGGATCTTATGGAGTACACCAGTTATTTACATCTTGCTTGGAGTAGGGTTGCTATTTTCGATTTTAACCCGATTCCTGCAGGTCCGGCACATCAAAGACATGGTTTTGCTCATGTTCAAAGGAAAAAGTTCCGAAGCGGGCGTTTCATCTTTTCAGGCCTTATCCATTGCTCTTTCCGGCCGTGTAGGAACTGGTAACATTGCAGGTACCGCGACTGCTATCGCAATGGGTGGTCCGGGTGCAGTGTTCTGGATGTGGACGATTGCATTTATAGGAGCGGGAAGTGCGTTTGTTGAATCCACGCTTGCTCAAATTTACAAAGTGAAAAAAGACGGGGTTTACCGAGGAGGCCCTGCTTATTACATTGAAAAAGGGATAGGCATTAAGTGGTTTGCAGTTCTTTTCGCGGTTGCTACTCTTCTGGCAATGTCGATTTTAATGCCGGGAATCCAGTCGAATTCCATTGCACTTGGAATGGAGAATGCATTTGGAATCAGTAAAACCGTAACAGGCCTTGTGATTGTCGCCTTGCTTGGCCTTATCATTTTTGGCGGAATTAAGCGTATTGCAACTGTTGCCCAGTATACTGTTCCATTCATGGCAATAGGCTATATTCTTGTTTCCTTAGTGATCATTGGGATGAACATTGGAGAATTGCCTGGCGTAATTTCCTTAATTTTCAGCAGTGCATTTGGGGCGGATTCCATGTTTGGAGGCATTCTCGGAAGTGCGATCGCATGGGGCGTAAAGCGGGGAATTTATTCCAATGAAGCAGGTCAGGGGACAGGACCGCATGCTGCAGCAGCTGCAGAAGTTTCCCACCCTGCCAAGCAAGGTCTTGTTCAAGCCTTCTCTGTTTACATCGATACGTTGTTCGTTTGTTCCGCAACAGCATTTATGATTTTATTTACGGGAATGTTCAATACCGTTGGCGCAGATGGAAAGACTCCTATCGTTGAAAATCTTCCTGGAGTAGAAGCTGGACCTGGATTTACACAGGCAGCTGTTGAATCTGTGCTTCCAGGATTCGGAGCTTCATTTGTTGCCATATCTCTATTCTTCTTCGCGTTTACAACTATTATGGCTTACTACTATATGGCTGAAACAAACGTTGCTTACCTCGTAAGCGGCAAAAACAGCAAAATTGCCATGTTTGTTCTTAAGGTGGTTCTGCTCGGTGCTACTTTCTATGGTTCCGTCAAGACGGCCGGCCTTGCTTGGGCGCTTGGGGATGTTGGTCTTGGATTGATGGTTTGGCTCAATGTCATCGCCATTCTGATCCTTGCGAAACCAGCCCTAATTGCCTTAAAAGACTATGAAGCGCAGAAAAAGCAAGGACTCGATCCTGTCTTCAATTCCAAGAAGCTTGGCATTAAAAACGCTGAGTATTGGGAAGAAGATTACAAGCCGCAGGAAGAAAAAGTATCTTAATCGCAAAGTTAAACGATGTCCGGCTGATGCCGGGCATTTTTTCTTCTGATATCAGAATTTATATCCCTTTGAACTTAGACAACTGTCCAGGTCCAGGCGCCTTGCGCTTTTCTTATTTAGTAAGGGTCAAATGATGAAAGAAATATGCATCTCTCGGCCTAACCGTTTATAATAATCTTATTGGTACAATTTTAATAGAGTTAACCGGGGAGCATTTTTTATGAAGGGTTTTAGTCAACTGACATTAGTTAATGAAGAGACAAAGGCAGTCAGGCTTTTTATGTGGCTGTTTTATCTTATTTTTACACTTTATGATTTATTTTATTATTATCTTCTTCCGCTCAATGCAGGAGGCACTTCAGGACTGCCGAATGGCGGACTTGGCATTGGGTATTATTTGATCTTGATTGGCCTTCTTCCCATCGCTGTGTATTTTTTTAAAACTGGAAGTCCATTCAAGGTAAAGTACTTGTTTTTTACAAGCTTTGTTCTGACTGATTTTATAAACAGCATGCTAATTTACTTGGGGGAGTCGAAGGAATTTCAGACAGGCAATGCTGTAGAGCTGTTTTTTATCATCTTTGCACCGCTGTTTGTCAATAAACGCTATTTTTGGATTGTTACAGGCGGCTTGGTGGGCAAGTATCTTCTCACAGGATGGCTGCTGAGCAGCCAAAAGGTCATGGTGCCCATCGTATTGCTGATCATTTTTTCAACCGTTTCCTATTTGCTTGTGAACCGCTTCTATTCCTATATTGAATCATTAACAAAAGTTTTCCAGGAGCTGCGGCAAACTGAAAAGCTGGCTGCAGTCGGACAGATGGCATCGGTAGTCGGACATGAAGTAAGAAATCCTCTTTCCTCTTTAAAGGGTTTTACCCAGCTGCAGATGGAAAGGCATCCGGAAGACAGGGACCGCTATCAAATCATGATAGAGGAAATAGAGCGAATTAACTTGATTGCAGACGACTTAATGTTCCTTAGCAGGCCAAGGCAGCCTGTGTTTGAACCTTTGGAGTTGGATTTTCTGGTTGGCTACGTCATCTCGATTATGAAAGAACAGGGATCCAATCACAATGTAAAAATCACAGCCGAAGACCTGGCAAACTTCCCAAAGGTCGAATGCGATGAGAAGCTAATGAAGCAAGTGCTGATCAATCTCGTTAAAAATGCGATTGAATCGATGCCTGATGGCGGCACGATAACTATATCCGCAAAAATGCTCCAGGGACAGCGGGTGCTGATCCGTGTAAAAGATGAAGGCTGCGGCATAATGGCTGAAAACATCAATCGAGTAGGCGCTCCCTTTTATACAACAAAGCCGGATGGCACCGGCTTGGGGCTTATGGTGACAAGCCAAATCGTTGAGGAACATGGCGGGGAAATTGAATTTGAAAGTGAAGTTGGTAAAGGGACTGCTGTCAGCCTAACCATTCCTTTAATCCAAAAAATCAAATAGCAGCGAAAGAATAGAGGATGTGCAATTAACTGCACATCCTCTTCTTTTTAGGCCAAAGGACATGATTAAGATTTTAATAGAATAATGAAATAACAGTATTATTAGACTATTAAAAATCTTTAGGTAATTTGATAGAATTAATCTCGCAATTCGAAAATTTTAAAATTCGAAATGGGAGGCAGCAGAAATGAGCAATAAAAATAAACCCTTCAAGGTTTTATCTTCAATTACAGCCACCACAATGATGGCTGCGGCTTTATTCGCAGGGTCTTTTGCAGGAACGACGGCAGCACCATCACAAGCATCTGCAGCAGAATTGTCTGCTCCAATTGATATGAACATAGTGGATGAAGACCGTTTAGGCAAAGCACTGCAGGAAAGAGGCATGATTTCTGAAAATGCTTCCGTTAAAGAAGTTGAAAAAGCAGTAAAAGCTTATATTAAAGAAAAGCAGGGAGAAAAACCCGGCAAGGCAGATAAGGAACATAATAAGGAAGATGAGTTTGATAAAAAGGCAAAGAAGTTTTTAACAAAGCAAAAGGAAGAGCTGTCAAAGAAGCTTAATAAAGGCCATGATAGCTTTAAAATTGGAAATTCAGGAGTCAAAGTAGCATCTGCCAAGGATGCCGGATATAAGGGCGGAGTCAGAACAGATAAAGTGCTCGTGCTGCTGACAGAGTTTGAAGATCTTAAACACAATAATATTGAGCAGGAAGAAGGCTATATGTACGCTGATGACTTCAGCAAAGAGCATTATGAGCAATTAATGTTTGGCGATAAGGAATTTAAGCTGTTCAACGGCGATAAAGTTAAGACGTTCAAGCAATTCTATGAAGAGCAGTCAGGCGGCAGCTATACCGTTGATGGCACGGTTTCAGAATGGCTGACAGTCCCTGGGAATGCTAAAGACTATGGCGATGATAACCCTAATGGCGGACATGACAACCAGGCCCCTCTTGGTCCGCGCGATTTAGTAAAAGAGGCACTAAAAGCAGCAGCTGCTTCAGGTATTGATTTAGCCGATTACGATGAGTTTGATTTATATGACCTGGATGGAGATGGCAACTTTAATGAGCCGGACGGATTAGTGGATCATCTAATGATCATCCATGCAGGCACAGGTCAGGAAGCTGGCGGCGGTGTCTTAGGGGATAATGCAATTTGGTCACATCGCTGGGTGCTTAATGGTGTTTTTCCAGTTCCGAATACTACGGCGAAAGTAGACTATTGGGACGGACAAATGGCTGCTTTCGATTACACAATCCAGCCTGAAGATGGAGCTGTTGGTGTTTTTGCCCATGAATTTGGACATGATTTAGGGCTGCCAGATGAGTATGATACGCAATATTCCGGACAAGGCGAGCCGATCGCTTCCTGGTCCATCATGAGCGGCGGAAGCTGGAATGGTAATATTGCAGGTACAGAGCCAACAAGTTTCTCCCCTCAAAACAAAGAATACTTCCAGAAGTTAATGGGCGGAAACTGGGCCAATATGACAGAAGTTGACTATGAGGACATTGATGAAAAAGGGTTGACAGCGGTCATTGATCAGAGTGTAACCAAATCAAAAAATCCGGGAATTGTTAAAGTGAATCTTCCTGTAAAAGAAGTACACGGCATTGAGCCTGAATTTGGTGATAAATATTACTACAGCACAAAGGGCGATGACCTTCATACCACTTTGACAACTCCTGAATTTGATTTGACAGGTGCAGAAGCAGCAGAATTTAATGCTAAAATGTATTATGATATTGAGTTTGATTATGACTATCTGTATGTGAATGCAATAAAAGAAGATGGTAGCAAAGTTGAGCTTGATGTGATCGGTGATGAAGATACAGACGGCGACGCCCGTGCTGAATCCTCTAAAGGCCAATGGGTAGATAAAACATATGACTTAAGCCATTTGGCCGGTGAAAAAGTAAAACTAGAATTTGAATACGTAACAGACAGCGGACTTGCATTAGACGGATTTGCCATAGACAATATTTCAGTAATGGCAGGTGAAGAAGTGATTTTCTCCGACGATGCAGAAGGCGAATCTCAGATGACTCTTGACGGATTCATTGTTTCCAACGGAATCAGCTATGCCAAGAACCATTATTACCTGGAGTGGAGAAACTATGCAGGCTCTGATACGGCCCTTGCTCACTCAAGAGGAGTAAAATATAACACTGGGCTAGTTGTTTGGTATGCGGATGACAGCTATACAGACAATTGGGTTGGCGTTCATCCAGGGGAAGGTTTCCTTGGAGTAGTGGATTCACATCCGGAACCAATTATCGGATTGAAAGATGGGAAAGAGACTGTATCTCAAAGCACAAGATATCAAATTGCAGATGCAGCATTCTCTTTAGATAAAACACCATCATGGGAAATAAGCTCACCAACTCGAGGTGACTATGACTACCCTGGTTTAAAGGGAATTTCTGTTTTTGATGATTCTAAAACATACAGCGACAGCCTCATTCCTGATGCAGGACGCATCGTTCCGGAACTTGGCTTGAAATTCCAAGTCATCGGTGAAGCAAAGGACAACTCTGCTGGAGCCGTATGGATTCATAAGTAAGTGTTAAGGCGCGAATGCCAGATATGGCTTCGTGCCTTTTTCTATTAAGAGTAGACATCTTCCTGCCTATAAGCTAGTATCATTACCGATACTAGTTTTTTTCGATTTTCGGCTATACTATAAATAATCATTTGACAAACGCGATTAAGTTTAAAAGGAGTTACCTATGACACAATCTCTCATTCAAAATATGAAGCCATTCATCCAGGAGGCTTGGAAAAAGTCTGCATTTCAGCAGCCAACGACTGTGCAGGCAGAAGCGATTCAGCCGGCTCTCGAAGGAAAGGATATCATCGCAGAATCCCCGACAGGAACAGGGAAAACACTTGCCTATTTGCTTCCTGTCCTTGAAAAAATTGATCCTGATAAACAGGCGGTACAGGCAGTCATTTTAGCCTCCTCACAGGAGCTTGTGATGCAAATTCTTGGAGAAATCCAAAAGTGGGGAGAAGGAAGCGGCATTAAAGCAGCTTCTTTTATTGGCGGTGCCAATGTAAAAAGGCAGCTTGAAAAATTAAAGAAGCATCCCCATATTGCTTTGGGCACACCGGGAAGAGTCCTGGAGCTGATTAAGCAGAAAAAGCTGAAAATGCATGAAGTCAAGACGGTTGTACTTGATGAAGGCGATCAGCTATTGGTGCCTGAGCATGCACAGACAGTACAGAATATCGTTAAATCAACACTGAAAGATCGGCAGGTTCTGCTTTTCTCAGCCACTCTTCCGCCGGTCATTGAACAGCTTGCAAAGGAACTGACAGGAGATGCTGAAGTGATCCGTGTTGAAAAAGATGATACAATCCAGGCCGCAGCAGTCGATCATATTTATTTTGTGGCTGAAGCGAGAGACAAAATTAAAATGCTCGAAAAGATATTCAGGCTTGAAGGCATTAAGGCTCTAGTTTTTGTAAAGGACATCGGCAACCTGAAGGTAATGGCGGAAAAGCTGGATTTCAAAAACATCGCTTCAGGTACACTCCACAGTGACTTAAGCAAGTTTGACAGGCAAAAAGCCATCAAAAATTTCCGTACGGGCAAAACGAATATGCTTATTGCAACCGATGTGGCAGCCAGAGGTTTGGACATCAAGGGAGTGACCCATGTTGTCCACTTTGACTTACCCAAAGACATTAACCAATACGTTCACCGTTCTGGCAGAACAGGCCGGTTCGGAGCCAGCGGTACCGTCATATCCCTTGTAACCGAAAGAGAAGAACGAGAACTCAAAAAAATCGCAAAAGAACTTGGCCTCACCGCAGAAAAGAAAACGATGCGCGGCGGGCAAATTGTTTAAGTGCTAGCACAGGCACCTATACCAGTTCATCTAACTGGTATAGGTACCTGGTACTCTTTTTTTATAAATTTATAAAAATCGAACTTTGATATCCCTTATTAAGCTCGCTTATGCGTTTGAACAGGGAACCAAGCATAGAATAGCGTCATAACTGATGATAAAGACTTAAGCAAGTAAAAAAGAATAACGGCCCGCTATATGACTCATACTACTTTTGAAAAAGATAAAAGGAGCAGGTGAGAATATGGGCAGAACAAAACTAGGCAACGGCAACGCGCAGCGAAACAACAATAAGCACAGACCGCAGCGCACAAGCGAAGAACTTGTTGAATTCACAACCGGAAGTAAAGAAAAGAAAGAAAACAACGTACAAGACTAAAGAAAAAAATAAAAAATCCTCCTTCGTCTGAAGGAGGATTTTTGCATATTTGTGACAGGTACCTATACCTGATTGCTCAACGGGTATAGGTATCTGGTACTCTTAATCAGCCTCCACTTTCGTTAGCGGTTTGTCGGCTGGGCCTTCCACGACTGCTCCATCATAGGAGAAGCGGGAACCGTGGCATGGACAGTCCCAGGTGCGGTCGCCATGGTTCCATTCGCATTCGCAGCCCATGTGGGTACAGGTGGTATCCACTAGATGAAGCTTGCCGTCCGGATCCTTGTATGCTCCGGTGCGCTTGCCTTTAATCATCACAACGCCGCCTTCATCATTCTCCAAGTCCGTCGTTTCTTTAGGCACAAATTCAAGCTTGCCTTTAATGAGCTGGCCGGCTACATCTGTGTTGGCAGCAATAAACTTCTTAATGCTTGGATCAGCCTGGAATCTGGAAGGAGTGAACAATTCTGCATATGGGTTTTCTTTTTCCATTATCAAATCTTTAATCAGCATGGCTGCGGCAGTTCCATTTGTCATTCCCCATTTTCGGAAGCCGGTTGCCACAAAAATATTTTTCTGCCTGGACGTGATCGGTCCGATATATGGAACCTTATCAAGTGTATATAAATCTTGTGCAGACCAGCGGTAGGGGTAATCCGTCATGCCAAGCACCTCTTCGGCAAAGCTCTCAAGTGCCTTATAATGTTTCATGGTATCCGGGCCGTGGCCGGTTTTATGGCTGTCGCCGCTGACTAAAATCAGTTTTTCTCCATGATAAGGCGTATACCTTAAGGAACGGGTCGGTGAATCAGCACTATAATACATGCCCCCAGGAAAATCAGTTTTGGTTCTTACCCCAAGGACATAGGAGCGTTCGGGTGACAGCCTGGCAAAATAAAAGCCCTTCATGTCCGCAAAAGGGAAATGGGAAGCGGCAATGACATATTTGCATTTCAGGCGCTGGCCATCCCTAGTCACGACATCAGGCAGGTTGCCTTCTTCTATGTCTGTCGCGGTCGTATTTTCATATACGGTTCCGCCCATCTCCACAAAATCTTTAAGAAGCTTTTTCAGATACTTCAGCGGATGGAATTGGGCTTGGTTATGCATGGATAGAACGGCTGTTGTATTAATAGTAAAAGGGATGCTGTCCTTCATTCCGCCTGTAATGCCGAGCTTCTCATAAGCTTGCCACTCTTTTTCCACCTTTTTGGCATATTCATCTGAAACAGCATAAATAATGCCTTCTTCATTGCTGAAATCACAGTCCATCTGTTTTTCTGAAACAGTATTTCGAACAAAATCAATTGCGTCCGCTGATGCTTGATAGTACAGTTTTGTTTTTTCTTCGCCAAAATGGCTGATCAGCTCATCATATATTAGTCCATGCTGTGCTGTAACCTTTGCTGTCGTATGCCCGGTTGTCCCGTTCAATATATTCCCGGCTTCGAGAATGGCTACTTTGAATCCTTCTTTGGCAAGAAGATAACCAGCTGTGATGCCGGTTATGCCGCCTCCCACAATGGCAATTTCCGTTTGAGCATCTTCCCTGAGCCTGTCAAAAGCAGGAAGTTCATCTTCTCTCCAATAAGGCTCCGGATACTGGGGCATTTTATGGTTTGATGTCGTCATACCTGTCCTCCTGTAACGTCATATTCGTTCATAATTTTTCCTGTAATCCCTGAAAGTATACAAATACCACTCTTTCTCTACCCATACCCATTCAATCTGTGTGTTCAAAAGTAACAAGGGGTTTTTATTGTATTTTTGGATAAAAAATGAAGCATGAGAAATGATAAACAGTATCGAATGAGAATGAAGTATGACAATGAGGTATTTGCCATGGTTACATTTTGCTATCTGGCTATTTTTGGCTTAATGGCCATTTTAGTGACTTTGTTTGACATGAATATTTTTAATTTTACTTTCTGGGAAGCTTTAAAAAGTACACTTTTTTCGGAGGTTGCCACCGGAAGAATGATTTTGCTCGTTACGGTTGGAGTTGGACTGGTGTCCAGTATGATAACTGATTTTCGAATTTTAAAATCAAAGAAAAAATCAGCCTCCACTTAAGAAACTTTTAGCCGAATTTTTTAGCCGAATTAATGAAATAGCATAAGCTATGGCTTCCAGGCTATTCATGCTCAAACTATGTTTTTCTTAAAAGATAACCACAGGACGTGGCGCTCTTAGTCTGCGTTTCCTCGTGGGCAAGGCGCCCTGCGCTTTTCATAAAGGGAATGGTGATTAGATGTTAAAGGAGAATATATCTCTCAGTCAGCTGCTGACGTTAATGATCAATTTCCTTTTAGGCAGTGCGATTGTGGTCGGGGTTGGCGGGGATGCAAAAAAAGATGCTTGGATTGCCATCGCAATAGCAGTGATAATCGGTCTCGGAGTGATGCTATTTTATTACTTTATTATCAGCCGGCTTCCTGGGAAGAACTTATTTGAAATCATGGAGTTTTGCTTTAAAAGGCCTATTGCTGTTTTGATTACCATTTTATATGTCATCTATTTCTTGTATCTAGCCTGCAGGGTGGTCCGCGATTTTTGCGAATTGATCGCTTCTGCCATATTGCCGTCAACACCGATCGAAATTATTTCGCTGACCATCTGCTTGCTGATGGCTTATATTTTGTATTTGGGAATTGAAGTGCTGGGAAGGACCTCGGAAATTTTCACCCCTTATTTATTTGGGTTCCTTTTTCTTCTCACAATCCTTTTGTTTGCGAGCGGGAATGTAAATCTATTTGAATTGCAGCCTGTACTGGGTGATGGGTTTCAGCCAGTGTTAAAGGCGTTATTTCCAACTTTGATTGTCTTTCCTTTTGGCGAGTTAATTGCTTTTACATTAATTCTTCCGGTTGTTTCCAATTCCAAATACTGCCTGCGCGTGTCTTTATTGGGAGTGGGAATCGCAGGGGGGCTCCTGTTATTTGCTATGTTTTTAATGATTGTCACATTGGGAGTGGATGCCTTGCTTCGTTCGAATTTTCCCATGCTTAGTTCTGCACGTGAAGTCTCAATCGGAAATTTTATTGAGAGAATTGATGCATTGGTCGTTTTTATTATGATGCTTGGCATTTTAATCAAAGGATCAGTGTTTATGTTTGCAGGATTAAAGGGCCTTGAATATACCTTTCGTCTTCCGTACCGCTACTTTTCGCTGCCGGCAGCTATGATTGTTTCCGTGTTTTCCATTTTGATTTCGGTGAACTTCGGCGACCACTGGCAGGAGGGCCTGGAGCTTGTTCCATACTTTCTGCACTTGCCTATGCAATTTGGACTGCCATCATTCCTGTTACTCCTGTTAGTTTGGAAGCTAAGGAAGAAGAAGACTAAATCCGGCGTGAAGGAGATGAAGTTTTGAGTATTCTTACATCCCTGTTAAAAATGCGAAAGAAGAAAGAGCTTCCAATCCACCAGGAAGAACTTCCGGACACCGTAGAGGAGCTCCATTCTCTGAGCCTGGAGGAGCTAAAAGAAAAAGTAAAGGCTGAGTTTGGAAGCACAATCGATTTAAGCATGGATGAGCTGAAAACAGAAGGCAAAGATGCGCTGCTGCTCTATTTAACAACCACGGTTGATACGAACCTTCTGAAAGAAACCATCTTGCAGTCACTCAATGGAAAGCATGATGGGCTTGAACTGACAACTGAGGATGACCTGAAGGCGTTATGCAAGGAAAAGTTTGGGGGAGCAGGCTACCAGCTTATTGAAACATTTGATGACATTATAACGGCCATGCTATATGGGAATATCATTATTGTTTTTAAAGACATGGAGAAGGCACTTTCCCTTTTCATGCCAAGCAATGAAGATCGTGCAATCACAGAGCCCAGTACACAGACTGTTATCAGGGGGCCAAAAGATGGATTTGTCGAATCGATCTCTACCAACGTAAGTCTAATAAGGAGACGAATTAAAAATAGGCATCTTCGCTTCGAAAAATGTATCATCGGAAGCGAGACCCACACATCTGTCTACATCGGTTATATGGAAGGCATTTCGAATGAAAAAATCGTTCAGGAGGTCCGTAAAAGGCTTAACAGCATAAAGGTACATGCTATATTTGAATCTGGCAATGTTGAAGAGCTGATCGCGGATAAATCGGCCACCCCCTTTCCACTGGCGCTGAATACTGAAAGGCCTGATACGGTGGCGGCCAATCTGCTTGATGGCAAAATTGTCATTTTAGTTGATGGGACGCCATTTGTATTATTGGTTCCTGCGGTTCTCGTTGATTTCTTTTCAATAGCGGAGGATTATTACCAAAACTATATGATGGGAAGCTTTCTAAGGATCATCAGGTATTTATCATTTATGATTGCACTGCTCACTCCTTCCTTATATGTCGGCATTTTAACCTTTCATCATGAACTTCTGCCGACTCAGCTCCTGCTGGGGATTATTGCCCAGCGTGAGGGGGTGCCGTTTCCGGCAGTAATCGAGGTGCTGATTATGGAAGTGACATTTGAAATCCTGCGTGAAGCTGGAGTAAGGATGCCAAGGGCTGTCGGGCAGACGGTTTCCATTGTCGGTGCCCTGGTAATCGGACAGGCCGCTGCTGAAGCTGGAATTATCTCGAATATCATGGTCATCATCGTCGCCATTACGGCAATTGCTAATTTTGTATCGCCCACCTACAGTTTTGCTGCAGCAGCAAGGCTTTTGCGCTTTATGCTGATTATTGTTTCAGCGATACTGGGGCTTTATGGCGTGCTGATTGTCCTTGTTTTTATCGTCGCTCACTTAAGCTCGCTAAGATCGTTTGGCGTTCCCTATTTATCGCCGGTTGCTCCATTTATTATTGAAGAGCAGAAAGATGTTTTCTTTCGCTTTCCGTTCTGGAGCATGAACCAGAGGCCTTCCTATTTAAAAACCGGGAAGCCTGACAAAATGCCAAAAACAGGATCGCCTTCTCCTCCGCCGATAAAAGGGGAGGGAGCCAATTGAAAAAAATTACGGCTATAGCGATTCTTACTTTAGCCTCCTTTTTGCTTACAGGCTGCTGGGACCAAAAAGAACTAAGTAAAATAACGGTTGTAACAGGAATGGCTGTAGATAAGGGGGAAAATGAAAAATATGTGTTAGCGGTTGAGGGGATTAATGCAACTGAACTAAATAAACAAACGGCAAGCGGGTTTGCTCCGTCAATCGTCTATGAGACAGAAGGCAATTCGCTTTCAGAACTCACCTATAAAGTAAATGAAGGCATTTCAAGGCATTTGATCTATTCGCATATGAGGACCTTGATCATTGGGGAAGAGCTGGCCAAGGAAGGAATTATTGATTTCATTGACTTTCTGGAAAGAAACAGGGAAATACGCGATGATTTTAATATTCTGGTTGCAAGAGGTGCAAGGGGATCCGATATTTTAAGGGTAACCTACCAATTTCAAAAATCGCCATCTTTAAAGCTCCATACCCAGCTCGACACGATGAAGAAGGATTGGGGAGGCGATCCCGGAGTCAGGATGAACGATGTCATCATGGCATGGACTTCTTCGGGCCGGCAGCCTGTAATGGCTGCAGTTTCCATCCAGGGAGACCCGGAGAAGGGCGTTAGTTCCGATAATATGAAAAAAGTAACACCGGATGCGCTGGTCGTTCTGGATTCACTGGCTATCTTTAAAAAAGATAGGTTGGCGGGCTATCTGTCTTTGGAGGATTCAAGAAATTATTTATGGATTCAGGATAAAATAATCAAAACATCTTTAACAGTAAAATGTGCAGAAGATCGATATATGGGAATAAGAGTTTATGACACAAAAACAAAGATCAAAGGGGACATGCAAGGCGGCCAGCCTAAAATAGATATTAATATACGGGCAGAGGCATATGTGGATGGGACTCAATGCAATAATCAATTTGATCAGGCAAAAACCTATAAGGAATACAATCACAGTGCAGAAAAGCATTTAGAAAAAATTATTTCAGGAACCATTAAAAAGGTTCAGAATGAGTATGGGACAGATATTTTCGGCTTTGGAGAAGTCGTGCAAAGGCGGGACTATAAAAATTATAAAAAAGTTGAGCATAACTGGGATGAAAAGTTTGCGGAAGCGGATGTTCAAGTAAATACAACCGTCATCCTTAGAAGAACAGGAATCAGGACCAAAAGCTTTTTACCGGAAGTAAAATAGGACCCCTGCATTCCTTCATTGACGTAAAAAAACGTTATTGATATAATGTTCTTATCGAAATTGATTTACAATTCAGCATATTTTCGGGGACGAAAGGTCTGGGCGAAGTCCAGCCCTTATTTCTTTTAAAGGGGACAAGTCAGATGAATTTTGAGACCGCTGTACTGCATAAGAAAAATAAGAATGAAAGGATCATTAAAAGCAAGGTGACCCCTATTTACCAGACATCTGCCTTTGCTTTTAATGACCTTGATGAATTGGAAGGCTTTTATCAGGGGAACGGCCATTATTTATATTCCAGGGTTGGGAACCCCAATACAGACGAGCTTGGCGAGCTAATCGCGGGACTCGAAGGAGCACCCGCTGGCGCTTGTGCATCATCAGGCTTGTCAGCCATTCTTGCGGGGGTCCTTGCCGTTGTCAAAAGCGGCGACCATATTGTGGCCGCGGATGATCTGTATGGAGGCAGCTTCCATTTAATTAAAGAAGAGCTGACACAGCTGGGAATTGAAGTAACAGTCGTGTCTTTTTCCGATCTATCTAAAGTTGAGGAAGCCATCCGCGGGAATACCAAGCTAATCTACTCCGAATCCATTACAAACCCCTTATTGAGAGTGGAAAGCCTGGAAGAAGTAGCGCGCCTTGCAAGAAAGCATAACCTTGTATCGCTTATTGATAATACATTTGCAACTCCATACCATTGTCAGCCATATCTTAAAGGAATCGATTTAGTGGTTCATAGTGCAACCAAGTATATCGGAGGCCATAGCGATATCACAGCGGGTGTCCTTGTCGGAGATGAAGAACTGACTGGGAAAGCCCGCGGAAAAATCGTGAATCTTGGAGCGAATCTCAGCCCTTTTGAAGCATGGCTGACCTGCAGGGGAGCGAAAACCCTCGCCCTTCGAATGAGGCAGCAAGCCTCCAACGCGAAGAAAGTGGCAGAGGCTCTGAAGGAGAACTCGAATATTAAAACGGTTTACTATCCATTCCAGCACGGGGAAGAAGGATTTGGTGCAATCGTGACAGTTGATCTTGCAGATCATATCAATGTGAATGAATTTTTCAAAGGGCTTGGCTGGATTAAAATTGTTCCGACTCTTGCCGGTGTTGAGACATCCGTATCCCACCCATTGACTACCTCTCACAGGGCACTCCCTGAAAAAACATGCAAGGAACTGGGCATTACAAAGCATGTGGTGCGCATTTCAATCGGCATAGAGCATGCGGAAGATATTATTGCACAGCTCAATCAAGCCATCCAAAAAAGCTTAACTTGAAAACCAAAGAAGATTCCGGAGCAGCGGAATCTTCTTTTTACGGTCTAGACTATAATCTACCTACAGTTCTGCCTTTAAATACTACTCTCCAGCCTTTCCAAAAACCAAAATTTCAGCATAGTTAAAAAGATAAGTGTTTAAATCAAATGAAAGGAACATTTGTTAAAAAATTCAAGTTCTAAGATAGGGATGAAGTTATTCCTTCCATTCAATACTAAGAAAACAGATTATTTGGAAGGAGTTGACTCTATGCCTGAGCTTCCTGAAATGGAAATCTATAGAAGGATCTTGACTGAAAAGCTGGCTGGCAAAACGATAACGGGTGTGGAAGTTAACCGTGAAAAATCAATCAATGTTAATCCTGCCCAGTTTAAAAGTGAGCTTATAAATAGTGGGTTAACTGAAATTCAACGGAAAGCCAAGCATCTCATCTTCAAGCTAAGCTCAGGAAAAAGTCTCCTGCTGCACCTTATGCTTGGCGGCTGGATGTATATGGGAAACGATGAAGACAGCCCGGAGCGTACTAAACAGGTCATTCTTTCTTTTGGTGACAAAAAACTCTATTTTATTGGCCTAAGGCTAGGCTATCTTCACCTCTTAACAGACTCGGAACTGGAAAAAGAGCTGGCTGATTTAGGGCCAGACCCGATGGACCAAACCTTCAGCTATCCTGTTTTTCGGGAGCTGATTGGCGGAAGAAGAGGGATGCTGAAAACGACCTTTGTCAATCAGCAATTCCTATCCGGGATCGGCAATTGCTATAGCGATGAAATATGCTTTGAAGCCGGCTTGCTTCCAATGAAAAAAGCTGACGATCTGGATGAGGATGAAATCAAAATTCTCTACCAGTCCCTTAAAGGTGTCTTAACCAGAGCGATCCAATTTGGGGGCTATATGGAGGAACCGTTTTTCAAAGGAGATACCAAGACAGGGGGATATAATGAGCAATGCCGGGTGTATGACAGAGAGGGCGAACCATGCCTCCGATGCAGCACTGCCATTGTAAAAGAAGAGATTTCATCACGAAAAACGTTTTATTGCCGAAATTGCCAAACTTAATGGCCAATCAAAAAACGAAGAGGCTGTCTTGACGCGCAGCCTCTTTTCCATAAAAGATAAAGGAAATATAACATTCCTGAAAGCAGATAACTGTCTAGCTACAGGCGCCTACCCCCTTGAGGTCACAAGACGAGCCTCCCAAAAAGGCAAAGAACGCCTTTCCGTGAGGCTCATCTTGTGCTTAAGCCCCCAGGATGGGGGTCATTGCAGACGTTGCCGCATGGCGTGGCGCTTTTAGTCTGCGTTCCTTCGTGGGCAAGGCGCCTTGCGCTTTTCTCATTCTGCGGAATCCTCTTGAATCTGATCGATAGTCGTGGAATCGTTGGAATCCATTGCCCCTTTTAAAAAATAAACAAGCATCAATCCGGCCAGTCCCAATGAAATAATGAATCCTGCAGTAATCACCCACATTAAACCCATCTGTTAACCTCCCTTTTTATAAGCAAATGGAGAGATGAATATGTTTCCTTACTAAAGGTATATGCCTGAAATCGATAATCTTTCCCATTCCAGTTCGAAAAAGGGAGGGAAGAGCAAGATGAATCACGAAATAAACAAAGAGGATGCCCGTTATATGGGATGTCTGCTACCTGCGTTATCAAGCAATAAAAAGGAGGAGAGACCAAGTGGATTTTAAAACAGCAGATTTATGTGATGAACACAGCAAAGACCTTTTAATCTGCCAGCAAGAACTTAAAGCTTATGGAAAAAGAAACAAGTTTTCGGGTCCGATTTCAACTGTCAGAGTTTTTGAAGATAATGTTCTGGTAAAAGAAGCGCTGGAATCCATACCAGAAGGAAATGTATTGGTTGTGGACGGCGGCGGTTCGAAAAGATGTGCCTTGATGGGCGATAAGCTTGGCGGAATTGCACAATCCAGGAAGCTTGCCGGAGTGATTATTTATGGATGCGTCAGGGATACTGTTGAGCTTGGCAGTTTGGAAACAGGTATTTTCGCGCTTGGCAGCAATCCTTTAAAAAGCAGAAAAGAAGGAAAAGGGGATCGGGATATTCCTGTTACGTTTGGGGGTATCGACTGGAAGCCTGGTGATTACGTATATGCAGATGAAGATGGAATAGTTGTAGCTTCAAAAAAATTGCTATAAAAAAGAAACACCCGTGATCAATCAGCGGGTGTTTCTGACTTTTAAGCACTATCCCCAAAATGACAGAATAACCTATCAAAAAGGGGGTACAGCAAATGTTTATCATTGCTTTGCTCATTTGGGCAGCCGGCATTTACATCTTGTTCCGCAATAAGGAAGAGGAAGAAGAACTATTACTATTAAAGCTGATCGGCTATTATTTCTTAGGTTCATTTAATGTTAACCTGAATGGCTTCGTTCTTCCTGTCGGGTTTGTCATCAGCTTGTTTTTAAAGCCCCAGCAAAATAAAAGTGTGAAGCGCGGTTCAGCCATTTTCGGATTAGTCATGATGATAGTGGGTCTGTTTTTATAGTTTAGTCATCGGTTTTTGTTTCTTGGTCCCTATTGATTTCTTCAGGAAGCATTTTGGATGCTTTCGGCACCAGACGGGGTTCATAATCAATTTCATCAGACGAAAACACTCTGATGACCATCTGGCCGTTTATGGCTTTTGCCCGGATAAGCAGCGGGTAGCTGTACCGGTTTTTAAAAGTAAAGTCAGGGCCATACCAGCTGACAGTTGCATCCCGTCCTGGCGGTACATACGGAACCTTTTTGCTGTGGGAATACCGTTCGAGCACCTTGACCCCGGCCCGGTCGACTGCGTTAAAAAGAGTGGAGGAAACCTGGCAGATGCCGCCTCCAATATCCTCTGAAAGCTCGCCCCTCACGATAACAGGTGCTCGCATATAGCCTTTTTCTTTTGTCCGCCTGCCTACTGCCCTGTTGAAAGAGAACGTTTCGCCCGGAAATACAACATAATTATTGATAGCATCGGCTGCCAATTCAATATTGTGGGAGCGTGTAGTGTTGCTGGGATTAAAATAGGTTACATATTGGCCAATCTGCTTTACACGTATATAGGCAAGAAGGTCGCGGTCCACTCGCGGGTAAACCGTCAGCATCGGAATTTCTGCGTTTGCTGGTCCTCTTTGATAAAAATATGTATAAAAAAGGTCTGTAAATGCTTTGCGATGAAGTTTTCTGCCTGGCTTTTCAGAAACAATTTTTCCTGCATCATCAATATAAGCATTTTCCGGCGGCAAGTACATCTGTTGATCCAATTTGTCCAGAAACTGATTAAATTTTTCAAAATCGATAAGGGGCATGCCTGGAAAAGGTATTTGGTATTCAGCCCGCTCCATGCTTGCTATGTTTTCCCCTTCGTTTTCAATGGTTAAAGTTTCAGGAAGATTGGCCGTATGAGATTGTATGAAAAAAAGGAATCCGAATAACCATGTGAGATTCATATCGCTGGCACACCTCCGACCATAGTATGAGCAGGAAGAGGGCGTTTCATGTGCCAAAAAGAACCGAATGAAGCATACATCATTGAGGCAGCGGACTGCTGAAGTCAGCTTGGAGGCTGGGGAATCCTGCAGAAGCGATAGTAATAAATGCTACATCCCATTTTGTGGAGAAATCCAGCCGCTGAAAAAGGAAGCCCTGAATAGTTGGGCTTCCTTTTTTCAGTTGCCTGAGTTAGACCTCATTGCTGATTATTTAGACTGTTAATTGGAGAAATTGTATAGCCTTTTTAGTAAAAACAAACAAATATTTTATATGCTGCAAAATTAAGCTTTTGTCTTACCTGTTTTAAGCCATTGGTCTGGAATACGAATTCTAGTTTTTGTCCTCATTTACGAGCTGGCAGTCTGCCGAAGAATCATCCCTGTTCTTATTTCGCCAAAGCTTGCATATCGCTTTTCCATCACTAAGCGTACCGTCTGCCATATCCATTGGCAGCAGGGCGAAAAAGACGTAATAAAAGGAAAAATAAACAAATTGATACCAAAGCATCGAAGCTTCCAAAATATCAATTCGAATTAAATAATTGACAATAAAAATGCTGGCTACATTAAAAATGGAACCCCCTAAAAATATAAGCGATTTTGTCAATTTATTATTGTATGTTAAAGAGGTGTACTCACACCCTCCATACCAAAAATAAAATCGTCTGACTTCTAAAAACTTCAGTGAAAACAGCAGTTTGCCTGATCCGATGACAACCCGAATCCCTTTTCCGCCAAAAATGGCAGCAAAGAAAAAATGGCCCAATAAATGAATAAGCGTCACCACTGGGAAAACCACGAAAAAGGCCTGTATGAACTTCATAAAATCGTCAAACCCGAACATATGAGGACCTCCGTTTCAATTGATGTATGAAAAAACCTGCGAGTTTAGGCATCCAAATTTGTTGCATATCCTTTGTCTACCCCCCTTTTTTTGAACACTAACATACATTCTTTTTCCATATTTGCAAGCGGTAATAGAGTCCGACCTGCTGCTGCGTCTCAGGTCTTATATGAAAATAAAGCTGAGGCTCGTTATAGCAAAATCGAAATACAGGTAAGATGAAATTAAGAAAGGAGGAAGTGATAATGAAAAAATTTGGATTACTGATAGCAGGTGGAATTGCAGCAATAGTGCTGATATCAAATCTTGGCCCAATGGTAGGGCTGGCAATAAGTGCGGCGATTCTATATTTTGTGTTTAAGCAATTTTTAAAAGCGGAAAGTACCTTAGCGAAAGTCGG
Source organism: Cytobacillus sp. NCCP-133 (assembly GCF_026011715.1). Lineage (GTDB taxonomy): Bacteria > Bacillota > Bacilli > Bacillales > Cytobacillaceae > Cytobacillus. Next base: position 155,466 of record NZ_BRVM01000007.1, on the reverse strand, counting down.
ATACGGGATTATCGGATTTATCGCGCTGATGGCTGCCGCAGCAAACTTCCCGGCCATTCTGGGCCTTGCGGCTGCCTACATCCTTTACCTTATCTATAAAAAATGGAATGATTCAAGCGTAAGTGTAAAAAAAGCTGAAAACGACCCCTTTGCAAATTTTGAAAAGCAATGGGCTGAATTAAACCGTAACTAATTCAAAAAGAGGAACCGGAATTACGGCACTATAGAAATAAAAAGGAGAGATTCATATGGCAAACCTATTAACACGAATCAAAGATACAGTAATGGCAGATCTTCATGAAGCATTGGATAAAAAGGAGAAAAAGAATCCAATCGCGCTATTAAACCAATATCTTCGTGAATGTGAGCGTGAAACTGAAAAAGTCCGCAAGCTTTTGGAACGCCAAAATACATTGAAAGAGGAATTCACCCGTGAATATGAGCAGGCGAAGGAACTTTCCGGAAAGCGCAAGCGTCAGGCGGAAATCGCTTCCCAAGCAGGTGAGGAGGAACTCTATCAGTTTGCAGCCCAGGAACAATTGCAATATGAAGAGCGCGCAAATCGCTTAGAGAGCCTTCTGACCCAATCTATCCAGCAAATGGGTGATCTTGAAAGAAAATATGAGGAAATGAAGCATAAACTAAAAGATATGCACATCCGCCGCATGGAGCTGATGGGCCGAGAAAATATCACACATGCCAATCATCAAATGGAGAAGGTGCTTGAGAACAATAGTGATAAATCTTTCTCAAGGTTCAGGGAAATCGAATCCTATCTTGACCGTCTGGATCATCAGGTGAAAAGCTCATACCACAGCAGCACAATCGATGCGCGCATTGCACAGCTTGAAAAGGAACTTGAGAAGAAGACAGTCTAATCTTTAAATTGTGCCAAATGTAAGATAAACTTTAAAACCTGCCAGATAAACCTGTAGATGAGTTAGATAACAACTTGCTAGATAAACGGCAATGCCTGTAATATAACCTAATTATCATAAAAAGGCTGATTTGTAAATTTGTGTTTCCAACTAGATTTAATCAACCCTCAGAGTTTTTAAGCAAAAACAACTATAAAAGCCTGCCTGTATAAAATACTTTCAGAGAAAACGAAAACAGAGGTTGTACGATCTCTTTTTCCCGATAAAGATAAAAACTCATTCTATTTTATGAACAAAAGATGGTATTCTTAAAAGGCGTAGAGATGCTGCGCCTTTTCGGGCTTTTAACAGGAGAAGTACAGCTTCTTAGAATTGGCCAAACAACTTGGGAAAAGAATCATTCCAGACACAAAGAAGGGGGATGCCTCGTGAACGATAAAATGAAAAGCGATTATTTCAGCTGGCTTATAGTAGTGGGCATTGTCGTTCTCTTCATAGAGATTGCCTTTTTTAATAGTGGAGTGATTTTCTCTCTTCTAGTGCCAATTGGAATGGTGTATATTGGAAGAAAGAGGATGCCGCGAAGTTCAGGGAAATGGCTTTTTTGGCTAGGGCTCATTTTTCTGCTCATAACTGTATTTAACATGATGACGCTTAAATTTTTCCTGCTTGCCTTCCTGATTCACCTGCTGATTCAGTTTGCGCAATCCAAGAAAGAACCTAAGCAGATTAAGCCCGAGCTGAAGGAACCGGGCATCAGCCTTCAAAAAGAAACAATGATAAAAAAGGATCCCCTTTTTTCCAATATATTTGTCGGACAGCAAAAAACGCCTGAGCAAGTGTATGAATGGAATGATATTAACATCCAGACAGGAATTGGCAATACAATCGTTGATTTAAGTTATACCGTTATCCCCAAAGGAGAAACGGTCATCTTCATCCGTAACTTTATTGGAAATGTTAAGGTGCTGATACCGTACGATGTTGAAGTGAGTGTCAATCATTCATCCATAGCTGGAGCAGCTAAAATATTGGAATACGAAGAATCAAAACTTTTCAGCCAGTCTCTTCAGCTGCAGACTCCAGGCTATGAAAAGGCAGGGCAGCGCGTTAAGATATTCACCTCTTTAATTATTGGCGATATCGAGGTGAAACGTGTATGAGCATCGTCCAGCGGCAAATTGTCTGGGGAGCCAGCATGTCCCTCCTGATCCTAGGGGTCTTGACGGCTTCCTTTTTTACGATGTTTCCAGCGCCCGGCTGGGGGGATTTGTGGGAGACAGAAATACTTGATCTTCCCTTTATCGTATTTGTTCCCAGTGCGAGCCTGGCAATTGGATTAATTTTCGGATTCATGTCAGGTTTATATTGGCGCCGCAAGCTTTACACCGTGGATAGCATGCTTCATCAAATTGAAGAAGGGCGTCAGCTGCTGGATACTGATGAGTTGAACAGCGGGAGGGAACTGGAGACCATTGCAGCCAGGGTGGATAAAATTCAAAAGCATATAGCAGAGCAGGCAAAAATCTCGCAAAAGCTTGCGAATGAAAAAGCGGAGGATATTGAAAGCAGGATGCAGGAAATCGTCTCTCAGGAACGGAACAGACTGGCGCGTGAACTCCACGATTCCGTGAGCCAGCAGCTATTTGCAGCATCCATGATGATGTCTGCCATAATGGAAACACAGCAGGACACTGAAGGTAGACAGGCAAAGCAATTAAAGATGGTTGAAGAAATGATCCACCAATCACAGCTTGAAATGCGCGCCTTGCTCTTGCATTTGCGTCCGGCTGCATTGAAAGGAAAAACACTCCAGGAAGGAATTGAGGAGCTGCTTGTGGAATTGCTTCAAAAAGTTGCGCTGGAGATTAAATGGAAGGCGGAAAACTTCCCGCTGGATAAAGGAGTGGAAGACCACCTATTCCGGATTCTTCAGGAAGCTGTATCCAATACACTTCGCCATGCCAAATCGCATAGCATGGAAGTGCTGCTCATACGAAGAGATGATTATGCCATTCTCCGTGTGGCAGATGATGGAGTCGGCTTTGATGTGGAGGAAACAAAAGCTGGTTCCTACGGTCTGCAAAATATGTATGAACGTGCTGCGGAAGTCGGAGGCAGCATGAAAATTATCAGTGTAAAAAATAAAGGAACACGCCTTGAAGTGAAAGTTCCGATTATGTAAAACTGTCTGCTGCGGCAAGAGAGGGTGTGGCTAATGATTAAAGTTTTATTTGTCGATGACCATGAAATGGTCCGAATAGGAGTGTCATCTTATTTGACCGCACAGCCTGATATTGAGGTCATTGGAGAGGCGGATAACGGGAAAACTGCAATTGATATGGCACTGGAATTGCGTCCGGATATTATTCTGATGGATCTCGTCATGAAGGAAATGGATGGAATTGAAGCGACGAGAAAGATCATCGAGCAGTGGCCTGAAGCGAAGGTAATTATTGTGACTAGCTTCCTTGATGATGAAAAAGTCTATCCGGCACTTGAAGCAGGGGCCACAAGCTATATGCTGAAAACTTCCAAAGCGAGTGAGATAGCTGATGCAGTCCGAAACACCTACCATGGCCAATCTGTTCTGGAGCCCGAAGTGACCGGAAAAATGATGGTGAAAATGAGACAAAAAAACCAGCATCTGCCCCATGAGGAATTAACCAGCCGTGAAATGGAAATTCTCCTCTTAATGACAGAAGGGAAAACGAACCAGGAAATCGCTGATGAGCTGTTCATTGCCTTAAAGACAGTAAAGACACATGTGAGCAACATTCTAAGCAAGCTTCAGGTTCAAGATCGGACACAGGCTGTTATTTATGCCTTTAAGCACTCGCTAGTTGAATAGGAGTTGAAAGAGCTAATCAAGATTAGCTCTTTTTATTTTGCCCTGAGGATCGCACGATTAAAAATGATGATTCGAATTGTATATAGAAGGGTAACAATAAAACAAACTAAAAATGGCGGTGATAATATGTCAGTGATAGCGTTACTAAAAAAAGGGAATAAATCTTCCGGAATGGCCGCTCTCGGAAATACGGCTTTGACTATTGCCAAGGGGGTAGCGGCAATGATAAGCGGAAGCGGGGCAATGCTTGCCACAACCCTTCACTCCCTGGCGGATGCCCTGAACCAGGGATTTGTCTTCTTTGGCAGTGCACTTGCTGAAAAGGAGCCAACCAAGAGGTTTCCAACCGGATTCGGGAGGGTCATTAACTTATTTGTTCTGATAGCGGTTATTGTTATTTCCATCATGGCCTACGAAACCTTACATAAAGGCTGGGAACTGATTCAGCATCCGAAAGAATCGACAGATCTCTGGCTTAATGTAGGTGTTATGGTATTGGCGGTTTTGGTAGATGGCTTTATTTTAGTGAAGGCAATGAAAGAAATTGCCCATGAAACCAGAACTCCGGTCAAAGGCCTGGGAGTAGTACCCGTTGCATTTAAAAATGTCGGACTTGCTACTCCTCCAACACGGCTTGTTTTTTATGAAGATATTATTGCTACATTTGGTGCGCTTCTGGCCCTCATATTCATTCTCATTGCCCACTTTACTGGCCTATATTTTCTCGATGGTGTCGGAACCCTTCTGATTGGACTCCTGTTAGTCGGTATTGCCATCAAGATCGGTTTTGAAAATACATTAGGCTTAATCGGCGTGGCAGCACCAAAGGATATCGAGGACCGGATTGCGAAAATTATCCTGGATGACCCTCAAGTTGTGGACATCAAACAGCTTAGACTCATCCAAGAAGGAAGAAGATACCATGTGGAAGGCTATATCGAGCTTGTAGAAGGACTGACACTTGCAATAGCAGATGATATAAAAATTGGCGTAAGAAATGATCTGCTCGATGACCCTGACATAAGTGATGTCACCATCGGAATATTGGAAACAGACAAAATCCAGACATGGAAACAGTAAAGAGAAGGAAGCCTCATAGATAGGCTTCCTTTTTATGATATCAGAATTTACTTCCTTTTGAACTTAGATAACTGTCTAGCTCCAGGCGCCTTGCGCTTTTCTTATAGAGTAACAAAGTATATCCCCAGCATTATTACAATTTTTATGCGGGGGTGTGAGTGTAAACACATGTGAGTATATTATGCATAAATATGAATTTTTATAAAAAAATTTCAAAGATATCTTCCCATTACCGTTTAATTATTGTATAGTGTTATACAAATCTGAATAATTATTTTAATCTGAATAAACGAATATAATAAACCTTTTATATCAGGATTTTCCTAGATGGAAGTCTATTTAAAAATGAGTAATTTATTGGAGGGATGAAATGAACAGTTTTTTTATGGACTGGAATTGTGAAAAGGAAGTGATATCTTCAATGGAAGAAGATATTATGGTGACCAATTCAGAAGGCATAATTATAAAAGTCAGTAAAGGAAGCGGCAGCCACTACGGAGTTGATCCGGAATCTCTATTGGGGGAATCAGTGTACGAGCTTGAGAGGAAAGGAGTTTTCAAGCCTGCCATTACGCCTGAAGTGTTAAAGAAAAAGAAGAAAGTCATATTGGTCCAGAAGGCGGGGGCTGGTAAAAAGATATTGATAACAGGCATTCCCGTATTTAATGAAACAGGCAAAATTGAGTATATTGTCAGTTATTCCTATGATGTTTCGGAACTGCTCGTCATAAAAGAATACCTGAACAGTGTTGAGGAAGAAATGGCAAGGGTTAAGAGCGAGCTTGACCTTTTACGCAATAAGAGCATCAAAATGGACGGAATCATTGCTGATAGCCAGGCAATGAAAAATATTGCTGATACGATCGGAAGAATTCGGGATGTTGATGTGACAGTCCTGCTCCTAGGAGAATCAGGTGTGGGAAAATCAGCTCTTGCCAAATGGATTCATCAAAACAGCAATCGAAAGGACGGCCCTTTTATAGAGGTTAATTGCAGCGCCATTCCTGAATCGATCTTTGAGGCTGAGTTTTTTGGCTATGAAGGCGGTGCTTTTACAGGTGCAAAGAATAAAGGGAAAATGGGTTTTGCTGACTTGGCAAAGGATGGAACCCTGTTTTTAGATGAAATTGGAGAACTGTCGGCGCATCTTCAGGCAAAACTGCTGAAATTTATACAAGACAAGAAGTTTTATAGAGTTGGTGGAACTAAGCTTGTAAACGCTGATTTTCGCCTGCTTGCTGCTACAAATAGGGATCTTGAGAAAGCGGTTGAAACAAAGGAGTTTAGGCAGGATTTGTTCTTTCGCCTGAATGTCGTGCCGCTAAAAATTCCGCCGTTGAGGGAAAGAAAAGAAGATTTGATTGCTTTGATCCATTATTTTCTTCACTCCATTTCAAAGCGCCATAACCGTATTCGGGAGCTTGATAAAGGGCTGATAGAACATCTTCTTCAGCTTGAGTGGAAAGGGAATGTAAGGGAACTTGAAAATCTAATGGAGCGCCTTATTGTGACAAGCAGGGATTGGGTGATCACAAAAGAGGATTTGCCGTATGAATACCATATACAGGGAAAAAGTGAAGACTTTATTCAACTCGAAGGGCAATCGCTGCCAGCCATACTGGGGGAGATCGAGAAAAAAGTTTTAATGAATGCTAAGAATCGTTATCGAACGACTACAGAAATAGCCAGAGCCTTGGGCATTAGCCAGCCCTCAGTAGTGAGAAAATTAAAAAAATATGATTTTTAATACATACTTTGGCATGAATATTGCATTATTGATTCATATAGAAGCAATAGTTTATTACATCCATGCAAGATTCAGGAGGGAAAAAGAATGAACGGAGAAAACTGGGGTCATCTTGTTGGAAATATCGCGAATTTATTGGCGCCAAGCATGGCAAAAGACCACCCGAATTTACCGGTAGTGAAAGCGGAAGGCTGTTATTACTACGGTGCGGACGGGAGGGAATACCTTGATTTCACATCTGGAATTGCCGTTGAAAATGTCGGCCATCGCCATCCGAAAGTTGTACAGGCTATTAAGGACAGCGCGGATCATCTTGTTCATGGTCCATCAGGAGTTATCATCTATGAATCCATTTTGCGGCTAGCTGACGAACTGGGAAAAATCACGCCGGGAAACCTGGATTGCTTTTTCTTTGCAAACAGCGGAACAGAGGCAATTGAAGGAGCTATTAAGCTCGCAAAATATGTGACAAAAAGGCCTTATGCTGTATCCTTCACTGGCTGTTTCCACGGTCGCTCGATGGGGGCATTAAGTGTCTCTACATCCAAGAGCAAATACCGGAAGTACCAGCAGCCTTCGTGGCTGACCTATCAGCTTCCATATGCAAATGGGAAGGATTGCCCGCACGGGGAAGACCCTGAAGAGTATTTCCCTAGAAAACTCGAAAAAGATGTTGAGACTCTATTCAATCATCAGGTGGATCCGGAAGAGGTTGCCTGCATGATTATTGAACCGGTTCTGGGAGAAGGCGGCTACATTATCCCGCCGAAACAATGGATGAAAAAAATCAGGGAAATCTGTGACCGGCACGGTATCCTGCTGATTTTTGATGAAGTGCAGACCGGATTTGGCCGTACAGGGGATTGGTTTGCAGCACAGGCATTTGAGGTGGTACCAGATATTATGGCGATTGCGAAAGGGATTGCAGCCGGTCTCCCGCTCAGCGCGACAGTCGCTTCTAAAGAGCTGATGGAAAAATGGCCTCTGGGCGCCCACGGAACAACTTTCGGCGGAAATCCGATTGCTTGCTCCGCAGCATTGGCATCCCTGGAAGTATTAAAGAGTGAAAACCTGCTGGAAAATGCGAAAAATATGGGGGATTATGCCCTAAAGAAATTGAATGAGCTAAAAACCAAGCATCCAGCAATAGGAAGTGTAAGAGGATTAGGTTTGATGATCGGCATCGAAATCATCGATCCACGCACAGGAAATCCAGATGGCAATGGGGTAATGGATATCCTGAATAGTTCGCTTGATAGGGGAGTTCTCTTCTATCTATGCGGAAACTCTGGCGAAGTGATTCGGATGATTCCGCCGCTTGTTGTGACAAAAGAGCAAATTGACAAAGGTTTAGAAGTTTTAGATGAAGCACTGACAGAGCATGAAGCTGTTGCTGCCAAATAAAAAGGGGGAATGAGAATGAAGGCTGAGACAAGAGTAAAACCGCAGGCCGTCACAGGCGAATATTGGAAGTTTATTATTCCGTCATTGATAGGAACGCTGTTATTCCTCGTTCCGGTTAAGTTTCAGGGCGATGTTACAATTGGAGTTGGAATTTTAGCCTCCCTATTAAGTAAAGCATTCAGCGAGCAGATGCCGGCTTTTATTATTTTTATTCTCGGTTTATCCGCAGTTCTTTCCATTCTGGCGAAAGTGGCCAAGCCGGCATTTATTATGGAAAACAAATTCCTGAAAGGGTTATTCGATACAGGGAAACTTGGTTTAACGATGAGATTGCTTGGTTTCGCAGTCGGTTTGATGACCATACTGGAAGCTGGGCCGGAATTTATCTGGAATAGAAATACAGGTGGTGTGGTTCTTTATGATTTGGCTCCGGTCCTGCTAACATGGTTCCTATTTGCAGGCATTCTTCTTCCGTTATTAGTGGAGTTCGGATTAATGGAGTTTATCGGGGCGCTAGTCCAAAAATTTATGAGGCCGCTGTTTACCTTGCCTGGCCGTTCTTCCATCGATACTTTGGCTTCCTGGATGGGAGCAGGAACCGTTGGAGTATTAGTGACAACAAAGCAATATGATGAGGGCTTTTATACGAAAAGAGAAGCGGCTGTTATCGCAACCACGTTTTCTATTGCCTCTGTTGCTTTTAGCTTAGTGGTAGCAAATGTTGTAGGGCTCGGCCATTTATTCATTCCTTTTTACTTAACAGTTTCAGCTGCTTGTATTGTGGCTGCATTGATCATGCCAAGAATTCCGCCTCTATCAAGAAAGCCTGACACTTATTATGAACCTGTAGGACAGAAAATTGATGAAACGATTCCAGAAGGTGTTTCGAATTTGAAGTGGGGATGGCAGCAAGCAATCGAAAAAGCCAAGAATGCACCAGGCCCAAGGAAGCTTCTGTTAAGCGGAGTGGAAACCGTTTTGGATATTTGGATGGGATTGATTCCTTTGGTCATGAGCCTGGGAGCAGCCGCTTTAATCATTGCCGAATATACACCTGTTTTCCAGTTTATTTCGTACCCGCTCATTCCAATTCTTGAGTTCATGCAGCTGCCTGAAGCAGGAGCAGCCGCCCAAACCATGCTGGTTGGATTTGCTGACATGTTTTTGCCTGCAGTTATTGGAAGCGGGATTGAAAGCGAGTTAACGAGATTCGTAGTAGCAGGGCTGTCATTAACACAGCTGGTCTATATGTCAGAAATCGGCATTTTGATACTGCGCTCCAATATCCCGTTAAGCTTTACAGATTTATTCATTATTTTTATTGAAAGAACCATCATTACGTTACCGATTATTGTGCTGCTTGCGCACGTATTCGTTTTTTAATAGGAAAGGAGGAGGCTGCAACTATAGCTGCCTCCTTTTCCTATTTTAGAATAAATCTTTTTAAACTTAGATAACTAATATTATCCGGACATGTCTCATATCTTATATAGAATCTGCAGTATAAGGAGAGGCGAAATGAGTAAATTCTTCAAAGGGGTAGTTTTGCTGGCGCTGGCTGCATTTGCCAGCGAGTGCATAGAGTTTGTGGTAAACATGGTGCTCGCCCGGGAGCTGGGTGAGAGAGGGCTCGGCATGTATATGTCGATTTTGCCCACCATCTTCCTGATTGTTCTTTTAGCAAGCTTCGAGCTGCCCATCTCCATATCCAAGTTTATTGCTGAAAAGGATAATAAATATCATTTAAGTATGCTTAACCATGTGATCAAACTGACAACTCTATTTACAGCTGTTCTTGTGCCGATTGCAGCATCGATTATACCGTTTATCTCTGTTTTTAACGAGTATCATCCTCTATTAAGATGGATTGTGATCGGCTTTATACCGATTGTTTCATTCTCTTCGATTGCCAGAGGCTTTTTTATGGGCAAGCATCAAATGGGGAAAATTGCAGCTTCCAATTTCCTTCGCAAAGCTGTGCAGGTTTTGCTGCTGGTTGTGCTGTATCAGGTCTTCCAGTTTGATACAAATACTGCGGTTTTGATTGCATTTTGCACATTCGTAGGGAGCGAGATTGTTGTATTTCTTTATTTGGTCCATATGTTTATCATTCAGTATCAGCGTGTTAGGAAAGAGCCATCTCAATTTATAAGCGGAAAAAGCGTGAGGCATAGTTTGATATCTGTTTCAGTGCCGACTACCGCTTTAAGGGTTTTTCATGCTCTGACTCATGCTGTTCAGCCCTTTCTAATAAAAGGGGCACTCCTAAAAGCAGGAGTGCCAGGGGAAATAGCGACAGAGCATTTTGGGATGCTGGCAGGTGTAGCCATGACGATAGGCTTCTTTCCGTCATTTATTGCCCATTCGTTTTTAATCATGCTGATTCCAACTGTCTCGAAAGAATTTGCCGATAAAAATCTGGAGGAATTGCGCAGGCTTTTGCAGCAGGTATTCTTTGTTACCTTCTTGTATGGGGTCCCGTCTGTAGGACTTTTCTGCTTGTTCGCCAGGCCGCTAACGGAGGTATTTTTCCATTCAACAGATGCAGCCATATACCTGCAGATGCTATGGCCATTCTTTCTGCTCCATTTTTTCATTATCCCGATGCAAGCCTATTTAATTGGTATGGGGCTGATGAAAGATGCCTTTTATCATTCCGTGTGGTCTACGATCGTTTCTTTCACAGCCATATTCCTTCTGGGTTCACTGCACAGTCTTCAGATGGACGGTATTATCATGGGCATGAATATGGGTGCTGTTCTGCTTGCTATGATGCATTATGTGACCGTTTGCCGGAAAATCGGTTTGACCTTGTACCTTTCGCCTGCAAAGCAGTTTAATTAAAGATTTTTATTTAGAAAACAGAGAAAAAGCATTTGCCCATCAGCAGATGCTTTTATTTTTGCTGGTATTCAATTGGGCCAAACTTTTCTTCAATCGCATTTTCATCTCCATATATGATGATATGGTCGCCTTCTTGTATTACTGTAACCAGCCGATCTTTTCTTATTTTTAAGTCGCCTCTTTGGATATATAAAACAAGGATATCTGCATCCTCTTCAATAATATTTCTAAGCTCTTTTCCAATAAATTGGCATGATTCATCAATGAAATAATCCAATATTTGATCACTTTCATCTGTCAAGAGAGCATCCCGGATTGGCAAATCGCGAAAATCAAAATGTTCTTCCAGCTCATGTTCGAGCTTTTCGGAAAGAAAACTTTTTATTTGAGGCATTTTTAACATGAAAATAATAATGATGAGAACGACTGCTGCGATCGAAATTTTTGTTGTATAAAATTCATCGGAAAGCAGATTGCTTATAGCCGAAATGATTACTGCCAGTGAGAAGGCTCCAAATAATATCAAGAAGGCGCCTAATCTCCTGCGTATGGGGTGGTCAATAATCAGCTCAGATTCACCTGTAGTAAAGCCGGTACCAGTCAGCATGCTGATAACCTGGAAGCGGGCTACATGCTTATCCAGTCCAGTATAGCTAAAAAGCAAGGAATTTATTTCAATTACAGCCAGAACGATTCCCAAATAAATAAGGATAAAAAGTACACCCATCTCTATTCCTCCGATTGGTCCTGTTATATAAAAAACCTAAGGAAGCTTATCCTTAGGTCATTGCTGAACTTTTTCATTATAGTAATTTACAGAATACATGGCGCCTTCATCAACCATTTTATTGTCTTCTATATTATGTGGATCCGGATGTCCCAATTTTTCAGTTGGGACTGTGTCGTTTAAAAAACGGTCAGGAATCATGCCCTTCATTTTCACGGCAAGGGACTGAACCTTGAATCTATTATTCTTGCTGGCCAATAACAAGATACTTGCAATGCCAACACCGGCTAAAAGATAGGGATTGAACGGACGAGAATTCAACATTTTACTCCTCCTCATAAACTTAAAATGGGTCTATCTTGCTCTATATTTACCCGATCAGTTGAAGTGAAAACATTTTGGCCTCTAAATATCATTTCCAGTTTAAGAAAAAATTACTCTTTCTATTAGGTTTTATTGAGTATAAGGATAGGGAATTATAAATTTAGTAGAATTATGCTCCGACTGAAAGGGAGATGGAGATGGAGAAAGAATATAGAGAAAACAATTGGAAATGGTATCGTTATGACCATACCAATGAAATTGATAAGTCTTTTAACAATGATTATAAGAATGCGCTATTGCATTGGGCTAAAAATACTTCTGATAATAAAACCAATTTAATGAAAATGAATACAACACTCCAGGGCAAAGAGTATATGAGCGGATCGCTTATTTATCAGCAAACCATAGATGATCAAAACGAAAATAAGTTATTTCATTATTTTCTGGCCAGAGATTTTTTAGTGACAATTAACTTTAATTCAACTGTTATTGAATCAGTTGATGAAAAGTCTTTGCTTAAAAAAATGGATTATACCCAAAATGCCATTGAAGGTTTTTTTGTTTTATTAGGTGAAGTACTGAGTGAAAGTATTACAAAGATAGACAAATTTGAACTTCGATTGAATGATTTATTATGGAAAGTAAAGAAAAAGAACAGCATCGAAATTTTAGAAGAAATTTATCAGCTTAGACATGAGCTTCTTGTTTGGAAGAATTTAATTATCCCTGTAAAAGAGATTAAATTGGGGATTGAAGAAGCCTTTGGAGAGGGCGTTAGCAAAGAAATTGAATTTAAGAGGACATGTAAAAGAATTGAAAGGGGCGATACACTAATTCGAGAATATCAGCAGGAAATTGATACTCTTGTAAACTTTGAGGAAATCGTCTCCCACCACAGAGGAAATGAGATCGTAAAAACCCTGACAGTAATTACAACATTAATGACACCAGTAGCATCATGGGGAGCCCTGTGGGGCATGAACTTCAAATATATGCCTGAACTAGACTGGAAGATTGGTTATCCCCTGTCACTCTTAATAATTATCGGCTCAACAGCAGCCCTCTATATCATGCTTATTAAAAAAGGCTGGATGGGTGATATATTAAGGGGGAAAAAGAAGAACTCTTTTTTCAAATAAACAAGAGTGCCGTCAAAAAGTGGCACTCTTTTCTGTGTTTTGCAATATATAGTCCAGTGTTTCCCTAATCCCATCCGCATAGGCTGTTTTAGGAATGGAGCCTATGCGGTTTTCGTATTTGCTGCCCTCAAGAATAACAGGCGTTTCATTCAGATACATCAATTCCGCATATTCCCTCATCATCGGATCAAAGATGCCAATGGCACAGATCATCCACTTATGGACAGGGTGAAAGGAGACCTTTTTATTAAGATGCCGGGCGGCAATATGGGCAATTTCTTGACCCGTAATCGTTCCTGCCCCGGGCATATTCCATGTCTCGCCATATGCCTCTTCATTTAAAGCAAGCTCTGTTAATGCCTTTGCTCCATCTTTAATAAAAATATATTCTCTGGCTATATCGGTTTTACCGACAAATAAGCCTCTATTTTTATTAATAATTTGCTCGAAAGTGTAATGTAAAAGAGTGTTCCCTGCATGCGGACCGTAAAAGTCTGGAAAGTGGGCGATGATGTATGGGACAGCAGCACCCTTAATTTTCTCACTTAAAGTTTGGCGAAACTGGCCTTTTTTTGTGTGAGGATCCCTGTCTGCTGTTTCTGTGGCAGGCATGGTTTGAAAACCGTAGGAGTATATATTATCAACATAGATAAAAGGCTTTTTATGTTTGCGGCATACGTGCAGAATATTATCAAGGATGATAGACAATGCCGGTTCCCAGTTCTGGTAAGGGATATTGATCGCATGGAAAACGGCATCTGCTTCAGAAACCGCTTTTTCGATATCTGCTGGCTTCAGGGCATCTCCAGCAAAGATTTCCGCATTTGGACCCCATTCTTCTTTGTATTTAGTCAAGTTCTCTTCTGATCTAGCGAACGCGATCGTCCTGATATTTTTATGGCAAAGAGCCTCTGTCAGAGCATACCCCATACCGCCTGTAGCGCCAAGGACTGAAGCAGTTTTAATCATTTTAATCATCCTTTTCAGTTTTTATTGACCACTGTTCAAATAATGGCAAAACAAAAGAAATGAAGATTTCTATTTCTTTAGCTAATTGCTTTTATTAAAAAGTTTACGTGGGAAGCGGCAAGCTCTTTAACTTCATCAAAGCTGGTTTCTGATTTGCAATAATGCGTGACAAAACCGTGCATACTTAAAAATATTGACCATGTCTCCTTGATAGAAAGCGGTTTGGCAGAAAGCGAGTTAATTGATTGGGCAAATTGCAGATAGCTGTTGTTTGGTCCTTCTTGGAGGTAGCTTTTCACATCATTATCGCGTATCAAAAACATTAATTCATAATGCTTTTGGTGGGTTAGGCCAAACTCGATATAGCGGTAGAGAATGTTGTATAGCTTCTGTTCATTTGTGTCAGCAGATTCTGACAGGACGCTTTCAAGCACTTGATTAAGTTGCTGGAAATCGGCTTCAACCATTTCATAAAATAACTGTGCTTTATTTTTGAAATGATAATAGATGGCTCCGTGGCTGCAGTGGAGAATATCCGCAATTTTTCTCATGGATGCGGCTGAGTACCCTTCTTTGACAAACAAGTCACGGGCTACTGTGATAATCGCTACTTTTGTTAGTTCATCGTGTGCTGCTTTTCTGGGACTCATGAAATCACCTTTCGTTATTGAACACCGGTCAATAAAATTATATGCCGTTGGGGAAATATTTGGCAACTCTTTTTGATAATCATTCCAAATTATTTTTATTAACTGTCAGCTTTTGATATGCTTTAAGAAAAATATTTTTCAGGAGGAAAACACCATGAATGAAACAAAAACATGCAGAGAATCTTTTACAGTAAAAACCAGCATCGTCCTGCCCCCTGACACCAATACATACGGAACATTATTTGGTGGCAAGTTAATGGCTTATATTGATGATGTGGCTGCCATTGCCGCTATGCGTCATGGAAGAAACAATGTGGTCACAGCATCAACGGATTCAGTCGACTTCCTGCATCCTGTTTATGAAGGCAACTCGGTTTGCCTAGAGGCATTCGTAACTTATACAGGCCGGACATCCATGGAGATTTTCGTGAAAGTCATCGCAGAAGATTTGATTACTGGGGATCGAAATGTATGTGCCATGTCATTTTTGACGATGGTTGCTGTTGATGAAAACGGAAAGCCCACTCCGATACCAACAGTTGTACCTGAAACAGATGAAGAAAAAAACTTATATGAAACAGCGAAGGAGCGGGCGGAAATCCGTAAAAAGCGCAGGAAAGACAGTGAAGCCAGGGCGAAGAAATTCGGCACAGGCCTGCCTTGGTAGAAAAGGAGGAAAATATGGGTTCAAGAGTGATGCATGCTGTTATCTCAACGGAAATCGCATCAGATTGGAACTTGAAGACAAATTAGCCTTTGTATGGGGAGGAATAGCGCCTGACGCTGTTTCTCCCAAACAGCTTTCACATTTTTACAAAGGGAAGTCATCTATCGAAAAGGGGGATCATCGAGTTAAAGAAGTTTTTAATTGTAAAAAAATAACTCCTCATTTTTTCCTTGATATGTAATTTGAACCTTTTTATATACATGCCTTTAGTTTAATAGATTTAACTTTCAGAATATTAACTTAGAAAGCAGTTTTTTCTGCCTTCAGGAGGGAAAAAGGAATACCAAAAACAATAGGAGGGATTACAATGTCACAAAAAACAGTAAAGATTTAAAAGATGTTGTAAAAGAACAGCAGTCAGAGCAGGACATGCAGAAATCACTAAAAGATCAGGAACGAATGCCAGACCAGCAAAACCGTTTGAAGGACCCGGAAAATATGAGAAAGTAAATGTAAGGAAGAGGGCTGCCTATATGGCCCTCTTTTTTAGAGGAAAAAAGACATTCGTCCCGAATAATAAGGCAAAGGTTTGCCGATGATGAATATCATATAAAAAGGGGGACGGAAGATGGGCGTTTTATTTGGTTTAATCATTGCAACCCTGGTGTTTGCCTACGGAATTGACCGCAAACGCAAGAAGATAAACAACACATTGCAAAAGGGCATTAGCCCCAATGAAAAGCCTGGGGAGAGCACAAATTATACGATGGGCGACAACCATTATACCGGCGGCGGCCAATGATGAAGCATTGCTTTACAATGAGCAAGGCTTCTTTTTTTGCCGAATAATGCTTTCATCTCCTAAAAATGGGAAAAGCTAAGGGTGCAGGGTTTCTTTTGGTCATCAAACAGGGTATAAGAACTTCATATGTTATCTTTTTAGAGTTGGAGAAGTGGAAAATGAGAAGACGGAGAGTTGAATCAATATTTGTATTTATCTTGATCGCATCAACTTATACGCTATTTTTTACAGATGCCGGCACACTCATCAAAGCAGGTGCTGCCATTTTGTATGGGGCAGCTATTATAATTAGCGCCTATTCCATCATGCTTGAAAACCGCACTCCTCATCAGACTCTTTTATGGATGTATGTTCTCGTGTTCTTTCCGGTGTTTGGCTATTTGTTCTACTTGTTTTCCGGACAGCTTTATCTAAAAGGCTACCTTTTTAAAAGCAAAAGGAGCAGGGATCGGGATGAATGGAAAAGACTGATGAAGAGAGAGGATACTCCCGACATTACTTTTATGCAGGACAGCCAGCAGTGTTTTGCGAAGTTTGCAAATAACGTAGCGCTGACACCTTTAAGCGTCAATTCGAGGGCAAAGATTCTAAAAAACGGCGAGGAAACCTTTCATGAAATGAAAAAAAAGCTGCATGAGGCAGAAGAGTTTATTCACATAGAATATTATATTTTCCGGTCAGACCGGCTTGGAAAAGAAATTATCAATATTTTAATTGATAAAGCCAAACAGGGTGTACAAGTCCTCTTTATTTTTGATGCGGCAGGCAGCATGGGCATTTCCCTGGAGGATCTGCAATCAATGGAAGATGCAGGCATTAAAGTGAGGCCATTCTCTCCTTTGAAATATGGATTCTTCAACCAGAAATTCAACTTCCGCAATCACCGCAAGATTGTTGTCATTGATGGAAAGGTCGGCTTTGTAGGCGGCCTTAATGTCGGCATAGAATACTTGGGGGAAGACGAAAAAATTGGTTTCTGGCGTGATACACATATGGTTCTTAGAGGCGAGGCCGTTTACACGCTCCATACGGTATTTTTGCTGGATTGGGAGTATGTCAGCAAGGAAGAAGTGCTTGGGGAGTACAGAAATGTAAAGTATCCAATTGACGATGATGTCCTGGATGGAGCGGTTCAGGTGGTGGCGAGCGGGCCTGATACACAGCAGGGAATCATGAGTGATTTGTATTACTCCATGATCTCCTGTGCCACGAAATCCATATGGATTGCTACACCCTATTTTGTGCCTGATGAATCCATCCGAACAGCGTTGCGGGTTGCAGCAGCCAAAGGGGTGGAGGTGCGCATCCTGGTTCCGGAAGTGAACGACAGCTTTCTGACCCAGTACGCAAGCCGATCGTACTTCCCGGAGCTCCTGCGGTACGGAGTGGAAATCTATTCGTACAAAAAAGGATTTTTGCACCAGAAAATTATTATCGTTGATGGAATTCTCGCTTCAATTGGAACGGCCAATATGGATATGCGCAGTTTCCATCTCAACTTTGAAGTCAATGTTTTGCTATACGGCACAAGCTCCATTCGCGATCTTGTCGCCCATTATGAAGAGGACATGGAAGAGAGCGTTAAAATAAGCCCTGTTCAGTATTATAAACGGGGCTTTATCGAAAGATCGAAAGAATCATTCGCCCGGCTATTTTCAGGGGTGTTATAGAGGAATCCTTAAAGGTGCCTAATGTAAGGCTCCTTTTTTCATGGAGTTCAAAACTTTGCAAATAGAGGCCTCAGTCCTGCAAATAGACTGCCCGAATCTGCAATTAGGCAAGGGGAAAAGGCGAATAGACTGATCAATTTTGCAAATACTTTTGCCTAATCTGCAAATAGCTCAACCGCCAACTGCCAAAAGAACCATTTAGGTCTCCAGACCGAGGCACAATCATTTTCCTTATTGGTCAAAAAAGGAAATAGTCATACTAAAATGATTATCAGTGCGATATGATTAGAATAGTTTGAAAAATTAGAAATAAAGGGGGGTTCATGCTTTCACAATCAATTATTGAAGATGTGATAGCGGCCGCACTTGCCACTGGCGGGGATTTTGCGGAAGTATATTTGTTGAGAACCGTTTTACAAATAATCTGGCCTTGCAGGGCGGGAAAATTGAGAGCAGTTTATCAGGCAGGGATTATGGGATTGGCATTCGCGTATTCAAAGGCCTTCAAAGTATTTATGCCTATACAACGGATGGCTCAAAGGAAGGTTTGCTGAAAGCAGCGGGAAATGCTGCACAAGCGATTAAAGGAAATACCGCCATCCAGCCATCCCAGCTGCACAAAGATATCATACAGCCGGCGCATCCCATTTCTCTAAACCCGCGTGAAGTCGAAAAGCTCCGCAAAGCAGAGGTGATGAAAAAGGCTTACGAGATTGCGAAAAATTATCATAACAGCATTCAGCAGGTAACAGTAAGATACCTGGATGAAGAGCAAAATGTGCTGATTGCCAACTCGGAGGGCAAGTTGGTAGAAGATCGCAGAGTGCGCAGCCGGCTTGCGATCCAATCCATTGCTGTAGAAGGGAATCAAATGCAGCCTGGATTCTACGGTCCTGGTGCCCACAAAGGTTTTGAATTTATGGAGAATCTGAATCTCGAACATTATGCAAATGAAGCTTCCCGTATTGCGGTTACGATGCTTGGCGCAGGCCCATGCCCGAGGGGAAATTCCCGGTCATCATTGATAATGAATTCGGCGGGGTTATTTTCCATGAAGCCTGCGGACATGGTCTTGAAGCGACATCTGTTGCAAAAGAGAACTCTGTTTTTGCGAACAGGATAAGAGAAAAAGTGGCTTCTGATGCCGTTACATATATTGATGACGGCACCATCGCCAATGAGTGGGGATCCCTCACGATTGATGATGAAGGTGAAAAAGCACGTAAAAATGTGCTGATTGAAAATGGTATTTTAAAAGGTTACTTGATAGATAAATTTAACGGGCGCAGAATGGGCATGGAGTCCACTGGGTCAGGAAGAAGGCAGTCCTACCGCTTTGCACCGACCTCGAGGATGACGAATACGTATATCGCCAATGGTAAGTCCACTCCCGAAGAGATTATTTCGAACACGGAGCATGGCATCTATACGAAATACATGGGAGGCGGACAAGTAAACACAACTACTGGCGATTATAATTTCGCCGTTATGGAAGCATACCTTGTAAAGGATGGAAAAATCGGGAAACCGCTCAAAGGTGCTACCTTAATTGGAAATGGTCCCAAGACCCTTCAGCTAGTTGATATGGTCGGAAATAATCTGGATCACGGAGCTGGCATGTGCGGGTCTCAGAGCGGCAGCATCCCTGTGAATGTTGGCCAGCCGATGATTCGTGTGAGCGAAATGACTGTAGGCGGAAGAAAGGGGGACGAATAGAATGAATTTGCTGGAATTCAAGGAGAAGCTTTTTCAGCTGGGAAAGCAGCATGGATTTACCGATATGGAGCTTTATTATGAGAGGGATGAAAAGTTTGCCTGTGAGCTGTATAAAGGTGAAATCGATTCTTACGATACTTCGGAAGTGTTCGGAACCTGCTTCCGAGGGCTTTACGAGGGCAAGATGGGCTATGCCTTTACAGAAAAGCTAGATGAAGAATCCCTCTCCTTTCTTATCGAAAATGCGAAGGAAAACGCCCAATTCATAGAAGATGACGTGCAGGAAGAAATATTTAGCGGCAGCGGGCAATATGAAGAAGGAAACTTCTATTCAACGAATCTCGCTGAAGTTACGATTCCTGAAAAAATTAATTTGCTTAAGGAAATTGAGAAGTATATTTATGCTTATGATGAGCGGGTTACAGGAACCGATTATTTTATGTTAAACAGCGGTGAAACGGAAAGGGCTATTATGAACAGCAAAGGCCTGAATCTCCGTGAAAAGAAAAATCATATCGGCATTTATGTATCCGTGATCGTAAAGCAGGGGGATCAGGTGAAAAATGGAGAATACTCTAAAATTACAAGGGACTTCTCGATCTTAAAACCCGAAAAAATCGCAAAACATGCTATTGAAGAGGCATTGTCCCAGCTAGATCCTCAAAGTGCAGAAAGCAAAAACTACCCAGTTCTGCTGCGGAACGGTGCGGCGAGTGCATTACTGCAAACCTTCACACCTATTTTCTCAGCGGAAAATACTCAAAAGGACAATCCGCTTTAAAAGGAAAAACGGGCGAAAGGATTGCGGTGCCATCATTGAATATTGTGGACAATCCCTATTTGGAAGAAGGGCTGCTCAGCTCAAACTTTGATAGCGAGGGGTGGCCACCGTCAAAAAAGAAGTTGTGAAAGACGGCAAACTTGTATCGCTGCTGTATAACCGCAAAACAGCGCAGAAGGAAGGCGTTGAATCAACAGGCAATGCCTACAAAGCCTCTTATAAAGGAGCGTTAGCGGTAGCTCCAACGAATCTTCATGTCGTTCCAACTGATAAGAACTATAATGAATTGGTTTCCTCTATTTCTGAAGGGATCATCATAACTGAGCTGTCCGGACTTCATTCCGGTGCGAATACGGTATCTGGCGACTTCTCCATTGCAGCAAACGGGTACTTCGTCAGAGACGGAAAAGTCCAAAACGCTGTCAATCAAACGACCATTGCGGGCAATTTCTATGAGCTGCTGAACAATATCGAAGCGATTGGATCTGACTTGGAATTCTCCATGGGATTCATGGCCGCGGGCTATATTGGATCGCCATCACTGATAAAAGAGCTTGATGTAACGGTGGAGTAAGAAATTCACTCATTTGAATCCGTTTCATCATTATGGTTCAATGGAAGCATACCTTTTCAATACTGGAGGTTCCATGTGAAACTAATTGCTTCCCATCCGTTTATCATTGTCAGCCGGACGATTGATTGGAATCAGCAGCAGTATATAGAACAGAAACACTATCTTCATCTGTATGAGGATCACATAATCTCGCCAACTGAAAAATTCCTTCTTGATGAAGTATGGGATATGTCATATAGGTCTTCCAATTCGGATATTGGCTTTCTCTATCTTCATACAAATAGAGGGTTATACTCCTTTCATGTAAAGTCCGAACCCAGGCAATTCATTAGTCTGTATAAAGAACTTAAGCAGTAAAGTGAAACTTCAATCATTGGGGGGCTTTATCCCTTAATGATTTGTTAGTTGAACCATTCGGGCCTTTACGGGCAGTTGGACTCTTACTTATCCGCCTTCGATTATTCTGAGTCCTGAAGGGGGAGTTTTACTGCTCGTTAGACTGCGAAAAATAAGCCGGAATTGTCACTTGCAGACAATTCCGGCCCATTATTTAACGTTATGCCTGTTCTGTCAGGCGGACTAGCATATGTGCGAGTTTATGCCTTTCCTCTTCATCTCCAACCTTCCATAATTCTTTCAGCAGCTGTTCTTCACTGTTTCTGGGATTTACGTTTTCAGCGAGGTAAGCAGCAACTTTCTCTGCAGTGACCGCAAGCTGTTCTTCATTTAATCCCAATTTTTTGCCGAGTTCGAATCTTTCGCTTAGATAGCTTTTAAACTCATCGAAGCTGCTTAAAATATCTTCAGCTCTTTCATTAGAGATTCGGTCCATTGCCTTGCTTACATTGCTTGAATCCAATTCACCATCTTGTTTGATTACATGTTCTTGTTCATCCATTTTTACAGACCTCCCAAAAGAAAGTTTTTTTATTCAATATCCATTTGGGAGCAAACTTAAAATTGTCAGATCTCGCTGGATGGCGATTCCTGAACAGCTTTCAATTTTTTAAATGTTACTTTAGACAAAATAACACCTATTTCATACAGCCCAATCAGTGGCACTAGGACAAGAATTTGTGAAAATAAATCCGGAGGTGTAATAAGGGCTGAAACTACAGCCATGATCAAATAAGCATATTTTCGCAGCGAGCTGAGCATGGCTGGTGTGACAATGCCGATCGTTGTCAGAAACAATAACAGCAAAGGCACTTCAAAAAGAAAACCAAAAGGGATGGTCGACATAAGCAGAAAGGAAAAATACTCTCTGGCAGTGATCATCATGGCAAAGTGTGATTCTCCCAAAAGCATTAAAAATTGATAAATGGCGGGAAAAATAATAAAAAAGCCAAAGCCAAGACCGCCAATGAAGCTGAAGAGAATAGCCGGGAAAAATAGTAAGGATACTTTGCTTTCTTTTTCAGTTAATGCAGGCTTCACAAATAGCCAGATCTGATAGGAGATAAAAGGAAGCGAAAGCCCAAGGCTGATGCTCCCTGCAATTCCTGTGTACAGTTTAATGACATCCAGCGGTCCAAGCATAACAAGCTCATGTTCATTTGCAAGTATAGGTATCAATCTGTTTATAAAAAACAGACATAAGATAAAGCAAATGATAAAGAACAGCAGTGACCGAATCAGCACTTTTCTCAGATCTGTTAAATGCTCTACAAGGGTTTGTTCTTCCGTTTTCATAATAATAAACCCTCCTATTAAAGCGGTTTATCCTTCTGGTCAGCCGTTTCAATTGAACGTGCTTTTGAATCAGGTTCATCATCATCGCTCATAATATCTTTAGCAGATTTTTTGAATTCTGATAGGGTCCTTCCAAAGGCTGACCCGATCTCAGGAAGCTTTTTTGGCCCAAAGATAATTAAAGTAATGACCAGGATAATAATCAATCCAGGAATTCCGATATTTGAAAGCCCCATGACTTTCCCTCCTTTTTGTGAAATTCTTAAAAGGTAAGTTAGTTTTCGTTTGAACTTCGAGAACTGTCTAGCTCCACAAGGAACGCTTCCGCAGCTTCATCATAGAAGAACTAAAAGCGTTTGCTTTTAGGAGGATGCGGGCCATGCAGACGTTGCCACAGGACGTGGCGTTCTTAGTCTGCGTTCCTTCGTGGGCAAGGCGCCCTGCGCCTTCTTATGCAAGCAGGCCGCCTTCTTTGCTGTATTTAATGATTCCTTCTGCAGCACGGTATGCGAGTGCCCCAACTGTTCCTGTCGGATTATAGCCCCCGTTATGAGCGAAAGCAGATGCGCCAATGACAAAGACATTTTCTGCATCCCACATTTGCAAATAATTGTTCACAGCTGATGTTTCGGGCTCAGCCCCCATGATGACACCGCCGGTATTGTGTGTTGTCTGATATGGGACGATATCGTAATGTTCCAGCTGCTGCCTGTCATTAATTTTTGACGGTCCCATTTCCTTCATGATCTTATCAGTGATTTTTCCAATATAGTTATAAAGATTTTTATCCTGTTCGGTGAAGTCGTATGTCAGACGAAGCAGCGGAAGTCCGTAAGCATCTTTATAAGAAGGATCCAGATCCATAAAATTGTGCTGCACAGGCATGGAAGCTCCCTGCGTCCCAATGCTCAATGCCCGAGTAAAATATTTGATGGAATTTTCCTTAAACTTGCTGCCCCATTTCGGTGTATCAGTCGGTACCATATTATATTGGATGGGGCGGTACCCGGATTGGTTGATGGATATGGAGCCGCCATGGATAAAGTCGAGATCGGAGTGGTCAAAATTGTCTCCATTGTAATCATCAACAGTGGCACCAAGAGCACCGGCCCCCATAAAAGTATTAAACTGCTCCTCATCAAAAAAACCTGCTGAACCTGGAAGGATCTGATAACAATAGTTCTTTCCAATTACCCCAGTGCCTGTGTCAGGATTGTAAGGACGTCCCAGTTTAGATGTCAAAAGAAGCCGGGTGTTGTTCATGACATAGCTGGTCAAAATGACCATTTCTGCCGGCTGAATGAATTCTTCCTTTGTTTGCACATCAACATAGCGCACACCGGTTGCTTTTTTGCCGTCATGAATAATTTCTGTTACATTCGCAAAGTTGCGGATATCCACATTTCCCGTTTCTTTGGCAAACGGAATGACGGCCACGGTGGGATCCGCCTTTGCTCCATATTCACAGCCGAAGCGTTCGCAAAATGCACAATACTGACACTGAGCGAGCTTGGCTCCATACTGATTTTCATAAGCCTGGCTCATATTGCCGGATGGCATATGGTAAGGTTTCATCCCCAATGATTTTGCTGCCTCTTTAAATCTTGCCGTAATGGGTGTTTCTTTCATTGGAGGATTTGGGAATGGATTCGCTCTCTTTGGCCCTAGCTCGCCTTCTTCTCCGCTAATCCCTGCGGCTTTTTCAAATTCGTAGAAATAGGGCTCCAATTCATCGTATGTAATGCCCCAATCCTGAACCTGAAGACCTTTAATCTTTGCTGCTCCATATTTTTTAACCGTCTGCGACTTAATTTCAAAGTCATACGGAAGAAAACGGAAAGTATGCCCATTCCAGTGAACACCAGATCCTCCAAGTCCCTCGCCAAGCAAAAAGGAGCCAAGCTGCCGCATTGGAAGGGATCTTTCCTTTGCATGATTGCGGAAAGTAATCGTTTCTCTTGAAAGATCCTGCATTAATTCATAGCGGATTCCATAGCGAAGTTCATCATGGACAACATAGTAGTCCTTAACACCACGCTCTTTACCCCGTTCGAGACCGACTACATTTAAACCTTGTTTACCGAGCTCAGCCGCAATGATTCCTCCGGCCCATCCCACTCCTACAATGACTGCATCTGTTTTTGGCAATGTTTTAGCCATCTTCATCACTTCCTTAAGAGATATTTCTATTTCGTATATGAATGGAGACTGTTCGGTTTAATTTCAACAAATTTTTCCGATTCAATTTGATTAATATAGCTCATCTGATGGCCGGGAAAGTCCTTCATTTTCCAGCCTTCCATATTCTTGTTTCCGGCATAGGCAGGATCTGCATAGACCCCTTCAATGGTTGCAGCCCGGAGAATATTAAAAAATGTCCTGGACGTAACACCCCGAAGCTTAACTTTGTCCTCTTCAAAGGCTGTGAGAATTTCATCCTGCTGTTCACCCTCTAGTTCAGCGAAAGGTTTATTATATTTATCACGGCTGTAGGTTTGCAGGGCGGCAAGGCCGACATCAAATACTTCATGCCGTTTTAAGGGAGATTGGTAACCCTGGAAGTTTGACCCAGGGAAAAATGGACCCTGCATATATTCCCTCGTATTGTTTCCCCATGAGCCCGCAAGCTGATGGTCGATAAAAAACGGAACATCCAAATCATTTGCCCCAGGGCCATTCTCATCCTTAGGATAAATTCTTTCGACAGCTGCCTGCAGGATTCCAAATGTCTCAGGGTTTGTGAAATATAAGGGTGACTGCTGGTATGCAACCTGGTCATGTCCATTTCCGTGCCCGCCTGTATCACTGACTTCTTCATCTTTCTTCATATTCGCGCCAATCAGGCCGCCAAGAATACCGCCTCCTACCAAGCCTCCAGCAACTAACCCGGAATTGCGGATGAATCTCCTGCGGGACATGGTTGATTCTTGTTTTTGTTCATGCTCAGACATATATAAAGAAACCTCCTTTTAATTGCCATTATGGAGAAAGATATACTGATCTAAACAGTTTTTGAAAACTTTTTTACAGATATTGAGATTTCTTTAGTTAAATTTAGGGATTTAGGGGAGGAAAGATACGAAAGAAGGTTTTTGGGAGGCATTAAAAAAAGGTGCAAACCGATTGGTCTGCACCTTTTTTAAGTCCGATGACGGACAACCTAAGGGGGTACGATTTGCATAAAGTTTCACATCTTTATTTATTTTTTAATAAATCCCTGATTTCTGTTAAAAGCTCGACATTCTTATCCACCACTGGTGCCGGCTTCGCAGCCTCTTTCTTTTTGAATCGGTTAATCGTTCTGACAACCATAAAAATTGAAAATGCGATAATCAGAAAATCAACAATATTTTGGATAAACAATCCGTATTTTACTTCAGCGCTGCCGACCTTGAGAATCAAATCCGAAAAATCAATTCCTCCTAAAAGAAGTCCGACAAGCGGCATAATAATATCATCTACGAGGGAAGATACAATTTTTCCAAAAGCAGCTCCGATGACTACCGCAACAGCCAAATCTAAAACATTCCCTTTTAAAGCAAATTTCTTAAATTCATTCCACATACTTTTTCTCCTTTTTGCAAATTAACGTAATTATACTATGAAGAATAAGAGGAAGCCAGATGCAACAGTCATTGGTTCTTTGAAGAGGATCACCGCTAATAATTAAAGCAAACCTCTATTATGTGATAGCCTCAATCCACACTGTATTCTTTCCTAAAATATCCGTTGACAGAAACAAGCTTTTTCTCTATAGTAACTATGACAATTGCATTTAGAATATTCCCGTGTGAACGGGAGAGGTTCATAGCTTCACCCTCTATAAAAAACTATGGCTTTGATTATACAAAATCAACCATATCCAAAAGAGGATATGGTTTTTGTTTTTTCAGGCTATGTTTGGGATCTCTCTTTGAATTCGAGGGATTGATATAAAGGGAGGCTTTTTTTATGTCAGGAAGAAAAGATGAGGAATTAACGGATATTTCACTATTGGGTAACCAGGGCACAAAATATCTATTTGAATATTCGCCTGAGATTTTGGAAGCGTTTGATAATAAGCATCCGAACCGTGATTATTTTGTAAAGTTCAATTGCCCTGAGTTTACGAGTCTTTGCCCGAAAACGGGACAGCCGGATTTTGCGACCATTTACATCAGCTATATTCCAGATCAGAAAATGGTTGAAAGCAAATCATTAAAGCTATATCTTTTCAGCTTTAGAAACCATGGCGATTTTCATGAAGATTGCATGAATATCATCATGAACGATTTAATCGAACTGATGGATCCGCGCTATATTGAGGTTTGGGGCAAGTTTACACCGAGAGGCGGCATTTCCATTGACCCTTATTGCAATTATGGGAAGCTGGGAACGAAATATGAGAAGATGGCGGATTACCGCTTGATGAACCATGACCTTTATCCGGAGACCATTGACAATCGTTAATGTGAAGGAGATTTCTTTGCTGTGATCTACCCACGGTTTCGAGAGAAAGCTGATTGATTCAACCGTGTTCTTTCTAATTGCCTTCTATGGCACATGCTGCTCAGCGCATTACTGGGGATGATTGCCACGCAATATACTTATACGTTTATCGCAGCGGCTGCTGATGCACCTTTAGTCTATTTATTCGCTAAAATGGCAAAAAAGAACGTGCTTGTGGAGAAATAAATAGGGCACTGTATGCTTGCCTAAAGCCCCATTTTGACCTAATATCAAAAAAGCAGAGCAATCTGCTTTTTTTTGTTGCAGAAAAAAGGCATTAATGGGATTATGTTTAAGGAATATTCTGTATATTAATAGGAAACAGATGTAAGAATAACTTTGATTTCATACATACTATAAGAAAGCATTAAAGGGGGGATAAGATGAAGGTACATAAAAAAGACCCTCGCTTTAAAATTGCCGAAAAAGAAGCGTGGATCGGAATAGGGCTTGTTCTATTTAATTTTATATGGTGGTACGGATTTGCTTATGGAATGGGCTCGGGCCCGGCAGAGGAATATACATACATATTTGGATTGCCGGCATGGTTCTTCTATAGCTGTGTAGTTGGTTTTCTCATAATGGTTGTACTTGTCGCGATTGCTGTAAAGTTCTTTTTTAAAGAAGTTCCTTTTGAAGATCAGCAGGAAGGGGGCGATTCCGAATGAACTGGGAAGTTGCGGCTCCACTGCTCATTTTTTTAGTCGTCATCTTTATTATTGGTTTCTGGTCCAGCAGACATATTCAATCGGGAAATTCATTTCTTCAGGATTACTTCCTGGGCGGAAGGCAGCTGGGCGGCTTTATTCTGGCCATGACGATGATAGCTACCTATGGCAGTGCGAGCAGTTTTATCGGCGGGCCCGGCGTTGCTTATACGCAAGGGCTCGGATGGGTTTTGCTGGCCATGTCACAGGTGGTTACAGGCTATTTCGTCCTCATGGTTTTAGGGAAGAAGTTTGCCATCTCAGCACGGAAGTATAATGCGGTCACGCTCATCGATTTTCTTAAAGAACGATACAACAGCAAATGGGTAGTCTGGCTTTCGGCTCTAAGCATTATCGTCTTCCTGTTTTCTGCTATGGCGGCGCAGTGGGTAGGCGGTGCAAGATTAATTGAGTCTTTAACGGGATTAAGCTATCTGTCTGCTCTGTTTATTTTTGCAGCATCTGTTTTGGTTTATGTCGTGATCGGAGGGTTTCGGGCTGTAGCGGTGACTGATGCAGTCCAGGGAGCGATCATGTTTATCGGAACGCTGATCCTGCTAATTGCAATAATCGCAGCGGGGGGAGGCATTACCACTATTATTAATGACCTCTCTGCAGAGAATCCGAATCTTATTACCCCATTTGGCTTTGATGGGGGACTGACACCTATGTACGTTTCGTCCTTCTGGATTTTAGTAGGAGTTGGCGTGGTTGGCCTTCCTCAAGTTGCGGTGAGGGCAATGTCCTATAAAAATGCGAAAGCCATGCATCGTGCGATTATTATTGGAACAGTGGTGGTTGGCTCCATTATGCTCGGCATGCATCTGATCGGCGTCTTCGCCCGTCCGATTCTGCCGGGAATTGAATTAGGGGATAAGGTAATGCCATTGATAGCAATGGAAGTGCTGCCTCCGTGGCTTGCAGGGATTGTACTCGCTGCTCCGATGGCAGCAATCATGTCGACAGTAGATTCCTTATTGCTGCTTGTAAGTTCGGCCATTGTGAAGGATGTATATATGAATTATATTAAGCCTGATGCGAAAGAGGGCACAATTAAAAAAATGAGCTTTAGCGTTACCGCCCTGTTAGGAATCCTGGTGTTCCTAATGGCGCTAAGTCCGCCTGACCTGCTGATCTGGCTAAATCTGTTTTCTTTTGGAGGGCTGGAGGCAGCCTTCATTTGGCCGGTTGTGCTTGGTTTGTATTGGGGGAGAGGCAATCGGTATGGAGCGGTAGCCTCCATGATTGCAGGGACAGGCTCTTATATTCTTTTTCATACCTTCTACCCAAACGCGTTTGGCATGAATACAGTCGTTATGCCTATTTTATTTTCGCTGCTGACATATGTAGCGGTAAGCCTATTTACCGGAAAATCATCAGCTGAAGTAGCAGAAATTTAGAAAGGGACAGGTTTCGCAAGGACGGGACCTGACTTTTTGTGATTGCAGAATTAATATCGTTTTGAACTTAGATAACTGTCTAGCTCGAGGCGCCATCGGCTCTCGAGTCTAAGCCAATCCTTCCAAAAGGTTAAAAAACAACCTTTTCAGCCGGCTCGTCTGATGCTTGTAGGGGGTGGACAAGGCGCATTGCACTTTTCTTTGGTATCCCTGGCAAGAACCAAATTCAATCAAACGTTTGATTGAAGCAGGAGAAAAGCCTTAAACCGAGGATATGAAAGGAAATGCTTATTTTTATAAAAAAATGAGCATATTGGTAGATTTGTAGAAACTATCCCTATTTGTTACACTAAATAAGTTAAAGGCAAAGTATTTGTAACATTTGACTTTAAATGGAAATGTTTTTATAACATTAGGGAGAATACAATGAAAAATTTTATATATATTATCTCAATGGTCTTGCTGCCATCTGTACTAGCAGGCTGTTCAGACGAAACCAATGCTTCATTAAATACAGAAGAAATTACTTTTAAAAAAGAAGATAAAATAGAGTCGGAAAGCAAGCCTTCTGCTGTAAAAACAGAAGGAAAGGATAAAAAAGATTCTGTTTGGATTAAAGAAAAAGCCTTATTTCAGTTTGAAGCAGCTGATGGGAAACTGAATTATACGGTATTTCTATACGCTGAAGATGAACAGAAAGTTACCCTGGAAGAAGACGGTTCCAAAGGGGAAAAAGGAGATTCCGTTTACACTGGGCATTACTCAGTCTATTTGGCAGAAAAGGATGGAGATGTCGCATATAAGCAGGATGTTCTCCAGGACTTTGGTGAATTATCCTTTAACCCATCCAAGGAACAAGCTTATCCATTAAATATGAGAAATAAAACGATCATTTCGGTGTTTCAGGAGAATGACAAGCATTTAGCTAAAGGGGAGCTGCTTGCCATTAAAGATGGCGAGGTAGTCGAAATTAGTCTAGAAAAAGAATTGATTACTTCTGCACATGCGAAGGTCAAAACGATAAATCAAAAGTTTATCCAAACTGCTCAAACGAATCAGAAACAGTGGGTTTTTTCAACATGGCTTTTTAATGAAGAAACATTTTCACTGACTCTTCATGATCGGGAAGAGTTGAAGAAGGATGACGGTAATAGTATCAGCTGGATGGACCTCTGGCTGGATGAAGAGTTTATCTATTATCCATTTAAAAATCTGGAACTCGGCAGCGATGTCATAGAAAAGGCAAAACAGGGGATCCCATTCGGCAGCCCTTATCCGATTGGCACCCATATAACTGAAATAAAAAAGTCTGATCCCAATTTCATAAAAGAGGGGATTTCAAACGATATCCCTTATGTGATGTATCCGGAAATCACCTACTATTTTGAACCTGAAACAGGCAATGTAACGGCTGTCTCCATCCCAGGGCAGCGGATGAGAATATCAATTGATGAAATTACTACCTTATTCGGCACTCCTGCAGAACAAAAAGAAGCGCCGTTATCAGGCGGCCAGATTTCCCGGTATACTGCAGACAAATACTCCATCGAAGTTTTTTCCGATGAAGACGGGAAGGTAAGCAAGGTATACGTGGTAAAGTGAAACTTCAATCAGTGGGAGTGCTTTATTCCCGCTGATTGTTAGTTGAACCAATCGGGTCTTTACGGGCAGTTGGACTTCTGCTTATCCTTCTTTGATATGGGAAGATGGAGACATAGTGCCCGTTAGGCGCGGTAAAACCAAAAAATCATGCGGAGTAATTCCGCATGATTTTTTGGTGGTTTCTAGATTATCCTATCTTTCTTAAAAAGCCCAATCGCCTTCGCGGAATACTGGTTCAGCTTGCCCATTTTCGGTAATTCCGTCGATGTCCATTTCGGATGAGCCAATCATGAAGTCAACATGTGTTAAGCTTTCATTTAATCCGTTTTCCGCCAGCTCTTCACTTGACATTTTCTTTCCGCCTTCAATACAGAATGCATAAGCACTGCCGATTGCCAGATGGTTGGAGGCATTTTCGTCAAATAAAGTGTTATAGAAAAGCAAGTTTGACTGGGAAATTGGCGAGTTAAAAGGAACAAGGGCCACTTCACCAAGATAGTGGGAGCCTTCATCTGTTTGAACAAGCTGCTTAAGGATTTCTTCTCCTTCTTCTGCTTTTACATCCACAATGCGCCCATTTTCAAAAGTCAGGCTGAATTTATCGATGATATTTCCGCCGTAGCTTAATGGTTTTGTGCTTGAAACCGTTCCGTTAACACCTGTTTTGTAAGGAACAGTGAACACTTCTTCAGTTGGCATGTTAGCCATGAATTCATTTCCTTGTTCATTGATGCTTCCAGCTCCGACCCATAAGTGGCCTTTTGGAAGTTCAATGGTTAGGTCTGTTCCAGGAGCTTTGTAATGAAGCTTCTTATAACGCTTGCCGTTCAGATAGTCCACTTTTTCATGAAGTGTTTCATCATGCTTTTTCCATGCTTCAACCGGGTTATCCAAGTCAGTGCGAGTCGCTTTAAAAATGGCGTCCCAAAGCATTTCTACCCGTGATTGTTCCGGTGCATCAGGAAAGACCATATTGGCCCATGATTGGGATGGCGCCGCGATAACAGTCCAGCTTACTTTATCAGACTGTATAAATTTGCGATACTTTGAAAGCGCTTTACCGGCAGCTTTTTGGAAGCTGCCAATGCGTTCTGATTTTACACCTTTCAGCAAATCAGGGCTTGCAGAAACGATGGACATGAAAGCCGCGCCATTTTCAGCCAGGTCTTCCATCTCTTTAGCGCGCCATTCAGGATATTCTGTGAAGGCTTCGTCCGGAGCTAAATCATACTTTGTGCGGGTAACCGTGTCGTCGCTCCAGTTCACGATTACATTGTGTGCACCTGTTTCATAAGCTTTTTTTACAATAACACGAACGAGTTCAGCAGAATCAAGGGTGGTGTTAATGACTAGCGTCTGTCCCTTTTGAACATTGACGCCAACTTTGACAGCCAGCTCAGCGTACTTCTCTAAATTGTTTTGAAAGTTACTCATTATGTAATCTCCTTTGTCAGAATCTTCATTCCTAATTGTAGCTTTTCTGAAAGGAAAAAGAAACAGATTGAACTGAAAATCGTGCTGGAGAAGCTGAAGGTTCCATCTCAGCATGGAGCTGCTTCCAATATGGCAGCAAGATTGTGACAGAGTGAATTTAAATCTCCTGGGCTGCAGAAGGTTTAAAATGAAAAAACGGTCTTAAAAGTCTTAAAAGTCTATATCTAACCATAATAAACCCCCAGCTCCAGCTGGGGGCAAAGATTAATCATTATCCTTCATCGCGGCCTTCAGCAGATCGCCAAGGCTTGTTCCAAAAGTTTCTTCCTTTTGGGTATATTTTTGGACAAGTTTGCGTTCTTCACGCTTGTTGACTGCTTTTTTCTTGTCCTGTGCTTTTTCCACAACGTTGCATGGACGGCACTGGAAGTATGTGCCTGCTTTGCCCTGGTGGATCTCCATCTTCTTGCGGCATTGAGGGCAGCGGCGGTTTGAAAGCTTTGGATCTTTGCGTTTGCGGAAATTGCATTCAAGATTCGAGCAAACAAGGATTTTCCCATCTTTTGTGTTTCTTTCCTTTAGGAAGGAATCACATTCCGGACATTTTGAGCCTGTGAGGTTATGGGCACGATAAGATTTGTCGCTCGTTTTAATCTCGGATACCAGTGTTCTGGTCTGCTTGCGGATGTTTTTCAGGAATTCCTTCGGATCCGCTTTTCCGCGGGCGATCTTTTCCAAATCCTGCTCCCATTTAGCTGTTAGTTCAGGCGATTTCAAATCATCATTCACAAGATCCATGAGCTGCTTGCCTTTTTTTGTTGGATACAGGCGGCCATTTTGCCGTTCTACTGCTTCTGTTTCAAGCAAGCGTTCAATGATCTCTGCCCTTGTGGCCGGTGTTCCAAGGCTGTACTTTTCCATTTGAGTCAGAATATCCGCTTCGGAATAACGGAGCGGAGGCTCGGTCAGCTTGGCAGCAGCTTCTGCTGATTGTAATGTAAAGGATTGGCCCTTCGAGATGTTCTTCAGGCTTTGCTTATCAGCTTCCTCGTCCGCATGACGCTCAACCTTGCGATATCCTAAGTCAACAACAGCTGTTTCCTTGGCTGTAAAGGTTTCACCGTTTGCGTCAATAATGGCATGTATGCTTTCGTACTTAAATGGGTTATGGAAAAGCGCCAGGAACCTGCGAAGAATCAGTTCATATAACTTGCGTTCATCTGGGGACAGATCGCCCAGATGTACTCGTTCCTCGGTCGGTATGATCGCATGGTGGTCTGTTACTTTTTCATTGTTAAAGACACGCTTCGCCAGCACTTTTCCCTGATTGGCCAGAATCGGCCGCACTTCGTCTTTATAGGAAGCTGAAATGCCGTGGAGGCGATCCATCATGGTTGCTTCCATATCCCTAGTCAGATAACGTGAGTCCGTCCTTGGATAGGTGACCAGCTTGTGCTGTTCGTAAAGCTTCTGCAGGACATTCGACGTTTTCTTGGCTGAGAAGCCAAAGCGCTTATTAGCATCCCGCTGAAGCTCGGTCAAATCATATGGAAGCGGCTGCGGTTCTGTTTTCTCTTTTCGGTTAATGGACTTTATAACAGCTTTTTGCCCATTTACTTTCGAAACAATTTTTTCGGCTGTTTCTTTTGAAAAAAGGCGCTTTTCCCCGTTGTTTTCCCAATCAGCCTGAAGGGGACCTATCAGGCCGTGTATGGTCCAGTATTCTTTAGGAACAAATTTTTGAATCCTTTTTTCCCTTTCCATAATGAGTGCGAGAGTCGGAGTCTGCACCCTTCCAGCGGAAAGAGGATCCTTATATTTCGTTGTAAGCGCCCTTGTGACATTCAGGCCGATGAGCCAGTCAGCCTCTGCACGGCAGACTGCGGATTCATACAAGTCATCAAAATGTTTCCCGGGTTTTAACGTTTTAAATCCATCGCGAATGGCACGGTCTGTAACGGAGGAAATCCATAATCGCTTAATGGGTTTTCTCCAGCGGATTTTATCCAGTATCCACCGCGCGACAAGCTCACCTTCCCGTCCGGCGTCCGTCGCAATAATCATTTCTTTAATATCTTGTCTCTTTGCCAGATTTTCGATGGCCCTATATTGGTGGCTAGTCTGCTTCATCACCTTCAATCCCATTTGGTCAGGAATGATTGGCAGGTCCTCGAGCTTCCATGTTTTATATTTGCTGTCATAGTGCTCAGGCATCTTTAACTCGATTAAATGGCCAAGAGCCCAAGTCACGACATATTTATCGCCTTCGATATAGCTTTTATGTGATTGCCGGCAGCCCAGCACTCTTGCAATTTCACGTGCAACGCTGGGTTTTTCTGCAAGAACAATTGATTTCATAGTAACTCCTTTCAATTAAGGCAATTCTTAATCCTTTTCTATCCTTACTCAGTATAGCGGAAAAGCTTCAAAATTTGTAATAAGGGGGCTATCTTATATAAACAGCCTGCTGTTTTAAAAAGATAAGGAATGAGAAAGTTATAAGGTGTATTGCTTCCAATTTATTGACCATTCATTCTACAATGGTACATACAGTATCTTTACAAATGGAAAGACAAGGTGAAATCATGGATTCAAAAAACAAAAAGCTATATGACTTTATTCAAGCAAATTCAAAAAACATAACGGATAAGTGGCTTTTAACAAGAGAGAAGCAGAGAAATTCCATTTACTCTGCAGATGCAGACCCGGCATATGAGAACTTGCTGAGGGAGCAAAACGCCTTTACTAATTACACAGTTTCTACAATTTTGCTTGAGGACGAAGATGTGTTCAAAGAGAATATGGAAAAGTGGTCCAGTACTGTTGCTGAAAGCAGAATTGATTCTAATACGCCCATTTTCGAAGTCCTAGAAGCATTAAGCCATGTCAGGGAAACGTTCTGGGAATTTGTACAGATGTATATCAAAGAAAATCAGGATCAAGTGACAACAGCCGATGTATTAAAGTGGAGCTCGATTATTAATTCAGCTTTCGATAAACTCATCAATAAGTTTACGGAGAAATATTATAACCTAACAAATAGAAGGCTTGTAGCCCAGCAAAATCTAATTAACGAGCTGGGGGCACCGGTTATTCCTATTAAAGATTCGACTGCAGTTTTGCCGCTGATTGGCAATATCGACACAGAGCGGGCCCAAAAGCTTCTTGAACAAATACCCCAAAAATGCGCGAAGGAAAATATTGAGCATCTTTTCATTGATTTATCGGGAGTTCCCATAATTGATACAATGGTTGCCCATCAAATATTCTCATTAACCGCCGGGTTAAAGCTGCTGGGTGTAAAATCAACCATTTCAGGCATTCGGCCTGAGGTTGCCCAGACTTCCATCCAGCTTGGTTTGGATTTCACCGGCATTGATACGTATAGTACATTAAAACATGCTTTTAAAAGAAAAGGCTTTGAAAAGGAAGAATAGGATTTGTAAGAAGCTGGATGCGCGTGCCGGCTTTTTCTTTTTGTAAAAATCCTTTACTGTATTACCATTCTACCATTCTAATATGTTAAAATATGGTAAAAAAGTGATTGACAAATATCCACTTTGACACATAAAATTAATTATATTCTGAAAATATATTGATATTGGACTGATGATGATGAAGTACCAACAAAATCACACTGCGAATAAATCTTTTAAAAAGGCTGTATTTCAAACCCTTGTTTGAGATACAGCCTTTTCTTTATCTCGCTAATGTACCGGGGAGGATATGAAATGGAAAATTTAACAGGATCTGCGATGACTTTAATGTATGGGAGGGAAAATAAAATGGTTACCTTGAACGGAAACCAGCTTACGCTGAATGAAATTAAAAGAGTTTTATTTGAAGGAGAAAGAGTTGCTGCCTCTGAAGAGAGTATGAAAAGTGTAAAAAACAGCCATACAGCCGTTAAGAAGATTGTCAGTGAAGAAAAAGTGGTTTATGGCATCAATACAGGATTTGGAAAATTCAGCGATGTGCGGATTGACCAGGGAGATGTTCAGGACCTTCAGTTAAATTTGATCCGCTCTCATGCATGCGGAGTTGGAGAATCATTTCCTGAATCTGTATCCCGGGCGATGCTGCTTTTAAGAGCCAACGCATTATTAAAAGGGTTCTCAGGAGTTCGCCCGGTGTTAATTGAAACATTGCTTGAACTGGTTAATAAAAATATCCATCCGGTCATTCCTCAGCAGGGTTCGCTGGGAGCAAGCGGCGATTTGGCGCCCCTTTCCCATTTGGCACTCGTGCTGCTTGGTGAGGGAGAGGTATTTTACAAAGGGGAAAGGAAACCAGCTATAGAAGTGCTGGAGGAGGAAGGGATTTCACCTTTAGTACTGGAAGCCAAGGAAGGCCTGGCCCTGATCAACGGCACGCAGGCTATGACGGCAATGGGTGTGGTCGCCTATCTTGAAGCAGAAAGATTGGCTTATCAAAGTGAGTTGATTGCCGCTGTGACAATGGAAGGTCTGAACGGTATTATCGATGCCTTTGATGAAAATGTCCATCAGGCAAGAGGCTATAAGCAGCAGGTGGATACTGCAAGGAGAGTGCGGGAGTACCTCTCAGGAAGCAGCCTGATTACCAGGCAGGGAGAAATTCGCGTTCAGGATGCCTATTCCATCCGCTGTATTCCTCAAGTGCATGGTGCTTCCTGGCAGGCGCTTGATTATGTAAAAGAAAAGCTTGAAATTGAGATGAATGCAGCAACAGATAATCCCCTTATTTTTGATAACGGAGAAAGCGTTATTTCGGGAGGGAATTTCCACGGGCAGCCAATCGCACTCGCAATGGATTTTATGAAAATTGCTGTTGCGGAGCTTGCTAATATTTCAGAGCGCCGGATCGAAAGGCTTGTAAATCCCCAGCTTAGTGATCTGCCGCCATTTTTAAGCCCTGAGCCAGGCCTGCAATCAGGCGCTATGATTATGCAGTATGTTGCAGCCTCTCTTGTTTCCGAAAATAAGACGCTTGCCCATCCTGCTAGTGTGGACTCCATCCCATCTTCTGCTAATCAGGAGGATCATGTAAGTATGGGGACAATTGGTTCAAGGCATGCTTATCAGATTATCCAGAATGTAAACAAAGTCCTGGCCATTGAATTGATTTGCGCATTGCAGGCTGCTGAACACAGAGGGCCAGATAAAATGGCAGATAAAACGAAAAAATTCTATGATGAGGCCCGAAAAATTGTGTCTTCCATTACAAAAGACCGTATTTTTTCGAAAGACATTGAAGCTTGTGCATTCTGGCTTAAAAATATTGATATTGAAGCAATATAAAAAAATGGGTCTGAAGTGATTCAGACCCTAAATCTTATTCTTTTGCACGATCCTCAAGCTCTTTTGCTTCATCTTCTTCAAAACGGTTTTTAAATGATTCCTGGGTTACAATTAATTCCTCGTCTTCTTGTGCTTCGGTTGTATGCTGTTCTACCATTGTAAGTTCTGGGAAGTTCCCTGGATGATGCTTTCTTTTATGGTTGAAATGTACTCCACGTGACATGATCATGCCCCTTTCTTCAGTAGAATTGCGATCTTTTACTATTTTTCCCCTGCGGTTAAGGACTATGTATGGAAGCTAATTTCATTCTTTTTACGTTCATATTTTCCTTCATGTGCATATTTATATAAAGCAGAAGAGGAAGGCTGAAGGGAGGGAATCGTGAATGAATGGGCAAAGTGAGGCCGGTTTTTGTGCCGGACGAGGAGATCGTGCTCCCATATTCATAGCGGATGCCATTATAGACAGCCAAATAAAGAAAGTGAATCTGGAGAATTATAAGGGAAAATGGGTATTGCTTTTTTTTTATCCAAGCGACTTTACCTTTGTCTGACCAACAGAATTGGCGGCGGTCGCCGCTGTTCAGCCATATTTAAAAGCACTTAATTGTGAAGTGATGTCCATTAGCACGGATAGTGTATACGCTCATAAAGTATTTAAGGAAACATCTCCTTCATTAAAAAAAGTAAACTATCCAATGGTGAGCGATCGAACACATGGCATCAGCAGAGCCTACCGGGTACTTGATGAAAAGTCGGGTGCAGCTGTAAGAGCTTCTGTTTTTATTGATCCAAATGGAGTGATCGCTGCAAAATTAATTTATCCTGGGGAAGTTGGACGTAACCTTCATGAACATGTTAGAATCCTGCAGGGAGTTCAATTTGCGCAGCAGACAGGGCAGGGAGTGCCTGCAAATTGGCAGCCGGGTCAGCCGGGAGTCATCCGGGATCCGAATTTAATAGGGAAAATATAGACGGAGGAAGTAAGAGCTTCCTCTTTTTCCGCATAGCCCTAACATATAATTACTTTAATTAACAGCGTCTAATCTATATAATTAGAGGAAACAAACTATGTAAAGGGGGAACTGAACGTATGGACTTGTTTACCATTATTTCGGAGGACCGGATTAAAAGGGCATACAAGAATGGAGAATTTGAAAACTTGCCCGGCTACGGCAAACCAATGCCTTTCGATGATTTAGCATCAGTGCCGGAAAATCTGAGGATGGCATACCGTATTCTGAAAAATGCAGGCTATACTGAGGAAGAAAGCCAAATGAAGCAAGAAATGCTAACGATCGAAGACTTAATTAAAAAGTGCAATAACAGTGAAGAGAAGAAAGAACTTCAGCAGAAGCTGAATGAAAAAATGCTTCGGTTTAATAGCATAATGTCAAAAAGAAGGCAAAATACGAATTCATCCATTTTTAAAAATTACGAAGAGAAAATAAACAATAAATTATTCTAGTCCGGATTCTAAATAAGTTCCCCCACCCTGAAATTGGACTAACGATCGAGGAGAAGCTTCTATGAATAAAGATGAGTATAT
Source organism: Cytobacillus sp. NCCP-133 (assembly GCF_026011715.1). GTDB lineage: Bacteria > Bacillota > Bacilli > Bacillales > Cytobacillaceae > Cytobacillus. The sequence continues at coordinate 116,492 of NZ_BRVM01000007.1, read as the reverse complement.
AAAAACTCTGGAGAGAAGGGTGGAGGAATACGAAGCAGCAATTGCCGATATGACTGCCCCAATTATTCCATCCATTGTCCCCAAAACGATTTTGGTGCCTATTACAGGCCTTCTGATGGCAGAAAGGTTTGAAAAGATTACAGTCAAGATCCTGAATTATATTAAGGACCATGATGTCGAATTCGCCATTATTGATTTTACCGATATTACAATTGATCGAATTGAGAGAATGTGCCTGGTAGAATTAGGCCAGCAAATCAAAAATTTGACTGAATCGATTAATCTAATGGGGGTAAAACCTTATTTTGTTGGCATGACCCCGCAGCTGATAAAGGAAATTGTCCTGTCTGGCATTGAGCTGAATGCAGAAACACATGCAACTTTCCAGGCGGCTTTAATGCATCTGATGAAAATCAACAAACTTGTATTTCAAAAAATATAGCTGACTTAACAACTTCTCTCCTAACCAGGAAAGAAGTTTTTTTGATTTAAAAGATAAGATAAATTTTTGAACGTCGATAACTGTCTAGCTTCAGCGACTGCCTCCCTGAAGTCACACGTCGGTCCTCTCAAAAAGGCAAAGAACGCCTTTCCGTGAGGCCCGCTTGAGGCCACCAGGATGGGGTCATGCAGACGTTGCCACAGGACGTGGCGTTCTTAGTCTGCGTTCCTTCGTGGGCAAGGCGATTGCGCATTTCTTATTTGACATGCACAAATTCAAACAGAATGGGGATTTGTCCATGCGGAAAACAGTTTGTGTACATATTCTATAGTATCAAGAAAGAAAGGGGGTATTGGAATGTCTAGAGATTGGAGAAGACGATTTGAGATTAATGCAGATGAAGTAGAAATTCGTGCTGACAGAGTCATTGTCAGAGAAGAAGATGATAGACGACGCGATGATGTAGCTGGTGCTGAAGACAGACGCAGAAAACATCACCGTGATGACGATATTGCAGGTGTTAAGGACAGACGAGGAAGACATTGCGGATGTGGAGATAAAGTTGGCGGAGCAGAAGATGATCGCAGAAGGCATCATCGTGACAGAGTAGCTGGTGCTGGAGATCTATGGTTTAATAGGGATTTAGCCGGTTCTGGAAGAGGCTGCCGACGCAGACGCGGGGCAGAGGATGACCGCAGAAGACACAGAGGATTCTGCGGCTGCCGCTGGTTCTAATCGCTTGATTTGGGACAGGGGGAATTCCCTGTCCTTTGGCATTTTAAAAACATCTAAGAAAAATTTCCTAAAGAACTGTTAAAAGTATCCGAAATTAATAATAGATAGGGTGGATTTTACACTACATAGATAGGTGTGGCGCGGATGGATAAAACAACGATAATAGGAGTTATTTTAGGGATCATAGCAGTCGGAGCCGGGATGATCTATAAAGGGGTAAGTCTTTCTGTTCTCCTTAACCCTGCAGCGATTCTGATTATTATTTTAGGTACAGCTGCGGCCGTATCCATTGCTTTTCCGACTAGTGAAATAAAAAGGGTGCCCAAATTATTTAGGGTCTTATTTAAAGAAGAAAAACTTTTGGATTCTGCTGAAATGATTCGAATGTTTTCAGACTGGGCCCAGCTGGCAAGAAAAGAAGGGCTGCTGGCCCTTGAAGTCAAAACCAATGAAATCGAAGATCGTTTTTTAAAAAGCGGATTGTCATTGGCCGTTGACGGTCAAAGTGCTGATTACATCCGGGATGTTTTAAGCGAAGAAATCGAAGCCATGGAAGAACGGCACCAATCAGGAGCCTTGATATTTTCCCAGGCAGGCACCTATGCCCCTTCCCTGGGTGTTCTTGGTGCCGTTATTGGGCTGATTGCAGCATTGGGGAATATGAATGATACAACCAGCTTGGGACATGCCATTAGTGCAGCTTTCGTAGCGACGCTGCTGGGAATCTTTACGGGATATGTGCTGTGGCATCCTTTTGCCAATAAGCTGAAAAGGAAATCAAAGCAGGAAGCCAAGCTGAAGAGCTTGATGATTGAAGGAATCCTGTCTATTCTTGAGGGAGAAGCACCAAGGGTGATTGAACAAAAGCTTGCTTCCTATCTTCCAGCCGGTGAACGGAGAATGTTCCTTGAAGAAAGCAGCGTGACAAAGGATGAGTAGGCGGAAAAAGAAGCAGCATCATGAGGAACATATGGATGAGTCCTGGCTTTTGCCATATGCTGATCTTTTAACCCTGCTGCTTGCTCTTTTTATTGTCCTGTTTGCCATGAGTTCTGTAGACGCACAAAAGTTCCAAAAGCTATCGAAAGCATTCAATGATGTTTTTACTGGCGGAACAGGTGTCCTCGAATTTCCCAGCCCCATGCCTGAAGGCCAAATGCAATCAACGGATGCTGTATCGGATAAGCCGAGTGAAGAGCCCGAAGAATATGCTGCGCTTGATAAACTGGAGAAAGAGCAGCTAAAACAGGCTGCGGATCAAGAAGAATTGGCTGCCCTTCAGGAAAAAGTGGATGCATTTATTGAGAATAAGAATCTGGCTGAAAAGCTGGAAACGTCTTTAACCACTGAAGGACTGCTGGTGTCGATTCGGGATAATGTCCTGTTTAGCTCAGGGAGTGCAGATGTTCGGACAGAAGACTTAAAGATTGCGACTGAAATTGCAGAGCTTCTCGTCATGGATCCTCCGCGAAATATTATCATCAGCGGGCATACTGACAATGTGCCAATCAGAAATTCCAGCTTTGAATCAAACTGGGAACTGAGTGTGATGCGGGCAGTCAACTTTATGAAGATTATCCTTCATAACGAAAAACTGGATCCGCGCTGGTTCAGCGCAAAGGGATTTGGGGAATTCCAGCCGGTTTCCGATAACAAAATAAAGGAAGGCAGAGCAAAAAACAGGCGGGTTGAAATTTTAATATTGCCAAGAGCGGGAAATCAGCCTTAGGCGGGCTGGTTTCTTTTTTGTAGGAGAGGTAAATGTGGAATGCAAGCAGGCGGATTTGCAAATAAATTATTGCCAGCCTAGTTGAATCTCTAAAAAAGAATATTAAAAACACAAAAAAAGCGCTGATATCCAGCAACTTTGCAAATATCAATTCTTTACTCATTTGCTTCTTGTTCAGATGCCTCTGGTTTACACATGCGATCAACCATAACGCCAAAAAGAAAGACACAAGCAATTGGGATAGAAAAGTTCAAAATATGAATTAGCGTCATTCAAATAGCCCCCTTTGAAATGGTTTGCCTATTAATTACATTTTATGTTATTTTTCATGAAAGGACAAATAATATTCAGAAAATATACACATTTATATATTGACAAAGAAAAAGAGCCGCAAAGGGCTCCTTTAAAAACAATTGAATTTACAGCGGCATATCCGCTTGTTTGTGTACGGTTTTGGGCTCTGTCTTTTTTCCGTGAAGCATATAGTAGACAAGCAGGCCGAACAGTGCGACTCCGGCAAGCATGAAATAAAGGGAGGAAAATCCGGTTTGGACTGCAAGGATTCCAAGCACATAAGATCCTAAGCCAATTCCTGTATCAAACAGTGTGAAAAAGGTCGAAGTTGCAAGGCCCCGTTTTGCTGGGTCCGCTTGTTTGATTGCAACGGTTTGGAGGCTGGGAACAATGGTACCGTAGCCCAGTCCAATGATCGCTCCGGAGAGCAGGAATAAAAAGGTATTATTTGCCTGGCTAAGCAATAACAAACCGGCAGCAAAAAGGATAAAAGCAGGGTAAACGATCTTATTTTCTCCGTAAGTATCAAACCAGCGGCCTGTAAATGGACGTGACATGATAATAAACGCCGCATATACGACAAAGAAGAAACTGGCAGCCTCAAGCAGGTCTAGCTCTTTCGCATAAACAGAAATAAAGGAAAGGATTCCTGAGTAAGCGAATGCCAGGATTCCTGCTGCAATCGCCACAGGTATTGCATTTTTTTCAAACAAGCTGGACAGCGTAAATTTTGGGTGTTTAACGGCGCTTTCAGCTCTTTGCGGCATTTTTACAAAAACACCCAATCCTATAGCAATGAAAGATAAGACTGTACATAATCCAAAAATCCATGAGAAGCTTGCGTATTGCACAATCGTCAAGCCTGCAAATGGACCGATGACCATGGCCAAATTCATGAACATTGCATAATAGCCCAGCCCCTCGCCTCTGCGTTCATTCGGCACAATATCAGCAACAATGGCACCAGTAGCCGTAGTCGCCATCCCAAATCCAATCCCATGCAGAAATCGCAATGCAAGCAGGGCAGGCATTGCGTCAGCCCAGAAATAAAGAAGGGATGAAACGGCAAACACGATCAAGGAAGATAGTAAAATCTTTCTGCGTCCAAGCTCATCAATCCATTTTCCTGTGAAAGGCCTGCTGATTACGGCCGCAATCAGGAATACGGAAATAATCAGCCCAACCTGTTTCTCATCCCCATTCAAGTCATCCAATATATAAAGGGGAAGGGTAGTCAGCAAAACATAAAAACCCATAAATAAGAAAAAACTAGTAACAGAAATACTCAAAAAATCTTTCGTCCATAATGGCTGTTTCTTCATGTTGTCCTCCTTACAATCGGTACCAGGCACCTAAACCACTTTACTCAACTGGTTTAGGTGCCTGGTACCATATTTTCTCTCATTTTTGACATGAATTGAATCATGGTGTCGATATCTTCTTGGGTGATGTTTTTTAGTACGTGGCTTTCACTTGAGCGGACGGCATGAAGCCAATTGTCATATTCTTTTATGGCTTTGTCGGTTAATGAGATTTTCTTTTCGCGTTTATCCTGGCCGGCTGTTCTTGTGATCCAACCGGATTTCTCCAGCCGCGCCAATGTCCGCGTCATCGTTGGCGCTTCGACTCCAAGGTAGGAAGAAAGTTCTTTTTGGGTACTCGGCCCGCCTGTTTTAAGCCGGTAGATGATGGACCATTGCGCCGCATACAAACCAAGCGGTACAAGACTTTCATTAAGTACTTTGGAAAAATGCCTCGTGAATTGATTTATGGAATGAAAAAGCTCGCTTTGATTCAAATACATTGGCTCACCCTCTTAAAATAGTTACCTAGCTAACTATACATGATTATGCAGAAAATGTCTAACTCTTCACTCGGAAATTGATTATTCATCTAATAACTAACTAAATGTTTAACTGACAAATAAAGGGGAAAAGAAGCAATAGGAACAGCTGTGTCATTCAATAATTGTTGTTCAGCTTCAGTGCCTGGACCCTCGAGGTCATAAGCCAAATCACTCCAGAAATCAGGATTTCTGGAGTGATTCGTTTTATGCTTGTCGGGCTTGCACAGGATGTGCAGGATGTGCTGACTTCAACGGTCGCCACAGGACAAGGAATGCTCCGGCAGCGATACATCGCACGACCAAAAGCGTATGCTTTTGGGAGGACGTGGCGGTTTTTAGTTGAAGTGCATTTGAAAGGGCACTTTCGCATTTCTAGAAGGGGGAAAAATTTTGGATAAATTATTAGAAATTGTTGGAAATATATCAGGGTGGCTATGGGGGTATCCCATCATCCTATTATTAGCAGGGACGGGCTTATACCTGACATTCTTGCTGGGGTTCTTTCAATTCCGTTATCCTGTATATATATTTAAGCAAACATTCGGAAGCATTTTTAAAAAGCCGAAAGGAAAAGGGACGGTTACACCACTGCAGGCTTTGACATCAGCCCTTTCATCCACCATCGGGGCAGCAAATATTGTGGGCGTGCCGGCTGCAATCATGTTTGGCGGACCAGGTGCTGTGTTCTGGATGTGGGTAATCGCTTTGATTGGAATGGCGATCAAATTCTCGGAAAGTGTACTGGCTGTAAAGTACCGTGAGAAAAATGAAGAGGGCGAATATGTCGGCGGTCCGATGTATTACATGACAAAAGGGCTCAATATGAAGTGGCTCGGAGTCATTTTCGCTTTTGCGCTCATGATTGAATTGATTCCAAGCATCATGGTCCAGGGGAATGCAGTAGCCGCAGCTGTCGGCGAAACCTTCAGCATTAATGGGTTTTATACGGGGATTGCTGTTGCTGTTCTAGTGTCGCTAGTCGTGTTTGGCGGCATAAAACGCATCGGAAAAGTAACTGAAGTTATTGTTCCATTCATGGCCCTTATCTATGTGGGCAGTGCTTTGATTATATTATTCTTGAATATATCTAAGCTTCCTGAAGTGTTGGAATTAATCTTCACTTATGCGTTTCAGCCAATGTCTGCGATAGGCGGATTTGCCGGTGCGGCTATTGGCGAAATCATCCGCTGGGGATTTGCACGAGGATTATATTCCAATGAGGCAGGATTGGGGACAGCGCCAATTGCCCATGCCGCAGCAACAACGGACCACCCGGTAAGGCAGGGTTTCTGGGCAATTGTCGGAATCGTCGTTGATACACTGATTGTGTGCACAGCTACTGCATTTGTCGTATTATCATCAGGCGTTTGGATTAGGGAAGGAGCATTGGACGACCCATCAGCCTTGACTGCAGCAGCATTTACGGAGTATTTTGGCACTTTCGGCGGTGTGTTGGTTGCCATTTCACTAATCTTCTTTGTCATCTCAACCATCATCGTCGTAGTCTTTTATGGCTCCAAAATGGCTGAGTTCCTGTTTGGTTCTTTTGCCGGCAAAGCCATCAAGGTTGTCTATATTGCTGCCATCGTCCTTGGGTCCGTTGGGGCAGCGAAAACAATCTGGCAATTCCTTGATTTGGCTCTTGCGATGATTTTGATACCGAATATTGTTGCTGTCTTGCTTCTAAGTAAAGAAGTGAAGCAGTTGAAGAATCAATTCTTCACATCTGAAAAGTATTATTTAAAAGATATTAAAAAGGATGATCATGTAGCTTGATTAGAAATCTCCCGTCTTATGGCGGGAGATTTTTATTAGAGTGCTGAATTTTTGCTCCTAATTGTGAACTTAGCGAAGAAATCATTCAAACTAGCGAATAAATAATAAATTTAGCGAACAAATCATTCAAACTAGCGAATAAACTATTAAATTTAGCGAATAAATCCTCAAAATCATCGAATAAGCAGTAACATACATACTTTTCAGAAAAATAACCCTTGCGCTACGGATAAACAAAAGTTTATAATATAAACAAAAGTTTAAAAGACAGGGCTGATCAATTATGAATGATAAAGAGTTATTGATTTTGCAGCTGATTAAAGAGGATCCATTTATTGCACAATATGAGCTGGCTGAAAAGACGGGCCTTTCCAGGTCGGCTGTAGCTGGATATATCTCTTCACTTACAAAACAGGGAAAAATTTTAGGAAGAGCGTACGTCCTTCCCATGAAGAAAGAAGTAGTTTGCGTTGGCGGTGCTAATGTGGACAGAAAAATACAAACGACAGGTCAGCTTCAGTACGAAACCTCTAATCCCGCTGAAAGCTCACAATCCTGCGGGGGAGTTGCCCGCAACATTGCTGAAAACCTTGGGAGACTTGGATGTGACGCCGGTCTGATGACAGTAGTTGGGGATGATCCAGAAGGGGATTGGCTCCTTGAATATACAAAAGCCTTTGCTGATATCACACCTTCACAGTCCTTGCTGGGTTCAACAACCGGAACGTACACCGCGGTACTTGACCATGAAGGGGAAATGGCAGTGGCGCTTGCAGATATGACCATTTATGAAAACGTTACCAGGGATTTCATTGAAAAGAAGTGGGGCTATCTTGCCTCTTCCGAAATGGTCATTCTGGACACCAATTACCCTCCTGAAGTGTTAAGGCAGATCATTTCAAGATGTTATGAAGAAAATATTCCGCTTTGCATCACACCTGTATCTGCTCCAAAAATAAAAAATCTGCCTAAGAACTTGGGTGGGGTGACCTGGCTGATCGCCAATAAAGATGAAGCAGAAGCTTTAACGGCATTGGATATCAGCAGTGAAGGAGATTTTTTCAAAGCAGCAGAAAAGATCATGAAAAAAGGAGTGGAAAAGGTCGTGATCAGCAGGGGTGATAAAGGACTGATCTATTTTACAAAAGAAGGAGAAGCGGGTGTGCTGCTGCCGCCAAAGGTGAAAATTGCCGATGTGACGGGTGCAGGTGACTCGCTTGTTTCCGGAATAATCTTCGCCCACCTTAAAGGCCTAGGCACTGAAGATGCCTGCAAAATCGGAATGTCCTGCTCCATGCTGGCACTGCAGTCCATGGAAACCGTTAATCCGAACTTAAATAACACACGCCTGCAGGAAACATATAAAAAATACTTTAACTAAGGAGAATGTGACATCATGTTAGAAAATTGGCTGGAGTACTCAGCAGAAGTTTTGGAAGCAAAGAAAGCGAATAAACCGATTGTAGCGCTTGAATCAACGATTATCTCACATGGCATGCCGTACCCGCAAAATGTCCGGACCGCCAAAGAGGTCGAAGATATTATCCGCAAAAATGGCGCTGTGCCTGCAACGATTGCAATTTTAAATGGAAAAATCAAAATTGGCTTATCAGACGATGAGCTGGAATTCCTGGCGCAAAGCAAGGACGTTGAAAAAGCAAGCCGACGGGACCTTCCGTATTTGGTAGCGAAAAAGAAAAATGGCGCCACAACTGTAGCAGCAACCATGATCTGTGCGGAACTTGCTGGCGTTGAAGTGTTCGTAACAGGCGGAATTGGCGGCGTACACCGCGAAGCAGAAACAACGATGGATATCTCCGCGGACCTTCAGGAACTTGCGCAAACAAATGTAGCCGTCGTCTGTGCAGGAGCGAAATCCATCCTGGATATTGGACTGACTCTGGAATATTTAGAAACGCATGGTGTGCCGGTCGTTGGATTCGAAACAGATGTACTGCCGGCGTTCTATACTCGCACAAGCCCTTTTAACGTGAATTACAGGGTGGACAGTGCCGAGGAAGCGGCAGAAATGATTCGGGCGAAATGGGAACTTGGCCTAAAAGGCGGCGTTGTGATTGCCAACCCGATTCCTGAAGAAGATGCGCTGGAAGAAGCGTTTATTACAGGGGTTATTGAAACAGCCCTAAAAGAAGCGAAAGAAAACAATATCGCTGGTAAAAAAGTAACCCCATTCCTTCTTGGAAAGGTAAAGGAATTAACAGAAGGTACGAGTCTGACTGCGAACATTGCATTGGTGAAACATAATGCAGAAGTAGGTTCGAGAATTGCGGTTAGTTTGAATAAGTAAGAAGAAAAGCCAGGCTAATGAGCCTGGCTTTTTAGTTTGATAGAAAAATAATTGTGATTAAGATACCTAAGTAAAGGAGTAACCTTAAAAAATTTATCAATGTGCCCGCCCCTTTAAAAAATCCTTTTAGTAAAGCATATGTACAGGTTCAGTGCGAGGGGAGGGGTGTTAGTCCATAGAAAGAAAAAAGGGCACTCTCTTAGAGAAAGGGCCCATCAGTTTTGTATTCTTTTAGCGTTCAGGATATAGCGGTAAGGCGCATCGCCCACATAAGAGAAGGGATAGCAGGTGGAGACGGTGAGAATTTCATGGGGAGCGGTAGAACGAATAACGGTGGTATCATCAGCATCCACAATCTCTGAATCTGTTATTTCATATGTATACTCTCCGTAAGGCATGCTGACTTGAAAAAGGTCGTCAATTTCCAGTTCGCCAAGACTGCGGAAAACGGTATCCCTGTGCCCCGATAACAAAATCTGATTCGGCTGTCCGGGAAAAACCGTAGTAGAGTAATGGCCCACGCCTTTTTCCAATTCATCTTCGTCGGTTCCTTCTATAATAGGGAGCTCTGCTTCCAGGCGGGGAATTTTTAAGATACCAATTGCCTCACCTTTTTTAAAAGATACATCAACCGGCTGTTCATTTTGAAGAACATTACTTCCATCTTTTTTTACTTTCTGCTGAACCAGCTCGTGTGCTTCAGCTAAAGAATCTTTCGTTTTCTTTTCCTGAGCATACATTTCCTGAAGTGAGAAAAGTACCAATCCGCCTCCAATGAAAATAAGGAAGGAGGCTGCTAAAAGTAAAAAACGGCCTCTAACCTTCAATTACCTTTTCCTCCTTTCATTTTCTTGAATTTAATAAACTCCAGGTAATAAGCAAAATCCTCTTTCGTTATTCCTTGCCTAATCGCTTCTGTGACCAGTGAAACCCATTCCTCGTCTAAGTTTGACAAGTCAGTAATCATTTCTTGATCTTCTTCCAATAAATCTTCAAGATTAGCATCCAGCGTCTTGGCAATCCGTGATAAAACCTGCAATGATGGATTCTCTTGTATGCCTCTCTCAATGTAGCTCAAATACGATTTGGATACCTCAGCTTTTTCAGAAAGCTCATTAATTGAGTATCCCTTCTTGATCCTTAAGCCTTTAATCCGGCTACCTATCATAGGCATAAAACTCCTTAACAATTAATATAAAGATAATTTCATTATAACGAACAAGACGTTCAATAAAAAATACAAAATAGTGAGAATTCTTGAGGTATTCCTAGAAAAAGAACGAAAAGAGTTCTTTAAAACGAAAAAACGGCTGAATTTTGAATTTTTCAAAATAAGAAGGATGGACTATACTCGACTTATTGGTTCTGTAAAAAGAACAAAATATATAGAAAGAAAGAACAGTAATCTTTCTTTTAAAGGAAGGTGACAGTGAATTGAAATTTAGCTGGAAAACAGCAAGAAAGATTATTAGCAATTTGATTACAGCAATTTTGTTTATCAATTTAATCATTATGGCGGTGCTCGTTGTTTCATCTAAAGCATCTGGCGGAGAACCTCAGGCATTTGGTTACCAGCTTAAAACCGTGCTATCAGGTTCGATGGAGCCAACTTTCATGACAGGATCTGTCATTGCAGTTAAACCAGTTGAATCATCCCAAAGTAAAGGCTTGAAAAAAGGAGACATCATCACTTTCCAAGCCGATGAAAAGAAGTTGATCACCCACCGTATTACTGGTGTCACAACAAGCGGCGAACATGTCATGTATGAAACAAAAGGGGATAACAACAAATCAGCCGACATGGATCCTGTGCTTTCTGAAAATGTAAGAGCCGTTTACTCTGGTTTCACGATTCCATATGTGGGGTATTTTATAGATTTTGCTCAATCAAAAGAAGGCGGAGCGATTCTGCTGATTGGTCCGGGAGTTCTGCTTCTTGCATACTCGGCATTTAGTATCATGCAGGGATTAAGAGAACTGGATTCTAAAAATAAGAAAACAGATTCAAATGAAAAAACCGCTTAACTTTGGTTGCACTCCTTGTAGAAATACAAGGGTCAATATAAAAAATTATACATACCCGAATGGGGTAGAGGAGGAAAAAGGAATGAATTTAAAAAAGAAACTAGGAATGGGAATTGCATCTGCAGCATTAGGAATTTCATTAGTTGGTGGGGGGACTTTTGCATACTTTAGTGACACTGCAGAAGCAAATGCTACCTTTACAGCTGGAACATTGGATTTAAGTGCTGATCCAACGACAATCATTGATGTTGACAACATAAAGCCAGGCGATACTATGCTTCGTAGCTTTGATCTAGTTAACGGAGGAATCCTAGACATAGCAACTATTGATTTATCAACAAGTTATACAGTAACAGATGCAAATGGTGATAATACTGAAGACTTTGGTAAACATATTCGAGTTAATTTCTTAATCAATGCAGACAAAATAGATGCGCCTATTTTTTCAACAACGTTATATGATTTGCAAAATATGAGCCCTGATGTAATTGAAGGGAATTTCTGGAGTCAGTTCTTTGCAGAACGAGGTGGAAACTTAGCTGCCGGGACTTCTGATAAACTCTATGTTCAATATGAGTTTGTAGAAAACAATTCTGATCAAAACGAATATCAAGGCGACTCTTTGGAACTTAAATGGACATTCGAAGGAAAGCAAGGCGCTGGAGAAGCAAAATAATAACTCTGTAAAACGAGGGGTGGGGGGATTTCCCCACCTCTTGTCTAATATAATTTGTGAGGTAATGCCATGATATCAATAAGTTTATTGGCAAGACCATTAAAAGTCTCTATTTTAGTATGTTTACTATTTTTTCTAATTCTTAATGATAAGACTGCAAAAGCAGAAGAAAAAGAACTAGATATTAACACTAACCCTAACGGTTACTTTTTCGAAGTAGGCAACCTCAAACCCGGCGACTGGATGCCACGCGATATAATCGTCCTTAACCAGGGAAAACAGGATTTTAAGTACACAGCTCAAATTGGAAAGAAAAAGTCTGTAAAAGGTCTTTTCGAAGAGCTTGACTTATTAGTTAAGAAAGATTCGAACATTCTATTCGAAGGAAAGTTAAAAAATTTTGAGGGTTTTACTCCAAGGAAGCTGGCAAAGGGCAGATCTGAACAGTTACTCTTTCAAATTTCAATGCCTTACGATCTGGGAAACGCCTTTCAGGATTCTTCTGCTGAGGTAGAATTAATATTTCTTGCTGAGGCATTAACTGATCCATCTGACCCACCAGGTGACGGAGACCCACCAGGTGACGGAGATCCTCCAGGTGATGGAGATCCTCCAGGTGACGGAGACCCACCAGGTGACGGAGACCCACCAGGTGACGGAGACCCACCAGGTGACGGAGACCCACCAGGTGACGGAGATCCTCCAGGTGATGGAGATCCTCCAGGTGATGGAGATCCCCCAGGTGATGGAGATCCCCCAGGTGAAGAAGAACCTTCAGATGGATCTAACGACGAAGGTGCTAAGCCTGATAACCCTAAAGATAACATTGTAATAATTCCTGAAATGACCGAAAAACTCCTCCCAAACACTGCTACCAATACGTATAACATTCTGTTAATCGGTGGATTATTGTTGGGTGCTGGAAGTGTATTAATCCTTTTATTTTATAGAAGGATAAGAAGTGAACGGTAAACAAGGCCAGGAGAATAAAAACTTCTTGGCCTTAATTTTTATTTATACACATTAAGGCTCACCTTCTCCAAAAAGTGGTGATCACATGAAAAAACTGCTTTACTATCTTGCCTTATTAAATTTACTGGACGGATTCCTTACTGCAATTGGACTCCACTTTAATATTATAGAAGAAAGCAATCCGCTAATGCGTAATCTTTATGATCTGCATCCTTTTTTATTCCTTTCGCTTAAATTTATTCTTTCTGGATTACTGATCATTTTATCAATATTTATCTCTGCCGAATCTAAAGTGAAGCTTTTTGCAGCAGGAGTTTCTATTATATATTCAATGGTATGTATGCTGCATTCTGTTTGGATTATTTCATTATTTGTTGAAAGCACTAATCAACTGTTTAACTAAGAAATATATTATCAATATTATTATAAAGAGCAGGCGGTGTCCCATGTATCAAAAAAACTGCACTAAATGCCATAATCCTTCTTTCAGCAGCAGTGAAACAAGTGAGTGGCTGTGCCCGGTTTGCGGGCATGACTTGACCAATGAAATATTTTTGGATGCAATGACTAGGGAACCTGTCCATATCACATATAAAAAAAGCAGAACCCCGCACACCTATTCAATAAAATTAAAACAAATCAGCAATAATTATAGGAAAAGAGTGGGTCTTACATACTACTCAAAAAGGAGTTCGACTAGAAAGAACAATATGCTTTGAAAACCTGTAAGCGACTAATAAAAACACTAGGAAAAACTGCACCGGGAATACAGAGTTTGTCGAATATTAAATTAATTTAATATTAAAATAATTAATTTAATTTACAAATTAAGACAGAATTAGCAATACTGCCATAGTAGAATACATCTATGGTAAATATTTCTTGTGCAAAAAGTCACAGAAAAAGGCAAACTCATTGAAAGGTGAGGACGCAAAGTCACAGGTCTAAGGTATGAGGTGATACTAAGATGGCTGGATTGCCTGGAATACGAAACGTATCCTGGGGGGAAAAGTTTTGGCAGAACCGAGTGTAAAGGTCGAAGGAATTGACATGGAATGGCTGCAGTTAATTATGAAAGCAAAAAACTTAGGCCTGGAGAAAGAAGAAATTCGCAAGTTTCTACATAATAATGGAGCCAAAGAGGTTCTGATAAAAGCTTAATTCTGCTGCTTCTAAGTGTTTCTTTTAGAGAAGTCTCTAAATAGAAATGCTTTTTATTTTTGTCCGAAAAAAATAAGACGTGTTGCAGGCCTATCAATTATTTCTGTCCGCTTCTCCACTTATTAAAATCCAAGAACTCCTTAAATTGCTCTTTAGAAACCCCTGACTCCATCGCTTCCTTCACAATCTTCATCCATTCAGAATCAAGCTCGTCCCTGTTGATTTGCTCGTGGATTAAATGATCAACTGGGACATTCAATACGCCTGCAATTTTTTCAAGGAATTGAATAGATGGGTTTGTCTGAAGATTACGCTCAAGGGAGCTTAAATAAGATTTGGCCACTCCAGCTTGTTCAGCAAGCTCGGACATGGACATTTTCTTTTCTTGGCGAAGTTTTTTTACACGATCACCGATCATTGTTCTCACACACCTTATTATTGTATGTATCATCATTATATCAAAATCTTTAGATGGATTCTATATTAAGAACATTTTGTTCAATATCATTATCATCATACCACAGTGTTAACCAATTTAAATAGTTAGTTATTACAAATTTCTAAACAATCCTTTTGTCCCGATTTATAAAAAACGCTCCACGTCAAACGACGGGAGCGTTTTGGTTTTCAATAAATTTAATCACTTCTTCAGCAGCTGCCGCAACATCATCCGCATTCACATGATGGAATTCCCCTTCGTAATCGTGCTGCTTGAATGCATAGCGGGGATCGTAATAATGCTCTAACAAAAGTTTGATAAACAGCTCATAGTTTTCTTTTTCAATAGCCTCATCAAGCAGGGTGCGAATTTCCTGGTCTTTAAGCCTTTTTTTGATAAATACTAGACTCTCAATTACTTTTGGTTTGAACCATTCCTCTGCTTGATAAGGTTCAACATAATCGCGCAAGATGCGCTGAACACGGGATTCTATGCTTGCAAACATATCAATATGGATCCCTGTTCTTTTTGTATCCAGCAATTTATCAGGCTGGACGGCCTTGCCGATTCGCTTGCTTTCGGCTTCCATAATGATGTACGGTGATCCTTTTACCACAGATAGAGCTTCATATAGCAAGGCATCAAACGTTTTCTGCGTGCTGCCGTCTCCCATTCCGAAAGAGCCGAAGATCGATCCGCGGTGGCCGGCCATTTCTTCAAGATCAATGACAGGATAGCCTTTTTCGCTTAATACTTTCAATACGTCAGTTTTTCCAACGCCTGTCATTCCATGCAGAACCACAGCTTTTTCAGGGATCAGGTCTGGTGTGTTTTCCAGAATGTATTGACGGTACGCTCTGTAGCCTCCAATTAAACGGGGGATTGAAACGCCAGCATATGAGATAAAAGTAGTGACTGCTTTGCTTCGCATTCCGCCGCGCCAGCAGTAAATAACTGGCTGGAGGCCTTTTTCTTTCAGATCCCGAATTTTTTTGAGCATAGAAGGAATCTTAGGTGAAACGATCTCCATTGCTCTCCATTTTGCCGCATCTGAACCTTCTTTTTTATACAAAGTACCGATTTCTACCCGTTCTTCATTGCTGAAAAGCGGAACATT
The DNA here is from genome assembly GCF_026011715.1 of Cytobacillus sp. NCCP-133. Classification (GTDB taxonomy): domain Bacteria; phylum Bacillota; class Bacilli; order Bacillales; family Cytobacillaceae; genus Cytobacillus. The sequence goes on along the minus strand of NZ_BRVM01000007.1, from coordinate 100,972 downwards.
TACAGCTCCTGGAATGCTGCATGCCTCAAATTCGATTGGAGATCTGACATCAACGGGAACTGCGTTATCCATTTGAATATATTGTTCTACAGTTATTTCTCTCATAGAATGCCTCCATGTGTAGTACTATATATGATTGTTTTTTAATTGAAAAACAACTCTATCTAATCTATTATACAGGATTTAATAAATATAGGTGACTCTCCTAATCATACTCCTTTTTTTGCACCAGTGTTCTATCAAATTTTCCCAAGTGCTGTAGTATCAGCATATCCAATGGTTTTGCCTTTTAAAAAGCAGCTATTTATCCCGCTTGAAGAGCTGGCTGAGCCGAAATGGTTCCATTACGACCATCACGTCTATTCTCCATTCGAAAAAAGGAGCAGCGTTCTCCAGTGTTTTCAACAGCTTCTTCTCAGCTTTTGAGAATTTATATCCAACCCCGACAGAGGAGGATATCAGCCGATTGGCAAAGGATATAAAAATGAAAGTGATAATCTTCAAGCCTGTTGTGACCGAAGGCGGATGGTATTTTATTCAACTCTCCAATAAGTAAAATGAAAGCCAGTGGTATTAATGGTAAAATGGGATAAAAAGACTAAGTGGTGATCGATAATGAGAAATAAATACTTAGTAATATATGAAGAGCTGGCTAAGCAAATCCAGGAGGGCAAGTATCCTGCCAGATCCATTCTGCCTTCAGAAAATGAATTGACCGAAATGTACTCGACTTCGAGAGAAACCATACGAAAGGCCTTGAATTTGCTTGCTCAAAATGGATTTATCCAAAAAATCCGCGGCAAAGGTTCGCTGGTTTTAGATTTGAAGAAGCTGCAGTTCCCCATTTCAGGCTTGGTCAGCTTCAAGGAATTGGCTGGAAAAATGGGGCAGCGGGCGGAAACAATTGTCGATGAATTTTCCTTAATTCAGCCTGACGCTGAAAAAATGAAGCATCTTCATATAGATAAAAATGAAAAAATGTGGAAGGTCTATCGTGTGCGAAAAATAGAGGATGAACGAATTATATTAGACAAAGATTATCTTATTGAAAAATATGTCCCTGGTTTAACTAAAGAAATATGCCAAAGCTCTATTTTTGCTTACATTGAAGGAGAGCTGGGCAAAAAAATCAGCTTTGCCAAAAAAGAATTCACAGTCGAGGACCCGACAGCAGAGGATCGAAAGCTGCTGGATATGGAAGGTTTTCATGCAATAGTAGTTGTGAAAAACTATATCTATTTTGACGATGCCACACTTTTTCAATACACAGAATCCAGACACAGGCCTGATAAATTCAGGTTTGTCAATTTTGCGAGAAGAATGGACAGCGAGGTTTTTTAAGAATAAAAAGGTATTTTACGTTTAATAAAGTCCCTTAAGGGAAATCTCCTTATGTGAAGATTTTTTTCAAAGGAGATGTTCTATATGAGTAAAAAAATCGCATGCTTAATTACCGATATGTTTGAAGATGCGGAATACACTGATCCTGCCCAATCCTTTAAGGAAGCAGGGCATGAAGTGGTTACGATTGAGAAGGAACAAGGCAAATCTGTGAAAGGCAAACAGGGTAAAGCTACAGTTCAAATCGATGAAAGCATTGATCATGTGAAACCGCAGGACTTTGATGCTTTATTCCTGCCAGGCGGCTTTTCCCCGGACCAGCTTCGTGCTGATGATCGATTTGTACAGTTTGCCAAATCTTTCATGGACGAAAAGAAACCGGTATTTGCCATTTGCCACGGACCACAGCTGCTTCTGACAGCAAAAACCCTTGAAGGTCGCAAAGCGACTGGCTACAAATCCATCAAAGTCGATATGGAATACGCTGGAGCGAATTATGAAGATAAAGAAGTTGTCGTGTGTCAAAACCAGCTCGTTACTAGCCGCCAGCCGGATGATATCCCCGCATTTAGTCGTGAAGCTTTAAAATTATTATAATGAATGTAATCAAATCCCTCTGCATGTGGTGGCAGAGGGATTTTTTAACTTCTAGAAGTGTCTAGCCCAAGCGCCTATCACCGGTAAGCAAGGCAGTCTATATTAAGCAAAAAAGCAGCCATAATCTTGGCTGCTTTCCATTACTTTTTCCTCAAATTCCCTAATTCTTCTACCAAAGCCTGCATTTCATTTGGGCTAAAGGAATCTTTTTTCATAACTAGGTCATAGATGTCTTTTAATTCTTCATACATTTCCTCATCGAAATGGGATGGCTTTATAGCTCCCAAATTTAGTACCTTTAATTTTTCTTTAATTCCTTCGATCATGAACTCCACATTTGCAATCGATTTTTCGGATAAATTATTCATGCCGGACACCTCTCCTGTTATGTATCTAAAAACGATTTTAAGCTTTACACTTTAGTGTTGATCTTCCGCTGTAAGCACTCGCCTTCCGCTTTTCTATTCATCTTTCCATGTTATCAGTTAAATGTCAACTGAATTTAGGGTTGCATGACCCATGGAAATTAGTAGAAAATATAGGGGAGGCATATAATACTTGGCAATATGAATTTATTTACAGATGAGATAGGTTTCGCTTTTTGAAAAAAAGGGAAAAAAGAATCAAATTTTATATAATAATTTTGGTAAAGGAGAAATAAAATATGGGGAAATCATTGTTTTGGAAAGGTGTATTGTATGGAGCGATTGCAGGAGGGGCATTGAGCCTATTGGACAGGCCGACAAGAGAAACGGTAAGTGCAAACGTCAAAAAAACATCAAGTGATGTGGGCTACTATTTAAAGCATCCAAAGGAAGCTGTTACTCAGGTACAGGAAGTATCCAATAAAGTTCGGACAGCTATAGAGCAAGTCAGTGAGGATGTTGCTTTTATCACGGGAACTGTGGAAGACCTAAAAGAGATGGCACCAGAGGTAACAGAAATTGTCCAGAATACAAAGCAGGCATTTGCTGACATCAAGCCGAACGGATCAGGCGGTATGCCAAATGAATCTGATGAAGAAACGGTTCGGGTTCCGCATTAAAATTCAAGTGAGGTGTTGGAATGGGACGAGCTATTTCGACTCTGATTCCAAACTTATGGAGGAGAGTGGAGGAAGATGATGTATTGGGTCTTGCTGCCCAATTGGCGTATTTCTTCCTGCTCTCTCTTTTTCCTTTATTAATTTTTTTAGTGACATTGCTTCCTTATCTGCCGATTACAACAGAAGACATTCTAAATGTTATTCGCGATTTTGCCCCGGGCGAGACGATGAAACTGATTGAAACAAATATTTATGAAATGACGCAGAAAAATGGGAAGCTGTTATCCTTCGGGATTATCGCAACTATTTGGTCTGCTTCAAATGGCATTAACGCCGTAGTTCGTGCTTTTAATAAGGCATATGATGTAAAAGAGAGCAGGCCGTTCATAATAGCCCGAGGCATGGCCATACTGCTGACCTTTGCCATGATATTTGTGTTTGTGCTGGCTTTGCTTCTCCCTGTATTCGGAAGGCAAATCGGCCTGTTTTTATTTTCTCACTTTGGGTTGTCCGGTCAATTCCTGGCCGTATGGAGCATGCTGCGCTGGCTTGTCAGCCCGCTCATCCTGTTTATTGTGTTTACTGGTCTTTATTGGATTGCACCCAATAAGAAGCTGACCTGTATCAGTGCGGTGCCAGGAGCGATTTTTGCTACAGTCGGATGGGTGCTGTCTTCACTCGCTTTTTCTTACTATGTCAGCAGCTTTGGAAATTTCTCCGCTACATATGGAAGCATCGGGGCGATTATTGTCCTGATGATCTGGTTTTACATTTCAGGCATTATCATTATTCTTGGCGGGGAAATCAATGCCATCAATGCGAAGTACAAAAAAGAGGATTGCTGACAAAATTCCTGCAGTTTCCTTCTTAAAAAAGCTTCTCTAGCTGCACAATATAGATGGGGGAATTATTTTTTAAAAGGAGGCTTCATCATGACAAAACATACAAAAAAAGATGGCGGCACCAAACAAAAGGGCAAAAACAAACCAAAACAAAAAACATCGGGTTCTGCTAACGGACAGAACGGCTATCACTAAAAAGAAAAAGCCTGGGATTAAATTCCTAGGCTTTTCTCATGATCTTAACAGTCTTAAGCTATTTAAAATAACTAATATGGTCGATCCCTCATGTCCGATGACACCATAAGGAAGGTCCAGTATTTGCAGGAAGTTGGATGCGATTAAGAACATGATCACTGTAATGGAGAAGATTACATTTTGTTTAATGATTCTATTCATTCGGCTTGAAAGATCAATGGCTTCCGCAATTTTAGGAAGATCATTTTTCATCAGAACCACATCAGCTGTTTCCAGGGCAACATCCGTTCCTTCCCCCATAGCTATCCCGACATTCGCCGTCGCGAGGGCCGGAGCGTCGTTAATGCCGTCGCCAACCATTGCAACATTCGTATACTTTTCCTTTAGTTTTTTTAGATGATCAACTTTATTTTCAGGCAAGCACTCAGCAATATAATCATTTACATGGCTTTCACTGGCAATGGCTGTTGCAGTAGTTTGGCTGTCTCCTGTCAGCATAATAGTATAGATCCCCTGCCTTTTCAGCTGATCAATCGCATGCTTCGTTTCCTCGCGAACAACATCCTTTAAGGAAATCAGGCCAATTACTTCATCATTTTTCGCTATAAAAACAACAGTTTTTCCTTCGCTGGCCATTCGGTCTGCAGCTCCGTCTGCAAATGCTTTTGCTTCAGCTTTTCCAACGAAAGCAGCTTTGCCGATTTTCCATTCATCCTGGTTGACTAAGGCTTTAACTCCAAAGCCGGTAACATCTTCAATGCTCTCAGGATGGATAAGTGGATGAGATAGCGTATTTTTCGCATATTTAACAATCGCATTTGCAAGCGGGTGGTTTGAGTGGCTCTCAATGGAAGCTGCTTTCAGCAAAACTTCATCTGTATTATGACCATCCTTAACGACCACATTTGTTACTTCAGGCTTCCCTTTTGTGAGCGTACCTGTTTTATCAAAAGCTATTGCATTTAGGTGGCTTAAGTTTTCAAGGTGCACGCCGCCTTTAAAAAGAATTCCGTGCCTAGCTCCATTTGAAATGGCCGCTAAAGTTGCGGGCATGATGGAAGCCACAAGAGCGCACGGGGACGCGACTACAAGCAGAATCATCGCACGGTAAAAGGTTTCGGTCCAGCTCCACCCTAAAAGGAAGTGAGGAAGGAACATCATGAGCACTACAGCGGCAAGAACAATTTTTACATATGTTCCTTCAAATTTTTCAATAAATAGCTGGGAAGGGGATTTTTCACTTTGTGCTGATTGAACAAGCTCGATAATCTTTTGAAAAAGCGTTTCATTATTTGGTTTTGTAATTTCAACTGTAATGGAGCCATTTAAGTTCACTGTGCCGGCAAACACCTGTTCATCTGCACCTTTGGATACAGGGAGCGATTCACCTGTAATGGCAGCTTCGTCCAAAGATGAATGTCCTTTAACAATGATTCCATCAGAAGGAACTCTTTCACCGGGTTTAACTAAAATGTGGTCTCCAATGGCCAGTTCTGACACATGGACGCGTTCCTTAGTTCCATCTGCTATTCGAAGTGCCTCTTCAGGCTGCATTTCCATAAGAGATGAGATTTCCTTATGGCTTTTATTCATTGTATAAGTTTCAAGTGCGCCACTGACCGCAAAAATGAAAATCAAAATGGCTCCTTCTGTCCAGTAGCCGATAATGGCAGATCCAATTGCTGCAAAAATCATCAGCATCTCAACATTTAGTTCTTTATTTTCAATGGTTTCCTCAATACCTTCTTTTGCCTTTGCAAAACCGCCAATGATAAAAGCAAGCAAATAAGCAGCAATCGATGCGGTTTCCTGATCGCTGCGGTCAAGCAGCCAGCCCGCCAGGATCAGGAAACCGCTGAAAATAGCTGCGGCTAATTCGGCATGCGGTTTTATTTTCTCCAATAAGTTTTGATCATGTGTATTGCTTTTTAGTAAAGCTTTTGCCTCCGTACTCATGCATTCTCCTCCTGAAAATGAATAGTGTTTATGTGAATTTTGAATTTTCCGGTACTTTTCTCAAAAGATCTTATTGAGAAGAATAATCACACTCATTACCCCTAAAAAATGACGAAAGCTGCCACCTTGAAGGTGACAGCATGACAAACCGGTTTCATTTGATAATGCAATAGGCATTATGCAAATATTGTATTCTATTATCTTTATCTTACTATATAATCTATGAATTGAAAAGGTAAACAGTCCATAAGAATTTTGACAATTATTCGTATTTTCCTATGGAAGGGGCAAGGGTTTTGTAGGTGTTATTTTCTTTAAGGGTGTTTAAGATTTCATCCTACAGTGAGGACATGACCTTGCCATCTGGGCTTTGATCGCACTCTGACCATTCAAATTGGCGTTCTCCTCCATTGATCCAACTAAGTTTAATCGCTGAGTTGATTGTAGCGGAAGGCGCTAGACTCCTACGGGAGTAGCGTTCCAAGGGAGACCCCACAGACGCAGAGCGTCGAGGAGGCTCCCGGCAGCCCCGTGGAAAGCGAGTGCCTGAAGTGGAAATCAACGGGCATAGATTTTAGGCTAAAGCAACAATTTATGAGAAAAGAGCCTTAAAAAAAGGATCTCAATACGAGATCCCCTTAAAATGACTGGCTTTTTTCACAAACCGGCTGTTTATTGCCGAAAAGTGTGACAACAAGGAATATAATCAAAAGCATCACACTGATGATATTGAAAAAGCTGATCGATTTGAAAAATTGAATGAACAGGCCGCCGAAATAAGGGCCAATCAGGCTCCCTACACTGAAAGCAACGCCGCAGAGCAAATTCCCGGTTGGGAGCAGGTTTTTCGGCATTAAGTCTGTCATATAGGTGATGCCAAGAGAAAAAGTGGAGCCGACCACCATTCCTGCAATAAACAGGCAGACGGTTAATGCTATCACCGACTCTTCCAGCAAGCTTGCAGCCACAAAGCTGATAAACCCGATAAACAGGACCCCCATTAAAATATTCCGTCTTCCATATTTGTCACTCATGATTCCGAGCGGCAGCTGGAATACAATTCCGCCGATTGCAAATGAAGTCAAAAGAAGAGAAACGTTCGAGACATCCATCCCAATCCGCAGGCCGTATATAGGAAAGCTGGCATTCAATGATGCTTCCAGAAATCCGTAGCCTAATGCCGGCAAAAAGGCAACCCACCCATATTTGGAAGCTTTTGAAAAACGCTTCATCGTTTCCTTGAACGAATTGATTTCAATGGATTGCTCTGGATAGTCATTTTTCAAAGTAAATAAAAACAGCCAGGCAATCAGACATAGGATGGAAGAAATGATAAACGGCAGGGTCTCATTAATTTTAACAAGAGGTGCCATTAAAGGCCCGGCTGCAAAACCTGCACCAAAGAATAAGCCATACAAGGAAATATTGCGGCCGCGCTTATTCTCTGGTGAAAAGGACGTTATCCATGTTTGGGTTCCAAAGTGCAAAGCATGGTCGCCAATTCCAATCAGAAGCCGCAATAGAAACCAAAACCAAAAGGATTTCCAAAGCGGAAAAAGAATGAGCGAAAGGACTACTAAAAGCCCGCCCAGAATAATCACCGGTTTATAACCGTATTTTCTCAATGGATATTCCATAAATGGAGAGATTAGCAGAATCCCAATATATAACCCAGTTGCATTCAATCCATTTAAGCTGGAAGAAATGCCGTCACTTTCAAAAATAATGGCGATTAATGGAAGCAGCATTCCCTGGCTGAAGCCTGAAATGGCAACAATGCTGATGAGAATCCAAAAACGCATCGTTTCTTTATTCATAATTAAAACCTCTTTTTCTGAGAGTCACTAAAAAATGGTTCCTAAATGATGGTATCGGGAATAAGGAATCTTGGCAAGTGAAATATAATAGAGATAAAACGAAATGAAGCGGCAAATTAGTTTTGTTTGCTGGTAAAATAGTGTACTCTCTAAATATATATAACGTAAAAGGGGCGAATACCATGGATTTTAAAATGAAAGAAGAAGCAGGGTTTTATACTGAGCTGCCATTTGGGCGTCTTGATGTGGCGGGAGACGAGGAATATGGGTTCAGGCCATTTCAGCTGCTTGTTGCCTCATTGGCCGTGTGCAGCGGAGGAGTTCTTCGCAAAATCATGAAAAAGATGCGAATGGATTTTGAGGATATCCAGATTAAAACGCGTGTGGAAAGAAATCCGGACATTGCAGACCGGGTTGAAAAGGTTCATATCCACTTTTTAATTAAAGGCAACGATTTAAACGAAGCAAAACTCCATAAAGCTCTTGAATTGACGAGGAAAAACTGCTCAATGGTCCGCTCTGTAGAAGGAAGCATTGACGTTATTGAAACATTTGAACTGATCTTATGAAAAAAGGAAGAGGCGCCTCTTCCTTTTTTTCTATCGTTCGATTCTCTTCTGCCATATTCTTTTTTAAATCACTCATCGTTTATTCTCCTTTCAGTTCTGCCATTTTCATCTGCGCGTTCCCGCCTGTTTTTGACAAAAAGGACGTCATGCTAGAACCATTTTATAAGAATCCTGTATAATAAATCCGATAAAAACAATAAGAATTAAGAAGGAATGGGGTGCTCAGGTAAATGAAGTTCCAGGAAGTGAAAACGATCCAAAAACGACTTGAAATAATGGAGGAGCTTTCCCGAAAATTTTTAACAAGGGCTGCAGGGAAGCATGAAGAGGGCCAATTCCCCTATGAGAATATCAAAGATCTGAAAGAGGCTGGATATACTTCTTTAACCATTCCAAAGCGAAATGGAGGAGAAGGACTTTCTCTATATGAATTTATTCGCCTGCAGGAAAAAATGGCAGAAGGTGATGGATCTACCGCTTTATCTATTGGCTGGCATATGGGCATTATGAAGAGTCTTGGCGAGAAAAACAGCTGGAAGGAATCAATCTATAAAAACCTTTGTGAAAAAGTAAAGAATGGGGCATTAATGAACAACTGTGCTACAGAACCTCAAACGGGCAGTCCGACAAGAGGTGGGAAACCTGTTACAAGTGCAGTAAGAGATGGACATAACTGGGTCCTCAATGGGCGGAAAACGTTTACGACAATGGCTCCTGTTCTTGATTACTTTAACGTGAGCGCTACGATTGCGGATAATGGCCAAATTGGGAATTTCCTGATACCCCGAACTGCAGAAGGAGTGGAGATTGAAGAAACCTGGGATAGTATAGCGATGAGAGGCACAGGGAGCCATGATCTAATTTTGAAAAACGCAAGGGTAAAAGAAGAGGCCCTTGTTGAGATTTTTGAGCCTGGACAAAAAGGAGCTGCCGGGTGGCTGCTTCATATCCCTGCGTGTTATCTCGGCATTGCACAGGCGGCCCAAACCTACGCGATTGATTTTGCAAAAAAGTATTCACCTAATAGCATTAATGGAGCCATCATTGATTTGCCAAATGTCCAGCAAAAAATCGGTGAGATGGAATTGGAGCTGATGAGAGCGCGCCATTTTCTGTATTCCGTTGCAAAACAATGGGATGAAGCAGATGAGCTGGCGAGAAGCATCATGCAGCCGGAATTGGGTGCGGTTAAGTTTGCTGTTACAAATGCAGCAATTTCCGTTGTGGATTTAGCCATGAGGGTAGTCGGTGCCAGAAGCCTTTCTGAAAAAAATCCGCTGCAGCGCTACTACCGGGATGTCCGTGCAGGTCTTCATAATCCGCCAATGGATGATATGACAATCCAAGTGCTGGCTAAACATGCCATCGAATAAGAAGAGATAAGCTGCTGTCTGAAAACGGCAGCTTTTTCTATGGATAATTATAGAAAATAAGCAAATCATTTTTAATGTATAGGTTTAATTTATTTGAAAAAGGTTAATGAAGAAGAACAGTTTCTACATATTTAATTAGAAATATCAGAATATAACTACATATGAAAATAATTGAAGGTTAAACATAATAAAAAGGAGAAGATCATATGACAAATAAAATCTTCATGGTGCTGGCTTTTTCTGGGGTACCCTTGTCAGTTATTGGTACGCTGATGCATTGGTCCAATATACTGCTGTTTATTATCTATTGCATCACCATTATTGCGCTGGCCAGCTATATGGGAAGGGCGACTGAAAGTCTTGCAATTGTAGCAGGACCCCGAATTGGGGGATTGCTTAATGCTACATTTGGAAACGCCGTGGAACTAATTATCTCAATTTTTGCTTTAAAAGCCGGTCTTATCAGTGTTGTCCTTGCCTCATTAACAGGTTCCGTGCTGGGAAACTTGCTCTTGGTTGCAGGATTATCTTTCTTTATTGGAGGAGTGAAATTTAAGACCCAATCCTTCAATGTATATGATGCCAGGCATAATTCCGGTCTTCTCATGTTCGGAGTGATCGTTGCCTTTGTCATTCCGGAAGTGTTTGCGATGACAATGGACGAAGCGAAAACCATTACCTTCAGTATTGGCATCTCTGTCATATTGATTGCCTTATACTTAGCAGCCTTATTCTTCAAGCTCGTGACGCATCGAGGTGTGTATCAGCATAAAGAGGAAAGTGCCAGCCATCATGAGGATGAAGAACCGGAATGGAGCAAGGGAAAAGCGATTGCTGTTCTTGCCATCTCGACAATTGCTGTTGCTTATGTATCTGAAAATCTTGTCCATACCTTTGAAGCAGTTGGGGAAGCATTTGGATGGACGGAGCTATTCATTGGTGTTGTAATCGTAGCGATTGTCGGGAATGCAGCAGAACATGCATCTGCAATTATTATGGCTTTTAAAAATAAAATGGATATTGCAGTCGAAATCGCCATTGGCTCTACTTTGCAAGTTGCGATGTTTGTAGCGCCAGTATTGGTGTTGATTTCTTTAATTTTTCCAACAGCGATGCCTTTGGTCTTTACATTGCCTGAATTAATTTCAATGGTTACTGCAGTATTACTGATGATTGTCATCTCAAATGACGGAGAAACAAACTGGTTTGAAGGTGCAACATTGCTGGCTGCTTATGTGATCATGGGAATAGGCTTCTATCTACTTTAATTAAAATATGAAATTCTAATTAAAATATAATATCCCGTTAAACAAACAAACCGGCTCTGAAATAATCTCAGAGCCGGTTTTTATATTTGGTATTTAAGTACTTTTTTCATAAGGGTATATGTTTTTAGAGGATTTGGATTCTGTTCGCTTTAAGGCATTGATCACCAACCTTCATGTTGAGTTTTGATCACTTAACCTAACTTGCTGATGACTTAACAAAAAACGGGTTCATCCTCCTTTATGATAAAGTGGCTGACTTCATCTGCCCTCCTTTTCTTGAGAGTAAGTTAATAATAACACATTATTTGATATTTGTAAATATTCTGATTTTTACAAAATTATTACAAATGAAAAATATTACTGCAATAAAGCTATTCAATGCAGGGCTTATTTATTTATGAACCGCTGGATAATATCCCTTTTCTCTGAAAAAACTATGAACAAACCTAAAAAGCTTGTGAGTTGAAAGGAGTAAGACACATGAAAAAATACGTTAGCATTCTTTTTTTAGGCCTTATCTTAATGCTGTCATTCCATCCGGCTGCCCATGGGCAACAAGGGGCTGAAAAACCTGCAAAACAGCCGCAGAAATCAATCGCCATTCCGAATTCGGTGCTGAATGTCACAAAAGAAAATACCTATCCAAATCCAACACAGGATATGCCAACCCTTCAGCCTAGCGAATTGGCACAGCAGCTGATAGACTCCTCGAAGGTGAAAATTGAAAATCCGGAATTAATCCGGATGCTAAATGAAACATCGGTCAGCAGCACTCCGTTCGCAATCGGGTACAGGGCAATCGTCTATTTGGGACAATGGCCGCTTAACTACGAGTCATCTGAAACCTCTCCAAACTGGGAATATCAAAAGATTAACACGAATTATTTTGATAATCGCGGAGGAAAAGCGCCATACCAGATTCACTATGTGCAGGAAGCACAAAAGGTTGTCCGCGGCGGGCTAACTGCAAAGGTGCCTAATGCTGAAGATGTAAAAAAAATGATGCTTCTGAAAGCAATGGAAAAATCGGGACTTCCTCTCGCTTTTGAGACGATTGTTGGTGCAGGGACAAAAAAGGATCATATTTATAATATCCCTTCAAAACGATTAGGCTATCTTTACGGATATGCCCCGGCTATTAATGAAAAAGGAAAAGTAACATATGGGGAAGTTTATTTAATGCTCAAAGGCAACAAAAGAAGTATTGTGATTAAAAATGTGACTTCACAGGGAATAGGCGCATGGATTCCGATTCAGGACCATGTCACATTCGGGTTTTTAGTTTCAGAACGCCCAAGATAGAAAGGCGAATTTGCCGTACAATAAAGAAGTCAGCCAGCCCCTAAGGCTGGCTGACTTCTTTTAAATATTTGAAGACAGCTTCTTAAAATCAGCGTCCTTGTAGTAGCTGTTTTTTACAAGCACATTTGGTCCAAGGCACCGTACCCCTGCACAATGGCAATTCAATGAATCAGCCAATTGAGTTTCCGACCACTTCTTATAGATTTCTTCAAGCTGATCGCTTTTAATATTTCCAAGTGGCGGGGTATCGCCAAAGTCAGTGACAATCACATCGCCTGTGAAAATATTGACATTTAAGCGTGAGCGGCCATCAGGATCGTTTCTGACGGTTACATTTTTAGAATTATGCAATCTTTTTAAAAGCTGCAAATCAGCTTCATTACTGCTGCATGCGTAGAATGGAAGGGTGCCGAAAAGCATCCAGGTTTCTTCCTTTCTTATATCCAATAGGTGATGGATCGCCGATCTCATTTCTTCAAGAGACAGTGTTTCCAAGGAAGAAGCAAAATCTGAAGGGTACATCGGGTGGACCTCATGGCGCTGGCACTTCATTTCTTCCGTAATTTGTTTATGTATTTTTTTTAGATGGGGCAAGGTCCTTTTATTCAGCATGGTTTCAGCAGAGACCATGACCCCAGCCTTAACGAGTTCCCGGCTATTCGCGATCATCCGCTTAAAAAGTTTTTGTCGGTGTTCGATTGCAGGCTTTCTCTCCATCATGGCGAATCCGCCTTCAAGAAAATCTTCTTCTGTTCCCCAATTATGTGAAATATGAAGAACATCCAAATATGGAATAATCTCTTCGTAACGGTTTAATTCCAGGGTTAAATTCGAATTGATCTGGGTTCTGACACCCCTGCTGCGGGCGTAGCGCATCAGAGGCACGACATACTTTTCCACTGACTTTTTGGATAGCATGGGTTCACCGCCCGTTATGCTTAAGGATCTCAAATGTGGAATCTCTTCCATCCTTTGCAACATAAGCTCAATTGGCAAAGCATCAGGATCCTTTGGCTGTAAGGTATAGCCCACTGCGCAATGTTCGCAGCGCATATTGCATAAAACCGTAGTCGTAAATTCAATATTTGATAATAGCATTTTTCCATGCTCGTCTATGTCAAGATAAGCTTCCCATGGATCATGCTCCGGTGTAATGGGTGAAAGGTTAGTAATCATAGAATTCTCCTTTTAAACTAAGTCCTTTGTCATTATTTAATCTTTATGCTTCATTGTCAATCGATAGATTGGACTAAAAATGGACTTGGAAAGTTTATTTCTTTTATGTGCGGGAATTAAAACAATAACAAACGAACATTAAATTAAAAGAGGAGGATTCACTATGGAACAGAATACTGCTTATAATACAGCAAACACAACAAATGCGATGGGCTCAAACTATGAACAGGATATGAATGCAATGGATACAGGCAATGGGCAAAACAGCAAGCTGATGAAAGGAATTGTTCTTGGCGGAATCATTGGAGGCGCATTAGCAATGCTTGATACACAAACAAGAACAAAAGTAAAAACTAAAGCGATGGATCTAAAAGATACTTCAGCTAACTTAATTTCCGAAGTAAAAGAGAATCCTGGCGACGTGAAGGAAAATGTAATTAACCAGTTTAAAAACGCTTCAAACACTTTAAAGGATGCAATTAAAGACGCTCAAAACCTATATCAGCGTGTCAATGAGGATGTTTTTGGCAACATGGATATGGTAAAAGAAGTGTCAAACGAAGCCATGTCAACAGCTAAGGAAGCAAAAAGTGAATTGGCTGAAATCGGATCTAAAGTGAAAGAAGCAGGATCAGAGCTAATGGATAACCCTGTGGAAAACAGCGGGACCTCCCCTAACTCTGGCTCAAATTCGGGCTTCTCTTCAGGCCAGACTACAGGTTCAATGAACAGCACAGATTCTGCCTTCCCAGTTGAACGAGATGAAAGTGCTGTAATCTATAGCCCTGAAACTCAAAAGAACAGCCACAATCTTTAATAAAGAAATAGCAAAATCCTCTGCCGCTTGCAGCAGAGGATTTTTTTGAGAGGATAGGTCAATAATAATGCATTGGTTCCTCTTCCTAATGATGGTTGTTTCATAAATAGAAGAGGGGGGTAATCCTTAACTATAGAGAAAGGACAATCATTGGAGGTTATAAGCTTATGGGTTATAGACGAGGAAAATCATTATCAAGGGATTTGGAAAAGCAGTCTTATGATAGGGAAACGGCGGTTGGAACAAAAGGTATGGTTGTAAGTCCGCATTGGGCCGCAACCGATATTGGCGAAAAGGTACTAAAGGAAGGCGGGAATGCAGTCGATGCAGCAGCAGCCATCCAATTCGCCTTAAATGTCGTGGAACCAATGATGACAGGCATCGGCGGAAGCGGATTTTTAATGGTCTATGATAATAAAAAGAAAGATGTAAAAATATATGATGGACATACAAGAGCTCCAAAGGGTGTGCACCCCGAAATGTTCTTGGACGAGAAAGGAGAAGTAGTTGACTTCCGTAAGCGTTCTACCCATGGGACGGCTGTAGGGATACCGGGAATCCTGAAAGTTATGGATAAAGCTATAAATGAACATGGGTCAAAGACATTAGCTGACTTGATTCAGCCGGCTATCGACGCTGCAGAGAAGGGTTTCAAAGTAAACTGGGTGCTTGAAGAAGCTCTTCAAAACTTTCAATACCGATTGGGCAAGGAGGCAAAAGCCTTTTATTTTCCCGAAGGAAAGTCTCTTAAAGAAGGAGATACGCTTGTAAAGGAACACCTTGCCAAAACGTTCAGGATATTGCAAAAAGAAGGAATATCCGCTTTTTATGAAGGTGAAATTGCAGAGGCGATTGTTTCAAATCTGAAGGAAGAGGGCGGGATTATGACCCTAGAAGATCTGAAAAATTGCAGGCTGACGATTGACGAGCCAATCTGGGGAGATTACAAAGGCTATAAAATTGCTTCATCTGCTCCTCCAAGTGCAGGCGGCTTGACTGTAATCCAGGTTCTAAAGATTCTTGAGACCTTCGATTTAAGCCAATATGATGCACGGTCTTGGGAGAAATACTTTCTGATTACCGAAGCAATGAGATTGGCTTTTTCTGATAAAATTGCTTATTCGGGAGATCCAGAATGTTCCAGTCTCCCCATCGAAGGGCTGCTCCATGATGACTATATCGCTGAGAGAGTAAGAGCTATTAATTTTGAACGGAGAAATGATGCCATAGATTTTGGAAACCCGTGGAAATACCAGGATGGGAAGCCGAATCAGGTCATTCGGCAGCCGGATGATTTAGAGAAAAGCGAAACCACCCATTTCACTGTTGTTGATCAATGGGGCAATATTGCCGCATGTACATCCACGGTTGAACATCCGTTTGGATCCGGGATTATGGTGAAAGGATACGGATTCCTGCTAAACAATGAGCTAACCGATTTTGATGCCAATCCAGGCGGAATTAATGAAGCGCAGCCTGATAAAAGGCCAGTGAGCTGTAAAAGCCCAACAATTTTATTTAAGGATGATAAACCCATTCTCACATTAGGATCCCCAGGAGGCCCTACGATCATCGGTTCCGTTTTTCAGACTATTATTAACATAATTGACCATAAAATGAATTTAAAAGAAGCAATTGAGGAGCCTAGGATTTTTGCCAGCGCAGGCCCGCTCATTGAATGGGAGCCCGGAATCAGCATGGAGGCGAAAGGGGAAATGGAGTCGAAAGGATTTGAATTCGGGGATAAACCAAGCCGCATCGGCAATGTACAGGCCATTCAGATCGACCATGAAAAAGGCCGCCTATATGGGGCAGCGGATTCCAGCCGTGAAGGAAAAGCAGCAGGCATTACAGAAGATCAAATAAAAGTGAGCTGATGCCATTTGGCGTCAGCTTTTCTCTTTGCTTATATTTGAAAGAGTGCTAGAGCTGCTTTTGTTAATACAGAGATATTTCCATCGGTTTCAAGAACTACCGCTTTAACGTCATCTAAGGAAGAGATGCCCTGAGCACGAGCTGTCTGCAATACCTCCACTTCTAATACACGATTCTTCTTTAACGAAGCTTTTATAAACTTTCCTTTATAATATAGCAGGTCAGGATTGGACTTAATTAATTCACTGAATTTGGATGAACGAATCGAAAGCCAGGCAACTATATACTGCAGTCCAATCAGAAGGGCGAATGCAGTCAGCCCCTCAGCAAGGGATACTTTCTTATTAAGAAGAATGGTGGCTAGGGTGGAGCCAAGCGCAACGGTAACAACTAAATCAAAAGCATTCATTTTAGATAATGTGCGTTTTCCTGCTATTCGAAGAAACAGGACAAGAAAAACATAGCTGAGCAATCCTATTAAAAGGACTCGTCCAATATCCTGCCAATTTGAGGAAAACATCTTTATTCCTCCTCTTCATATGATTCCTATTCCTTTAACTAGCGGATGGAAAACCGATGCCATTTTTTTAAAAAGAGATATTGAGCGGGGGAAAGGTGGGTATATTAAATACAAATATGAATTTGCCGAAATATCGAATTTTATGTAGGATGTAGTCGAGACGAAAGGAGAGAACGTTTTGGGCAGTCCGATTCAAGATAAGAATTCACAAGTGATTTTTTTAAAGCAGCGCTTAAATATGTTCCTGGATGTACTGGAAGCCATTGAGCCTGAAGATACAGAACTCGAAGACATTGATCGTTTAATCGAAATGATTGATGACCTCGAATCCAAATGCCGTGAATTCAATAACCGCGATATCTAAAAGAGCCTTATGTGGCTCTTTTTTGCTTTTACCAACTTATACTCAGCAGCACGAAGTTTCCTCTTTAATCCTGTAAACGAGTGCAAGGTGGGTCTTTAAATACTTTTCGGATAGGAGTATAATGGTAGACGATAAATAATAGTGAAATTCATAATAGATTAGATCAATATAGGGAGCAAAGGGAAGGGGACTAGAGCAATGAATATTGACAAATTTCAGGAAAGCATGTATCAGCTGATTGTTGAAACATCCACAAATCTACCGCGCGACGTCCGCCGGGCAATCAAGGCAGCAAAGGAAAAAGAAAGCGCTGGTACGAGAGCGGCAATGAGCTTAGCAACGATTACAAATAACATTAAGATGGCTGACGATAATGTGTCGCCGATTTGCCAGGATACAGGTTTGCCGACATTTAAAATTAAGACACCCGTTGGAGCAAATCAGCTAGTGATGAAGGAAGCAATCAAAAATGCCATTGCACAGGCAACAAAGGACGGAAAACTCCGCCCGAATTCGGTTGATTCCTTGACTGGCGCAAACAGCGGGGACAACCTTGGTTTTGGTACGCCTGTTATGAAATTTGAACAATGGGAAAAAGATTACATTGACGCTCGACTGATTTTAAAAGGCGGCGGCTGTGAAAATAAAAATATCCAGTATAGCCTTCCTTGTGAGCTGGAAGGGCTTGGCCGCGCTGGCCGCGACCTCGATGGCATCCGCAAATGCATCATGCACTCTGTGTATCAGGCACAAGGACAAGGCTGCAGTGCCGGCTTTATTGGAGTTGGCATCGGCGGAGACCGTTCTTCCGGATATGACCTGGCAAAAGAACAGCTATTCCGTTCTGTAGAGGATGTCAATCCTAATGAGGATCTGCGTAAGCTAGAGGATTATGTGATGGAGAATGCCAATGAACTTGGAATCGGAACAATGGGATTTGGCGGGGAAACAACGCTTCTAGGTTGTAAAGTTGGCGTAATGAACCGTATCCCTGCAAGTTTCTTCGTATCAGTTGCCTACAATTGCTGGGCGTTCCGCCGTCTTGGCGTTTCGATCAGCATGGAAACAGGCAAAATCAATGAGTGGATGTACCAGGAAGGCGAACATATCGACTTTGGTGCAACAGAAGCTGAATTAGAAACAGCAGCAGCAGTGGAGACAGAAGAAAAAACCAATATCGTTACATTGCAGGCACCGATTACTGAAGAACAGATCCGCTGCCTGAAGGTAGGAGATGTGGTGCAAATAAACGGCATGATGTATACAGGCCGTGACGCCATCCATCACCATTTGATGGAACATGATGCTCCTGTTGATCTGAACGGGCAGGTTATTTACCACTGTGGCCCGGTTATGATGAAAGACGAGGAAGGCAAGTGGCATGTGAAAGCAGCCGGCCCAACTACAAGTATCCGTGAGGAGCCTTATCAGGGCGATATCATGAAGAAATTCGGCATTCGCGCTGTAATTGGAAAAGGCGGAATGGGACCGAAAACATTGACAGCCCTTCATGAGCATGGCGGGGTTTACCTGAATGCGATCGGCGGTGCAGCTCAATACTATGCAGATTGCATCAAGTCTGTTGAAGGCGTAGACCTAATGGAATTCGGCGTCCCTGAAGCAATGTGGCACTTAAAGGTTGAAGGCTTTACTGCGGTTGTCACAATGGACTCACACGGCAACAGCCTTCATAAAGATGTAGATAAATCGTCGCGTGAAAAATTGGCTCAATTCAAAGAGCGTGTATTTTAATAAACATTCCTAGAGGGACTTTGACAGGTCTCTCTTTTTTGTGCAATTTATTGCCAACCGGGCCTGCGAATGTTTTTATCCCATTCACAAACACTAAGAAAAAAATATTGGAGGAGCTCAGATGAAAAAACTATCCATCGTCCTGAGTCTTATTTTCCTGTTTTTTTCTGGAACAGCTTACGCGAACTATGGTAATTCCCCGATTCATTGGGGGTTTAAAAAAGCAAAGGATGAGGTGCCGGCTGAAGCAGGCAAGCCGCTTGATGCCTTGCTTGAAAGGCATGGCTCGTATTATAAAGGGGATACAAGCAAAAAGGATATTTATTTAACGTTTGATAACGGCTATGAAAACGGCTATACGGGACAAATTTTAGACGTTCTAAAAAAGGAAAACGTTCCTGCGGCCTTTTTTGTAACAGGCCATTATTTGAAAAGTGCCCCAGACCTCGTTAAGAGAATGGCGGCAGAAGGCCATATCATTGGCAATCATTCCTGGCATCATCCGGATATGACAAGAGTGAGTGATGAAAAATTTATAAAAGAGCTTGAGATGGTTCGTGCTGAAACTGAAAATTTGACGGGAATTAAGCAGATGGCATATTTGCGCCCGCCCCGCGGGATTTTTAGCGAGCGGACTTTAGCTCTTGCAAAAAAAGAAGGCTATACCCATGTATTTTGGTCACTGGCTTTTGTTGATTGGAATACAGACCGGCAAAAAGGCTGGCAGTACTCTTATGACAATATTATGCGCCAAATCCATCCGGGCTGTATCCTGCTTTTGCACACTGTTTCCAAGGATAATGCTGATGCATTGGAAAAAGCCATTCAGGATTTGAAGAAGCGCGGCTATAATTTCAAAAGCCTTGATGATTTGACATGGGAACAGGCGCTTGAAGAGCGGATGCTTTACTGATTGGGTCTTGGTTTGGCCGATAAAGATCAGATCTTATTCGATAAAATTAATTAGTCCGTGCGTTAGGTGGAGTTTGGCCGGTAAAAGGAGAAATTTGGCCGGTATTTTTCCCGTATCGGCCGGTAAATTTACAATTTTGGCCGGTAAATGAAAAAATCCTATCAAAATTTAGAAATAGACCCACTTGTCAGGGTCTATTTTCATTTATCATGCGTCATTTTTAGTAATAACCGAACGAAAAATGCTATAATCGGGGAAAATGATAAAGGACGGATTCTTCTTGGAAAAGATGCAAGTAGAAGGACCTTATAATTTTGATCTCGTACTCGAAAGACTATCGATAGATCCGCTTAATCGGGTGGATTCTGACAAAAGGTCGGTAAAGGTGCCGCTTCTGTTGGACGGCACACCAGTTGTGGCGCAAGTGAAAGCCATTGGAACGACTGAAGAGCCTGAATTTTTAATAGAGGGAACAGAGGGGCCATATAAAGAAAAAGCGGCTGAACGATTAACGGAAATTTTTCAATGGCATTTTCCGCTAGAGACAATTCATCAGTACTTCCAAAATACGGATTTAAAGCCTATTTTCGATGAGCACTATGGGACACCGGTCGTTTTGGACTTTGATCCATACGGCTGCCTCCTTAAATGCATCATCCATCAGCAGCTAAATCTTGCTTTTGCCCATACATTGACAGAGCGTTTCGTTAAAACATACGGCTTTCAAGAAGAAGGAGCCTGGTTCTACCCGCTTCCGGAAACAGTGGCGGCACTTACGGTAGAAAATCTTCGAGAGCTGCAGTTCAGCGGACGGAAGGCTGAGTATGTCATTGGCATTGCAAAAGAAGCAGCATCTGGAAATTTGGACTTTAAAGAGCTAAAAAGCCTTACGGATGAAGAGATTTATGATAAACTAATCAAATTGCGCGGTGTCGGACCGTGGACTGTGCAAAATTTCCTGATGTTCGGGCTCGGCAGGCCAAATCTTTTCCCTGTCGCAGACATAGGCATTCAAAATGCCTTAAAGAAACTATATCAATTAGAGGAAAAACCGACTCGAGAGGATATGGAGAAATTCTCGAAGAGCTGGGATCCTTATTTAAGCTATGCATCCCTCTACTTATGGAGAAGCATAGAGTAACTTGGAGTGATGAAGTACCATGAAACAAGAGCAAACAGCTAAATTACAACTAAAGCAGACCTTTCCTCTGACGATTAAGAGGCTTGGCATCAATGGCGAGGGTGTTGGTTATTTTAAACGGCAAGTCGTCTTTGTTCCGGGAGCGCTTCCTGGCGAGGAGATTGTGGCAGAGGCAACGAAGGTTAATCCCAAGTTTTCTGAAGCGAAAATAAAGAAAATCCGCAAAAAATCGGAATACCGCGTCCAGCCGCCATGTCCGGTTTATCACGAATGCGGAGGCTGCCAGCTTCAGCACCTTCGCTATGACCGACAGCTTATGGAAAAGCGGGATATCATTTTCCAAGCTTTGGAGCGTCATACGAAACTGAATCCTGAAAAGCTGAATATAAAAGAAACAATCGGCATGGACGATCCGTGGAACTATCGGAATAAGAGCCAGTTCCAGGTCGGCCAAAAAGATGGAAAGGTCCTTGCAGGATTATATGGCATGAACTCACACCGCTTGATTAACATCGAGCATTGTGCTGTTCAGCATCCGCAAACAACAAAGGCAACAGAAACAGTGAAACGAATTCTTCAGGATTTGAGAATTCCAATCTATAATGAAAGAACCCGAAAAGGGCTTGTTAGAACGATCGTTGCCCGGGTTGGAATTCAGACAGGCGAGCTTCAAATTGTGCTGATTACTACGCAAAAAGAACTTCCCAAGAAGGATATGATCATTGAAAGAATCAAGAGCGAGCTCCCTGAAGTAAAATCAATCATCCAAAATGTAAATGGAGAAAAAACCTCCCTTATTTTTGGTCACGAAACCTTGAATCTTGAGGGCAGCGACTTTATTCAGGAAACGCTTGGAGATCTGCAATTTGAACTATCTGCCCGGACATTTTTTCAGCTGAATCCTGAACAAACAGTGAAGCTTTATAATGAGGTAAAAAGAGCAGCTGCATTGACGGGAAAAGAAAAAGTAGCTGACGCCTATTGCGGAGTCGGAACGATTGGTTTATGGGTGGCAGACCAGGCAGCTGAAATTCGCGGCATGGACATCATTCGCGAATCCATAGAAGATGCGAAGAAAAACGCTGTCCGCCATGGAATAAAGCATGCCAAATATGTGGTCGGCAAAGCAGAAGAATGGCTTCCAAAGTGGACAAAAGAAGGCTGGGAACCAGACGTCATTATTGTCGATCCGCCAAGAACAGGCCTTGATCAGCAGTTATTAAAAACAATTTTAAAAGTACAGCCAAAGAAAGTTGTCTATGTATCCTGCAACCCATCAACATTGGCGAAGGATATTTCTGTCCTTAGCTCGAAATATAAAGTAAAAGGGATCCAGCCTGTGGATATGTTTCCTCAAACAGCGCATGTGGAGAGTGTGACAGAGTTGGTTTTGAAGCAGGCATAAAAACGCTTGGTCTAGTAATGGAAGACAACCTTACTGGACCAGGCATTTTTTTATAGTTCACCGTATATTTAACAATCCTCTATTTACGAAGTTATTAATAATCTCAGCCATCTCCTTAGGGGTTTTATCCATCCTGTTTTCGAGCCAATGCTTAATGACATATATACTTCCACTTACAACAAACATACTTATGTACTCTAACGTTTCTGGTTCAAGGTGTTTGTCGGTAATCCAATTTTTGAATATGAATTCCTTCGTGATCATCATGCCTTTTTTTTGAAAGTGAATATCGCTATTCTCGCTTAACAGTATTTGGCATATGACATTGTTTTCCACTATATATTCTAAAATTCTTTCTGTCATTTGCAAGGCTTCGTCTTCTTTTGAAAAATTATACCGGCTAAGTGTTGCGACCATATTCTCGATAAACTCTTCTTCTATGGAATGGAGCAGATCGTATTGACTCGAATAATGGGAGTAAAATGTTGAACGATTGATATCAGCCTGCTCACAGATTTCTTTTATTGTAATGCTTGAAATTTGTTTTTCTTCCAATAATATGATGAGAGCTTCTTTTAATACCATCCGTGTATATTTTTTGCGTCTATCCAATTTGGCACCCAAATTCCTGATCCTTCCTTCCTATTTCTGTAATTCAATAGATAAACAACAAATCATTATAATCTGTTGTGAACAGAACGTATTCTATCGAACTGTTTGTTGAATAGCCAACACCGTGTTTTATATAATAATAAAGTGAAATGGCGATAGACACAAGAGAGGATGAAACATGATAAATATTGCATCACGGATCATAAAACATAAGAAAGCTGTTTTGATTGCGTTTGTCTGTATTGCGGTAGTCTCAACAGTGGCGCAGTTTTTTGTATCAGTCAATTACAATATGGTCGATTATCTGCCAGATGATGCTCAGTCAACACAGGCGATGGCCATCATGGAAAAGGAGTTTACAGGTTCTGTTCCGGATACAAGAGTCATGATAACGGATGTATCTCTGCAGGAAGCGCTTGAATATAAAGAGAAGCTGTCAGCCATTGACGGCGTATCAGATGTGATGTGGCTCGATGATGTAGTTGATTTAAAGACCCCTCTGGAAGTGGCAGATGAAGAGATGGCAGAAAGCTACTATAAAGATGAAACTGCATTGTTTTCCATCAGTGTCCGTTCAGGGGATGAAGTAAAAATAACCGATGCCATTTATGAATTGATTGGTGAAAATGGTGCGATTGCGGGTGAGGCCATCAATACAGCCAGCTCTCAAAAAATGGCCGGGAAGGAATCGTTGAATGCGGGTCTCTTGTTAGTTCCGATTATTATTTTTATCCTGGTCATCTCTACAACCTCGTGGATAGAACCGGTCTTTTTCCTTACGGCTATCGGTGTTTCCGTCCTAATTAACTTAGGAACGAACATTTTTATAGGGGAGGTTTCTTTCGTCACCCAGTCAGTTGCTCCAATCCTGCAGCTGGCCGTTTCCCTGGATTATGCAGTGTTTTTGCTGCATAGTTTTTCAGATTATCGGAAGACAGCCAATAGTCCTGAAGAAGCCATGCAGCTTGCTATGAAAAAGTCATTCCCGGCAATCACGGCAAGTGCGGCAACAACGTTTTTCGGATTTATTGCTCTAACATTCATGAACTTTGAAATTGGTTCCGATCTTGGGGTCAATCTGGTAAAGGGAATTGTCCTTAGTTTTATCAGTGTCATGGTATTCTTGCCTGCTTTAACACTTTATTTTTACAAATGGATGGATAAAACAAAGCATAAAAGCTTTGTTCCGAGCTTCACGGGCATTGGAAAGAAGGTTGTAAAACTTAAGGCTCCAAGCTTGATCCTTTTGTTCGCCATTCTTATTCCGGCCTTTTTGGCACAGAGCAATACCTCATTTGTTTATGGGATTGGTGAACAGCCGGAAGAGACGCGTGCCGGAAGTGACTTGAAAATGATCGAAGAGGCTTTTGGTGAAACCACGCCCATTGTTCTTTTAGTCCCTAAAGGGGATGTGGCAAAAGAGGCAGAGCTCGTTCAGGAATTAGAAGAGGCTGAATATGTCACAAGTGTCATTGCATATGTAAATAGGGTTGGGTCTGAGATCCCGCCTGAATATTTAGATGAAGCCATTACCGATGAATTCTACTCTGAAAACTACAGTCGGATTATCATCAATACGAATCAGGGAACGGAAGGGGATATTCCCTTTTCGATTGTAGAAAACATAGAAAAAACGGCTTCATATTATTATGGGGATCTGGCACTCAGCTTAGGGGAAAGCGTTACTTTGTATGATATTAAAAACACTGTAACAAAGGATAATATCATTGTGAACGTTTTGACTGTCGTTACGATTGCGATTGTGCTTCTGGTTAGTTTTAAATCGATTTCCATTCCGCTGGTCTTGCTCATCACCATTCAATCAGCTGTCTGGATTAATTTATCAATTCCATATTTTACGAATACCTCGCTGGTGTTTGTAGGGTATTTAATTATCAGTACGGTACAGCTGGCAGCAACGGTGGATTATGCTATTTTATTGACGGAGGCCTACAATCATCATCGAAAAGAAATGCCTGCTGTAAAAGCAATCATGAGAACATTGGATGAAAAGACTTTCTCCATTTCCATATCCGCAGCGATTTTATCCAGTGTCGGCTTTATTTTATGGCTGACATCATCAAATCCGGTTGTATCATCCATCGGCTTATTGCTTGGCCGAGGGGCTCTGCTTGCTTTTGTGATGGTCGTTTTGGTTCTTCCGGCGATGCTATTGGTATTTGATAAGCTCATTAAAAAAACGACCTATCAAGCAAATTTTTATGAGGAGAAATGATGATGAGAAAAAAACAAGTATCCATTGCTGCGCTCGCTCTTATGATCTTCCTGCCTTCAATTCTTAGCTATGCTGCTGTGTCAGAAGCTGAAAAAATAGAAGGAAAACTCACTTCAAAGGATGAAGTGGTGTACGCAACGTTAAAGGCTGATGGAGAGTTAGATAATGTTTATGTCGTGAATACGCTGGATGTGGCGAAAGCCGGAGAGATTCTAGATTACGGTGTATATAGCAGTGTGAAAAACTTGACTGATCTATCGGAAATCAGTCAAGAGGGGCAAACAATTGGAATTGATGCCCCAGAAGGCAAATTTTATTATCAAGGAAATTTGAACGATGATTCCGAATTGCCATGGGATATTGATATTTCCTATCGATTAAATGGAGAGCCAGTGGACCCATTGGATCTTGCGGGAAAAACGGGGCATGTCGAAATCGGCATTCAGACAGTTGCCAATGAGAACATCGATGCAGTATTTTATGAAAACTACTTATTGCAAGTTTCTTTAATGCTGCCAAATAAGTACAGCAACATTGAAGCCAATGGCGGAATGATTGCAAACGCCGGCAAAAATAAGCAAATTACTTTTACAGTTATGCCTGCTCAAGATGAAAGGCTTAGCGTAGAAGCAGATGCTGAGGATTTTGAATTTAATGGAATTGAAATCGCAGCTGTTCCATCTACCCTGCCAATTGATACATCCGAAATGGGAAATATGACTGATGATATGTCAGCTTTATCAAATGCAATTAAAGAATTAAAAAACGGTGCTGCTGATTTGAAAAAAGGTGCAGCCCAATTAAATGACGGAGCGGCTTCACTGCGTGAGGGTTCTCAGAATTATAAAGATGGAATAAATCAGGTGAACGGCTCATCCACACAAGTCGTTAATGCTTCCCGGTCCATTGGGGAAGCACTTGAGAGAATCAGCGGCTCCCTTTCCGGGAATTCGGCAGACATGGACCTAATGAGCTTGAGCGAACTGCCAAATGCTCTTACACAATTAGCTAACGGCCTTACGGAAACAGCTGATGGACTATCAGCTTTACGTGAGAATTACACGGCCGCGTATCGTGTATTAGATGGGGCTATGAATGAAATTCCAGCTCAACAGATCACAGAGGAAGAAATCTCTGAATTATATAAGAGTGGTGCCGATTCCAATGTGCTTGATAAGCTGGTTGAATCCTATTCAGCTGCACAAAAAGTAAAAGGGACCTATTCAAACGTAAAAAAAGCCTTCGATGCAGTGGAACCATCATTAACCCAAATTAGTGATTCTGTAAGAGGGATGAGCGGAACGCTGACTTCAATCGCAAATGAACTCTCTGAATCGATGAAGGAGATGGATGTGAGTGCTCTGGGGGAACTGCAAAAAGGCCTTACTTCTTTATCTTCTAATTACAGTCAGTTTCATTCAGGATTAGTAAGTTATACAGAAGGAGTAGGCCAGCTATCCTCATCCTATAATAAACTGCACTCAGGTATTACAGAATTGTCTGGTGGAACAAGTGAATTAGAAAAAGGATTGGGCGAGCTCCAAAATGGAACGGATAAATTACATGAGGAAACTAAAGACTTGCCGGCTCAGATGCAAAAGAAAATCAATGAAATGGTTCAGGAATATGATAAATCTGACTTTAAACCAGTATCTTTTGTTTCCTCTAAAAATGAAACAGTCTCCTCTGTTCAATTCGTAATAAAAACAGAAAGCATTGAAAAAGAAGAACAGGTAACGAAAAAAGAAAAGCCTGTAAAAGAAAAAGGGTTTTGGGATCTATTGTTAGATCTATTCAGATAACAGGTGAAGAGATAATTATAAAAAATCCTCTTAACATAGCTTCTTGCTATTAAGCATTCCAGAACTAGCTAGATAAAAGGTGTCTGACTTTTAATGGGTCAGCGCCTTTTTCTGTTCAATTGTGATTACTCCCTCGCAATAAGGGGTAATGAATACAAAACATAAAGGAGGTGGCCATCAATGGAAGTAGAAGTTTTATGTAACGTGGAAAACTGCAAGTATTGGGAAGAAGGAGATAAATGTGTTGCCGATTCAATTTATGTGATTGGCCAGAATGGCAGAGAAGCGGAAGATGTTGAGGAAACTGCTTGTAAAACATTTGAACAAAGCGAATAGCAATATGGGCTAGATGCCTGTCGGCTAGGACTTCACTAGTGGACAGGCATCTTTTTAATTTGAGCGGTTCTCCCTTTAAAAGGGGTATAATAAATAGGCAGAAGAAGACATTAAAAGAAGCTATAAATGTTAGAATGTAACCAAAACTGAAATAAATAAAAGTCAAAGCAGAAAAGGGGATACGATGACAAGCAAAAAAGAAATTGGCTGGAATTTTGACAACAGCTATGCACGCTTACCAAACACGTTTTTCTCAACTGTAAAGCCAAATCCTGTAGATGCACCAAAGCTGGTTATACTTAATGATTCACTCGCAGGTACCCTTGGATTTGATGCAGATGCCCTTAAAACGGCGGAAGGGATTGAGATACTAGCCGGGAACCATGTGCCAGAAGGATCAGCACCTCTTGCTCAGGCCTATGCAGGGCATCAATTTGGCCATTTCAATATGCTTGGGGATGGCCGGGCAATGCTAGTTGGAGAACACATCACACCTGAAGATAATCGGGTTGATATTCAGCTGAAGGGCTCCGGCAGAACGCCTTTTTCCCGCGGTGGAGACGGACGTGCGGCTCTTGGCCCGATGCTGCGTGAATACATTATTAGCGAAGCGATGCATGCACTTCGAATTCCTACAACTCGGAGCCTCGCAGTGGTCGCGACAGGTGAGTCTATTATTAGGGAATCCATGCTGCATGGTGCGATCTTAACCCGTGTTGCTGATAGCCATATACGCGTAGGTACCTTTCAATATGCGGCCAATTGGAGACCTGTTGAAGAACTCCGCATTTTGGCTGATTATACGATACAGCGGCATTACCCCGAAATTGAAGGGGATGAGAATCCTTACCTTTCCCTGCTGCAGGAAGTAATCAAGCGTCAAGCCGCACTGATTTCGAAGTGGCAATTAGCAGGATTTATCCATGGGGTCATGAACACGGATAATATGACTATAAGCGGAGAAACGATTGACTATGGACCATGCGCATTTATGGATTCATATGATTTGGCAACCGTGTTCAGCTCAATTGATCGGGAAGGCCGATATGCTTACGGCAATCAGCCATATATTGGAGGCTGGAATCTCGCAAGATTTGCTGAGACGCTGCTGCCTCTGCTTCATGATGAACAGGAAGAGGCTGTGAAAATAGCCCAGGACGCTATATCGGGGTATAACAAGATTTACCAAACGCATTGGCTTGCAGGGATGAGGGCGAAGCTTGGAATCTTTAATGAAGAGAAAGATGATGAGGTCCTTTTTACAGATCTTCTAAAGATTATGCAGAAGAATAAAGCAGATTATACAAATACCTTCCGTTCATTAACCTTGGATAAGATAGAAGAGGCACCTATATTTGATGACGCAGAGTTTGCCAAATGGCATGAGCAGTGGCAGGATAGGCTAAGCAGGCAGAATGTACCAAAAGAATCCGTTAGCAAGTTGATGAGAAACAGCAACCCTTCAGTCATTCCTCGAAACCACCGGGTAGAAGAGGCTCTGGAGGCTGCAGCTGAAAAAGGAGACTACAGCGTGCTGAAGAAGCTTCTTGAAGTACTTTCACAACCTTATGCGTATTCCAAAGATCAAGAAGAATATTGTAAATTGCCTGAGTCCTCAAGCATTCCTTATCAGACTTTTTGCGGAACCTAAGAGGGAGAAGGTTATGATTAGTAAAAAGCGTCTGAACCGTCAGGTGTGTTGAAGGAATAAAAAGGAAGTGTCTGGGCTGAGGTCAGGCACTTTTTTTGATTAACGATATCTGATATAGGCTGTTTTTGGTAAAATTATGCTGTAGCAACGGAAAGGAAAGCAACGCAAGGGTAGAATCTAGTGTTTGTTCTTGAAAAAATCGTCATCTGACTTTTTTTAGCATATACTCTAGGGGTGGCGGGCAGGTGTAAGAGCTTTGCAGTTGCCCTATATCTCAATAATTAAAAATCCATTAGTCCTAACCGGGCCATAAAATAAAAAGCTTGAGGTGTTTTTTATGAATCTGCTGAATTCGCAATATGTAAGAGGCATTTGCCTGAAAAGAGATGCTGTTCCTTCATTTAATCACTATCCCTTTAATCTTCCAAGTTTAAAGACCTTGGAGGAGCTGACTTTTCACCCCAAGGTTACCTTCCTGATTGGCGAGAACGGGATGGGGAAATCGACGTTGCTTGAAGCAGTAGCTGTTGCATTGGGATTTAATGCAGAAGGCGGCTCTTTCAATTTTAATTTTTCAACATTTGATTCGCATTCCGAGCTGGGGAATCATCTAAAGGTCATAAAAGGCATTGATCGGCCAAGTGATGGTTTTTTTCTGAGAGCAGAGAGTTTCTATAATGTAGCATCTAATATTGAAGAAATGGACCGCGAAGGAGGGCCTTCTCCAAAAGTGATCGATTCTTTTGGAGGCCGTTCACTGCATGAGCAATCACATGGAGAAGCGTTCTTCTCCACATTTCTGCACCGGTTTCGAGGCAATGGAATTTACATTTTGGATGAGCCTGAGGCAGCTCTTTCACCGCTTAGGCAAATGTCTATGCTGACAAGAATTCATGATCTGGTCAATGAACACTCACAGTTCATCATTGCCACGCACTCACCCGTCATTATGGCCTATCCAGATGCGGCTATTTATGAGTTCAGCGAAGATGGAATAGCAGAAAGTAAGCTTGAGGAAACAAATCATTATACAATCATGAAACAATTTTTTGATGATAAAAAAAGAATGCTGCATCATTTGTTAAATGAATAACAAAATGGAGCCTTCTATTCAAGCCTCCATTTTTGCGTTCTCTATGTATGTTATTCACTTTCGTGGCTGAACATCCAGTTAATACCAAACTTGTCTGTTAATTGGCCATAGGCCTTACTCCAAAATGTTTCCTGCAGCTCCATACTTACAGTGCCGCCTTCTTTCAATTTGGTAAAATACTTTTGAAGATCATCCAGGTCGTTAATTACTACAGCAAGGTTAATGTTATTTCCAACTGTTGCCGGCATCCCAGGGAAAGTATCTGAAAACATAACGTTGCTTCCGCATATGTTAAGACGTGTGTGCATAACCAAGTCTTTTGCTTCCTCAGGAAGTGGATACTCCGGATTTGGAGGAGAGTCACCAAAACTCATAATTTCAGGCTTCCCTGTTTCAAAAACCTCAGCATAAAATTCAACCGCTTCCCGGGTATTGCCATTAAAATTAAGATAAGCATTAACAGTCATTCTTTTTCACTCCTTCTTGATAAATATAATTCCATTATAAACAAAATATTCTAAAATAAATATAGTGCAAAAGGTCAAGTGTGAACATTCTATTAGGATTATATTTCCTGAAAGGCCTGTTCCAGATTACTGTATCCTCTTCAATCTTCGCCTTTGGGTTCATCTGATTCAAGAATCCACTCATTTTCTGCAGAAGCTAATCCACCATGATCATCCTTGATGAAAGGGCTATGGATATGATATGTTTTCCCGGCTTTCTTTACCGTGTATCCTAAATAATATTGGTTATTTTGGCCTTCCTCCTCAAAAATCCCTATATCGTCAATTCCGTATTTGTCTATGTATAATTGAAATGGTTCCTGCAGTAAATTGATAATTTGTTCTCTTGGCAAAAATTCCATCATGTTTGCTCCTTCCATTTAATCTATACTTAATATGGCTATTTTTGGGAGTATTAAACGTGGAGATTAAAAAAAGAGTACCCCCTTAATAAGGTACTCTTTCCCTTAACTTCTTTTGCAAATTCCCTAGCTGTTTCATCAGCTGTTCATATTCCTCCAATTCGATATTGCAGGTTTGAATGGTCTCGCTGACTTGTTGGGTGATGGCCTGTTTTTGCTGGCGGGCTTTCTCCTCCAAGTAAACATGGACTTTCCGTTCATCTGTTTTGGAACGTTCTTTCCGGAGCCAGCCATTCGAAATCATCCTCGTAATCATTGGAGTTAGTGTCCCGGTGCCGAGATTTAGTCTTTCCCCGAGTTCCTTAGCGCTTATACCGTCTTTTACCCAGAGTGCCAAAAGGACCAAGTACTGAGGATAAGTTAAGCCAAAGGGCTGGAGGGCGCTTGTGTAGAGTTTGGTAAATTCTCCAGCAGTTTCATAAACTGCAAAACAAAGCTGTTTGTCGAGTACAAAAAAATCTTTCATATGATCACCTAAATGAATTTTTAGTAACTTACATTAATTTCTTTATATCATACTCAATTTTCTCAGGTTCCGTTGTTGGTGCATAGCGTTCAACCACATTCCCGCTGCGGTCTACAAGGAATTTTGTGAAATTCCATTTAATGTTCTTTGAAAGGAGTCCTTTCTTCTGTTCTTTTAGATAGACAAATAAAGGATCAGCAGTTTCTCCATTTACATCGATTTTCGCAAAAATCGGGAAGGATACTCCGTAGTTGATCTGACAAAATTCTGTTGTTTCATTAATATTATCAAATTCCTGGTTATTAAACTGGTCGCAAGGAAACCCCAGGATCTCTAAGCCGCTGTCCTTATACTTTTCATATAGTTCCTGAAGCCCCTTGAATTGTGGGGTTAATCCGCATTTGCTTGCAGTGTTGACAATAAGCAATGGCTTTCCTTCGTAGTCTTTCAGAGATTTCAGTTCACCATTTGTTTTTTTTACCTCAAAATCATAAACAGTTGTCATAAGGAATCCTCCTGAATAAATAGATTTTCAATTAAATTGTGTACGATTTAATCTTAGGCGATGTTTAGTCCTAATGCAACTAATTGGTTTTTTACTGAAACTATTTGTGATGCTGTTCCGTAAAGTAGTCTATATGGCTATAACATAAATAACAAACTCTATAAAACTAATAAAATTTTTTATACATGAATTAAATGACTTTATAAGATAAATAAAGCGATCTATATGATAGTTAGAGTGTGAATAGGGTGGATTCATGAAGTTTTATGGGATTGAAAAAATCAACTAGAGCAGTTTTCTAATAGGACAACTTCACATAAATAGGGGATTGATTTCATTGATTAACATTTTATCCGCCATGAGCGGAATCGTGTCATGGCTGGTGGTAGGACATACCATATTGTCTGGAATATAGATCCGCTTGAATCTGTCGATTATATCAAGTTCTTTCTTATAAGAGAAAGGGATTATCGAGATATTGGGGGGACGGCTGAGTATTATGATCCGCGTGTGCAAATGGAGAAAAAAGTTTCTCTTTGGAACCGCTCATATGGAGCTTTGGCTTTGCCAAAAAATTGGACGGTCTTTATGAAGGAGTTTATAGAAGTAGAGTTGGATAAGAAGCAAGGATTATTCGATCAACTTTTTCCTGAACAGTATAGGTATTTTGGCTGGAATCCTTATGACGCCAATAGGAAAGAAATATTCCCAGAAAGTGCAGTGAATGGGAGCAGATATATAAATGGGGATATTGATTTGGAAATAATCAGCATATTAAGTGAAATAGACTTGGAGAATCCATAAAAAGGCTAACTCATCAGGCCAATGTTACAGAGCTATTGTTTTATCAAAAGAGGGTGTCCAAGGGCTAAACTTTTGGTAGACCCTCTTTGTTCCTTCAAAGGAATCGCTTATAAATTAGCGTTGTCGCTTCATGAATATTACTATAGAATCAATCATAGTAGATACATAATGAGGTGAATACAGTTGAATTATAAACGAATAAAACCGCGTAAAATATATGAAGAAGTGGCTGAGGCCATTATGGATATGATTAAATCAGGTGAGCTAAAGCCAGGAGATAAGCTTGATTCTGTCCAGCAGCTCGCGGAAAATTTCCAGGTTGGCCGTTCAGCGGTCCGGGAGGCCTTGAGTGCACTGAGGGCAATGGGACTAGTGGAGATGCATCAGGGGGAAGGGACATATGTCCGCCAATTCAATTCAAATATGCTCAAGCTTCCAGTGCAAATAGCCGTCCTAATGAAAAGGGATGATGTGAAAAATTTGCTGGAGGTCCGCCGGATTCTTGAGGTGGGGGCAGTACATGCTGCCGCGTTAAGATGGACAGAGGATCAGCTTTCTGAAATCAAAGAAGCATTGGAACAGATGAAGAATGCCAATGATGAGGAACTGGGGGAAGAAGCAGATTTTCGCTTTCACATGGCTATCGCAAAAGCTTCTCAAAATGACCTGCTGATCAGCCTTATGAACAATGTCTCAGAAATGATGGTCACTACAATGCGTGAAACGCGGAGGCTTTGGCTTTATTCGGAGAAATCGACTTTGGATCGATTGACACATGAGCACTCAAGCATCTATGAGGCAATCGAACAAAGGGAAGGTGAGAAGGCACAAATACTACTGCTCGAGCATCTCCATAGCGTGGAAGAAGTGTTAATGAAGTATTTCCGGGAAATGGAATTTTGATAAGAGAGCCCAATCGTAAGTTGGAACGATTGGGCTTTATTTTGAAAATTTTTAGAAAATACTATTGTGATATGAAAGCGTTTTAATTATACTGTTTATTATATTAAAGTCATCAGATGACCTGTTAATGTGATTAGTGGCTAAAGGGAGAAAATTCTTACATCATGAAAGGGGTAGAGGAATATGAGTATTGGTACTTTGGCTGTAATTGCCACATTGCCTATTGTTTCAGTCTTTCTATTTTTAGTTATTTTAAGATGGCCAGCTAAGAGAGCGATGCCAGTATCGCTGGCATTAACGATTATTATGGCTATGTTTTTCTGGCAGGTTCCCGGAAACCAGGTTGCTGCAGCCAGCTTTAAAGGGGTTGTCACCGCACTGGAAGTGGGCGTTATCGTTTTCGGTGCGATTCTGCTATTGAACACATTAAAAGAAAGCGGTGCCATTTTTACAATCCGTAAAGGGTTTATGAGCATTTCGCCGGACCGCCGCGTACAGACGATTATCGTCTGCTGGCTGTTTGGATCTTTCCTTGAAGGGGCAGCTGGATGGGGGGCACCTGCTACAATTGTTGGCCCGCTATTAGTGGCGATTGGTTTTCCAGCGATGGGAGCGGTAATGGTGGCGCTTATCCTGCAATCAACCCCGGTTTCTTATGGTGCTGTCGGTACACCGATTTTAATTGGTGTTCATTCAGGCTTAAAGGATTCTCCGCTGGTTCAAAGCTATATTGCTGAACAAGGAACGACATTTGATGCCTATATAAACGGAATTGGCGGACAAGTTGCCTTGATTCACGGAGTCATAGGCATATTTATTCCTTTATTTATGGTAACCATGCTGACTTACTTCTTCGGTAAAAATAAGTCGATTGCAGAAGGTTTGGCCATTTGGAAGTTTGCTATTTTTGCAGGTTTGGCTTTTACAGTTCCTTATGCATTGGTAGCAAATCTTCTTGGACCTGAATTCCCATCTTTGATTGGCGGTTTAATCGGCTTGGCTATTGTTGTGCCTGCTGCTAAAAAAGGATTGTTCATCCCGGAAAAGACCTGGGGATTCGAAGAAAAGAGCAATTGGGATCCATCATGGACGGGGTCACTTCAAGTCGACGAATCGGAAAATCCCAAAAAACAAGTGTCATTTATGGCCGCGTGGCTTCCATACTTGCTAGTGGCTGTTCTATTGGTTCTTACACGTGTTAAGTACTTGCCGTTTTCTGCCTGGCTTCAAGCATTTGTGCTCAGGTTTGAAAGCGTATTCGGTACAGCGATAACAGTTGAATCCAAACCGCTTAATCTTCCGGGAGTCATCTTTATTGTTGTCTCCCTTCTATCAATCTTTATTTTCAAGATGAATATAAAAGATTATGGACGAGCAGTGAAAGACTCTTTTAAAACGATTATCAGTGCAATGGCTGCTCTGATCTTCGCTGTTCCATTGGTACAAGTGTTTATCAATTCAGGGGTAAATGCTGCTGATTTCACAAGCATGCCGCTTGCATTGGCAGAGGGCATTTCAACTGTATTCGGAAGTTATTGGCCGCTTGCGGCCCCTACGATTGGGGCAATAGGTGCGTTCGCAGCAGGAAGCAATACAGTCAGTAATATGATGTTCTCTTTATTCCAATTTGGCGTGGCAGATAATATCCTTGCTGCCCCTGCAACTATTGTTGCTTTGCAGGCTGTCGGCGGAGCTGCAGGAAATATGATTTGTGTACATAACGTCGTTGCAGCTTCTTCATCTGCAGGATTAATTGGCAAGGAAGGAAATTTAATCAGAAAAACACTGATTCCAATGACTTTCTATGTTATTTTTGCAGGCGGGATTGGCTATGTAGCCATTAATGGAATAGGGTTGAACATAGGCATGATTATACTGGCGGTCGTGGCAGGCTTCATTGTAACCCTGATTGCCAAAGGACAGAAGCAAAATAGAATGGAAGTTAAACAGATGCGAAAAACAGCTTAAAAAAATGGCAAGCTCCTATTTAAAGAGCTTGCTATTTTTAGTCAAAGTCATCAGATGACCTGTTGACTGAGTGGAAGGAAAGGCTTACACTATATATAATAAAGTCAAAGCCAGAATATAATTTACCTGGAGAAAGAAAAGGTGAGGCCAATGAAAGTATCATTATTTGTAACTTGTTTAATAGATATTTTTCAAACAGATGTTGGAATGGATACATTGGAATTACTGGAAAATCTGGGATGTGAAGTCGATTTTCCGGAAAAACAAACCTGCTGCGGACAGCCTGCATACAACAGCGGATATGTTGATAAAGCAAAGGAATCCATGAAGCATATGATTAACGTATTTGAGCATTCTGACTATGTGGTTACCCCTTCCGGATCATGCGGTACCATGTTCAGGGAATACCCGCATGTTTTTAAAGGAGACCCTGTCTGGGAACCGCGAGCCCAGATGTTGGCTGATAAGACATTTGAACTGACACAGTTTATCGTGGATGTTTTAGGAGTAGAGGATGTAGGGGCAAAGCTGAATGGTAAAGCAACGTATCATACTTCGTGTCATATGACGAGATTACTGGGTGTAAAGGAAGCGCCAATGAAGCTATTAAACAATGTCGAAGGTCTTGAAATGAAACCGCTCCCACATAACTATAACTGCTGCGGTTTTGGCGGTGCGTTTTCAGTGAAAATGACGGAAATTTCTGAGCAAATGGTAGATGAGAAGGTTCAGGGTGTTGAAGATTCCGGCGCAGATATCCTAATAGGAGCCGACTGTGGATGCTTGATGAATATTGGCGGGCGAATTGATCGTAAAGGAAAGCCGATTAAGGTAATGCATATAGCCTCTGTACTTAACAGCAGGTAGAGAAGGGAGTAGCGCAAATGGCTATGAAAATAGGGGATAAACCCTTTAAAGAACGTGTTTCGGATGGAATAGGCAACTCGTTCATGCGCGGAGCTGTTTCCTCTGCCCAGGGGCGTTTACGCAGCGGACGGCTGAATGCGGCAGAAGAGTTGGGCAATTGGGAAGAATGGCGCAAGCTTGGCGAGGAAATTCGGGCACATACAATTGAGAATCTTGATTATTACCTGGAACTGCTAAGCGAGAATGTAACAAAACGCGGCGGGCATGTTTTCTTTGCTGAGACTGCAGAAGAAGCAAATGAGTATATCACAAATGTGGTAAAAAAGAAGAACGGAAAAAAAGTCGTTAAATCCAAGTCCATGGTCACAGAAGAAATCAATCTGAATGAGGCGCTTGAAAAAGCAGGCTGCGAAGTGATTGAAAGCGACCTTGGAGAATGGATTCTGCAAGTGGATGATCATGATCCTCCATCCCATATTGTTGCACCGGCCCTTCATAAAAACAAAGAGCAGATTCGCGATGTTTTTAGGGATAAATTGGGCTATGACAAAACAGAAAAACCGGAAGAGCTTGCTCTATTTGCGAGGGAAAAGCTGCGTGAAGAGTTTTTGCAGGCGGATATAGGAGTTACAGGTTGCAACTTCGCAATCGCTGAGTCAGGTACGGTTTCCCTTGTGACAAATGAAGGAAATGCAAGAATGGTTACGACTATTCCAAAAACGCAGATCACCGTCATGGGCATGGAACGGATTGTTCCGACATGGGAAGAGATGGAGGTTCTTGTTAGCATGCTGACCCGAGCGGCAGTTGGGCAGAAACTGACAAGCTACATTACGGCCTTAACAGGGCCGAAGCAAGAAGGAGAAGTAGATGGCCCTGAAGATTTCCATCTGGTCATTGTCGATAATGGCCGTTCGAAAATTTTGGGAACGGCATTTCAGTCGATTCTTCATTGTATCCGCTGTGCAGCCTGCATTAATGTATGCCCTGTATATCGTCATGTTGGAGGCCATTCATATGGTTCGATCTATCCGGGGCCAGTGGGAGCAGTTCTGACTCCGCTTCTGGGCGGATATGAGGATTATAAGGAGCTGCCGTATGCATCAACACTATGCGCGGCATGTACGGAAGCATGTCCGGTGAAAATACCATTGCATGAGCATTTGCTCCGCCACCGCCAGGAGATCGTTGAAAAAGAAGGCAAAGCACCTATTTTTGAAAACCTATCCATGAAGGCATTCAGCATGGGAACAGCATCACCCTCCATGTATAACATCGGATCAAAGCTCGCACCAAAAGCATTGGGAGCCTTTGCAAAGGATGATAAAATCTCCGATGGCCCGGGTCCACTGAAAAACTGGACGGAAATCCGTGAATTCCCGGCACCTAAGAAAGACCGATTTAGAGATTTATATAAAAAGAGAAAGAAAGAGAGGGGAAAATGATGGGAGCTGGCCAAGTGTATAATCGCAATTCCTTCCTCGATAACCTGGCAAAAAATTTGGGAAGGGACCGCCGCCGCCAAGTAGAAAAGCCTGCCTGGAATCATAATCCCCAATGGGATGTATTAAAGGATGCATCCCCCGATGAGCTTGTCGAGGTGCTTAAGCAGCAATGCCTGCGCATCCATACGGATGTTCATGAAACAGTTTCAGCTGAATTGCCTTCACTGATTCCCCACTTGATTAAGGAGTATGGCGGAAAATCGGTTGTTACATGGGATGACCCGCGCTTTGATGAATATGGATTATCTGGTCTTACTGGCGAACTAAGTGGTGATGAGATTGCCGTACATGTTTGGGATTGTGAAGTCGTGGAAGAAAATCTTGCTTTCTCAGCGACTGCAGACGTAGGCATTACTTTTAGCGATGCTACATTGGCAGAGTCTGGAACGGTTGTTTTATTCAGCGACAAGGGGAAAGGGCGTGCTGTAAGCCTTCTTCCTGTCATTTATTTTGCCATCATTCCGAAGAGTACAATCGTTCCAAGAATGACCCAGGTTGCCAAGCAAGTCCATGATAAAGTGGAAAAAGGAGAACCTGTTCCATCTTGTGTGAATTTTATCTCTGGACCAAGTAATAGTGCCGATATTGAAATGAATCTAATTGTTGGTGTGCATGGACCAGTACAGGCCGTTTATATCATTGTAGATGACAAATAAAGAAGAACTGATTCGCAGGTGGCTGTGAATCAGTTTTTTTTATGGAAGTCCGTCTGCTGGATTTTCTTTGATGCCTGATTTATTCTTAGTGAAATAGATGTAATAGAAGAGGGATTCAATTGAAGACGATCTATAGTGATATTATCCAATTTCGGGGAACCCACTTTGAATTTGGATATATGCAAGGAGAAAGGTTAAAGGATTCTTTATCGGTAAAAAACCGTGAGGATCAATGGAAGGTAAGAAAGCCTCGGTTCTCGATAAAGGAAAAGGAAGTTAATGAGGCGATTACAAGATTTGCACCGGGCATTTGGGAAGAACTTCTTGGTCTTCAGGAAGCACTCCAATGTCCGATGGAACGGGTATTAAAAGAGTTTGGCGGATATCGCCTAAATTATGTCCGGTCTGGGTGTTCCATTATGACTGGAGAAGGTTACCTGATCCGAAACTATGATTATCATCCTAAAACGTATGAAGGAAGGTATACCTTTTATCAGCCAACAGATCAGGGCCATGCCATCATTGGTCCCAGCCAGCGTGTGACAGGGCGCATGGATGGCATGAATGAAAAAGGACTTGTAATTGGTTATAACTTTATGAACCGGAAAAATCCGGGGGATGGTTTTATATGCTGTATGATTGGCAGGCTTATACTGGAGTCATGTGCAAATGTGCGAGAAGCGGCCGATATGCTGAAGGAAATTCCCCACCGCCATTCTTTCACTTATGTGGTATATGACAAGAGCGGTGAAACGTTTGCGGTGGAAACCTCCCCTAGAGGTGTGGAGGTCAGACAAACAACCGCTTGTACGAACCATTTTGAAGTCATGAAACACGAAAACAGGAATCATTTAACGGATAGCATGCGCAGGCTTGATGTGATAAAAAGCCGGCAGAAGCAGCCTTTAAGTGCTCGTGAAGCGTTCTGCCTTTTAAACGATACGGACAAAGGAGTTTTTTCTGACCTATATGGCAGCTGGGCAGGAACAATCCATACCTCTGCGTACTTGCCAAAAGAAAGGAAAGCCTGGTTCTCGCTAGGCGGAGACAGGGATCCAATTGAATTTGACTTCGCCCAATGGCTGGATGGCAGGGATATAGAAATCGACCGAATCACTGGAGAAGTCAATACAGATATTGCTTTTTTGCATATGGACGAGAATGCAAATTGGTTTAGGAAATGAGAAAGCGGAGAGGATGAACCCCCTCCGCTTTTTCTGTGTCTTAAGCTAAATCTTGGATTTCAAAGAAGTTTTTTGTACTGTTTCAGTTTTATCGGTCACTTTCACATCTTTATCGGTCAGATTCTAATTATATCGGTTACTTTATCGATATATCGGTCAAATTTTCTTTTTATCGGTCAAATTTTCTTTTTATCGGTCACTTCCCGTCCTATTAACATTTTACTGTTATGGTGAACACTTATATAAAATTAAGAGCAAAACCAGCATAACCGCATCCAGCCTGGCATCAAAAGCAAAATCTATATAGCCTGAGTTCAAAGCAGGCAATTTGGTCAGGCACAGGGCTGCAGCCATAATGCCAATCAGCGGAATCACTGCATTTTTCACACTTTTATTAAAAAGAATTAATACACCGCATATAATTTCCAGAAAAGCAACCACATGCATGAGAAGTTCTGCGTATGGAAGACCGAGATTTACAAAAGCATTGCTCAATTCTGCACTGATCAGCTTCATAAAACCGGATACTATAAAAACATATGAAACTGAATAACGAAGCAGGTTCATTACCACTAATGAATGCTGCATTAAATCTCCCTCCTTCCTAAAAATATATTCATCATTTGGACAAACCATCACATTCTTTGAAAGGATTATATTGTGGTAAACTTTATGTATGAATTGGATGTAAACTGAGGTGTGTATACGTGAAAACAGTATTGGTCATAGGCGGAGGCGTAACAGGTCTATCCGCCATGTATGAAATGAATAAATGGAAAAAGGAAAATGGGTATGAAATAAGGCTGGTGTTGGCCGAATCCTCTGATCAGCTTGGAGGGAAAATTCGGACAGTCAGGGAAGGCGAATTTGTGATCGAAGCGGGAGCCGATTCCATTGTTGCGCGCAAAGCGAATGAAATGAATTTTATTGAGGAGCTTGGGTTGGAAAGGGAGCTCGTTTATAATGCTGCTGGCCGATCATATATTTATACGGAGGGCGGGCTGAAGCTGATTCCTGCAGATTCTGTATTCGGCATTCCTGCCAGTGTTGAATCTCTGGTAAAGTCAACCTTAGTGTCAGCAGAAGGGAAAGTTGAAGCACTGAAGGACCTTTACACAAAAAATGAGAGCTTTACGAAAAATGACTCCATCGGCGAATTTTTAGAGCATTTTTTCGGAAAAGAATTGGTTCAAAAGCAAATCGCTCCTGTGCTTTCGGGCGTTTATTCCGGTCATCTAAGTGACCTGACAATTGCTTCAACCCTTCCGCAGGTGTTCGATTATAAAGAAAAGTACGGGAGCATCATTAAAGGTTTTGAGGAAAATAAAAAGACATTCCAGAGCGGAGAGGGAAAGAAATTTCTTTCTTTTAAAAACGGACTGGATTCGCTTATCAATATTTACGAAGAAAAATTGGGTGATGCCGAGATATTAAAAAGTACCCAGGCGGTGTCAATCGAAAAAGCTGCTGGCCGTTATAAAGTGAATTTTTCAAATGGAGAAAGCATGGAAGCGGATCATATTGTGCTCAGCATCCCGCACAATGCAGCGGAAAACTTATTCGCAGATCATGAACTGAAGAAAGAGTTTAGGCGTTTGAAGAATAGTTCGCTTATTTCCATTTACGTTGCTTATGATTTACCGGACAGCAAGCTTCCGGAAGATGGAACAGGCTTCATTACTGCGAATACGGAAGAGTTAACATGCAATGCCTGCACATGGACGAGCAGGAAGTGGGCGCACACATCCAAAAGCGGCAATTTGCTTGTAAGGTTATTTTATAAAAGCAGCCATCCTGCTTTCTCATCTCTAAAAGATATGAATGAGGAGGAGCTTCTTCAGGCTGCATTGGCTGACATCGAAAAAAGTTTGGGCATTACTGCTGAGCCTGCGGCAAGCGTGGTGACCAATTGGACAGAGCAAATGCCAAACTACCTGATTTCCCACCCCGAAACAGTAGCATCCTTAGAAAAGAAGATTTCTGAGGATTATCCGGGAGTATGGCTTGCGGGCTGTTCTTATTATGGTGTGGGCATACCGGATTGCATTGTCAACGGGTCAATGACAGCAAGGAAAATTGTCGAGAACCTATAAAGTGAAAATCCCCTCCGCAAAGAAGGGGATTTTCTATTGAGCTAACGAGTTTTTCATTCACCATGGATTTCAGCAAAGAGTATTTGAATTTCATATGATATTTGTTTTTTCAATGGTATTCTCAATCTTCAGCTGTTCTAGTTCTATTTTCATTTTTTCCGTCTCAAGCAGGAAGTTTTCCTGTTTTAATTTTTCTAATGTGATTTCATCTTTTATCATATTATGTTTAATTTTTGCGAGTCTTCGCTGATGAAAAGTCAGGATGCTGATGATGGGAATTGAGAAGATCATAACGACTGCAATTGTACCGGTCACACTCTAACACCTCACGTTTCTTGGAAATAGAAAAATTTGTATTTTGTCTTAAAAGTAAAATAATAGCAAATTACATACGATTTAGAAACAAGATCTATGAATATCAAACGGTCTGGAGGTAATAGGAGATGGCAGAAATTATAATAAAGAGGATTTATGATCCAATTGAAGTGGATGATGGCTATCGTGTTTTAATCGACCGGCTTTGGCCGAGGGGCATAAAAAAAGAGGATGCCCGATTATCAGCATGGGAAAAGGAGATTGCACCCAGCAGCGAGCTGAGAAAGGCGTTTAATCATAAACCAGAACTATTCAGCGAATTTCGGGTGAAGTATCTCATTGAGCTTCGAACGGATACCGAAAAGATTCGCAAATTGGAAAAGCTGCGCAGCATATCCGAAGAGAAAAAGGTCACATTGCTATATGCTGCAAAAGATCCAATATATAACCATGCACGTATATTATTGGAAGAACTGAACTAGAAGGAAAAATAAAATCCTCCTTTTCCCTAATGGAAGAAGGGGGGTTTTTTGATATCAGAATTTATATCCTTTTGAACTTAGAGAACTGTCTAGCGAAAGGCGCTCTGAGCTTTTTGTATGAAAAACTATTTCGGATACTAAAGAAACCCTTCACTTTCTGATTTTTTTTGAAGGGGAGATATGTCGTTTTATAATTGATCACCAATAAAAGTATTTAAGCGATTTCCTGTGAATTTGCGGTTGTATAACCTTTCCTTTTTAAGTATTCGATCATTTTTAATTCTTTAGTTTTTTCTTTCTCTTTGAGGTAATCTGGTCCTAGTTCTTGATAGGGTTCACCTGTTTTAAAATGTTGTAAGCGATTGTTAAAATTAAATGGGCGGAAGCAACGCGCCCTTTCATTTTTCCTTGACGTTTACTAATCCTTTTCCTATGGGACGAAATTCGATTATTTTGTCTTGAAGTAGCCAGGACGCATTCGACAGCCATCGTTTTCAAGGCTTTATTTCCTTGTGTGGTTTTGTTTGTTTTTTTTACCGGCTCTTTCGTTGTTTCCGGGACAAACACCAGCCCATGAAGCAAGATATTTGGAGGATTTAACTACAGACATATCAACCCCCA
>NZ_BRVM01000007.1:0-57553 GCF_026011715.1 Cytobacillus sp. NCCP-133 | reverse complement strand
TCTTCCAACTCTTCAATTGTTTTTTCTAGATAATTCATATGATCCCAGTGGTAACTCAACATATCACGATGGTGACGGCTTTAAAGCCGCCATTGGGGTTTCTTATCTAAAAAGGATTTCTTTTCAGAAACATTTTAGTGAATAGTAAATTCTATAAAAGTATAGAGGGAGATTTATGTTTAAAGAAAGCGATTAGAAGGGAATCTTATTATCACGAGCGGGTGAAGATAATTATTCCAATTAATATGTTAACATACAAGCATATGGACATAGTAAGCTTATCAATTAATCCAGGGAGGATAATTAAATGAGTGCAGATATTCTAAAAGAAGAAAATCGGTATTTTATAAATGATGAAAGTGGAAATATGGCAGCTGAAATCACTTTTGTACCAAGCGGTGATTCTCAAATTACAATCGACCATACGTACGTCAGTGATTCGCTACGGGGCCAGGGAGTCGCAGGAAAGCTGGTGGAAAAAGTGGTACAAGAAGCGAGAAAGAGCGGGTTAAAGATTGTGCCAGCTTGCTCATACGCAAAGGCTCTTTTTGAACGAAAAAGTGAATACCAGGATGTACTAGCAAAATAAAGGGGGTGTTTTGGTTGAATGCTAAACAAGTAAATGTAAATGGGACGCCAATATCTTTTTACGAGGAAGGACAGGGGGATCCGGTTGTTCTTATTCACGGGTTTTGCGGGAGCAAGGATTATTGGCAAAAGGTGATACGGCCATTGGCAGAGGATTATAGGATAATCGCAATTGACCTTCCGGGCCATGGAGATTCTGAAATGCCTTCAGGAGATAGCTCAATTGAAAAGATGGCTGAGTTGATCCAAGGTACTATTCAGGAGCTTGGAGTGGAGAAAGCATCATTATTTGGCCACTCGCTGGGCGGCTATGTGACCCTTGCTTTTGCAGAAGCTCATGAAGACAAGATTAGAAAATTTGCACTCATCCATTCAACTGCCAACCCCGATTCAGAAGAAGGGAAAAAGGGCAGGGACGTTGCGGCCGGAAAAATTGGTGCCGAGGGAATCAGGTCCTTTGTAGACGGGCTTGTTCCCAATCTGTTTGCACCAGGAGAAGAGCACAAACAGGAACTTCAGACTGCAAAAGAAATCGGATATAGCACTAGCTCAGAAGGGGCAAAGGCAGCCTTGAAAGCAATGAA
Organism: Cytobacillus sp. NCCP-133; assembly: GCF_026011715.1. Classification (GTDB taxonomy): domain Bacteria; phylum Bacillota; class Bacilli; order Bacillales; family Cytobacillaceae; genus Cytobacillus. The sequence goes on along the minus strand of NZ_BRVM01000007.1, from coordinate 56,381 downwards.
ACAGCGTCCGGACCGTAATATGATTCTAAAAAAGACAGAGCTGCCGGTTTTAATCTTAGCTGGAGGGAAAGATCAAATTATTCCGCCTGAAAAGGCGTTTACCGTTGAGCGGCCGAATATTCACCAGGAAACTATTGAAGAGGCAGGGCATATGAGCATGTATGAAACGCCCGTTGAACTTGTTGCTGTCATTCGGGAGTTTATGCAGAAGTAGTCCAGTTTATATAGGGATAAGGGCAAATGATTACTAAGCGCACATAAGTATTTTTTATTCGCACATAAAGTGTTAAAAAGTATCCGCACATAAAAAATTTTATCCGCATATAAATTGTTGTCTTGTGCACACATATATGCTTTTTAAGGCCTCAGTTGATTATTTCCCTAATCCTTCTGGTCTGAAAGATAGAAAACGCTCCTTCTTCATCAAAAAAAGGAGCGTTTTTCCATTGCTATTACTTAAAAATAACCGAAATAATCTCGTCTGTTGTCATTCCGCTTTCCACTTCGAAGGTACCGGGCCGCAATTCATTTGCCAAACCGCGTTTTTCAACATCTTTGTAAAATTGGACGCCGCTGTTAATGATGTTGGCACGTTCAAGGGCATTGCCTACATCTATGCTCGTCATTCCCATTGAGACGGTCAAAATAGTGCGGTAGACAACCTTCTCGCCGGCTTCTTTGTTTGATTTCTCTTCTGTTTTTTCTTTGTCTTTTTCACTGGCTTTTGCAGCAGCAGCGAGCTGTTCACTCCATTCCGCTTCTGTGTTGATCACATACCCTTTAGATACAAGCAAATCGATCATTTCCTGCACTCCAGGTCTTTCAGTCTTAGCCGCTTTTTCCGTTTTATCCGCTAGATTTTCCGTGCTCTTTGCTTCTGAAGGGCCGAATAGATAAACACTTCCAGTCAGAATGGCAGCCACAAATAGACCAGCGGAAAAACTGCGCAAGGAATTAGGTGTCATTGTGCAACCATACTCCTTTCAGCCTTTTTTGAAAGGTAAGGCAAAAGCATCCGCTCTGCCTCATTTGGTGTGAGCTGCTGTTTTAAGGCAATGCTATCGAACGAATAACCGCGTTTATGAAGATCAAGCATTTCCCGAAGCATTTGGCGTTCTTTGGAAGATACATCCAATGCCCCTGACTGCTGTGCAGTGATTTCTGCATCTAATTCAAGATTCCTGATCTGTTGCTGCAGTTCGTGAATTTCATTTTTTAATGAAAAAGTTACCTGATCAATTTGCTGTTCCAGGTTTGATTTGGATTGCGCCGTTTTAAAAAACGATAAAATGAGCAGCACAACTGCTGAACCAAACAAAATGGCTATTACCCATCCCATCTTATTTATCCTCCCTTATATAAAACATATTCTATGTATCTATTTTTCCAAACTAAATTATAACCTGAATACAAATGGAATTCGAATCAAAACGACAAAATACCACAAAAGTACTGTTTATCTGTAAGAAAAAGGAGTGGATGGTAATTCTAAATTCTTAAAAAATGAGAAACCGCTAATCTGCTGGATCGTTTTTTGAAAATAAATTATTAAAATTACTGGTAAGCTTCTCTTAAAACCCAATAGAAAAACCTGATCCTAAACTGGACCAGGTTTTAATTGCTTCAACTTTCCTTCTGCATTTGTGTTCTTTTTGCAGCCTGGAGTATTTCCTCAAGAGGGGAGACCCTGCCAAATTTGTCTTTATGAACAATATGCTTTCTTTCAAATTGGGTCGGGTTATCTATCCCCGCGGCGGCAGCCAGGTTATATAACCCTTCTCTTAGCGAGATGACATAATTGCAGACACGATAATGCTTTTCTTCGACAATGAGCCCGTCCTGAAGCTTTTTGTCAGTGGTAGCAACGCCTGCAGGGCAGTGATTTGTATGGCAGACTTGTGCCATGATGCAGCCAACACTGATCATAAAGCCGCGCGCAATATTAACGAGGTCTGCACCCATCGCAAGAGCAATCGCAATTTTATCAGGCGTAATCAATTTACCGGAGGCAATGATTTTTACACGGTCCCTGACTCCATACTGTCTTAACATTTCATCTACTACAGTCAGGGCAGATTGAATTGGCAAGCCAACGCTGTCTGCTAGTTCCTGATAGGTTGCACCTGTACCGCCTTCTCCTCCATCAACAGTTATAAAATCAGGTCCTTTGCCGCTTTCCTTCATATAGGAAATCATCTCTTCAAGAGCATCCAGATCGCCAACAACAATTTTCATTCCAACCGGCTTGCCGCCAACACTTCGCAGCTCTTCTATAAAGTCAAACATGGAGGGGGCATCATTAAATTCATAGAAACGGTTTGGACTATTAATGGTTTTCCCGACTTCAACCAGGCGAATGCTCGCAATTTCTTCTGTGACTTTTTCACCTTCTACGTGTCCGCCCCGGGTTTTGGCACCCTGGGCAAGCTTTAGTTCAAAAGCTTTAACTTCTGGAATTTCGCTTTTCTTTTTAAACGCTTCCCATGAAAATTCACCATTTGGTTTCCTGACGCCAAACATATCCGGTCCAATTTGCATAATGATATCCGGGCTTCCAGCTAAGTGATATTGAGATAGGCCGCCCTCACCTGTATTCATCCACGTTCCGCCAGCCAAGCCAAGGCCTTTTGATAAGGCGGTTATCGCTTTCTCGCCAAGAGAGCCATAGCTCATTGCCGATTGGCCGACAAGCCCCTTTATCCTGAATGGGTGCCGGCAGGTTGTTTCGCCCAATACAACCGCATCTTCATCCCGCAGGTAATAGGGATCGGCAAGTTTTTCTTCGCTATGCTCCTTTCTTGAAAACAGGTTGTCTCCATCTATCTTATAAACACGACTTTTAATTTTCTTGGTATTATCGACTTTCATCTCATCGGCCAATTTTGGAAACAAGGTATTCCGGATATAAAAACCTTCTTCATCAAAGTTTCTTATCGATCCAAAACCTATCAGTCTCTCTTTATATTTTCCTGCTTTAACAACATCCTGGTATTCTTTTCTGGAAAAAGGTTTGCCTTCTGTATCTGTATTGAACAAATATTGCCTTAACTCAGGGCCGATTTTTTCAGTAATATACCTAATTTTACCAATTACGGGAAAATTCCTGAGAATGGAATGCTGTTTTTGCCTGTCATCTTTTATATGCCAATAGATATAAAGAGAGACTGGGATTAGAGTGACAAGTGCAATGAAAATAAATAGTGCAATTACAAGATAATCAGTTAAGCTCATATGCTCCTCCTTCTATCAAAATAAATTTAGTGCATCTTTAATAGGGGTATCACCAGACGAAACCTCTATCGTTTTATTAAAAACAGCCTTATAATTTAATGATTCAACAAGTATGGCTGCGGCATCCTCCCTGGGAATTTCCGCTGTTTTATCGTGGATTTTGTTAATTGCCTGCACCAGTCCAGTACCAGGATGATCTGTTAATTGGGCAGGGCGTACGACTGTATAGATTAAATTGGCGTTCTTCAGCATATCTTCCGGCAAATCTTTGGCAGCAATTGTACGTGACGAATCATTCTCTCCCTCTTCCGCTTTAACTGCGCTCATCATCACAAATCGCTTTACACCTGATTCCTGTGCCCATTGGATGGTATCTGAAACCGACTGATGGTCAACCAAAACCGTTTTGCTTGTATGCTTCTTGGGATTGACACCAGTCAGATAGATGGCTGCATCTGCTATTTGAAGACGTGATAAAAGGATTTGCTCATCATACAACACTGCATCATTAGCACCCAGTTTTATATAATCTTCCATTTGAACTTCATTGGCAACAACCGCAATAGATTCTATGTTTTTCTCTGCAAGCTTTTTTATCACATGTTCTCCAACATCACTATTTGCTCCTATCACAACCGCTTTCATCAAAACGCCTCCTTTTCTATCCTTTTTCCACGAGATGGTAGTTTGAAACCAAATGGAGATAAAAGAAAAACGCAGTCCTATGAGAAGGATGACTGCTTTTTCTTACCAATAGTGGTATGTATTTCATGAAAATAGGTCGTTTCTCTTATGCTGCTGGTTCTTTCTTTCACATGCCGGAGCCGACATCCTCTCCTGAAGGGGATAAATAGCTTTTAATATGAAAAAGCTTCATCCGCGGTGGATGAAGCTTCCTATATTTATACTAATCGTTTAAAGTTTTGACCCAGGATTTCACTCATCGTATGAACGGTAATAAAGGCTTTACTATCAACCTGGGTGATATAGCCCTTAAGTCTTGTAAAATCTTTCCTGCCGAGGATCGTCGTAATTACTTCTTTCTGGTCAGAAGTAAAGGCTCCAGTTGCAGTATGAATGGTTGCTCCTTTGCCTAATTCATGGACAATATATGTCTTAATTTCATCACTGTATCGGCTAATAATCACAATTTCTTTATTTGAATTGAATTGCTGAAGCGCATAATCAATGACAAATCCGTTTATAATCACACCAAAGAATGCATACATGCCGACTTGAGGACCGAATAGGATGGCGGAGGACAGTGCAATGGATAAATCAGCAAGAAGTACGCCTCTGCCAACTTCAATATTTAAGTATTTATTGAAAATCATGGCAATAATGTCCGTTCCGCCGGTGGATGCCTGCTGGTTGAAGACAATTGCCATCCCGGTTGCGGCAATGCATTGCCCGATAATCAGCTGGATAAGAATATCATCACTAAGCGGCTGGTTCATTGGAGCAAATTTTTCAAGCACCCATACATAAAATGAAAGGGCGAAGCTGGCATAGATTGTCTTAGCTCCAAAGCCCGAGCCTAGAAAAATAAATCCGACTAAAAACAGTACAATGTTGACAAGAATCATGAAAATTCCGATTGAAAGGCCGGGGAACAAATCATTCATGATAATCGACAAACCACTAACTCCTCCAGTTGCTAAATTATTGGGTGATAGGAAAAAGTGGACATTTATTGAAACAAGGAATGCTCCAAGATTGATCAATAAAAAGGAAATTGTTTTTTGTCGCATCGCCGCAACCTCCTTTATCTTATTTTTTTCGATTTCCGTAAAAAGTGGAACAACGGGGATTATAAAGCCCAAAACACCCTTTGTAAAGGGACTGCGGCAAAAAAGTTAAGGTTTAATAATTATGAAAATTGGAAGGGGTTGCATAAAAGGTGTGAGATTATCCATCTGCACAGTTTTTTTATATAATAGAATGCAGATCATGCCATACTGATGTGTAACGAAAGGAAGAAAGATATCTTGAAAAATAGAAAGCTTATTGTTATTCCTATTATGATTCTTGTAGCTGCGGCAGCTATGTGGATGTTAAACAAAGATTATCAGCAAATAGATATGCCTATCAGAATGCTGATAGCAGCTGGTGCCGCCCTATTGTCCGGTGTCCTATCATATTTTCTATTTAAGCCTGAAAAAGATGGAAATGAAAAAGTCTGATCCCAAAGGGGACAGGCTTTTTTTGAAGCCGATAATCAGGGGTGAGAGCGAAAGGAGGTCGCCATGAACGCTTCATGAAGCCGGTAATCAGGGGTGAGCGCGAGAAAGGGCCGCCATGAACACTTCTTAAAGCCGATGTCTAACAAAAGCTTTATATTATTTTCCTGATTTCTGGCGGTTCTGCAAAGAAGCTGGCCACCAAATTGTTTCGAAAGCAGCCTACGTTGTTCTGGAAATCAACAGTGAAGGATATAAAGAAATACTGGGCATCTGATTTTACGCAGACCCAGCTTTTTTCCAATATTCTTCACGCACAATAAAAGCTGATTCCCTTAGGAATCAGCCTTATTTTTTACGCTTGAGCAGCTGTAAGTCGATATAAAGCTGGCATCTTGTGTTAAAGTCATCAAAATCGATGGATGTCAGGTCTGTAATTTGCTTCATACGGTATTTTAAAGTGTTTGTATGAATGAAAAGCTGTTCAGCTGTCGGCTTGATGCGGCAGTTGTTTAATAAATATACCTCAAGTGATTTCAGCAAATTCGTTTGGCTTTCCTGGTCTTTTTTCTTGAGCTTCAGTAAATCTTCATTAACGTAGTTCGTTTTGTTATTATGCTGGGCAATGGGCTCTAAATAGCGGAAAACCCATAATTTTTTATAGTCAAACGGCAGTTCTTCCGGTGAACCGATGAATTTTGCCGCTTTTATGACCTCCTGCGCCTCTTTATAGCTTTTTCGGAGCTTCAGGATGGAGGTATACTCACCGCCAATCCCTGCGAAAACGGCTTGGTGTTTAAATTGGCTCAGAACAGTGTTTGTCAGCTCATAGGCATCTTCCGATAAGCTGCCTGGTGCTGGAGAGCTGCTTCCAATCAATACGATAATCTCCAGCTGGTTTGTGAAAATGTGGGCGGGATGGCTAAGTGCATTCGCAAACAATCGCACGGTTTCCGCCAGTTCTGCAAATTTCTCTTCGTCTGCCTGGGCAATGGAAAACACATTTACGATAAAAGCCTCTGGAAGGATGATTTTGACATTTGCAGCTTCCCATTTGATTTGATCTTCTGTCTGATATGTCCGGTCAATGATTTTCCTGTAAAATTGATGTTTTTCCTCATCTTTACGAAGCTTAAGCAAGTTTTTCTGATATAAAAGCTTGCCGATATGAAAAGAGATTTCATGTAAAAATCTAAGTTCGGTTTCTATCAGAAGCCCATCTGTTTCCTGCACCCAGATATAACCCAAGATATGCTCTTTATATTTAGCGCTGACAACCACTCGCTGATTAAGCCCGATTTCTTCCATCTTTTTAATGCGAAAGGGTTCTGGAACGGTTTTCAGCTGATCGACAATGCCTTCATCCATAAATTTTTCCAAAATAGGGATCGGCCACCGTTTTGAAAAAATAGTCTGCTGATTGGCGAGGTCAAAGTGCTCAATATAATAAGAACTGTAGGCCAGCAGAGAAAATTGCTCATCCTCAATGACAACCGGCTTCTTTAAAAAAGTGCTGGCCATTTCCGTTATCTCATCAATATTCGTCAAATTAAGGATTTTCTCAAGTGGCTGGCTCATACAGGTCCCTCCTCATTATTCTTTATTATAGAGAAAATCAGCACCAAGCACCACTCGTATTTTGTCGAAAAGAAAAGGACGGGCATTTTTTGCCCAGTCCTGGTAGCTAATTTATTTAACCGTTTTCTCAAAAGCTTCAAATTGTTCTTCAATTTCCTTGGATGGCTTGGAAGTTAAAAGGCTGACAACAATGATGGCGATTAAGCTGGCTGCAAATCCTGGAATCATTTCATACAGAATTCCGGATAGGCCGCCACTTGACCAAATAATAACAGTGCTTGCTCCCACAACTATTCCGGCTAAAGCTCCCCATCTTGTCATGCGCTTCCAATACAGGCTAAGAATAATAAGCGGTCCAAATGAAGCACCGAATCCTGCCCATGCATAGCCGACAAGGCTGAGAATCGTTTCATTTTTCTCCCATGAAATAATCAGAGCAACAATCGAAACGAGCAAAACGGATAGCCTTCCAATCGTGACTAGCTCCTTATCTGAAGCAGAACGGCGGAAGAATGTCTTGTACAAATCTTCCGTTAATGAACTTGATGTCACAAGCAGCTGGGAAGAAATCGTACTCATGATGGCTGCCAGAATCGCTGCAATTAAGAATCCAGTAATGATGGGATGGAATAATACCTCACCCAAAAGGATGAAAATCGTTTCTGAGTCTTCAATGCTTAACCCAGTATCTGCAACATAAGCAATCCCAATGAAGCCTGTCAGCATTGCACCGATGCTTGAAAAAATCATCCAGCCCATCCCGATGCGGGTGGCCTTTTTGATTTCCTTCACAGAGCTGATGGCCATAAAGCGGACAATAATATGCGGCTGGCCAAAATAGCCAAGTCCCCATGCAAACAGAGAAATGACGCCTAGGAGGCTTGTCCCTTTAAAAATATCAAGAAGTGCAGGGTTGATGGATCTGGCTGTTTCAATAGCAGGGCCGAATCCGCCCACATGGAAAAGAGTTACTAATGGTACAAGGATCAATGCAATAAACATGATCAGACCTTGAACAAAGTCTGTCAAGCTAACTGCAAGGAATCCGCCAAATAGTGTATAGGCCACTACTACTCCTGTAATAATCCAAAGACCTGTATGATAATCCAAACCAAACGTGCTCTGGAATAATACTCCTCCGGATACCATGCCTGATGAAACATAGAAAGTAAAGAAAATCAAAATAACTAATCCTGAAATCAGGCGAAGAATTTTGGAAGTGTCGCCGAAGCGGTTTTCCAGATACCCGGGAATGGTAATCGAGTCATTGGCTACTTCTGTATAAGTGCGCAGTCTTGGAGCCACATACAGCCAGTTAGCCCATGCTCCCAGTGTCAAACCGATAACAATCCATGATGCGCTTAGGTCTGTCGCGTACATGGCACCTGGCAATCCCATAAGAAGCCAGCCGCTCATATCAGATGCACCTGCACTTAAAGCGGTAACAGCAGGACCGAGTGTTCTCCCGCCAAGCATATAGTCAGATAGATTGGATGTTCTTTTGTAAGCATAATAACCAATCCAAAGCATCCCGATCATATAGACGGTAATGGAAACAAGCAATGCATAATCCATCTGAAAACCTCCTTTAATATTAAGTTTTGTAAATATTTAGATAAAATAAGCTGTGAGAAAGCATCTACAGATCGCTTTCTCATTACTTAGGAAATCTCTCATTAGCTTTATACAGATTTATATTATATCCGGATTTTACTATTTTGGAAGAAAAATAAATTCTAAATGAGTTACTTTTTGAAAATACCTTTGAAGGCAAATGCAATGTTGGCAGGACGTTCCGCCATACGTCTCATGAAATAGCCATACCAGTCCATTCCATATGGAACATAGACACGCATTTTATAGCCTTGCTTCGCAAGTTCCAGCTGTGTTCTGTTCCTCATGCCGTAAAGCATCTGAAATTCAAAGCGGTCGTTTGGAATGTTATGCTTTTTGGCTAGCTCTTTTGTATATTCAATGATTTGGTCGTCGTGTGAAGCTATTGCCGTATAGTTTCCATTTAATAGACTTTGCTCAATTAGTTTTTTATAATTCTCGTCTACGTCTGTCTTTTCAGGAAATGCGTGTTCAGGAGATTCCTTATAAGCTCCTTTGACCATGCGCAAAAACGGCTGATACTTTCCAAGATCCTGAAGGTCTTTTTCGGTGCGGTACAAGTAGGCTTGCAAAACAGTGCTTACGCAGCTGTATTTTTCTTTAAACTGCTTAAACAAGTCGATGGTCGCCTGGCAGCGGGGTACATCCTCCATATCAATTGTAACCATAATATTGTGTTTTTCAGCTGTGTCCAGGATTCGCTTCATATTTTTTACAACGAGATCTCGGTCAATATCCAGACCAAGGGATGTCATTTTAAGGGATACTTGTGAATCTAAACCCTCTCTGCTGATCATTTCAATCGTGGAGATGCATTCTTCTGTCCGTTCGTTCGCAACCTCAACAGAATCCACAAACTCTCCCAAATGGTCGACCGTGACCGAAAGACCCTGATTATTCAAATCTCTTATAAAGCGGACACTGCTCTGAAAGTCCACTCCGCCAATTAATTTACCTGCCGCAAAACTTCCGCCGCGGTTTTGTGCAATTTTATTTAATAAGCTATTTTTTGATAAAAAAAGAAAAAAGTCCCTTGTAATCGCTTCCATTTCATTGAACACCTCCATGGTTATATCTTTAGATTAATCTTACAATTCTGTGACAAGTCCCGACAATGTTCACGAAAAACAAAGATTGCCTCTTTCTTTTGTTGGCGGAAGACAATCGGAGGAGACATTTGCCAAACGATCGAAATTTCAATCTTTTTAAGAGATTAATATATAAGAAAAGTTTCCATATTGTTATTTACATTGCCAAGCATTTGTATTTAAATAGTAATATAGTTTTGAATATTTACTTATTTCTGAAAAATGGGGGTTGGAAGATGAGAAAACAGTTGAAGAAATTTGCCCAGTTTACAGCGCTGTCCAGTTTGCTGGTTCTGTCTGCCTGCGGAGGAGACCAGGCTGCAGGTGACAAAGAGGAGCAAAGCGGCGGAGGAACAGTTAAAGCGGATATTGGCGTTATTTCCTATATCAGCGGTCCTGGAGCAGCCTATGGGGAAGCTATTACAAATGGATTAAAACTTGCCCAGGAAGAGATTAATAGCAAAGGTGAGGTAGAGATAAACCTTGTTATTGAAGATTCAGCCGGCAAGCAAGATCAGGCGTTGACAGCAGCTCAAAAATTGATGAATTCCGAGAATGTGACAGGCATTATCGGACCTACCTTAAGCACAGAAATGAATGTAGTCGGCCCTGAGGCAGATCTAAATGGAGTGCCGATCATGGGAACATCGACTACAGCAGAAGGCATTCCGCAAATAGGAGATTATGTATTCCGCAACTCGCTTCCTGAAGCATTGGCCATCCCGGCTGCAATCGATAAAGCGATTGAAAAATATGATGCTAAAAAAGTTGCAATCCTATATGGAAATGATGATGTATTTACGAAATCGGGATTTGACACGATGAAAAAGGCTGCAGAAGAAAAGGGTCTGGAAATATTGACGATTGAAACATTCCAAAAAGGTCAATCAGACTATAATGCGCAGCTAACAAAAATTAAAGGTTTAAATCCGGACCTGATTTTGGCCTCTGCCCTATACAACGAAGGAGCCGTTATTATGGACCAGGCACGCAAAATGGGTATTGATGTTCCATTTGTAGGCGGAAACGGCTTTAACTCACCTGAGGTAATCAACATTGCAGGTGATGCGGCAAATGGGCTAATTGTGGCAACGCCTTGGTATGGTGAAAAAGAAGATGAAAAGGTTCAGGATTTTGTCAGCAAATATGAAGAAGAATACAGTAAGAAGCCAGACCAATTTGCAGCCCAGGCCTATGACGCGCTTTACATTATGGCAGAAGCATTGAAAAATGCGGGTGAAGCTGACCGTGATGCACTTCGTGATGCATTGGCTGAAGTACAGGGCTTTAATGGTATTCTGGGTGAGTTCTCCTTTGATAAGGAAGGGGATGTTGTGATGGATCCAACTGTCCTAGTGATTGAAGATGGAGCTTTCAAGGTTTTTGAATAATAAATGTAATACCAAGTAAAGCTCTGGCGCCAATAGTGCCTGAGCTTTACTTTTAAAAATTGAGATTCCAAGTTTTATATAAAAAATGTTAGTAGGTGGATAGCCGTGTTAATTGAACAATTAATAAACGGAATTACCCTTGGCAGTATTTATGCCATCGTTGCACTTGGGTTTACACTAGTCTTTGGGGTGCTTGGCATTATTAACATGGCGCATGGAGAGATCTTTATGTTTGGCGCTTTTATCGGTGTTGTTGTGACTGCTACATTCAAAGGACCGCTTTGGCTCGCTTTCCTTGCCGCCATATTGGTAACTGCTGCAATGGGGTATATGCTTGAACGCTTTGCTCTAAGGCCACTGCGAAGTAAACAAGGTGTTTCACATTTGGCGCCATTAATTAGTACAATTGGTGTTTCAATCTTACTGGAAAACCTATCCCATCATCTCTTTGGTCCGGGGAATCATCCATTTAGGGCTTCATTTGCAGAAATAAGCTTCCAAATCGGATCGATTACCGTATATCTCGTGCAGATTGTCATTTTTATCATTTCTGTACTTCTGATGTATGCACTTTCTTTTTGGCTTGGCAAAACAAAGGCAGGCAAGGCGTTAAGGGCAACAGCGGAAAACCTTGAAACGGCAAGCCTTCTTGGTGTTGATGTAAAAAGAACGATCACGATGACCGTTATCATTGCATCGGCTATGGGAGGAATTGCCGGCATCCTGGTCGGAATGGCATTTAACTCTGTTACGCCGCAGATGGGATTATCCATAGGGCTGAAAGGGCTTGCCATCATTATTCTCGGCGGTATGGGGAATGTCAAAGGAGCAATGGCAGGCGGGCTGATCCTTGGATTAGCAGAAACCTTTGTTGTTGTTTACGGGAATTCCGGCTACAAGGATGCAATCGCTTTTGTGGCCATTATCGTCATACTTCTCATTAGGCCTCAAGGATTGTTTGGCCAAAAAATTTCAGCATAAGAAGGTGAATCCATGCTAGCAGAATTAATCAATCCATATCACTTACAGGTTGCTTCCTTTATATTAATTAATATTATCTTAGGGGTAAGCATTTATATAACTCTATCAACTGGACAGCTGTCCCTTGCCAATGCAGGGTTTATGGGAATCGGCGCCTATACTTCCGCACTTCTGACGCTGAATTTTGACCTTCCGATTATTGTGGGAATACTGGCAGGAACCTTAATGGCGGGTTTATTCGGAATTATTATTGGAATTCCAACTTTAAGGCTTCAAGGCGTCTATCTGGCGATTGTTACTCTTGGCTTTGGAGAAGTGATCCGTGTTATTTTTGTAAACTGGGAGTCGCTGACAAAGGGGGCTGTTGGTTTATCAGGAATACCACATATGGGGCGTGAAATCCTGAAAACGTTAAAAGGCTTTGGCTTTGATCCGAAGGTATTCGGCCTGCAAAATAACCAGTTTGTATTCTTAACTATTTTTCTGCTCTTATTAGTCATTACCATCAGCATTATTATGTTTTTTAGAAGGCAAAACCGTTCCAGGGTCGGACGGGCCTTTGCAGCGATAAAGCTTGATGAAAAAGCAGCGGAGTCAATGGGGATCAATATTACTTATTATAAAGTTCTTGCGTTTGCACAAGGTGCTTTAGTAGCAGGATTTGCCGGCACATTGTTTGCGCACGTGCTTGCTTATATAAGTCCTGCTGATTTTGCTTATCACCGTGCAGTCGAAATTTTAATTTTTGCAGTCTTTGGGGGCAGTGAAGTTATTTGGGGACCGGTATTTGGGGCGCTATTCTTGACCGTCATGCCGGAAGTGCTCCGTTTTATCAGCGAATATCGCTATATGATTTACGGATTAATCATCATTATAATGATGGCTGTCCGTCCTCAGGGACTTATTGATGTAAATATTTTAAACTGGATTAAGCTGAAAACGTCAAAGAGGAGGCAAAAGCATGGTACTTCAAGTCAAAAAAGCATGTAAAAACTTTGGCGGGCTGAGTGCCCTGTCTGATGTCTCATTTTCCATAAACAAGGGTGAAATCTTTGGGTTGATCGGTCCGAATGGAGCCGGTAAAACAACGATGTTCAATTTGATTACCTCGATGTTTATTCCGACTTCAGGCGAAATCCTATTTAACGGAGATAACATTAATGGCCTGAAGCCTCACCTGATAACAAAAAAAGGGGTCTGCAGGACATTCCAGAACATTCGTCTATTTCCCCAAATGACAGCTGAGGAAAATGTAATGGTAGGGGAACACTGCCGAAGCAAAGCAGGAGTATTCAGCAGTGTTTTTCGGACAAAAATGCAGCGACAGGAAGAAGAGAGAATCAGAAACAAATCCAATGAATTGCTTCAATTTGTTGGTTTAAAAGGGTATTCGGATGTTGTTTCGGACAGCCTGGCATACGGCCAGCAAAGGAGATTGGAAATTGCCAGGGCATTGGCCAGCAGCCCGAAGCTTCTGCTTCTTGATGAGCCTGCTGCGGGAATGAATGAAACAGAGACAAGCGAACTTTTCCATCTTATTAAAAAGATACAAGAGCAGGGGGTTACGGTACTGCTTATCGAGCATGATATGCCTCTTGTAATGAAATTATGCGATCGAATTGCAGTACTCAACTTCGGAAAGAAGATTGCAGAAGGCACACCGGCAGATATCCAGAATAATCCTGATGTCATCGAAGCCTATCTCGGCAGCGAGGAGGATGATTTGTATGCTTAAAGTAAGCGGCATTTCCGCTTTTTATGGTAGGATCCAGGTGCTAAAGAACATTGGTCTGGAAGTAGCAGAAGGCAGCATTGTTACTATTCTGGGTGCAAACGGGGCAGGCAAAACAACCACCATGAAAACTATTTCAGGACTCCTGAAACCACAGCAGGGCAGCATCGAATTTCAAGGTGAGGAAGTAAAGGGGCTGCGGCCTGATCAGCTTCTGAGAAAAGGAATTGCTCTTGTCCCGGAAGGCCGGCAGATTCTATCCGGGATGACGGTGCTCGAAAATCTTGAAATGGGTGCATATCACCGAAAGGATAATGAGATTGACCGGGATATTAAAGCTATAATGGGGAGGTTTCCGATTCTTGAAGAAAGGCAGAAGCAGCTTGGGGGGACTTTATCAGGCGGCCAGCAGCAAATGCTTGCCATTGCCAGAGCAATCCTCAGCAAGCCGAAGCTTCTGCTCCTTGACGAACCATCAATGGGGCTGGCGCCGCTTGTAGTGGCTGATATTTTTAAAATTATTAAAGAAATTAACGAAGCCGGTACAACAGTTCTCCTGGTAGAACAGAATGCAAGGCAGGCTCTGCGCATTTCTGATTATGGATATGTGCTGGAAACCGGAAAAATCGTAGCAGAAGGAAGTGCTCATGAACTGTTGAATGATCCAAGAATTATGGAAGCCTATCTGGGACGGAAATCAAGTTAATCTATTTTTGAAGGCCAAATCTACTGATTTGGTCTTTTGTATTTAGGAAGGGAAGATTATGTTAAAATCGATTCGTGAATAAATTTAGATAAGAAAACAATATCGGAGGACAGATGAAAAAGATTAAAAAGTTTTTTAAGAGAATGTTCATGTTTCTATTAATTCTTGCTGTGTTCATGTTTGCCAATAACAGCTCATTGTTTACTAAAGAAAGAGAAGAACAGCCATTGCTGCTGGCGCACAGAGGAATGGCACAGACCTTTTATATGGAAGGAATAACTGGGGATACGTGTACGGCAGAGCGAATTTATGAACCTGAACATCCTTTTATTGAAAATACAATTCCATCCATGGAGGCAGCTTTTGAAGCCGGAGCCGATGTAGTAGAATTAGACATTCAGCTGACAAAAGATGGCCAGTTTGCTGTTTTTCATGATTGGACACTGGAATGCCGGACAGATGGCCAGGGGGTTACCAGGGAACATACAATGGAGGAACTGAAACAGCTCGACATTGGATTTGGTTATACAGCCGATAAGGGAAAAACTTTTCCGTTTCGCGGAAAAGGGACCGGACTTATGCCTTCGCTTGATGAAGTAATAGAGCATTTTCCGGAAGGGAATTTTTTATTCCATATCAAAAGCAATGATCCGAATGAAGGCAAACAGCTTGCTGAATATCTTTCAAATTTTCCGGAAAGCCGGCAGCAGGAAATAACGGTATATGGGGGAGATGAACCTATTGCTGCGCTTCAGGAGATAATGCCTGGCATGCGCGTAATGTCAAAGGCAACCCTCAAGAGCTGTCTCTTGCCCTATCTGGCAGCTGGCTGGACAGGATATATATCTAATTCCTGTAAAGATACGCAGCTGCATATCCCTGAATCTTATGCAAAATGGATGTGGGGCTGGCCTAATAAGTTTTTAAACCGTATGGATAAAGCAGGCACAAATGTCATCGTGGTTGCAGGCGACGGCGGCTGGTCTGAAGGCTTTGATAAACCAGCAGATTTGGGGCGGCTTCCTGCTGACTACTCCGGGGAAATATGGACAAACCGGATTGATCTAATTGCACCCCATTATAAAGGAAATTAACGCTTGGTGTATCCAAGCTTTTTTTAGGCTATTTTCACAAACTTTGTTACTTTTTAAACAAGAAGGAAGGAAAGGTTGATTTATTTTATTAGGTCAATTTCTGTTTTTATAGACTGTTTAACTTTGGCATCTTCACACAGAAGTATAAGGGAGACTGCCCATTTCTAATTTTTTACAGGAAAATTATTTAAAAATTTTGTAAAAAGGGATATTATATATATAGCATTACAATATTTAGTTTACCGAAGGATTTCTCGTGCCTGTTTATACATATATTATAATTTACAATTACAGCTAGGGGGACTACGGATGGTGAGGATTTTATCATACATAAAGCCGTACCGGATCGCGGCAGCGGTTGCTCTATTGTTAATGCTGACAGAGCTCGTAGTTGAGCTTATTCAGCCATTGTTAATGGCAAAGATCATAGATAACGGTATTATGAAAAATGACCTTCAGGAGGTTATGAAATGGGGAGGACTAATGGCCGGAGCTTCTTTTGCCGCTTTTGCTGCAGGCGTAATCAATTCTTTCTATGCTGCCCATGTTAGCCAAAGCTTCGGTTTTGATGTTAGAAAAAGCTTATATGAAAAAGTGCAATCCTTCTCTTTTGCCAATTTTAATCGTTTTCCGACTTCTTCTCTAATTACAAGGATGACCAATGATATTACACAACTGCAAAATACAGTCTTCATGAGTCTTAGAATTATGATGAGAGCGCCTCTTTTAATTATCGGCGGCCTTGGGATGGCATTTGTTGTGAACACAAAACTGGCGCTTATTTTATCTGCAGTGGCACCTTTTCTGTTTCTTTTCCTGTTTTGGGTGATGGGCAAAGGGGGAGCAAAGTTTAAAGTGGTTCAGGAAAAACTGGATGCTGTAAATAGTGTTATGCAGGAAAATTTGTCAGGCATGCGTTTAATAAAAGCCTTTGTCCGCAGAAACCATGAGGTGAAACGGTTTACAGGAACCAATGAGGATCTTAGAGATGGAACAGTCAAAGCATTGCGGCTTATGGAAGTAACCATGCCGGTGCTGCTGCTGATTATGAACCTTTCCATTCTGGGTGTACTATGGTTTGGGAGCATCCAGGTCAATACAGGGGATGTGAAGGTGGGAGAAGTGGTCGCAATTATCAACTATGCGACCAGGATAACGGCTGCTTTTTCGATCTTTTCCTGGATTATTATGGCCTTTTCGAGAGCCAGTGCTTCTGCAAATCGTGTCACTGAGATATTGGAAACAGACGTTGATTTAGCGGATCTTTCCGACTCTCGAAAAGATTTAACAGTGAATGCAGGGAAAATTGAATTCGCAAATGTCTCATTTCAATATCCGGAAATGTCTGAAAAAGTTCTCGAAAATATCAGCTTTATTATTAATCCGGGTGAAACGGTTGCCATCCTTGGTGCCACGGGAGCGGGCAAGACCTCTTTATTCCAGCTCATTCCCCGACTTTATGATGTAACTGGGGGAGAAGTTAAAATTGATGGGCATGATGTTCGTGAGATGAAAATGGAGAACCTCCGCAGGAAGGTCGGCTTCGTGCCGCAGGAAGCCTTGCTTTTTACAGGAAGTGTGAAAGAAAACATATCATGGGGCAAGGAAGGTGCCGCCATGGAGGAAATGACTGCAGCTGCCGTGAATGCTCAAATTCACGAAACCATTATGAAGCTTCCTCAGCAATATGATACAAGAGTGGGACAAAAGGGTGTTAATCTATCCGGCGGGCAAAAACAACGATTGTCGATTGCGCGGGCTCTTGTCAGAATGCCGAAGATTTTGCTGCTGGATGACAGTACAAGCGCATTGGATATGAAAACAGAAGCAAAGCTGCTTGGCGCTTTAAGGGAGTATACTTGCACAAACTTGATTATCACGCAGAAAATTAGGACCGCAATGGAAGCGGACCGGATTTTGCTGCTGGAGGATGGAAAGCTGCTTGCTGAAGGCGATCATGATAGCCTGCTCAAAACATCAGAATTATACAAACGAATTTTCCAATCCCAATCAGAAGAGGAGCATAGAAACTATGCTTAAACAGCTGAAAAGACCTTTCCAATATAAAAAAATCCCTCTCCAGCTCGATGAAAAGGTTTCACCGGGGAAAAAGGCCAAATCAAAAGATATGGGTGCAACTTTAAAGCGGATTTGGACCTTTCTTTCCTATAATATTAGCCTGCTGGTCCTGGTTCTTTTCATGGTACTCATCAGTTCCGCATTGGCTTTGCTGGGCCCATTTTTAGTTGGGATGGCCATAGATGATTATATTGTCACGCAAAGTAGCGATGGTTTTATCACCTTGCTGGCATGGCTGGCAGTGATCTATGTGTTTCATTCGCTTTCGCTCTGGTTCCAGAACTATTGGATGATCGGCATTGCCCAGGAGACTGTTTTTACAATGAGAGCTAAGCTTTTCAGGCAATTGCATAAGCTGCCGATTCCTTTCTTTGATAAACGACAGCAAGGAGAATTAATGAGCAGGGTTACCAATGATATTGAGAACGTCAGCTCCACCTTGAATAGCTCAGTTATCCAGGTGTTCTCCAGTTTGCTTACTCTAATTGGCACGATTTCTGTGATGCTGTGGCTAAGTCCGCTGTTGACGATGATCACGCTCATTATTGTTCCATTAATGTTTCTGGGCATGAAATGGATTACAAAAAGGACACGAAAACTATTTAAGGAGCAGCAGAAAAATCTGGGTGAACTGAATGGTTTTATTGAAGAAACGATATCAGGACAACGAATCATCAAAACCTTTTCACAGGAGAAGAAAGTTATTGCCGATTTTCATGAAAAAGGGGAAAAGCTTAGAAGGGCAGGATTTTGGGCACAGACCTTTTCAGGGTTTATTCCGAAGCTGATGAATGTACTGAATAACCTGAGCTTTGCCATTATTGCAGGTATAGGGGGCATTTTTGCTCTAAACGGAATGATCTCGATTGGTGTCATTGTTATATTTACCGAGTATTCCCGTCAATTTACCCGTCCGCTGAATGATCTGGCAAATCAATTTAACACGCTGCTGTCTGCGATTGCAGGTGCTGAGCGGGTATTTGACATAATGGATGAAGAGGAAGAGTTTAAGAATGAAAAGGATCTTAAGGAGCTTTCTCGCATTAGAGGGGAAGTCGAGTTCAGCAATGTTTCATTTTCATATGAAGAGGATGGCAATACAATTAGGAATGTTAGCCTCCATGTGGAAGCGGGACAGACGGCTGCCTTCGTAGGACCGACTGGTGCAGGGAAAACGACTTTGATTAATTTACTTTCGCGTTTTTACGAGCTGGACACAGGAAGCATTTTAATAGACGGCCAGGATATCTCCCTTGTGAAAAAAGAAAGTCTGCGGAAGAATATGGGCTTTGTCTTGCAGGACTCCTTTTTATTCAAGGGTACGGTCTGTGAAAATATCCGCTATGGAAGGCTGGAGGCGTCAGATGAAGAAGTGGTGAAAGCAGCAAAGCTCGCAAACGCCCATTCTTTTATCATGAAGCTCCCCCAGCAATACGAAACCGTCTTAAGCCAGGACGGAAGCAGTATCAGCCAGGGGCAAAAGCAGCTGTTATCCATTGCGCGGGCGTTCCTTGCTAATCCCAGCATTTTAATTTTGGATGAGGCGACAAGTAGCATTGATACTGTGACAGAGCTGAAAATCCAGGATGCCCTGCATGAACTGATGAAGGGCCGGACCAGCTTCGTCATAGCTCATCGCCTAAATACGATTCAAAGTGCAGATAAGATTTTTGTACTTGAAGAGGGGCGGATTATTGAAGAAGGTACGCATGAATCGCTTCTCAAGCAGGAGGGCGTTTACGATCAGCTGCATGGTAAAGCTGCTGTTGGTGCACATGCATGAGATTAGGATCACCTGCTGCAGGCATCCTGAGAAGGCGGGCTTGAGCAATTTCAACCCGCCTTTAATCTATCTATTAAGCTTTAAGAGGATCCCTTTAATTCGAAAACCTCATAGCGAAGTCAATAAGCATTTTTTCATATAAATGAACTGAATGCGGAAGAACATATTCTTTATCACCGTGCCAGTTTAAGCCGGATGGGCCAAACTCGATAGCTGGTATTCCATAATTGGCGAAAAAGACCGTATCCGCAGAACCGTGCTGCCCAAAGAACACTGCTTTATCTTCCGTATGTTTTTCAACGATCGGTTCGAGCATTAAGATGAAGGGGTTATCCCTTTCGGTAACAAGGGGTTTGCTGAACATATTGATGATTACTTCGCCATCTGTAATGTCTTCAATTTGTTTGATGACATCTTCATGATTCTGTGTAGGCAAGTAGCGGATATCATAGGACATCACACATTTTTCTGGAACTTTATTATATACATCCCCGCCATGTATTTTAGCAAGATTAATAGATGGGTATGGATAGAAGTCGGACGATTCATTTGTAAAAGGCAATTTCAGCAGTTTTTGATGAACTTCAAAAGCCTTCTCTATAGCATTGATTCCCTCCCAAGGACGGCTTCCATGAGCGGGATCACCTTCAATTTCAATATCCAGCCTAATAACGCCTTTTGCTTCCAGCGCGATCCCTAGTTGTGTCGGCTCGGAACAAATGATAAAATCACCGCGATACCCCTGCTCTGCAAGATAGCCGGAACAATTAAACCCGCCAATTTCTTCATCTGATACAATTTGGAGCTGTATTTTCACGCCTATTGGTTTATTGTGAAGCTCTTTAACCGCGCACATCATCGCAGCAACACCTGCTTTCATATCTGCTGCGCCGCGGCCATAAATTTTATCTCTAACTTCCACAGGAATAAATTGCTCTTCCTTTCCTGATACAACATCGACATGGCCATTAAAGATGACGGTTTGATCACCGCTTCCAATTTCACAGACAGCCATTTTATATCCGTTGTTCTCAATCAATTCAGAAGGAAGGTTATGGCCTGACAGCCACTGGTGGCAATATTCGATTGCCCGGTTTGCCCCTTCCTTGGCAGAGCTGTTAATTGAAATGAGATCCTTCAATACATTCTCAAGCATATTATAAAAGGTCCTCCTTTTGGTTGTATCTGCATACGTTTTACAAACATATTATTTCTATTCCCGGCTTTGGGCAGAAGAAATCGTACTTTTAAAAATTTCTTTTAGAAGAAGGCCTTTCATTCCCTTCAAGGCGATAGTTATCTAAATTCTAAGACATAAATTTTGATACTAAAAAAGGAACTAAAGTTCGGTTCCTTAATCTCTCAAGCTATTTTACAGGCAGCATTATTTCCTCAACATTTCTACCGTCAATATTCATTCTGTGTAAATGATATTCACTGCCAGCTTTCCCAAATCTTTTATCTACCATAAAATAAATGGTTTTTCCATCTGGATAAATGCCCCTTTTCTAGTAACTGGACAAAAAGGTAAGATAATCAGGCTGTTTACTTATTCACGTATTTATCAACAAATTAAATCTTGATTTAAAAGTGATCCACAAACTTATCAACATTATCCACATAATCCATTAGAACTGTACACGGAATGTTATTAATATCCATAGAGATATATAAATTCACTGGTAAAAGCAGTTCATTTGACTTATTAACATTATTCACACCCTTGTGGATAAATAACTGTTCACAACTTGATCAAACTTAGCCCAATATTTGTGAAGAGTTGGTGAAGTGCATTGCAGAATGGCGTTAGAAGGAGTATATTAAAAGTGAAGAAAGATAGTGAAACATTTCACAAAATGATCACCATAGCATCCTTTCTTCCAAAGAGCTGGCCGGCTTTTAAAAACCCTATATGGGTTAAAAATTTTTTTCAAATCATGTGAATAATTTCACAATATTAAATATGGAGATGATGATCATGAGATGGTGGAAAACTCCGCAAGCGGCAGCAGCGTGGACGATATTAAGAATTTGGCTTGGAATACAGTGGTTTGAAGCAGGATGGCATAAAATAGCAGATGGATTTGATGCAGGCGGATTTATGCAGGGGGCCATTGCAAAAGCAGGCGGCGATCATCCGGCAGTTCAGGCCTGGTATGCAGGATTCCTTGAAAGAGCAGCAGTCCCTAATGCAGAATTATTCAGCTTTTTAGTCGCATGGGGCGAAGTTCTTGTTGGTATTGGACTTATCCTTGGTGCTGCAACCATCCCGGCTTTAATCGCAGGAGCATTTATGAACCTTAACTTCTTAATGGCAGGAACTACAAGCACAAATCCAGTATTATATACTGCAGCAATCATCCTTCTCTTTACCGGAAGCGGTGCGTATTTCTGGGGTGTTGATAGATTTGCAATCCCTTATGTCAAGACCTGGATGAAAAAGGGAGGGCACGGAATCGGAAAAAGAGTAGCACATAATCACTGAATTCAATGAGAAGAAGCAGGGATTTGGTTCCCTGCTTCTTTTTTAGAGCTGAAAAGAGATATTACCATGGGACAGCTTAGCGTTTTTGTCTGTTTCTTGCACGCTGGTCTGCCGCCTTGGAGCGTGCCATTGCCTCGAGGTCATCATGGTCGGCAAGATCGCGGTCGAACTCCACGTCTAAGCCGTCTGATTTCAGTTTTTTAGGTACTTGTGGAAGTGATCCCTTATTTCTGTCACGAGTTTTATGTCCATGTGCACGGCCCATTATGAAAACCCCTTTCAAGAATAAAAGTACGGAAACTGATTGCTTCCGTACTTTTATCTTGTGCCATTTTAAGGGCTGTATAAATGGTAATTAATGTTTTGGCTGCCTTCCGGCAAATCCGCCGGCTTTATCCGCTCTTTTAAATTCTCTTGAATAAATTACTTCCTGCATGCTGGATAATGTACTCTTTGATTTGTCTTTTTTCTTTTTGTCCACTAAGGATCATCCCTTCCGAAATAAAGTTCACTTCCCTTATTTTCCCCTTATTTTAAAAAATGATACTAAATTTTAGTGCAAATTTCTTTCATTTGAAAGATTAATGCTGTTGTCAATCTTCATGAGATTAATTTGCATTAATCCGGATGCTTAACGACGATATCAACACTTTGCGGTCCAATTTGGTTGTTAACCAGGATGATTAACAATGTTTACTTCTCTATCGCTTTAATATCGTCCGCGATGCAATCAAGAGTAAATGTCCCGGAGAGCTACTCTTAAATCTTTAAATAAAAAATCATATCCGAAAGCTTGGAGCTTTTCAGGCACCACTTTTTGCCCTTCCAGTACAAGGGAGCTCATTTCACCAAGGACCAGTTTTAATGCAAAGCCCGGAGCTGGAATCCAATGGGGGCGATTAAGTACCTCCCCAAGTATTTGGCCAAACTGTCTCATCGTCACAGGATTGGGGGAGGAAAAGTTTACTGAGCCTTGCAGCTGATCTTGTTCAATGCAAAAGTCGATTCCCTTAATAACATCGTTTAAATGGATCCAGGAAACCCATTGTCTGCCTGTTCCGACTGTTCCCCCTGCAAATAACTTATAAGGCAGCGCCATTCGTGGAAGGGCGCCTTCATTTTTATCCAAAATGATCCCAAATCGGCAGAGAACAGTGCGGACTTCCCATTCTTCTGCTTTAGAGGCTTCCATTTCCCAACGCCTTACTGTCTCTGCGAGAAAATCAGTGCCAGGTTTTTTACTGGCTTCTGTAAATAGGCTGTTTTCTGATGTTCCATAATATCCGACTGCGCTGGCATTGACTAGTGTATAGGGTTTTTCCTCAAGCCGGCTAATGATGCGGACAACTTCTTTTGTAGCCGATAGACGGCTCTCTAAAATTCGCTTTTTACGCACTCCTGTCCATCGCCCGCTGTTAATGGATTCGCCAGCCAGGTTTATAAACACATCAATTCCTTCAAGCTCATCCTCTGGCGAATCTTCTTTGTTCATCCATTGTACATATTGAAGCTTTTTAGAATTATGTTTATTGGCTGCATTTCTCGTTAAAATAAATAGTTCATGACCATTTATTAATAAATGTTCCGACAAGGCGCTTCCAACAAAACCGGTGCCGCCTGCTATGGCTATTCTCATGGGAAATTCCCCTTTCAAGTGGCAATACTTATAAAAGCATTTATCAAAAATGGCTGTAAATAAGGTTCGCTAATTGAATGGAACGTGCTGGAACCTCGCTTTTCTCTTTTCTGATATTTTACGATGTTTTTTTCAAAAACCTTTTTTAGATGTGTTACATTTATAAAAAGAGGTGGAGAAAATGCCAATCGTTACGAAAATTACTGTCCAGAAAAAGAATAAAGACCGCTACAGTATATATATGGATTTTGGCAAAGGTGAAGAATATGCATTTAGTGTCGATGAAGATGTATTAATTAAACACCAGCTGAAAAAAGGGCTGGAACTTGATAAATTCGCACTAAGTCAAATTGGCTACCAGGATGATATCCGAAAAGCATATAATACGGCTATTCAGTATTTATCCCGAAGAATGCGTTCAGAAACCGAAGTCCGCAAACATTTAGCAGAAAAAGAAGTTGACGAACCCGTCATTCAGGAAGTAGTTCACAAATTATATACGTATCAATTTTTAAACGATGAAGAGTATGCAAAAGCTTTCGTGCGTACCCAAATGAATACATCAGATAAAGGGAAAGGATTAATCCGTACTGAACTCAAACAGAAAGGTATTTCCCCTAAATCAATTGAAGAAGCATTGGAGGAGTATTCTTGGGAAGCTGAACTTGAAACAGCAAAAAGGCTATGTGAAAAGCAGGCCCAAAAACTCTCCCGTGATTCATCGAAGATACTCAAGCAAAAACTGGAACAAATGCTGATGCGTAAAGGGTTTAAATTCGAAATTATTCAAGAAGCTATTTCTAAAACAGAAGTTGAAAAGGAAGAGGATGAAGAGCTTGCAGCCTTAAAGTTCCAAGCAGAGAAAGCAAAGAAAAAATATGCTAGGCTCCCTGAATTTGAATATAAACAAAAAATGAAACAAACTCTTTTCCGAAAAGGCTTTTCCTTTGATCTAATTGAGCAATACCTAAACGAAGAAGGTAATCTATATAAATAACACATGGCGAAAACCATGTGTTATTTGCCTTTAGATTGTATTACAATTGTATCTTCATCCATGCTGTTCAAAATTATTTCTGCCACTGCTTCCGGGGAGCGCAGCCTTGATTTGTCCTTGATATGGTCGCTTTCATCCCAAAAGGGCGTGTCCATGCCGCCCATATAGACTGCTTTAACCTCAATATTTGTATCTTCGAGTTCTTTCTGAAGGCTTTCTGTAAAGCCTCTCACCGCAAATTTGCTTGCAACGTAAACAGATTCATTTACTTTTCCTTTTAAACCTGCAGTAGAAATGATATTCATTAGCAAGCCTTCGTTTTGGTCTTTTAAATAAGGCAATACAGCCTGGGACATATAAATGGAGCCTAACACATTTGTATCGAGCATCTCATGTATTTCTTGCTGTGTTAGACCTTCGAATGGACCGAAATGACCAACTCCTGCATTGTTTATCAATCCGAATAGAGAAAAGTTTTCAGCTGCATCTTGTATGAATGGGCGGATCTCATCTGGTTTAGTAACATCAACTGAAAAAGATTGAGCGCTTCCGCCATTTTCGCGTATTTCCTTTTCAACCCTTTTTAATTTGTCCAGAGTCCGTCCTATTAGAATGATATGAAAGCCTTGTTTTGCGTACAATAAGGCCAGTGCCTTCCCTAATCCGGATCCTGCACCGGTTATAATGAGGGATTTCATATGTTATCTCTCCTTTTTGAGAACTATAAGTACCATTTTAGCAAACTCCGTATTTTTTTACTTTGCACGAGTCTTTTCTAAGTAAGCATTTTCCCATATACTTAGCTATGTAATTAGTTTTAAAACACAGATGTCCTATAACTTAGACTAGCCAAAATAAAGAGCAATTATCTAATGAAAGTATGAGGGATTCAAAATGCAGGAAAAAAGATACAGCACCATGACTACATATGAACTTCAGCAGGAGATTGCCGCGTTAAACGAAAAAGCCAGGAAAGCAGAGCAGATGGGTATGGTAAATGAGTACGCTGTACTCGAGCGAAAAGCCATAATGGCGAAAGCCTACCTGCTCAATCCGGATGATTTTAAACCAGGAGAAATCTATCAAATTGAAGGTGATCCTGGAACATACTTTAAGATTGAATATATGAATGGAGTTTTTGCTTGGGGCTTTCGTTTAAATGGAACAAAAGGGGAAGAAGCATTGCCGATTTCTATACTAAAACAAATAGAAAAGAAAGAGGATGAATAGACATCCTCTTCCAAAAAATTATGATCTCTTTCTGGTTTGTCTTTCTAAAATGATGAGGTCTTGAGTTTGCTGGGTTTCTCCGTTTACTTGCGAATGGGCTTTTTTAGGCCGAAAGTGCGGAGAAGTAAACGGACTGGAATACGGATTGTCTCCAAAGAATTTTTTGCTGTTTCCCATAACCAAGCCTCCTCGATTAGTTAAAATTCTGGTGTATCACTTGTGCGGTTTGATGAAGCTCTCATTCGTTCCTGAGGGTGTGTATTGATCGTGCCATCTGCCCGGCGTGAAGCATATTCAGCTTTAGCCCTAGGCTCACCCTCCAATTTATTGTTATTTTGATTTGGGAAATTTCTCGCTTTATTGCGCATAAGCAGCCTCCTAATCCGGAATAAGAGCGTGACCGGCATAAAGGCCAATCACGTAATACTATTATTTGTTTTTTTCCGCAGGGTATGAAGGAAACAGGAATTTAATAAATGGTAATGGGGTGATAATTATGAATGAATACCAGCAAAAGCTTTATGTGCTTTTATTGGAAAAGAATGATAAGCTGTCGGCTAGCCAGGCCCAAACCTGGATAGAGCTTCTTTGGGAGGACTTTGAAGCTACTTATGCCAAAGCAGGCAGAGAATATAAAGGCAGTGAAATGACAGAGCGGATCGTAAGGCAATGGGTAGATAATTATGGCAGCAGACTCCATGAATTTGTGGCTAACAATCCTAAATATAAGCATTTGCTTGAGCAGGATAAAAATAAACTACATTAAAAACAGGCTGCCTTTCGAGGGCAGCCTGTTTTCGGCTTTATACTAGCTAGAATAAATCACTATCTGATTAACCGGTTAACCGGGAAGAATATCCAGTTTTTTTCGGAGTTTTTCTTCACTGAAAATCCAGCCGGTATAAGAAGACTGAATGGTTAAATCCCGGTCAAGCTGGACAACAGCGACAAATGGATAATGTCCATTGCTCCGATAGCGGAGATCGATGAAGCGCACTTCATAATAATCATCATATTCATCCACTTCCCACCGGTAAACCGGTGAAAAAGACAGAAAGGCCGAGAGATTTTTATCTTTTTTGGCTGCTTCAAGTACAGGGGTTTCGGGTACAGGAACACGGTTAAATTGATCCAGAATCCGAACATGATTCTTAACAGCACGGCCTACGAAAAACTGATGCTTGCTCATAACCGCAACTCGCCAATGGTTAAACCTCATAGTTGGGGCAATAATGATTTCAGTGGCGTCCGGAACTATAGTCTTTACAGCATTCAGGACACTCCTCTGGGCTTGGAAGCGGATCAGATAGTACATGACAATGATGCAATAGATCATTAAAAATGTATACCCAGGATGGGCGCCAAATGCCCAGATAAATAATCCCACGACATGAATCCCAAAGATAAAAGGGTCAAACGTGTTAATGATTCCTAATGCGACCCATTTCGACGAAAAAGGACGGAGAGCCTGGGTTCCGTAGGCGTTAAATATGTCGACAAAAACATGCAGGAAAACAGCCAGAAATGTCCAAATCCAAAGGTGTAGCAAATTGGCTTCCGGAAAAAAGGGATAAATGACAGCCAATATGAAAAGCGGCCATAGCAGAACAGCCGGAATGGAATGGGTAATCCCCCTGTGGTTGCGTATATAAACTGCATTATTCCTAAGTTTTAAAACAGTATCAATATCAGGTATCTGTGAACCGACGACTGCTCCAATCATCACGCTTGTTGCCGTAGCAGAGCTCTGCGCTACAACTGGGTCAAGAGTGGCTATCCCGCCAATCGCCAATCCCATTACTACATGTGTACCAGTATCCAAGCGGACAGGACCTCCTTCCTTCAGGGTTATTATAAAAAGACATAAAGAGTTATAACTTTGAACGTCGATAACTTCTAGCGCAAGCCTTGAGGTCACAAGCCAATCCTGCTAAAAAACGCCTTTCCGTGAGGCTCGTCTTGTGCTTGTCGGGGGTGGGCAAGGCGCCTTGCGCTTTTCTTAAGTGTATCAACAAATTTCTTGTCATAACAGCTAATTATGGGTACCTTTAAAGGAGTTGCTTAGGTAATGAAACAAAATGTTCAAATGATTGTGCAATATGAAGTCAAAGGCTGTTCACTTTCTCAGTATCAGGCTGTAATGGATAAGATTATTGAAATGCTGCCTTCCTATGATGCAGCAGATATCAAGGTTTCCCAATATGCTGCTGGATCTTATAAGATTATAGAATCTTTTAATGTCCCAACAGAGTCCCATTATTTTGCGCTGAAAAAACTTCGCAAATCTGCAAAGCACAATGTATTTGGCAGCTTGGATCCCATTATATCCGGTGGATTGGCTAAAATGGATTGCTGGGCTTTAAAAAAGCAACTGTACTAATATATTCCCATATTTCCGATAGTTTAACATCAGGAGGAGCAAAAATTGAAAAATGTAAGTCAAAATACGATTGAGTCAATGGATATAAATATGTTTCAGGATGCTTTGCTCAGCTGGTTTGAAGCCGAGCAAAGGGACCTTCCCTGGAGAAAAGACCAGGATCCTTACAAGGTTTGGGTTTCGGAAATCATGCTTCAGCAAACACGAGTGGATACCGTTATTCCTTATTTTCATCGCTTTATTAAGCAGTTCCCGACAATAAAAGCTCTTTCTGAAGCTGATGAAGAGAAGGTATTAAAGGCCTGGGAAGGCTTAGGCTATTATTCCAGGGCAAGGAACCTGCAGGCAGCTGTCCGGGAGGTCCATGAAAAATATGGCGGGAAAGTTCCAAGCAGCCCAAAAGAAATTTCATCATTAAAAGGGGTAGGGCCCTATACGGCAGGAGCGATTTTAAGCATTGCCTACGGTATTCCTGAACCGGCGGTAGATGGCAATGTGATGCGTGTCCTTTCCCGTATCCTCTCCATTTGGGATGATATTGCAAAGCCTTCATCAAGAAAAATTTTTGAAGCTGCTGTAAGAAAGCTGATCTCACACGAACATCCATCCCATTTCAATCAGGCGCTGATGGAGCTAGGCGCTTTAATTTGTACTCCGACTTCGCCATCCTGCTTATTATGTCCCGTCCGAGAGCATTGTACGGCATTACATGAGGGGACACAGCACGAACTTCCCATAAAAACGAAAACAAAGAAACAGCGAAATGTGCAGCTGGCAGCAGCTGTCCTTGCCGATGACCAGGGAAGAATCCTTATTCATAAAAGGCCAGAAAAAGGCCTGCTTGCAAATCTATGGGAGTTTCCTATGGTAGAAATTAATCTGGCTTATATAAATGAAAAAGAGCAGATGAAGGGTGCATTTCACACACAATATGGTGCACAAGCTGAGATAGATGAAATGACAGGGCAGATTGAGCATGTTTTTTCGCATTTAACTTGGAACATTAATGTTTACAAAGGAAGAGTTAAATCATTAAATAAGGAAAAGGCAGATCTAAAATTAGTCAGCATGGATGAAATGGAAGTTTATCCTTTTCCAGTTTCCCATCAAAAAATGTTCAAACAATATTTGGAAAGTGAAAAATAAAAAAGGGGGCTGCATGATGCCCCCCCAAAAAAATATTTAATCGTAGCTAACACGGGTTCCGTGGGTATAGTCAGCTTCCTGACGCTTTAAACCGCCTCTATTTTCAATTTCTTCAATAATTTCCCTGTGAATGGTTTGCCCTTCGGCATTTAAATAAGGCATAATCTGCTGGAAAGAATGATGATAAAATGCGAGTTCACTGTCCTTCCAGTCATTTTTTGGCATCATGGAAAGTTCAGTCATATCACGGCCGACAAACATACGCAATCTTCCTTTCATCACAATTAATTACTGATAGTGTTATAATCTGAATTGCCATCTATACATGGAAAAAGCTAAAATGAAAAACGTGTAAGGGATTTTTTTATCTTGATTCCGGGATATCAATATCTAAACAGGTTAGGAATACATATTGAGAAAGGAAATGAAATATGACACAAAAAGTAGCACTTATTACAGGAAGCAGCAGAGGAATTGGTAAAGCTACAGCCATCAGGCTGGCAAAGGAAGGCTATGATATTGTCATCAACTATGCACGCAGCAAGGCCGCTGCCAATGAGACAGCAGCCGAAATTGAGGCACTGGGCAGAAAGGTGCTGGTTGTAAAGGCTAATGTTGGGAATGTAGAAAAAATAAAAGGGCTTTTTCAGGAAATTGACCGTGAATTTGGAAGGATAGACGTATTTGTAAATAATGCGGCTTCTGGTGTACTGCGTCCGGCGATGGAGCTGGAAGAATCACACTGGGATTGGACCATGAATATTAACAGCAAAGCCTTGCTTTTCTGTGCGCAGGAAGCAGCAAAGCTCATGGAGAAAAATGGGGGAGGAAAAATTGTAAGCATCAGCTCCTTGGGTTCAATCCGCTATTTGGAAAACTATACAACTGTTGGTGTTTCCAAAGCAGCTTTGGAAGCTCTCACACGCTATTTGGCTATTGAATTGGCTCCAAAAAACATTGTCGTAAACGCTGTTTCGGGAGGTGCGGTTGATACAGAAGCACTGAAGCATTTCCCGAACCGTGCTGAGCTTTTGGAAGAAGCCAAGACGAAGACCCCTGCTGGACGTATGGTGGAAATTGAAGATATGGTCAATACTGTCATGTTCTTATTAGGTGAAGAGTCAAGCATGATCCGCGGACAAACCATCATTGTGGACGGAGGAATCTCACTACTCGTCTAGTTTATTTACTGGGTATTTTTGGATTTCAAAAAAGTTGGATAGTTTGCTCCTCTCGGGGATACATTAATGAGCGTGGAGGTGATTACAATGGCTAAACAACCAAACCAAACTCAAGCTGGAACTAACGTTCAAGAAGTAAGACAGCAAAACGCTCAATCAGCTGGCCAAGCTGGACAAGGACAATTCGGTACAGAATTTGCCAGCGAAACGAATGCTGCAGAAGTAAGACAGCAAAACCAGCAAGCTGAAGCTAAAAAGGGTCAAAACGCCGGCCGTCAAAGCCGCTAATTAAATTAGCACCATACTTAAAGAAGAAACCGCCTTCGATTGGGATAGGCGGTTTCTTTTTTGCTTTCTAAACAGATTTGTTCATTTTTTGAAGAGCATATTTTAAGGTCAAAAAAACAATCCAGAATAAAATAACTTTAACGAAAGAAATTTGTTCGAATAAAGAAGTATGTGTGGAGCGGTCAGGCGATAAAATAGACCACCATACAGGTTCAAGGTAAATATTTGAGGCTGTAATCCATAGGAGAAACAGGAAAAATATAGCGAACCAATACAATTTCATCAAGCTTATTCCTTTCTCAATTAGTCATGTTGGAAAAATTATAAAGTGGCTGGTTCAAACTTAACATACTAATCGACAAAACTTCCATTAAGTCAACAGAAGTAGTCAAAGGGTTGAAGGGAGGAACAGCGAATTATACATACTAGAATATCAAAGGGACGGTGAATCGATCATGAAAAACTTTAACAGTCTGGTATCAGACCAAATGAAAACGATGGAAAAGCTTTTGTATTTGCAAAGTGAATTAGAACGCTGCCAGGAAATTGAGGAAGAACTTAAAGCAATCCAGCAGGAGACGGAACTGGAAAGTGTGCAGTACGAAATTGCTAGGATGAAAGCTGAACTGAAAGAAATCCACCATGTATTTGAAGAGCAGACAGAAGAGGTGATCCGTTCATATCAGGAGGTAAATGTAACCGTTTAATGATCATTATCAAAACAATCATTCTCTTACAAGTTCAGCTAGTATATCCTTTTGGGGCAGCCGTTGATACATTTCAATGGCTCTTTTGTTTTAAAAATTTCCTTTTACCGTTATAATAGTAGAAAACAGGAATCGTACTTTGTTGCCTTTTGCCTATGAATTGTATTAGTCATGCTTTAAATAAAGAATTTTAGCATGATGGAGAGAGCTTATGTAAAGGCGCTGAGAAATGTTTACAGGTTGCAAAGCTTCCGGAATAGGAAAGTAGGGAAAAAAATGGCGGTACCCATAGAAGGCGAACCAATGCAAATTCACAGCTATAAACATAATGGGCATATCCACCGCGTCTGGGAGGAAACAACCGTATTAAAAGGGACACAAAATTTAGTAATTGGCGGTAATGACCGGACAATTGTAACAGAATCTGACGGAAGAACATGGGTTACAAGAGAGCCGGCAATCTGCTATTTTCATTCGCAGTACTGGTTTAATGTAATCGGAATGATTCGGGAGGATGGAGTATATTATTACTGCAATATTAGCTCTCCATTTATTTTTGACGGAGAAGCGTTAAAGTATATTGACTATGATCTGGATATTAAGGTTTTTCCAGATATGACGTTTAATTTATTGGATGAAGATGAATATGAACGGCACCGTCAGGAAATGAATTATCCTGATGTGATTGACAGTATACTAAAATCCAATGTGGACCAGCTTATCCATTGGATTCGTCAGAGAAAGGGCCCTTTTGCACCAGACTTTATTGATATATGGTATGAACGTTATTTAACTTACAGACGCTAAAAATGGTAAATGTGCCGAGAAAACGCCTGTTGGACCTTGAGTCAACAGGTTTTTATTTTTGCCTTATTCCTGCATGTTTGCCTGAATTACGGGTAATTTTAAGAAAAACTGCTGTTTAGGAAACAGCAGTCCTTTCATAATTGGCAGCAGCCAATCAAAGCAAAACTGCTGATTTAGATAGAGGGGGAACGGAACGGTTGGGAAGTATAAAAAGATACTTAAAGTTCGTAAAGCCGTATAGGCTTCAGATAATCGGTACCATCATAATCGGCATTGTTAAGTTTGCCATACCGCTATTAATTCCGCTTCTGATCAAATATGTGATAGATGACATTATCGGCAATGAGGCAATAAGCCAAAGCCACAAAACGAATACGCTTGTAATTGTTATGGGCATCATGATCGCTCTATTTTTAATTGTTCGCCCACCCATTGAATATTATCGGCAGTACTTTGCCCAGTGGGTGGCAAGTAAAATACTATATGATATCCGTGATAAGCTTTTTACCCACATACAAAAGCTAAGTTTCAAATTTTATGCAAATACACGGACAGGGGAAGTAATTTCAAGGGTGATAAATGATGTGGAACAAACCAAAACCTTTGTTGTGACAGGGTTGATGAACCTCTGGTTAGATGTGGCGACCATTTTGATTGCTGTTGTGATTATGCTGAATATGGATGTTGCCTTAACCATTGTGTCGCTTCTTCTATTTCCATTTTACGCTTTTTCGGTCAAGTATTTTTTCGGGAATCTCAGAAGGCTGACTAGAGCCCGCTCGCAGGCTTTGGCGGAAGTTCAAGGATATTTGCATGAACGAGTGCAGGGAATGGCTGTGGTCAAAAGTTTTGCCATTGAAGATTATGAGCAAACCCAGTTTGATGCCCAAAACAAAAATTTCCTGACCAAAGCGATAGACAATACAAAATGGAATGCAAAAGCTTTTGCAGTGGTTAACACGATCACAGATATTTCTCCCCTTTTAGTGATTGGCTATTCTGGCTATCAAGTCATCCAGGGGGATATTTCACTCGGTGTCATGATGGCGTTTGTAGCTTATATTGAAAGGCTGTATAGCCCGCTTAGAAGACTTGTAAATTCATCGACAACTTTAACTCAATCGATCGCATCAATGGATCGTGTATTTGAATTAATCGATGAGAAATATGATATAGATGATTCGCCTAATGCAACTGAATGTGAAAATGTTAAAGGCCATATCCAATTTGAAAGTGTAAGCTTCTCATACAATGAAAAAGAATTATCTGTATTAAAGGATATTACGCTCGATATAAAAGCAGGGGAGACAATCGCTCTTGTTGGAATGAGCGGAGGAGGCAAGTCTTCATTAGTTGGCCTGATTCCTCGTTTCTATGATGTAAATAAAGGCAGAATCCTGCTTGATGGCAAGGATATCCGATCGCTTCAAGTCAGAAGCCTTCGCGATAAAATCGGAATGGTGCTTCAGGATAACATATTGTTCAGTGAATCGGTAAAGACGAATATTATTCTTGGAAATCCGGAGGCAACAGATGCAGAAGTGATTGAAGCAGCTAAGGCTGCCAACGCTCATGAGTTTATTATGAATTTGCCAGAGGGTTATGAAACAAAAGTTGGCGAACGCGGTGTTAAACTTTCAGGCGGACAGAAACAGCGGATAGCCATTGCGAGAATTTTTTTGAAAAATCCGCCAATCCTTATTTTAGATGAAGCAACTTCTGCCCTGGATCTTGAGAGTGAGCATCTGATTCAGGAAGCACTGGAAAAATTGGCAAAAGATCGTACGACGTTTATTGTGGCCCATCGTCTTTCTACAATTACCCATGCCGATCGGATTATTCTAGTAGAACATGGGGAAATTTCTGAAGCGGGAAGCCATGAAGAGTTAATGGAAAAACAGGGGAATTATTATAAGCTTTTTCAAGTTCAGCAGCTTGAACACTAGGTAAAAAAGCCAGCTCCAAGAGGGCTGGCTTTTTAGGTACTTTTTTATAGTAGTGCGTTAAATTACTATAGCTTAACAATAATTTAATAGTAAAAAACTTGTCATTAAGATACAACTTTTTCATAGGTATTAGTAGAAAACAATTATCTGCATAGGACGAAAGATGCAGAATTGTGTAGAAAAATATATAATGTTTACTATATTTAAATAATTTAGAAAAATGAGTAGACTTCAATCACCTTTTTTTATAGAATGAAAAAAGATAGTGACCTAAGGTCCAAAATTGTTAAAAATGTCCCATTTCATAGAAACGGACGTAAGAAAGGAGTATCCGTGTGACTCAAGCTCCAGTTTTAAATGTTAAACAGCTGAGGACATCCTTTTTTTCTTCGGATGGAGAAGTTCCGGCTGTAGACGGTATTAGCTTCTCGGTTAATAAAGGTGAGATTCTTGGGATTGTTGGAGAGTCTGGCTGCGGAAAGAGTGTAACATCTCTATCCATTATGAAGCTGATTCCACAGCCTCCAGGAAAAATTGTTGGCGGCGAAATCCTATTGGACGGAGAAAACTTAGTCAATGCTTCTGAAAAAAGAATGCGTGAAATAAGAGGCAATGAAGTGGCCATGATTTTTCAGGAGCCTATGACTTCATTGAATCCGTTATTTACAATTGGAGATCAGCTGATAGAGGGCATCAAAATACATAAAAAAGCAAACAAAAAGGCTGCATTCCAGCAGGCTGTTGAAATGCTTAAGCTTGTTGGATTGCCAAGAGCAGAACAGATTATGAAGGAATATCCCCATCAGCTATCCGGAGGGATGAGGCAGAGGGTAATGATTGCTATGGCACTTTCTTGTCACCCGCGGCTTTTGATTGCTGATGAACCAACGACTGCATTGGATGTGACGATTCAGGCTCAGATCCTTTCGCTAATGAAAGATCTTAATGAGAAATTGGATACAGCTATCATTATGATCACTCATGACTTAGGGGTAGTTGCGGAAGTATGTGAAAGGGTCATTGTCATGTACGCAGGAAAAATAGTTGAGGAAGCGCCAGTGGAGGAGATCTTTAAAAATCCAAAGCACCCTTATACACAAGGCCTTCTTCAATCTGTTCCAGATGTACGGGAAAAAAAGGAACGTTTATATTCCATTCCTGGAAATGTTCCAAAACCGGGGTCCATCAAGACAGGCTGCCGCTTTGCTGCTCGCTGCGAATTCGCCCACGATCTCTGCCTGGCGGAGAGCCCTCCACTTTACAATGTTGAAAATGCAGAACTGCACACAGTACGCTGTTTCCTGCATGAGTCAGGAGGTGTAGTAAATGAACGAAGTGCTGTTGGAAGTTAATCAATTGAAAAAATATTTTCCGGTAACAGGCGGTTTTTTTGGGAGAAACCAAGGCGATGTTAAAGCGGTTGACGATATTAGTTTCTTTGTGAATAAAGGAGAAACGCTAGGTCTGGTAGGTGAATCAGGCTGCGGCAAATCTACTACAGGCAGAATGCTTATGCGATTGATAGAGCCAACCGATGGAAGAGTAGTCTTCGAGGGGAAAGATCTGACAACTTTAAACTCTGGAGAAATGCGCAAAATGAGAAAGGAAATGCAGATGGTGTTCCAGGATCCTTTTGCTTCTTTAAATCCCCGGCATACCGTTGAGCAGATCCTGGAAGAGCCGTTAATCGTCCATGGCATTGGCAATAAAGAAGAACGCAGGCAGCGGGTTAGGGAAATGCTCGAAGTTGTCGGCCTCAGCAGCTACCATGCAAAACGTTATCCGCATCAATTCAGCGGAGGCCAAAGACAGAGAATTGGAATTGCAAGAGCACTGATGACCAAACCAAAGCTGATTATTGCTGATGAGCCGGTTTCAGCTCTGGATGTTTCGATTCAATCCCAGGTTCTGAATTTGCTGGAGGATCTCCAAAAGGAATTTCAGTTAACTTATATCTTCATTGCCCACGATCTCGGGGTAGTTAAACATATCAGTGATAGAGTTGGAGTTATGTATCTTGGAAGGCTTGTAGAAATCACAACAGCCGATCA
Source organism: Cytobacillus sp. NCCP-133 (assembly GCF_026011715.1). GTDB lineage: Bacteria > Bacillota > Bacilli > Bacillales > Cytobacillaceae > Cytobacillus. Next base: position 20,070 of record NZ_BRVM01000007.1, on the reverse strand, counting down.
GCTCTATGACAAACCACTGCACCCGTATACAAAGGCATTGCTTGGTGCAGTTCCAGTACCTGATCCGACTTTAAAGAAAGACAGGGAACTTTTAACCGGGGATATTCCAAGCCCGCAGAATCCGCCAGCAGGATGTGCTTTCCATACTAGATGCATTGATTGTATGGATATTTGTAAATCAGAAAGGCCTCAGCTGGAGGAAATTAAACCAGGTCACTTTGCAGCCTGCCACTTATACAGCCCGAGATGAGCTTAAGAAGCCGGCAGCTCTGCATGGATGATAAATAGTTAAAAAGCCTATTAAGGCAAAAGGAAAAAGGGGGAAAACAATGAGAAAGCGCAATGGTATTTGGTTCCTTATTGTCGCTATGCTTCTGTCACTGGCACTTGCCGGCTGCAGCAGCAATTCTAGCAGTGGAACGAAGGAAGAAGATGATAACGAGAAAGGCACAGATACAGAAGAAACGTCTTCAGGCGGTACATTGGTATTTGGCCGCGGCGGTGATTCGACTTCACTTGATCCGGCGATTACAACAGAAGGTGAATCTTTCAAAGTTACAAAGAATATCTATGAAACACTAATTAACTTCGGTGAGCAGGATACAGAAATTGAAGCGGGTCTTGCAACTGAATGGGAAACTAGCGAAGATGGTTTGAAACATACATTAAAGCTTCGCGAAGGCGTTAAATTCCATGATGGAACAGATTTCAACGCTGAAGCGGTTGTCTTCAACTTTGAAAGATGGAAAGCTGGAAGCGCTGAGCAATTCTATTACTATAATTCTCAGTTCGGAGACAAAATCTCTGAAGTGAAAGCAGTGGATGATTACACAGTTGAGTTTATTTTGAACAAGCCAATTGCTCCATTCCTTAAGAACCTGGCTATGTCTCCATTTGGCATTGCAAGTCCGGCTGCGATTGAGAAGCATGGTGAAAAGTTCCTTCACAACCCGGTTGGCACAGGTCCATTTGTATTCCAAGAATACAAAGCGAACGATCGCATTACACTCGTGAAAAATGAAGATTACTGGCAAGAAGGTCTTCCAAAGCTTGAACAAGTAATCTTCCGTGTTATCCCTGAAAACTCTGCCCGTTTGAATGCTTTAACTACAGGCGAGGTAGATTTAATCGATGGCGTTAACTTTAGTGATGTTGGCCAAATCGAAGGAAATCCGGATCTTCAAGTATTTGAGCGTCCAACGTTAAACGTTGCTTACCTTGGATTAACAAGCACTCGCGGACCATTAAAAGATAAGAAAGTCCGCCAGGCACTAAATTACGCAGTTGATAAGAAAGCCTTAATTGATGCATTCTATGCAGGTGCAGCAGAACCTGCGAAAAACCCGATGCCCCCAGTTGTAGCGGGTTACAACGATGATGTTGTAGATTATGAATACAACCCTGAAAAGGCGAAGGAACTATTAAAAGAAGCTGGATATGAAGATGGATTTGAGATGGAACTTTGGGCAATGCCTGTTCCAAGACCGTATATGCCAGATGGACAAAAAGTGGCTGAAGCCCTTCAGGCCAACTTTGATGCCATTGGTGTAAAAGCAAAAATCGTTTCTTATGAATGGGGTACTTACCTGGATAAGGCAAAGAATGGTGAAGCTGATACATTCTTATTAGGATGGACTGGCGACAACGGTGATGCGGACAACTTCCTATATGTTCTTCTTGATGAAGACAGCATCGGTTCTAACAACTATTCTTACTACAAAAACCCTGAAGTGCATGAATTGCTTGTAAAAGCTCAAGCAAGTGCAGATCAGGCAGAGCGTGAAGAGCTTTACAAACAAGCTCAGGTTATTATTAAAGAAGATGCTCCTTGGATTCCGCTTGTTCACTCTAGACCAATCCTTGCGGGTAAAGCAGATATTACAGGCTTCAAGCCGCATCCAACAGGATCTGACTTACTGTCAACTGTAGAATTTAAATAAGGTGTTTTTCGGGTTGGATAAGCATACTTCTTATATTAAAGGAAAAGGGAGTACAGTTTTGTAACTCCCTTTTCTATTCCAAATTATTTATTAAATATGAAACTTTGAACTTAGATAACTGTCTAGCTCCAGGCGCCTCCCCCTTAGAGATTCCCCTCTTGTACTTGTCGGGGGTGGGGCAAGGCGCTTGCGCTTTTCTAAAATAACCTTCAAGAGAGGTGAAATGGCAATGCTTTCCTATACACTTAAACGTCTATTTTCTCTTGTTCCGGTTTTGCTGGGGCTTTCCCTAATTGTCTTTTTTATGATTCGGGCAATCCCAGGTGATCCGGCACAGATAATCTTGGGACAATTGGCAACAAAAGAGTCTGTAGAGGAATTAACGAAACAGCTTGGACTTGACCAGCCTTGGTACCTTCAATATTTTACATATCTAGTCGGACTTTTGACCGGTGATCTTGGAGAATCGATCCGGACCAAGACGGAGATTAGCCAGGAAATATGGCCCTATTTGGCTGCAACGATTGAACTTACATTCGTTGCAATGTTAATTGCTATTTTTATTGGTGTAAATGCTGGGATTATCAGTGCCTGGTATCAGAATTCATGGTTTGACTATGTTGCCATGGTACTTGCACTAATTGGCGTTTCCATGCCGATCTTCTGGCTAGGTCTAATGGAACAGTGGGCTTTTGCCATAAAACTTGATTGGCTGCCAACATCGGGAAGGGAAGAAGTGAGAAATCCAATAACGGCCATTACACACATATATATGCTTGATACCCTGATGCAGGGAAGGATGGATCAATTTTGGGATGTCGTGAAACACTTGATTTTACCGGCATTTGCACTAGCCACGATTCCAATGGCCATTATTGCAAGAATTACCCGTTCTACCATGCTTGAAGTGATGAGATCTGATTTTATTAGAACAGCAAGGGCAAAAGGCTTAAGAATGTTCTGGGTCGTTTATAAGCACTCATTAAAAAATGCAATCATTCCAGTTCTTACGATTATTGGTCTTCAAATGGGCTTATTGCTCGGGGGAGCGATCTTGACAGAAACTATTTTCAGCTGGCCGGGAATTGGACGTTATATTTATGAGGCTATCAACTATCGAGACTATCCTGTTATTCAATCGGGCATTCTTGTAATCGCTTTTATCTTTGTCATGATCAATTTAGTGGTGGATTTGCTATATGCAGCAATAGATCCGCGCATTAAATATAATTAGGGAGGGGGAGTAGAACTTGGAACTTTCAACTCGAAAAGATCTTCAGCCGCCAATTATGCCAGCTGAAGAAAAAGCAATTTCCCCCTGGCTGGAGGCATGGAGGAGCTTTAGAAAAAACAAGTTAGCTGTGATCGGGTCGATCATTGTTTTATTCTTTATTATTTTAGCTGTTTTTGCGCCGCTCATCGCGCCGCAGGGGATAAATGAACAAATGCTTTCCAAAAGGCTTCAGGCTCCTTCTAGCGAGCATTGGTTTGGAACTGATGACTTTGGGAGGGATATTTTCTCAAGGGTCGTGTATGGTGCAAGGATTTCGTTATGGGTAGGATTGCTGGCAGTAATGGGATCTATTATTGTAGGGTGCCTGCTGGGGGTTGTGGCAGGATATTACGGTAAATGGGTTGATACAATCATCTCACGCATATTCGATATTATGCTCGCATTCCCAAGTATTTTGCTGGCGATTGCGATTGTAGCAGTACTGGGCCCATCTTTGAGAAATGCCCTGATTGCAATTGCGATTATCAACATTCCTAACTTTGGAAGGCTAATCCGTTCGAGGGTGCTAAGTGTCAAACAGGAAGAGTATATAATGGCTGCAAAAGCGGTAGGCATGAGCAATAGCCGAATTCTCTTTAAGCATGTACTGCCTAATAGTATGGCGCCGATTATCGTACAGGGTACACTTGCCATCGCAACTGCGATCATTGAGGCGGCTGCTTTAGGTTTCTTGGGACTTGGTGCTGAGGCTCCAAACCCAGAATGGGGAAAAATGCTGGCTGATGCAAAAGCATATCTTGTTCAGGCACCTTGGACAATGATATTTCCTGGGATTGCAATCATGCTTACTGTTCTAGGATTTAACTTAATGGGTGATGGATTAAGAGATGCTCTTGATCCAAGAATGAAGAATTAACAAAAAAGCAGCTGAAATCAGCTGCTTTTTCCCTTTTTGTAGTGCTATTGCTTGTCATTTCTTTATTCCATGTTTTCCTGTATGGAAATTTCATTCTCCTTTTTATGAAAAGCCTGAAAACTTGAAATCAGCTTATCGAGATGTTCCAAATGTTCATCGTAGTCTATAATGGCAGATATGATTTGTATGGTGTGGGGAAGAATGCTTTCTTCACTAGGCTCATGTTCCTTTTGCTGAGCCAGAAAAAGATTGACAAGTTCTTTTCTGCTCAGGTTGAAATCTCCTTCTTCAAAAACGACATTCGGGCGGACTTTTCCTATGAATTTTAGCATGACATGCTCATGGTAATGAATTAAGATATCAAGCTGCTGCTGTACTGCATGCTGAAAGTCTTCAGGCATTTGCTGCAGGTCATTTTCAAAGCGGTGCAGGTTTTTTAGTGTGTCGAGAGAACGTTTTACAGTTGATATCATTTGTCTATAAATGACAAGCTTCCGTGATTTAACTAAATCATTCCGTTTAAAATAGTTCCGTTCTTCTTTATACATTAAATATAATTGGTCGAGCTTGACATTGGTTTCTTTCATCTTATCAATGTCGTTTTTCAGCAGCTGATGCTCGGAAGCATGCCTGATGTTAAGACGAATCCATTTCGTAATTTCTTCTGTGTTATTGGATATCTTGAAGTATAGCTTGTTTTCATATTTAGGCGGGAGGAACACTAGGTTCACAATAAATGCAGATAGAACACCAAGCAAAATGGTAGAAAAGCGAATAAGCGCGAACTGCAGGAAAGTGTCTCCTGGTGTCTCCATAATAGCAATCAGAGTGACAAGTGATAAGCCAATCGTATTTTCAATTTTGAGCTTCAGATTGATGGTAATCACTATAATGGCTGCAAGACCAATAATAAAGATGTCATTGCCAAATAAAAGTACAAAGATGACTGCAGTTAATGCACCGATTGCATTACCCTGAATTTGCTCGATAATAGAAAGATATGATCGATAAATGGTCGGCTGTACGGCAAAAATAGCGGCAATGCCGGCAAAGATAGGGGAAGGCAAGTTAAACAGTTCTGATAAAAATAAAGATAAAATAATTGCGATTCCCGTCTTTAGTATGCGGGCACCAAGCTTCATATACAATGTCCTTTCCCCAGCAAAATTTTTAGCTGCTGGTGATTAATAGTCTTGACGTCAGGCTGTCCAAGAGAAATTACTATTCTATAGGTACTTTAAACAGTTTTGCTCATTATTAAACAATATTGTACTATACAGGGATATGGAAAGAAGTTCAAGGGGCATTTTAATGAAATTTTTATTAAATAAAGGAAATAGGCCAGTAGGCAGACATTTGATGGGTGAGTGCCAGAGGGGGGAATTTCATTCAAAATAGGGCGACTAGGGATTATTGTCCTAGAATTCGATTAATGTTCATGAAGATTTTTTCAAATAGCGCCTGCCAGAGAAGCAAGGGGTAGCTGCGAATGGACTAAAGTGGGAGATTAGTGCCGTTGAACGCAACGAAAGATTTATGAGCGGAACTAAATATGCAGGTGTAATTTAGAATCGAGTGCTAGGCTGTGTTAGAAAAAATTATAGAACCAATCAAAGCCCCATCCGCAGATACGGACGGGGCTTTGATTGGTTTTATAAATATATCACTCTGTAGAAACTGAAGGATCTGCTTGCTCTTTAACCGGAATGACCTGTATGAAGTGGTCTGCCGGATGCTCAAGAAGGGCATCCAGCTGGGAAGCTTCCTCTTTCTGGCCTTGTTCTTTCAGCATTGCAATGTATTGGCCAAGAAGTTCTATTACATCTTCTGTTCCTTTTTCGGAAAGAGAAATGACAGAGACTTTTGCGCCTTTCGCGATTCGGCGCTGAATGGCTTCCTTCGTTAAGCCCATTTCTGGCTGATGTCTTAGGTAAACAACACCGCCAGTCATGCCTGCACAAATCCATGGGCCTGGATCGCCGAGGACAAGTCCTCTTCCGTTAGTCATATACTCGAACGCAAAGCCCTTGATATTGGCATTTGTTCCAATATTTCCATATTCCTTTTCAGGAAGCGGTTTATTCAGCTGGCCGCCAATAATCATGTCTGCTCCGGATAATCGGATTCCTGCACGGGCATCAGCGTTGCCTTGTGCTATGAGCAATCCTTGCTGTGCCCCATATCCAAAGCCTTTACCAACAGACCCGTTATAGAACTTTCCATTCTTTCCTTTTGCCTTAAAGATCATAATTTGGCCGCCGAATGATGTTTTTCCAATTCCATCTTGTGCCCCGCCGGCAACTTCGATATTGATGCCGAAGCTATTGTAAGCACCCAGGCCGTTTCCAGGAATAGATCCGCCTTTATATTTCAAGTCTACCGGCGGAAGAGCCTTATAAGAACCATCCAAACGTCCTCTTACTCGGTGGCAGGAAACACGGCTTCCCAATACACGCTGTTCAGAGGTAATGCTTTGGAATTCACGTGATTGGTGCAATTCCTCCACGCTTGCATCCAGGTATTCTGCTCCAACAGCAACCTGCAGCTTTGCTTCTTGCAGGGCAGCAGGAGCTTCCTGCGGAGAGAATTGGCCGATATCAAGTGTCTTTAATAGGTGAGTCAGGTTAAGCTGGTTTTCACCTTTCGTTTGAACAAGAAGGTCCGAACGTCCGACTGCATCCTGGAGGTTTTTCACGCCAATTGAAGCTGCCAATGCTTTCAGCTCTTTGCCAAATGCTGTAAACAGATTCATAATTCCTTGAACAGCAAGGTCGAATTGGCGAGGTACGAATCTTCTTAAACCATGTTCTTTTGCCTGTGCTTCAGAATCAATCTGTGTAGCGATCCCAACATGGCAAGTATCAAGATGGCAGCCGCGGCATGTCGTACAGCCGATGGCAAGCATGGATAATGTACCAAAGCCAACACGGTTAGCGCCAAGCAGCATAACCTTCAATACGTCCGCTGCACTCTTGATGCCGCCATCTGCCCAAAGCTCGACATTATCGCGAATTCCTGCTTCCAGGAGGGCGTTATGAGCAGCCTTTACGCCAATTTCTACCGGCAAGCCTACGTGCTGGAGTGCATGGATTCTTGCTGCACCAGTACCTCCGTCAAATCCGCTTAGTGTGATAATATCAGCACCGGCCTTTGCAATGCCGACAGCGATTGTTCCGATATTCGGTACAACTGGAACCTTAACGGCTACTTTTGCTTTGTCGTTGGCCGTTTTAAGCTCATGAATCATTTGTGCCAAATCTTCGATTGAATAGATATCATGATTGTTTGATGGCGAAATTAAATCTGACCCAATGGTTGCATTACGGGCTTCTGCAATTTTTGCAGTAACCTTTGAACCCGGCAGATGACCGCCTTCACCAGGCTTTGCGCCTTGCCCGATCTTGATTTCAAGCAAGTTGGATGAATTTAATAGTTCGGCATTAACACCAAATCGTCCGGAAGCTACTTGCTGTCCGCGGGTTTTTGGGTATTTGCCAAGCATATCTTTGATTTCTCCGCCTTCACCATTCAAGCTAACCATGTTCAGACGGTCTGCACCTTCAGCATATGCTCTAAAAGCTGTCTCATTCTGTGACCCAAACGACATGGAAGAGATAACGAATGGCAGGTCATGTTCCCCAACATGCAAGCTGATATCCTCAGGTTTTAGGCTAGTAGCCGTCTCTTTAAAACCGGTCAAATGGCGGATTGTGGTAGGGTTCTGATCTTCCTGCTCAGTAATCTTTTCCTTATATGCACTATAGTCGCCTGTTGACGCTATTTCGCCAATGGCTTTCCAGATACGAGGGAAAAGGCTGAACGTCTTTCCAATCCGTTCTTTTTCATTATGGTAATCTTCTGCTCTCGCAATAGCATCTTCTTTTAAAGCATCAAAGTTAAATGCAAGCTCCCTTGAACCGAAGAAGTTTACAATATTCAAATACTCAGCAAGATCCTCATGCAGGCCGATGGCAGAGAATAGTCTTCCATAACCTCTTAATTCATGAATCCCGATTGTGGAAATAACTTTTTCAAGTCCTTTCGTAAGAGCTGAATATAAATTTGTCAAAGGAGTTACAGAATCGCCAAGCACGGTCATAAACATGTAGTACGGGCTGATAATATCAGCACCCAAGCCGAATGCTGTAATAATATCATGAAGTGACCTAATGGAAGCAGAGCGCACCAAAATAGAACACTCACGGCGTGAAGCTTCTCGCACAAGGGCCTGGTCAATAGCAGAAACGGCTAAGTGCGGATCAATCCAATAGGCATCCTCCTGATGAGCATTGGCATCATCTAGTACAAGCAGAGTTTTGCCGGTTGAGACTGCTTCAATCGCTTCTGCAGATAAACGTTCCAAAGCTTCTTTTACAGTTTCATTTTTCTTAAATGTGGTAGACAGATAAGATATAAGCTTTTGTTCCTGGTAAAAACCGGTTACCTGATCATAGCTTGGCTGATTAAGAGCATTGGAACATTCAAACCCTGCTTTTCCTTCTATTAAAATAGGAGTCTGCAATTCAATTACTGCACCAGGCTGCTGCTTTTTAAATAATGATGGACGCTGTCCGATAATCGTGCGGGTTGAGAAATGTTCCGTTTCTCTGTCACGGTCAATAGCAGGGTTTGTAACAACTGCAACGCTTTCCTTGATAAAGTCAGCAATGTTTTTTCGCTGTGGATTTAGTGCTGCCAGTGGTGAATCATGTCCGAGGGAGCGGATTGGTTCAGCACCTTTTTCAGCCATTTGTTCTACAAGCTGTACATGGTCTCTTTCCCAGCCAAACGCTTTATACTGACCATTATGGACTTTGTCCGGATAGTTTACAGAAATTGTTTTTTCGAATGTTGGTGACTGAAGGCGAGTGCGATAATTATCTGCATTCACACGTTTTGAAAATCTTTCAAAAACTTCAGCTTGATAGTTGCTATGTTCATATACGGAAAGCGTGTCGCCGTCCCACTTTAATCCAACCTTTTCACCTGGCGATAATGGCTTAGGCTCATTTACATATTCACTTGATGGAATAATTCCCGGCTCAGATGAGAAAAGATATGAGCTTTCAGTTTCCAGCATCCACAATGGACGCAGACCTAAAGCATCTACACTGAATACGGCCTCATCAGCAAAGCGCGAGATAATACCAGCCGGACCTTGAGCAAAATGTCCCCACGCTTCACGGATATAGGAATACATATCCTGAAGATGATCCGGGTATGATTTAATTTCATTTACGATAGGCGGGAACAAGACATCCATTGCTTCAAATAATGAATAGCCGTCACGGCAAATAAACGTTTCAAGCGTTCTGCTCAAATCCTGTGAGTCGCTTCCGTCTTTTACAAGCGGAACGCCAACCATTTTTGCTTCATCCCTTAGCTTGGCAATCGTGTTGATTTCACCATTATGGCCTAAAATACTGAAAGGCTGTACACGAAAGAAGCTTGATAAAGTATTCGTTGAATAACGGTTATGTCCAAGTGTCATGGTTGATGCAACAAGCGGGTTTGCCAAGTCACTGTAATACTTAGGCAGAATATCACCAGCACCCATTACCTTGTATACCACATGATGCTGGCTAAGTGATGCAACATGTACATGCTCGTTTTCTTCAAAGTCCACGATTAATTCAAAGAGCTTTTTGGAAAGCTCTCTGCCAATTTGCTCTGATAAGCAGGCAAACTGCCAAAATACAGGGTTTTCCTGGATGGCAATCGGGCCCAATGCAGAGGATTCGGTTACTTCATCAGATTCGAAGATAACTGACAGCCCGGCATCAGCCAGCTTCTTCATTAAATGCTGTTTAAATGATTCAGTATCCTGCTTTCTTGACATAAAAACATGTCCAACCACAAATCCCTCTTCTTTGGCAGCCTCCGGATCCGCACCTGCTTCCTTCAGCTTCTCCTTCCAAAGTTCTCTGGGGATATCAATGTGGATGCCGACACCATCTCCCTCGCCATTAATAAAACCTGCACGGTGATTCATGGTTACGAGCGCATTGATACAACTGAAAATATTTTCCCTTGTGGGTACTTTCATTTTTTCCATTGCGGATACAATACCGCATGCATCATGTTCCTGACGGTGAAACTCTTTTAAAAGTGAAGGACTCCATTGCTGTAATGTCATAAAATTCGGCTGAGAATAAGGCGTTGCCTTAAAGCCGTTCACCTCCTGAATAGTAATCTATTAATAATTTGTTGTTTACGGGTTTTAAATGAGGTTATTCAAAAAGTTATTTTTTGAAAGGATAAATGCACGAAGCATTTATGTAAATGAATAGTGTGGTAATTTCGGGCAGGTTTTTGCCTTAATTACGATCTTTTTGCTCGGCAAACTGCTCTACAGAAAAGATTTCTCCCATCATATCATAAGAATTTTCAGAAATCAATTATTTATACAAAAAGTTGGATAGAGTTTTGAGGAGGATGATGGCTGTTGCATAAAAAAACACTGCTATTGTAACCGTTTTCATCCTTGTAAATAAAGAAAACGGGGAGGTGAATGCCCCCGTTAATGTATAAATTAATGAATATTTATTCTTTGTTTAATCGCTGGAAAGCATTTTCGACTGCGTGTATGGTTGCATGAATGTCTTCTTCTGTGTGTGCAATGGTGATAAACCACGCTTCATACTTGGAAGGAGCAAGGTTTACTCCCTGGTTAAGCATTAGTTTGAAAAACTTGGCAAACATTTCGCCGTCTGTGTTTTCCGCCTGTTCGTAGTTTGAAACTTTTTCATTGGTAAAATAGATCGTAAGAGCGCCTTTAAGACGATTAATCGTAATTGGAATATTAAATTCCTTAGCTGCTGCACTGATGCCTTCCTCAAGCATTTCGCCAAGGCGGTCTAAATACTCATAAACCCCTGGCTGTTTAAGAACTTCGAGGCAAGCAATCCCCGAAAGGATGGAGGCGGGGTTTCCTGCCATGGTTCCAGCTTGATAGGCAGGACCTAAAGGAGCTACCGTTTCCATGATTTCTTTTTTTCCGCCATAAGCACCGATTGGCAGGCCGCCGCCAATGATTTTCCCCATCGCGGTCAGATCTGGTTTCACGCCAAGCAAGTCCTGTGCACCGCCATACATAAAACGGAAAGCAGTGATGACTTCATCATAAATGACTAAGGCGCCTGCAGCATGTGTTAATTCGTTCACTTGTTCTAGGAAACCCGCTTTTGGTTCTACGATTCCAAAGTTGCCGACAATCGGTTCAACCAGGACTGCTGCAATCTGGTCTCCCCATTTTTCCAAAGCTTCCTTATATGGCTCGATTTCATTAAACGGAACCGTGATAACTTCCTGTGCGATGCTTTTCGGTACCCCGGCAGAATCCGGTGTGCCCAGTGTTGAGGGGCCTGATCCCGCTGCAACGAGAACAAGGTCGGAATGTCCGTGATAGCAGCCGGCGAACTTGATGATTTTGTCTCTGCCTGTATAGGCTCTTGCCACACGGATGGTTGTCATTACCGCTTCAGTCCCAGAATTGACAAAACGGACTTTATCCAAATTCGGCATTGCTTTCTTCAGCATCTCGGCGAATTTTACTTCATGTGGTGTTGGAGTTCCGTATAATACTCCCCGATCTGCAGCTGTTTTTATCGCATCTGTAATATGCGGGTGTGCATGGCCTGTAATGATTGGGCCGTATGCGGCTAAATAATCGATATATTGATTGCCGTCAACATCCCAAAAATATGCGCCTTGAGCCCGTTCCATGGCGACCGGCGAACCTCCGCCAACTGCTTTGTATGACCGCGAAGGACTGTTTACTCCCCCTACAATATGTTCAAGAGCCTGTTTATGTAATCGTTCAGAATTAGTATGCTGCATGGTTATCCTCCTAGTAGAATCCATTTAAAACTTCACTTATTATTTTAACATGATTGAAAGGCAGTTCGTCCAATCTAAAGAGGAAGTCAGACTATGGAGTACTTTACTATGGGAATGTACTGCATTTTAAAGGCAAAAAAACATACATTCTATTTGTGTTACATTGCTTATTTGTCTAAACTATTTCATTATGGCATTAATTCGCAGGAGGAGTAATGATGAAGGATGCAATAACAGTCCGGAATTTGAAAAAAGAATTTAAAGCTTATTCAAGCCGCTCCGGATTAAAGGGGGCTTTCCGAGACCTGCTAACAAGAAATTATAAAATTGTCCCAGCAGTTAATGATATAAGCTTTAATGTGAAACAAGGCGAGATGGTTGGTTATATTGGTGAAAATGGAGCCGGGAAATCAACAACCATTAAAATGCTGACAGGAATCTTAACTCCAACCAGCGGTGAAGTCACAGTAAACGGGATGAATCCTCATAGGGACCGTGAGAAATTCGTCAGTACCATTGGAGTAGTGTTCGGCCAACGATCACAGCTGTGGTGGGACATTGCTGTGCAGGAATCTTTCAGGCTGCTGAAGAAGGTATACAAAGTATCGGATGAGCAATTTGAAAGCCATATGGCACATGTTATCAAAACCCTTGGCTTAGAGCCGCTGCTGGATAAGCCAGTCCGAAAACTTTCACTTGGACAAAGGATGAGATGCGAACTTGCTGCGGCACTAATCCATAATCCGCCGCTTCTCTTTTTGGACGAACCGACGATTGGGCTTGATGTGCTTGTTAAGCTGAAAATCCGGGAATTTTTAAAAGAGATTAATGAAAAATATAATACGACCATTCTGCTTACCACGCATGATCTTACCGAGATTGAAGCCCTTTGTGAACGGGTGGTTATGCTTGATGATGGGAAAATTATTTACGATGGAGCATTGAAAAGCCTGAAAGAAAAATGGGGGGAAGGGAAGGAAATTGAATTTCAGTTCCTTGAAGAAGTTGAAATTACCGATCTGAATAGCATAACAGCATCATCTGAAGTGAAATGGGAGAAGAATGATAAGGAACCAATCTATACAGCAATTGTAGAAGATAATGATGAACTTATATCTTTATTGATCGCTAAGGTAGTTGCGGACTTAAAAGTAAAGGATATCAATATTAAAGAAACCTCCACTGAAGAAATTATCCGGAATATATATGACCGGGGGATTTCGTAATGGGATGGTTCGGTTCGATCCGCAGCCCGAGGTGTTCCGATGGATAAATATTTGGAAATGATCCGAATTCGCTTTTTAATGATGCTGGCTTACAGGACTAATTATTATACAGGGATTTTAATATACAGCATCAATATAGGTGCTTATTATTTCTTGTGGTCGGCAATTTATGGAGAAAAGGATGCAATTGAAGGCATGTCTGTTATCCATATGTCTACATATGTAGCAATAGCATGGATGGCGAGAGCTTTTTACTTTAATAATATCGATCGAGAAATGGCTGCGGAAATAAAAGAAGGGAAAGTAGCTGTGGAGTTGATTCGACCATATAATTATCTTGGGATGAAAACGATGCAGGGATTGGGTGAAGGTATTTTCCGCCTGTTCTTCTTCTCAGTTCCGGGGATGGTGATTGTATCATTTATTTTCCCGCTTCAATTCTCAGCAGATGCTGCCACCTGGCTCTTATTTGTCTTGTCAATCGTATTGAGTTTTTTTATTAATATACAAATAAACCTGCTGACAGGCATTACCACCTTCTTCCTATTTAATAATACAGGGCTAATCCGGGCGAAAAGAGTTGTTATTGACTTGTTTTCTGGACTCCTTATTCCAATTAGTTTTTTCCCGACTTGGGCACAGGATGTATTGAAATTTCTTCCCTTTCAGGGGATCAGTTATGTGCCAAGCATGATTTTCACAAATAGCTTTTCAAATAATGAAGCCGTACAAGCAATAATCCTTCAGGGCATCTGGGTTCTGATTCTAATCATTCCCATTCAAATTCTGTGGATAATTGCAAAAAAACAGCTTATTATTCAAGGAGGGTGACAAAATGTTTTATATAAAAATTTTCTTCCAATATGTCGCCCAATATATGAAAACGAGAATGCAGTATCGTGCCGATTTATTTGTAGAGTTCATTTCAGACCTTTTATTTCAGGCAGTCAATTTAATTTTTATATTAGTCGTTTTTGGCCATACCAATCTCCTTGGAGGCTGGACAAGAGATGAGATTATTTTCATTTATGGCTTTTTCCTTGTGCCCTATGCGCTGTTTTCATCCTTCTTTAATATTTGGGATTTTAATGAGAGGTATATTGTAAAAGGGGAATTGGATAGGATTTTGACACGTCCTATCCATAGCCTGTTCCAGATGGTTTTGGAAAGAATGGAGCTTGAGTCATTATTTGGTGCATTGACGGGCATAGCTGTCATGGTATATGCAGGAATGAGCCTTGGGCTTGTAATATCCTGGGCAGACCCGCTGTTATTTCTTCTGTTTGTAATAGGCGGCATGCTTGTGTATGGCGGAATTTTTGTTATGATCGCATGCATCAGTTTTTGGGCTGATGCGAGAACGTCAATTATGCCAATGATGTACAACATCGGGAATTATGGCAGGTATCCGGTAGATATTTATAACAGTGTGATACGATTTATTTTAACATGGGTCCTTCCATTTGCTTTTGTTGGGGTTTATCCAGCAGCTTACTTTTTGGGAAAGGAAGAATGGTTGCTTTACTCATTCTTGACTCCTGTGATGGGAATAATATTTTTCGGAATCTCCATTCTGATTTGGAATTCAGGTGTAAAACGTTACAGAGGTGCGGGCAATTGAAGAGGAGCCATGGGGGACAGCCCTGGCTTTTTTATATAAAGACAGGCAGTCATACAGGGCATAGTTAAAGCGTATAAATGAAGTGATAAAGTCCTTTCGGAGTGAGGTTGCATTATGGCACTTTATTTGTCGTTAGTCCTGATTGTTTTATGCATGGTCATGAGTCTGCAAACTCTCTTTTCGTCTGCCAAGATTAAGGGAAGATGGGTCTCGATAGAAAATTTTCTTTATCTTATTAGTTTGTATGCCACCATTATGATTGGGTTTGGATTAATTTATATTTTGCTTGATTTGCATGGTCTGGTTGTTTTAATAGATGGCACTAACTATGTTGAAGCCGGTTTTCTTGAACGCCTTGAGACAGGATTTTATTTTAGTGCAGTCACTTTGTTTTCAGTAGGATATGGAGATATCAGTCCGATTGGGATTGGCAGGATGATTGCCGTATTGGAAGCACTGATTGGCTATGTCATACCTGCGGCGTTTGTAGCAAGGGTGGTACTTGACGGGGATAAACGGGTTTGACAGCTGCAAAAATAGTTGTTTTTGAAAGAAAAGTTGGATAGGCTTAAAGTAAGGAAGACTATCCAATAGGAAGGATGTTATCATGACAGTTGCAATTGGTCAATTAACCCCAGATTTTGAGCTTGAGGCCAGCAATGGCAAAAAAGTGAAGCTTTCGGATTATCGCGGCAAAAATGTGGTTCTTTATTTTTACCCAAAGGATATGACGCCGGGATGCACAACCCAGGCATGTGATTTCAGGGATCAGCATGAGAATTTTGCAGGTGTGAATGCAGTCATTCTAGGTGTAAGCCCAGACCCGCTCAGCAGACATGAAAAATTTATTGAAAAACATGGCCTTCCATTCTTGCTCCTTGCTGATGAGGAGCATAAGACTGCAGAGGACTATGGTGTATGGAAGCTGAAAAGGAACTTTGGCAAGGAATATATGGGGATTGAGAGATCTACTTTTATAATTGACAAAGATGGCAAGCTCGTAAAAGAGTGGCGTAAAGTGAAAGTGAAGGGGCATGTTGAGGAAGCGTTAGAGTATATAAAGGGAAATCTCGCATAAATAATATACATATACAATTGGGTGGCCTATTTTTAATGGATCAAGGCTTTTGTCCATTCCTAAAAACTAGTTTTGCATATCATTTTATTAGGGCATACCTCCTCAGATACTTTTTAAGCGGACCTGATCGGGTCCGTTTTTTTTGATATCAGAATTTATATCCTTTTGAACTTAAAGAACTGCCTAGCTCCAGTCGCCATCAGCTCTCGGGTCTAAGCCAATCCGTCCAAAAGGTTAAAAAACAACCTTTCAGCCGGCTCGTCTGATGCTTGTCGGAGGTGGGCAATATGACCTGCGTTTTTCTTTTCACAATTCAGACAACGGTGATATGATGAAAAAAACAAGATAGGGTGATCAATACATGAAAGTTGTTTCTTCAATATTGCCACCGGAAGTGCTGTGTAAGGATGCAGCAAGGGAATTTCCCGAAGCTGAGTTTTTATTTTATAAAGGAATGGAAGCAGCGGGGCAATCTTTTTATGAGGCGGAAATATTTATAACTTATGGAGAAGACTTAACAGAAGAGCACATTTATAAAACATTAAATTTAAAGTGGATCATGGTAATGTCAGCCGGAATGGATGAAATGCCATTAAAAGCATGTAAGGAAAAAGGAATCCTTGTAACCAATGCTAGGGGGATTCATAAAATTCCAATGGCTGAATTTACGCTGGGTGCTATGTTGGGACATGTCAAAAAAATAGCTCTTCTTGCTGACAATGAGGGGAATGAGGTTTGGGATAGGAAGCTGCCGGTGGAGGAGCTTAATGGCAAGACTTTATTGATACTGGGCGTAGGTGCTATAGGAGGAGAAATAGCGAGGCTGGCAAAGTGCTTTGGCATGAAGGTGGCTGGTGTGAACAGAAGCGGCAAAGATTCGGCTAATACAGACAGTATATATAAAGTGAGCCAGCTTACTGATATCCTGCCGAATGCTGATTTCATCGTTTCAGTTCTGCCGAGCACAGCAGAAACAAAATATTTGCTTCAGAAAGAGCATTTTGCAGCTATGAAGGGTTCTGCAGTGTTCATAAATATAGGGAGAGGAAATCTTGTGGAGGAGGATGTACTTATTTATGCGCTGGAAACAAACGAGATTGCCCATGCTTATTTGGATGTCTTTCAAAAAGAGCCGCTCCCAATGGGACACCCTTTCTGGAAAATGGAAAATGTAACAGTCACACCGCATCTCTCAAGCAAAACTAAAAATTATTTACCAAGATCTTTTGAAATTTTTAAGCATAACCTTCATACATATATAAAAAATAACAAAGATTATATTAATGCGATTGATCTTGAAAGAGGGTATTAAGATGAAAATATACACGAAAACGGGAGACCGAGGGACTACTTCCTTGATATACGGGCAAAGGGTCAATAAAGATGACATTCGAGTAGAAGCATATGGAACATGTGATGAAGCCAACTCCATGATTGGATTGGCGCTAAGCCATATGGCCAATGAATTTTTTTCAGATAAAGATGCTGTAGAAGAGGTATTTCATAAAGTGCAGACTGATTTATTTCATGCAGGAGCAGAACTCGCAACACCTAAGGGGAAGAAAGTTAAATGGGTCATTACAGAAGATGATCTTGCTTTTATGGAAATTCAAATTGACAAATGGGAATCAAATCTTGCTGAACTGACTAACTTCATCTTGCCTGGCGGTCATCCATCGGGAGCAGCATTCCATGTAGCAAGAACTATCGTAAGAAGAGCTGAGAGGTGTGCAGTTTCGCTCGGTGAAAATGTAAACCCGCTGGTTTTAGCCTACTTAAACCGTTTATCTGATTTGCTGTTCGTTTCTGCCCGCTTTGTAAACCATCATTTAGGTTCCAAGGAGCAATCTTTGCATGCTGATAAGAGCTGATTTCCCTCTATTAAGGTGTTTGTAATATTGACAAATGTGGTGAAAAATTAGTACACTATTTATAAAGATTATAAAGTAAGAATATTTGTTGGAAAAGAGGTGCATGGCGGTGGCGCAAATGGAATTAAAAGAGGCGCTGGATACTTTGAAAGAAACTGGAGTCCGTATCACTCCGCAGCGTCATGCGATACTTGAATATTTAATAAACTCCATGTCACACCCGACTGCAGATGATATATACAAAGCATTAGAAGGAAAATTCCCTAATATGAGTGTGGCTACAGTTTACAATAATTTAAGAGTATTTCGTGAAGTTGGCCTGGTAAAGGAACTAACGTACGGTGACGCATCGAGCCGCTTCGATTTCGTAACAACTCATCATTACCATGTCATTTGTGAGATCTGCGGGAAGATCGTAGACTTCCATTATCCTGGTCTTGATGAAGTAGAGCATCTTGCCTTACATGTCACAGGCTTTAATATTAGCCATCATCGAATGGAAATTTACGGAACCTGTCCTGAATGTGCAAGTAAGGAAGCGCATTAGAATATAAGGGAAGCTGTCGGCAAATAGCTGTCAGCTTTTTCTTTTTGCGAAAAGCCTAGACGAATAATAAATAACCGGCTATCAGCTAGCCGGCCATTTGGAAACATCGGTATGAAGCGGTGAGCTTATCAGCTCTGCTTCGAATTTTTTTTATTGTATTCTTCGTTAAACTCAACGCCCTCAAGTTTTGGATCAAGTGTTAAAGGTTCGTTGCAATACATGCACATATCAACACGGCCAAGCATCTTAGTATGTTTTCCACAATTAGGGCAAACCACCTGCACGGTTTTAGTTGAAAGCATGCCGATCCAGAAATATACACCTGTGCTCGCTAGAATGCACAGCATTCCAAGGAGCATAAATATTGTCATGAGAAGAGGGGAATTTCTAAAGAAGATTCCTAGGTACATAACGATAAACCCGATAAAAATTAAACTAAGGGCAAATGTGCGGATTTTATTAATTTTATTTGAGTACTTAGCCATTCTGCTCCCTCCTAAAAACTAACTATACCATACTCTCTTTGCGTAAATAAATATTAATATAGAATCGTGTCGAAAAATGTCTCACATTTAGGAAGGATTTCATTTATAATTGTCGAAGATATACGCTATCAATAAACTGGAGGAATTATGATGGAAGATATTCTCCGTCCTATATACCAAGAACGGGCAAGTCAGGCAAACACTCTTGGAGTGATCATGACTGAAAAAATGCAAAAAGCCATTCCTGCTACCGATACATTTGATGCTGTACTGCTGATTCTTGTAAAGGAAGCAGAGGAGCCTGTATTTGTTAAACATTACACATACATGGATAAAAAAGCTGCTCTTCATATCGTGACGGATAAGCAGCTTCGTGAATGGATTCTTTTGGGATCAAACCGAAAGATTTTTGATTGGCTTTATAATGGAAAAGTTCTCTTTGACCGCAATGAATATATCCATAACTTGAAGGTTGAATTAAGGGAATTTCCGTTCTATGGACGTAAATTAAAAATGGGGCTTGAATTTGCCAAGCTGATCCGGCGTTATATGGATGGGAAAGCGTTTTTTGAAAATCGCCATTATTTTGATGCCTATAATCATATTGTTCATTCTCTTCATCATTTGGCAAGGCTTGCGGTTATCGAAAGTGGGTTTCATCCTGAGGTAACTGTATGGAATCAAGTTAAGCAAATTGAACCGGAAATTATGAAACTATATGAAGAACTTGTAAATAGCCAGGAGCCACTTGAAAAAAGACTGGAACTTCTATTCTTGGCTAGTGAATTCTTAATACATTCAAGAACGAAACAAGGCATCAGCCATCTGACTGATGTTCTGGCCGAAAAAAAAGAATGGTCGATTCATGACATTATGAGCCATGAAGAACTACATTTATATGCAGTTGACTTAAGTATGCTGCTAGAGTATCTAATTGATAAACATATTATTGAAGTCGTAAATGCAGAAACTAAGGGACAAGGAATTTATCATAGGTATTATACACTCGGAAAAAAATTATCGTAAAAAAATATTAAAAGATATTGACCTTTATTTAAATCCTTGTTATATTTATATCCGTCGCTGCGATGTGAAGAAAAAACATTTTCACAGCTGACGGATTTCTTAAAAAAAGTGTTGACACTTAAAACAACACATGTTATATTGATAAAGTCGCTTCTGAGCGGCGAGGGGAAATATAACAAAAGAGAAATTGACCTTTGAAAACTGAACGAACAAGAACGTCAACGTTAATTCTTTAGTCTTTTTTGAAAAGACAAATCGAGCTTAATCAACTCTTATATGGAGAGTTT
>NZ_BRVM01000006.1:39954-187071 GCF_026011715.1 Cytobacillus sp. NCCP-133 | reverse complement strand
ATGTTTGATCTCTAGGAGATTATCGCATATAAAAAAGCGACAAACCATGTGGGCGTAGTTTGACGCTTACTTTGTTGGCAGGACCCCTTCCAGAAGGAAAGAACCCCTTCTTACAGGGCTTGTCTTATGCCTGTCGTCCCTGGACAAGTCGCCTCCACATTTCGGTTTGTCTAGTTGCGGCTCCTAGGGACTCGGGGTCATAAGCCAATCCCTTCCAGAAGGAAAGAACCCCTTCTTACAGGGCTTGTCTTATGCCTGAGGCCCGCAGGACAAGGAAGGCTTCGTCAGCAGATTTTTTGGCACGAAGAAAAAAGCGGTAGCTTTTTTTTAGGTTAAACATCGCACGAACAAAATCGGCAGCTTTTAGGAGGATGCGGGTCATGCAGACGTTGCCACAGGACGTGGCGTTCTTAGTCTGCGTTCCTTCATGGGCAAGGAGCCCTCACTTTTCTTATAATAGAGGCAATGTGACCCTCACAGTTGTCCCTTCATTTTCCTTACTGTGGATGTAGAGGTTGCCGCCATGATTCTTAATGATTTTTTTGCAAATCATGATGCCAAGGCCTGTCCCTTTTTCCTTCGTGCTATAAAAAGGCTCTCCTAGCTTGGCGAGGCGTTCTTCAGGAATGCCGATTCCTTCATCCTCCACGCTGATTATGACAAAATTGTTGTCCTGGCGGATATCCACATTTATTTTTCCGCCCACAGGCATGGCCTCAATGCTATTTTTTATAATGTTAATTAGGACTTGCTTGATTTTGTCTTTCTCACATTTCACATGGAAATCGCTCTGTGAATGCGTCAATTCAATTAAGATATTTTCCATGACCGCCTGGCTGTTTAAAAGTGTAATCACACTTTTCACAACTGTAATCAGGTTGGTTTCTTCCATTTCGGTAATTTGCGGCTTGGCCAGGACGAGTAAATCGTTGACGATATCTTCAATTCGTTCAAGTTCATTCAAGATCACTTCTGCAAAGTCGCCTTGCCTTTCTTCATTTAACAGCTGTGTAAATCCTTTTATGGCAGTGAGCGGATTGCGGATTTCATGGGCGATTCCTGCTGCCAGCTGGCCGACAACAGATAGTTTCTCCGCATTCTGCAGCTTTTCTTCCGTCTTTTTCTGGCCCGTTATATCTTTTATGATAATTTGATACACTTTTCTATTTTTAAAGGTGGTCGGGATCAGCTGCACTTCAGCTTTCCTTGTTTGGGCATCTGTCCGGATCAAGTTCAGCTCAAAATTCACGCTTTGCTTCGTTTGAAAAAAATCGTCTAGGATGGAATGTTCGGAAGGGGGAGTGTAGTCGTGGAGCGCAGTGCCGATTATTTCCTTGCTGCTTGTGAATCCAAAGAGCTTCTTGCCTTCATTATTAATATAAGTCCAAATGCCTTTTTGTGTTACCATCCCGATTGTATCCTTGGAATATTCGACTAGAAAACGGTACTTCTCCTGTGTTTCAAGAATTTCCTCTTCCATCGTAATTCTCTGAGTCATATCCCTGATTATGCAGATCATTTCTTTATCATCATTAATGACGGAAAAGTTCGCTTCCAGCCATAAATATTGACCTTCGCTGTGCCGAAAGCGGAAAGTTACCCGGCAGTGGGGGCGGTGATCGAGCTCTGCAAAAGCATCTTTCATAAGATCCCGGTCACTTGGGTGACAATATGTAAAAAGGCTGCTTCGGTAAAATTCCTGCTGCGAAAGCCCAAGCATTGGCAAGCAGGAAGGGGAAACATATAAAGCAATTCCTTCCTTTGTTACTCGCGCAATGATATCGCTGGAATGCTGGATGGCCAGCTGCAAGTTCCTTGCTTCTACCTTGTCAGCGAATATGTCGGCGTGATTTTCTGCCATGATCATTTTTTCATCCCTCCTTTTTAAAAAGTGGTACTTTTCCATTATTATACATCACTCTTCCCCTTTGACATATAGGATAAATATCACCTTATTGGATTGGGAAACTAAAAAAAGACATTGGAATAGGCCCCTTTCTGATAGAAAACGTTTAATCTCTTCCACAAGAATTTTTATGCTTTTTGATAAATCTTCCGAGGAAGCATGTGCAAAGGAAATTCAAATGGGCAATTGGGCTCTCATAGTAGGTGCTGCCGGGATTAATCAGCATCTTTTTTGCATGAGCCTGACCGTTCAGCAGCAGGAGATGACAGGATTGCATTCTCAAAGTTCACATTTAATTCAAATTAGAATGCCGGACATTCCTATTGCTCTTTCATCCGCTCCTGTGCCATACGGACGAGTTCCTTGACCATGCTGCCGCCAATTTTTCCGCCTATATTTCCGGCTTGTTTAGACGTTAGACGTCCGTTATAACCGTGCTTTAAAGGCACCCCAACTTCTTCTGCCACCTCGTATTTCACGCTATCCGGGTTCTGGCTGTCTGCTTGGTAACCCTGTTTCGCCATGACCCGGCTTTTCAGCTGATCCAGTGCCGGTCTCGATTCTGCCACTATAGGACAGCGTTTTCTCCTTGCCATAACCTTCTGCCTCCTTGAGTATCTTTTTTCTTAGTATGTGCTGATCCAAGGAATTTACCACTAATCAATAAGATATATGAATAAGAAAAGACTTGTACATCTTTTTGTGAAAAGCTATGCTATTGGTAGATAATTGGTCTTTGAAATTTTGTGAACAAAACAAGAGAAGGTGTTTTTCATGGCGTTAAAGTACTTGTCAGCTCTTATCCTTCCTGGACTGCTTGTATTGCTTTTCACGAGAGTAAGCTATAATCGTGTTGTTGGGCTGGTACTGACAGTGGGGCTTATTGCCGCTTCTGTTTATAAAGGGTACACAAATTCACTGTTCCTAATTGTTTTAGATGCATTTTCACTTACAGCTGGCTTTTGGTACGCACAAAAAATGAAGCCCAAAACGAAGCCAAGCGCACAATAATTCTGCAAAGCCTGTCGAGCATACTTATCGACAGGTTTTTTAAATTATTTCTGCTTTGAACTGCTTTTTCGTCCCCGCGGCAAAAGCTCTAAAAGGGATTCAATCAAACGTTTGATTGATTTTCCTGTCTTTAATCAAACGTTTGATTAACTATTGTTCGACATAGCCCTCATTTTTTCAACATATTTCCCAAGCAATAACTTACCTGCAAAAATAAAAAAAACGAATATCCGTTCGCATATTGTTGGTTTGTTTTATGGTGTTTGTGGTAGAATGATGATATGAGTTTTGAGTAAAAAACTGACAAATCAGCAGCATCCCGTCATTCATCCACTATTAGCTGATTTGTGTTTAATATAAATAAAAGTATTTCTTTAACGGGAGGCTTTTAGGTGAAGGATCAATTTGAATTAGTTTCAAAATTTTCCCCTCAGGGCGATCAGCCGAGGGCCATAAAAAAAATCGTGGAAGGAATCAAATCCGGCAAAAAGCACCAGACCCTTCTGGGAGCGACAGGTACAGGAAAAACCTTCACGATATCGAATGTGATTCAAGAAGTAAATAAGCCAACGCTCGTCATTGCGCATAACAAGACGCTTGCAGGGCAGCTTTACAGTGAGTTTAAAGACTTTTTTCCGAACAATGCTGTTGAGTATTTTGTCAGCTATTATGACTACTATCAGCCGGAGGCGTATGTGCCTTCTACAGATACTTTTATTGAAAAAGACGCGAGCATAAATGATGAAATTGATAAGCTTCGCCATTCGGCAACTTCTTCCTTGTTTGAGAGGAACGATGTCATCATCATCGCCAGTGTTTCCTGTATATATGGCTTGGGTTCACCTGAAGAATACCGGGAGATGGTCCTGTCTCTCAGAACGGGTATGGAGATCGAGAGGAATCAGCTCCTCCACAGGCTTGTTGATATCCAATATGAGCGCAACGATATTGATTTCCAGCGCGGTACTTTCCGCGTTCGCGGGGATGTCGTTGAAATTTTCCCGGCATCACGTGATGAGCACTGTATCCGAGTAGAGTTTTTCGGAGATGAAATTGACCGGATCCGTGAAGTGGATGCCCTCACTGGCGAGATTATCGGAGAGCGCGAACATGTCGCCATTTTCCCGGCTTCCCACTTCGTAACACGTGAAGAAAAAATGCGGATCGCCATCCAAAATATTGAAAAAGAATTGGAAGAACGCCTGGCTGAATTACGGGAGAACGACAAGCTGCTTGAAGCACAGCGCCTGGAGCAGCGAACCCGCTATGATCTTGAAATGATGAGGGAAATGGGCTTCTGTTCAGGTATTGAAAACTACTCGCGGCATCTGACGCTTAGGCCGGCAGGATCGACTCCGTATACCCTTCTGGATTATTTTCCGGAGGATTTTCTGATTGTTATTGACGAATCACACGTAACGCTGCCGCAAATCCGCGGAATGTTCAACGGTGACCAGGCAAGAAAATCGGTGCTTGTGGATCATGGCTTCCGTCTGCCTTCTGCTATGGATAACCGGCCGCTGACTTTCACCGAATTCGAGCAGCATGTGAATCAGGCTGTTTTTGTTTCGGCAACACCTGGTCCTTATGAACTCGAACATACTCCGGAAATGGTTGAGCAAATCATCCGTCCGACTGGATTGCTTGATCCAACGATAGATGTCCGTCCAATTGAAGGGCAAATCGATGACCTTATTGGCGAAATCCAGGAGCGCATCCAGAAAAACGAGCGTGTTCTTGTAACCACTTTGACGAAGAAAATGTCTGAGGACTTAACTGATTACTTAAAGGAAATCGGCATTAAGATCCAGTATCTGCATTCAGAAGTCAAAACGCTTGAGCGGATTGAGATTATCCGCGAGCTCCGTCTAGGAAAATACGATGTCTTAGTCGGAATCAACCTTCTAAGAGAAGGTCTTGATATACCCGAAGTATCACTTGTGACCATCCTCGATGCAGATAAAGAAGGCTTCCTTCGTTCCGAGCGTTCTCTTATTCAGACGATGGGGCGGGCTGCGCGTAATTCAAATGGCCATGTCATTATGTATGCCGACCGGATCACTGATAGCATGGAAAAAGCCATAAGTGAAACAAATCGCCGCCGTTCCATTCAGGAAGAATACAATGAAAAGCACGGCATAACACCAATGACTATACAAAAAGATATCCGCGATTCAATCCGTGCAACTCATGTGGCAGAAGAGCAGGAAGAGTACCAGCCGTCAGCTAAGCTTGGCAAGCTGAACAGAAAAGAGCGTGAAAAGCTGATTGGCGATATGGAAAAGGAAATGAAGGAAGCGGCAAAAGCCCTCAACTTCGAAAGGGCAGCCGAGCTTCGCGATTTACTATTAGAGCTAAAAGCGGAAGGATGACGTAAGCATGGCGATGGATAAACTGATCGTAAAGGGTGCCAGAGCCCATAATTTAAAAAATATCGATGTCACCATTCCGAGAGATCAGCTTGTTGTTCTGACAGGGCTTTCCGGATCCGGAAAGTCTTCACTGGCTTTTGATACAATTTATGCGGAGGGGCAGCGCCGATATGTTGAGTCTTTATCAGCTTATGCCCGCCAATTCCTTGGACAAATGGATAAGCCTGATGTGGATGCAATCGAAGGGCTGTCACCTGCGATTTCAATTGACCAAAAAACCACAAGCCGGAATCCGCGTTCCACAGTTGGAACGGTGACGGAAATCTATGATTATCTGCGATTATTATTTGCAAGGGTTGGGCGTCCGACATGTCCAAACCACGGCATCGAAATCTCCTCTCAGACCATTGAGCAAATGGTCGACAGGATTATGGAATACCCGGAGAGAACTAAGCTTCAGGTTATGGCTCCGCTTGTATCCGGCAGAAAAGGCGCCCATGCTAAAGTGCTTGAGGATATTAAAAAGCAGGGCTTTGTCCGTGTTCGTGTAGATGGAGAAATGATGGATCTCGGTGAAGAGATTGAATTGGAGAAAAACAAAAAGCATTCCATTGAAGTGGTCATAGACCGAATTGTTGTAAAAGAAGGGGTCGCGCCGCGTCTGGCGGATTCATTGGAAACGGCCT
This sequence comes from Cytobacillus sp. NCCP-133, assembly GCF_026011715.1. Taxonomy (GTDB): domain Bacteria; phylum Bacillota; class Bacilli; order Bacillales; family Cytobacillaceae; genus Cytobacillus. The sequence goes on along the minus strand of NZ_BRVM01000006.1, from coordinate 181,096 downwards.
TAAATCTCGGAAATGGCAAGGTGCTTGTCGATGTAATCGGTGAGGAAGAACTGCTATTCAGTGAAACCCATGCCTGCCCGCAGTGCGGATTTTCAATCGGAGAGTTGGAGCCGAGAATGTTCTCCTTCAACAGTCCTTTCGGTGCTTGCCCGGATTGCGATGGACTAGGTTCTAAGCTTGAAGTGGATGTAGACCTGGTTATCCCGAATAAGGAGCTGTCACTAAAGCAGCACGCCATTGCACCATGGGAACCAACGAGCTCCCAATACTACCCCCAGCTGCTTGAGGCGGTTTGCAATCACTACGGAATCGATATGGGTATCGCTGTTAAAGATATTCCCGAGCACTTATTGGACAAGGTATTATACGGGTCCGGAAAAGATAACATCTATTTTCGCTATGAAAATGATTTTGGCCAGATAAGGGAAAATAATATCCGTTTTGAAGGCGTCATCCGAAACGTAGAGCGCCGCTACAAAGAAACAAGCTCTGATTACATCCGTGAGCAAATGGAAAAGTACATGGCCCAGCATCCATGCCCTGCATGTAAAGGCTACCGCCTGAAATCAGAAAGCCTTGCAGTGCTAGTGTCAGGGAAACATATCGGCCATGTGACGGCTTTCTCCATTGAAGAAGCTTTTAGCTTTTTCGAGAATCTGACTCTTTCTGAAAAAGAAATGAAGATAGCCAATCTCATTTTCCGCGAAATTAAAGAGAGGCTTGGATTTCTGGTTAATGTCGGCCTTGATTATCTGACATTGAGTCGGGCGGCTGGTACCTTATCAGGCGGAGAGGCCCAGCGTATCCGCCTTGCAACCCAAATCGGGTCTCGGCTGACAGGTGTCCTTTATATCCTTGACGAGCCTTCAATCGGTCTCCACCAGCGTGATAATGACCGGCTGATCGATACACTTAAAAATATGAGAGATATCGGCAATACGCTGATCGTTGTCGAGCATGATGAGGATACGATGGTTGCTGCCGATTACCTGATTGATGTTGGCCCTGGCGCCGGTGTCCATGGCGGCCAAATCGTTTCAGCAGGCACGCCGCAGGAGGTAATGGATGATCCTAACTCTTTGACTGGACAATACCTGTCAGGGAAAAAGTTCATCCCGCTCCCTATCGAGCGTCGGAAGAATGACGGGCGCTTTATTGAAATTAAAGGAGCTAAAGAAAATAATTTGAAAAATGTGAGTGTCAAATTCCCTCTTGGCACCTTTATTTCCGTGACTGGCGTGTCCGGTTCCGGCAAAAGTACTTTAATCAATGAAATCCTTCATAAAAGCCTGGCGCAAAAGCTGAATAGAGCGAAGGCTAAGCCTGGTGAACATAGGGAAATTAAGGGCATCGAGCATTTGGATAAAGTCATTGATATTGATCAATCGCCAATCGGAAGGACACCGCGATCCAATCCGGCTACTTATACGGGTGTGTTTGATGATATCCGTGATGTCTATGCATCAACCAACGAAGCGAAGGTGCGCGGCTACAAAAAGGGGCGTTTCAGCTTTAACGTAAAAGGCGGACGCTGTGAAGCCTGCCGTGGCGACGGAATTATCAAAATTGAAATGCACTTCCTGCCTGATGTGTATGTACCATGCGAAGTCTGCCATGGAAAGCGGTACAACAGGGAGACACTGGAAGTGAAATATAAGGGCAAGAATATTTCCGAGGTTCTCGATATGACTGTTGAAAATTCACTCGAGTTCTTTGAGAATATCCCGAAAATCCGCCGCAAGCTGCAAACGATTTTTGATGTCGGTCTTGGCTACATTACACTGGGCCAGCCGGCAACCACTCTGTCTGGCGGAGAAGCGCAGCGTGTAAAACTGGCCTCCGAACTGCATCGCCGCTCAACGGGACGATCACTTTATATTCTGGATGAGCCAACAACCGGCCTGCACGTGGATGACATTTCAAGATTGCTGGTCGTCCTTCAGCGGCTTGTTGAAAATGGCGACACCGTATTGGTAATTGAACATAACCTCGATGTCATCAAGGCTGCGGACTATATCGTTGACCTTGGACCGGAAGGCGGAGATAAAGGCGGCACCATTCTTGCAGCCGGCACCCCTGAAAAAATCGCCGAAGTAGCTGAGTCCTACACAGGTAAATACCTTAAACCAATTCTGGAAAGAGACCGCCTGAGAATGAAACAGCAAATCGAAGATAAAGAAGGCGTCACAAACGCATAAAAAATGGGAAGCAGTGCCGGAGGGAACTGCTTCTTTTTTTTATAATATCAGAATTTATATCCTTTTGAACTTAGATAACTGTCTAGCTCCAGGCGCCTTGCGCTTTTTTATCCATTCGCTGTCGTGTAACAGGATGGAAAGCCTGTTCGGAATAAAAGTTTTTATAATCCCCCAGTTTTAAAAAACAGACCTTACTGAAATTAATAGTTTCCAAGAGTATTTAAAAAGGAAACCGGGTAAAGAGAATGAGCAATCCATAAAAATTAGCAAAAAAGCAGTTTCACTAGTAGTAATTAGAAACCAAATTTAAGGTTATCGGGTCATTTATTAATTTTATCGGTCAGTTCACACAATATATCGGTCAGAATTTGAATATAACGGTCACTTCGCGTTCTATCAATTTTACAGTATCTCCAATGTGGAAATAAGATATTTCACCCGCTAATTTCAACAAGAAAGGAAAATACACGATGAAAAAAGGAATCTATATTCTGACAGGCATATTCCTGCTGGGACTTGGAGTATACCTTTCTATTACCTTTCTAGGGGAAGGAAAAAAGGCAGATAGCGGCAAAACAATTGTCGCATTCGGAGATTCACTTACCTACGGATATGGGGATGAAACGAAAGAGGGCTATATCGGCAGGCTTGAGAGTAAGCTGAACAATACATATCCAGATAAACACTACCAAATAAAAAATTATGGCGTGTACGGTTACAAATCTGCTGATGTTTTAAAAAAGATGATCAATCCGAAAGTGGCAGAGGACCTTTCCGATGCAGATCTATTTATAGTCTATATCGGTACAAATGATTTACTGAAAAGCAATGGCGGTGATTTGTATCCGCTCCATCATGATAAGCTCGTTGAGGCCAAAGATGTGTATGAAGATAAGCTAAATGGGATCTTGGAAACATTGGAAACCGCCAACAGTGATGCGCCAATTATCCTCCTTGGACTTTTTAATCCCTATCCCGACGGGGACCAAATTGAAGCATATATTGATCATTGGAACGAAGCCATTCGAAAAAAAGCGGAGGAAGACAAGAATATGACCTATATTTCTACCAATGAGCTTTTTAAAGGGAAAAACAAAAAACAGTATTTCGCCGATTCTCTTCATCCGAATGGAAAAGGCTATGAGCTCATCGCAGATAAAATTTTGAAAGACTATTCCTTTTAATCCTTAGAGTTTTTTGTTAAAACTATTTTGCATGGAAAAAGTTTTCAATGATTTGCATTTCCCCGCATCCATCATTGATAACACAATGTAATGTTTCAGCAAAAAGGATGTAAACAAGCTGCGTTATACTTGTAACTAAGGGAATTTTTAGATAAGTCAGGAACAGAATGGGGAGGTCAAAATGGAGGACTATTTGGAGAAGTCATTAGAGGAATGGAAAGAGGATATTTCAGAGGTATTGGATCAGATTAATAATGAATACGAAGATGTGAAAAAAGAGCTGAAAGTGTATTCCTATAAATATGGAATTACAAAGCAGGTGATCCAGTCCACCGTGAACGAAGAGATTATTGATAATATCCGTGAAATGTATCATAAGCCTTTTGAAGAAAAGTACAACGAACTCAAAGAATACATACGAGATTTGGATGAGAAAAGAAAAGTATTCCAAATGTTTGTGAATAAAATTGATGAAGTGAAACGAAAGGAAGCGCCAAGAACGGATTTGTCCGCTTCCTACAAATAAGAAATGGAACCGTCTTTGCATAAAGGCGGTTTTTTTGTAATATCAGAATTTATATCCTTTTGAACTTAGATAACGGTTTAGCGCAATGCGCCTTGCGCTTTTCTTATCTACGCCTTTTGGCTATGGAAGCCTAAGCCTGCAAATGTATTTTTGCAAAAACAGAGGTAAATCTCCCTGCGGTTTTCTATAATGAATGAGAAAAGTGAAACGCCATTTGGATTCAGAAAAACGAAACCTTGCATGCTCCAAGTGCGTATGTAAAAGGGAAAGGAGCTGAAGACAATGGAAACGAGAAAAGTGCTATCTGCGTTAAGCTATTTCAGCATTATGTTCGCAGGTTTTATATTTCCGCTGATTGTATTTTTTGCTTCAGGAGATCCGGAAGTAAAGCGGCATTCCAAGAGTGCCTTTTTATCGCATTTAATTCCGCTTGTCCCTGTGCCATTTTTCATGTTTGCAGGAGTGACACAGTTTACAGTAAATGAGCAGGATATCCCGGTGTTTTTTCTGGTTAGTGTCGGAATCGCTATTATTCTAAGTTTAATCGTCTTAATCTGGAATATTATTAAAGGGGTAAAAGTCCTTATAGAAGAGTAAATATATTGAGGAGGGTCCAAAAAATGAAAGAGGAACGGAAACGCATATTAAAAATGGTTGAGGAAGGCAAGCTGACAGTTGATGAAGCTTTGACACTTATGGAGCAGCTTGAAAAGTCCCAGCAGACGATGGAGCAAAAACAGGGAGATTTGGTAAAGGAGCTTTCTGCTTATGTGAAATTTGAGGAAGCAAAGAAGGGAGAGCCAATTGGCTCGAAGCATCAAAGCGCCAAAGAAAAAGTGATCGATTTCGTAGATTCTGCTTTAAAGAAAGTGAAAGACTTTGACCTTGATTTCAATTTTGGCAAAAGTATTGAAATCTCGCATATTTTCCAGCATGCAGATGCCTATTTAAAGGATTTGGACATTGATGTTGCCAATGGAACAGTCAAGGTGGTTCCGTGGGATCAAAGCGATGTCCGTGTTGAATGCCATGCAAAAGTTTACCGTGTTGAAACTCAGGATCAGGCCCGCAGGAATTTTCTAAAGGAAGTCATTTTTGCCATTGAGGGAGAAAAGCTGCGCTTCTCCACACAGCAAAAGTGGATGAAGCTCGATGCGGTGATCTACATTCCAAAAGCAAAATATGAAAATGTGAAAATCCGCATGTTTAATGGGCCGATTGAAAGTCAAAACTTACAAGTGGAAACCTTTAAGGCCAAAACTGCTAACGGAAAAATCACAGTTCATGATCTAAACAGCAAATATGTCGAAGCGGAAACGGCAAATGGGCAGATTACGATCAAAAGAAGCCGTGTCGAGCGTCTCGAAGCTGAAACACTGAACGGCGCCATTTTAGCAGAGGGAGATTTTAAGAAGGCTGAACTTCAATCTTTTAATGGCAATGTGACTTGCAGAGCGGAAAATGAACCTTGCGAATTCATTGAAGCGAAGGCAGCAACGGGAAGCATAAACCTGTTTGTGCCGGACTTTGCCGCTGTCAGCGGAGAGCTTAGGACGAACCTGGGCAGTTTTCATGTAGACATCGAGGGTATTGAAGTAATAGAGGAAAAGAGCGAAGTGATTCAAAAGATGATGCGCTTTAAGTCTGTGAAGGAAGCGGATAGCGGGCTGAAGCTGGCGGCTGATTCAAAAACTGGTGCCATTACGTTAAAAAGATCATCAGCCTGGTAATCCCTTTCCTCGGGAAAGAGGCGCTTTAACGATAGGAGGGAAGCTTTATGAATAAGCTTGCACGCTCACGAACCAACAGAAAAGTGGCCGGTGTGTTAGGCGGCCTTTCCAAATCAATCGGCCTAAATCCTTCGATATTAAGGGTGATCTTTATCGTCCTGCTTTTTACTACTGGGGTATTTCCGATGGCATTGATTTATGCACTGCTGGTATTTGTACTGCCGAATGAAGAGGTGCTGTAATCGATGAGATGGATTATCGGTATATTGATTAATGCCGTCCTTTTTATGGCTATTGCTGGCTTCTTTAAGGATTCGTTTTACCTGTCTGGGTTTGGTGCGGCCGTCGGGGCCAGCTGCATGCTTTCGATTTTAAATATTCTTGTGAAGCCAATCCTGATCATATTGACATTGCCGGTCACGGTTCTAACGCTCGGCCTATTTCTGTTCGTCATCAATGCAGTGACATTAATGATTACAGACGGTTTCATGGGAGACTCCTTTGAAATTGCCGGGTTTGGCACCGCCATTCTCGTTTCGGTCATCATGTCGATTGTTAACTTGGTTATCCAAAAAGCCGTACTGGAACCGGCGAGGGAAAAATAAAAAATTGTGTCAGGATTGGATCATAAAAAGGAGGATGGGCATACAGACTCGTTGGCATAGGGATAAAATGAACATCCGGCGAAATGTGTGAAAGGTAAGATGAATTTTAAAACAGGCAGGACAAATTCTGAAACGTGCTAGATCTAATGATTAACATGAAAATATGCTGGAAAAAAATCATAATATTATGGAAAGATAATGAAATATGCTAGGGAAAAAATAACGCCCACACCGCTTATAAAATAATTCCAAACACAAAGAAGCCAGCACACCAAGTGCTGGCTTCTTCTATTCAGTAATTACCGCCTTAAAGCCGTTCTTCTGCAAATCATCTGCGAGTTTTTCAGCTTCCTGCTTTTCAAAGAGTGTGACCTGAACCTTGAATTGCTTTGGCCCGTCCGATTTCCGTTTGAGGCAATATTGTTCTGCGATTGCTTTTACAATGGCTAGGGCACAACGTTTTCGGTATGCCGGTGTGCGGAGGAGTGCAGCTTCTTCTTGGTTTGTCATAAACCCGCATTCCACCAGGACAGCTGTCATTTTCGTCTCGCGAAGGACGTGGAAGTCTGCCGTTTTAACACTGCGATCGCGCAAGCCGGTAGCATTGATTAAATTCCGCTGTATCTTTTGTGCCAGCTCCAGGGCTTCCAGCGGCCTTGATGGATAGATGAAAGTTTCAATGCCGCCGACGCTGTTCCAGCCGCCCGTTCCATATGCATTCGCGTGAATGGACACATAGCAGTCTGCATCCAGGTTATTGGCAAAGTCGGTCCTTTCTTTCAAAGGGACATCTCGCTTGTCCGAATGAGCGTAATAGACAGCCGTATTTTGATAGTTTTCGAGCAGACCTTTTGCAAGCGATGCAACAGCCCGGTTAAACTCATATTCCTGCATGCCATTGGGCGTTTGCTTTCCGGGGGTATCATACCCATGTCCTGCGTCCAGTATCATTTTCAAGATTTATCTCTCCTTTCGAAATCAAGTATTCTTCTAAGAAATCAGAAATCCTAATTCAAATTCACACCAAAAGTGCGCCTCTGTTTTTATTCCTCACTTATATAATATGGACGAACCCTCGAAAAGGACATGGCTAAATGAAATAAGCTGAAAAAAAAGAGAAAGTCCGATATGGGACCTTCTCCTATCGCAGTCTAATGGGCTGTGAGCCCCCACAAATGGAAGTTTCTCTTTATTTTGTGGCACGCTGCATCGTATGAACAAATTTGTACCGGTCGGCGCGGTAGGCTGATTTTACGAGTTCAAAAGGCGTTCCATCCTGTAAAAATGAGGTTCTGACGATGAGCAGGACAGGGGAGCCTTGCTCAACTTGCAGATGCTTGACCTCTATTTCCTTAGCAATTGAAGCTTCGATCTGCTGTGTGGCCTCGCTGATGGTCAGCGCCAATTTCTCTTCGATATATTGGTATAGAGATTTGTTGATAATCTCATCTGTAAGGCCTTTTACGAGATTGGCAGGGAGGTAAGTGGTTTCCAATGCCATTGGCACGTTATCGGCCAGACGAACACGCTTAATTTCATAGATTGGTGTATTTTCTTTAATCCCCAGTTTTCTGGCAAGCTGCTGTTCTGCAGGGATGATTTCAAACGAGATGAGACGGCTGCTCGGCTCCATTCCGCGTTCTTTCATATCTTCTGTAAAACTGGTCAGGCCCTGCAGCTTCTGTTCCACTTTTTGTTTGTTGACAAAAGTGCCCCTTCCCTTTTGCCTGTACAGATATCCATCGCTCACCAGGTTATTCAGGGCTTGCCTGACCGTCATCCTGCTGATCTGGTACTGTTCAGCATATTCCCGTTCGGACGGAATGGCTTCATCCGGCTTTAAAATTCCGTTTTCAATCAAGTGCTTAACATATTCCTCTAATTGATGATAAATCGGAATGGGTGACTGTTTATCGATCATTGGAAATTCTCCTAACACGATTTTTCTAAAAATATTATACCAGACTCAGTGCTGCTTCATCGGCAATGATGGTCACATTTGAATGAACTTTGAGGGCTGATGCCGGAAATTGCTCATTTGCTTCTCCGTGCACTAGCTGCGTAATGGCTTCTGCTTTGGCTGAACCAGACGCGAGCAGAAGGATTTCCCGGCTATCCAGAATAGAGGCGATTCCCATCGTGATGGCATGGGTTGGAACCTTATCCATTGACTCGAAAAATCTGGCATTTGCTTTTCTAGTGCTCTCTTCCAGCTTCACCACATGTGTCCGGCTGGTAAAAGGAGTGCCTGGTTCGTTGAAGCCGATATGCCCGTTTTGGCCAATCCCTAAAAGCTGCAAATCAATATCAACAAGGTCCTTAATTAGCTGTTCATAGCGCTGGCATTCCTGGTTTATATCATCTGCATCCCCTTTTGGGAGATGGGTGTTTACCTGCTGAATGTCAAGGTGGTTAAAAAGACCACTGTTCATAAAATACCGGTAGCTGTTCGGGTCAAAAGGGGGCAGCCCGATATATTCATCCAAATTGACCGTTGTAATCCTTTTATAGGAAGTGCCGTTTTCCATATGATCTTTTATAAGCTCATCGTAAACTCCTTTTGGCGTGCTTCCGGTAGCGAGTCCTAACGTCATGTCTGGATTGGAACGGATTTTTTCAATCATCAGATGTGCCGCTTTATGGCTCATATCCTGATAATCGGCTGCTGGGATGATGTTCATGAAGGCTTCACCTCACGTTCAAAAGCTTTTACTCCTCTGCAGAAAGTCATGGAAACTTCAAGATTTTTATCGAGTACGACCAGGTCGGCATCCTTTCCTTCAGAAATGCTGCCTTTCCGGTCGTATATGTTGAGCTGCTTGGCCGGATTGCTGCTTGCAAGGCGAACGGCTTCCATTAAAGTAATATCTGTAAAATCAATCATATTTTGAATGGAATCTTTCATTTTTAAAATACTGCCGGCAAGCGTTCCATCTTCAAGCAGAGCTTGGCCGTTTTCAACCGTAACATTCTGCCCGCCCAGGTCATAATGTCCATTTTTCAGGCATTTCGCTCTCATCGAATCGGTAATCAGAATCATCCCGTCTAAACCCTTGGCATTGAGGGCGAGCTTAATCATTTCAGGGCGGACGTGAATGCCATCCGCAATCATTTCAACAATTAGCTCTTTCAATAGCAGAGCACCTCCGGCTACACCTGGTTCGCGGTGATGCAAGCCTCGCATGCCATTAAAAAGATGGGTCACCTGAGTGGCGCCTGCTTTTGCGGCTTGTTCCATTTCGGTATAAAGGGCATCACTATGGCCAATTGAAGCAACAACGCCATTTTTACTCAAATAGCGGATGAACTCATAGCCGTCTGCCTTTTCCGGCGCCAGCGTAATCAGCTTAATGGTGTCGTTTGCTTTGTTTTGCCAGCGCTTGAAAAGCTCGATATCTGGATCAAGAATATGATTCCTTGGCTGGGCCCCAGCTTTTGACTCGTTAATAAACGGACCCTCAAGGTGAATGCCAATCACCTCAGCCTTGCCAGATGAGTTTTGTTCTTTTTGATAGAGTGCTGCATTCGTCAATGCGGCTTCAATCTTTTCTTTTTCCTGTGTAATGGTAGTCGCCAGAAAGCTGGTTGTCCCTTCTTCAGGCAAAACTGTCGCCATCGTTGTGAGAGCTTCCGGCGTTGCATCCATTGTATCTGCTCCGCCTACCCCATGGATATGGACATCAATAAAGCCCGGACTGATGGTTAAGTCAGGGGAGAGGTTTATAACTTTTGTATTCTCGTCGACAGCGGGCAGCTCATCCATGCTTCCCGCTTCTATGATTTTTTCATTTTCTATTAATATAAAACCGCTATCCAGCAGGGTGTTTTCTAAAATGATTTTTGCGTTTTTTAAAAGAAGACGGTTCATTACGTTCATCTCCGTTCCATTCTTGTTTAGTGGTATATCTCCATTATAAAATTTTTAAATCTAGATGTCTATACCAGTTTATGTGAATGTGTACTTGAATGCCTTGGTCTATACAACTAAAAGAAAAAGGATCGAAAGCACAAGGGCTTCCGGTCCTTTTAAAAGGTTTCGAGGATCTATTAAAATAATGGCTGTTAAAATCCATTTCTCGCGGTTATAACAAAAATCTCGCGGTTATACGCTTATATAGTAAGATTACTGCTGATCTATCAGTTTTTCGCTGATTAGTTGAAATAGATGCTTCTATTTTTATTTTGAACAATATGATTTCCGGCAGAAACCCATAAATTGTTCCTATCTCGAATGAAATTCCGTGATTGCTTTCCGCAAATAGCCATTATGCTTTTCTAAAAGCACTGCAGCCCTTTCACTTTCCAAGCCAGTTAAAATTTGCAGAATAGCCGCCTTCGTATTATGCTTTTGCTCCAGCAGGGCAGCTTTGGCTTCTTCGTCACTTGCGCCAGTTGCCATTTTGACGATATTTTCAGCGCGCTTAAACAGTTTTTCGTTCGTCATTTGCACATCCACCATCAGGTTCCCATACACTTTTCCGAGTTTGATCATGGAAGCTGTCGTCAGCATGTTGAGCACAAGCTTTTGCGCCGTCCCTGCTTTCATGCGGGTAGAGCCTGTCACCACTTCCGGCCCGGTGATGGGGGCAATCGTATATTTAGAGATTTTCTCCATTTCAGAATCCTTTGTGCAGGCAACTGAAACGGTAACGGCTCCGACTTCATTTCCGTACTGAAGCGCGCCGATGGTATAGGGAGTGCGGCCGCTCGCTGCGATTCCCACAAGCACGTCTTTATCCGTCAATCCAATATCGATTACATCCTGGCGGCCTTGCTCACTGTCATCCTCAGCGCCCTCAATCGCTTCGGTCATCGCTGCTGTGCCGCCTGCGATAATGCCGACCACCATTTCAGGATCGGTTCCATAGGTCGGCGGGCATTCGGAAGCATCGATAATGCCTAGCCGACCTGAAGTCCCAGCACCTGCATAAATCAGGCGGCCGCCTTTCTTAAAGCTGTCCGCAATGGCGTCAACCGCTTTTACGATGTGTGGAATTTCCCTTGCGATGGCATTAGGCACAATGGTATCTTCCTGATTGATGATGGTAATGATTTCTTCTGTTGTCATTAAATCGATTTCCATTGTTTTAGGATTTCTCTGTTCTGTATTTAGCTTTGTAATATTCATCATTTATCCCTCGCCAATAATTGAAATTTGGTTCCCGCCTTGATTTGATCTAGAAGGGGGAGGTCTTCCTCTGCGACTCTCGCAATCACATTGACGCGCTCATCCTGTGGCAGATCTGATAACGCAATTTGCATTTCACCTGCATATCGTCCGTATAAGACATTATCAACCGTTACCATGCCTTTTTTACGTTCAAGCTGGTTAGCAGGTTCCCATTTCTTTTCTCCCTGCTGTGCGTATGACCTTGATTCGACTGACCGGACCACATCCAGCGCAGGATCCATACGGTTTGTATGAATTTGTGCAAAAAGATCCCCAGGGTACTGACCGCCAAGGAGTTCAACACGAAGAGGTACAACTCCCTCTGAGATTTTTGCCAATTGATCCAGTGTCTCGTCCTTCACTGAATGATCGCCGATTAACACTTTATCTGTATAGCAGCTGTTCATCAATTCGGCCGCCGCCGCAGCAGGGGAGAAGCTTCTATGCTTTTCCAGTGTCGGCAGTCCAGCGAAAATAGGACCGCGAAGCTCGCCATCGCCGGGTACAAACGCCATAGTGATCACGCCCATGCTTTTGAGAAATTGGTTTCTTTCTTTTAAAAAAGAGGCCGCCAAACCAGTTTCGGGCCGCGGGTAAAAATTGTGCCAGGCCTCTACATTGCTTGCGTTCAATCCAAGATCCAGCCACTCATCCAGTTCTTCTGCAGTAATCGTACTCGCATTGATTCCCAGTTTCATTTTTTTAGAGAGTTCTACGATTTGAGAGGAGGAGAATCCGTAATCCGCGCGGATGCCAGCAAGACCCCAGTCAAGAAGGGTGTCAATCGAGTTCCACTCCAATCCCAAATGACCGAGCGATTGCGGAGAAGCATCTGCCAGAAGCTCCATCCTATGCTGTCTGGCAATAGCTCCGAGCTCCTGCAGCAAATGCTTGTACCTGCTGTGGCCGTCTTCGGGAATATGAAGGGAAGTGAAGATGGATGTAAGGCCAAAGGAAGCTGCCCGCTTAATCCATTCCGCGTTTTGGGCCTGGCGTTCTTCTGATAGATAGACTGAAATTCCAAGCATGATGCTCACCTCTGTTAAGTCGGAATTTTTAAAAAATATGCTGTCATAAGGAAAGAAGGAGGAAAGGCTCCTCCTTCTTCATTTTTCTTATATATTCTTAGCCATTTCCTCTTTGAATCCAAACATCCAAGTGAATAGGAAGCCGAAGGCATAGGCGATCAATAAACCGATCAGATATAGCACAATTTGGTGCGTGTGCACGAGGAAGGCAAGCGGTATGCCGGAAACCCCAATGGCAATCGTAGCAATTTTAAAGAATGCCTGGAAAGCGCCGCCGACAGCGGCCCCAAGACATGCTGTCAGGAACGGGCGTCCCAATGGAAGGGTAACCCCGAAAATAAGCGGCTCGCCAATGCCGAGAATTCCAACAGGGAGGCCGCCTTTGATGACTTTTTTCAGACGGGCATTCTTTGTTTTGAAATAGATGGCAAATGCTGCACCAACCTGTCCTGCTCCGCCCATGGCCAGGATTGGCAGAAGCGGGTCATCGCCGATGGTATTGATTAATTCCATATGAACGGGTGTTAAACCTTGATGCAAGCCTGTTACGACAAGCGGAAGGAATGTACCGGCAAGTACTAATCCGGCAAGGATGCCGCCAACATCAAGAATGCCAAGCAGCCCTTTTGTGATAATGTCAGAAAGGAATCCGCCGACAGGCTGAAGAACGAAGAATGTCGCAAATCCTGTGATTAATAATGCAAGTGTTGGTGTAACAATAATATCAATAGCGGATGGAACTACTTTTCTGATTCTTTTTTCAAGGAAGGCGATTAGTGCAGCAGCAAGCATGACACCAATTAATCCGCCTCGTCCAGGAACGAGTGCTTCGCCGAAAAGAGTAATATTGGCCAGGCCCGGATTGATGAGAAGAATACCGGCCGCACCGCCCAGGGCAGGGGATCCGCCAAATTCCTTCGCTGTGTTAATACCCACAAATACGCCGAGGTAGCTGAATAAGCCCCAGCCGATCAAGCTAAGCATTTGTACAGCGGTTGATTCTGGATCAGCGCCGGAGCGGATCACTACGTTGGTAATCCCCGCAACCAAACCTGATGCGACAATCGCTGGAATTAGCGGGATGAAAATGCTTGCAATTTTTCTTAAAAATAACTTGAATGGAGTTGCATTTTTCTCATTGAGTCCAGCTTTCGTACGAGCTGCCAGTCCTTCCAAGGAAGTGTCAATCTCCCCGTCATCATCAACAGACGCCACATTCATTCCTGTCATTCTCGAAACCTCGTCTGCCACTTTTGTGACAATTCCAGGTCCAAGAATGATTTGCAGTGTTTCTGCTTCCACAACGCCCATTACACCGTCAATATCCTTGATGCCTTCAAGGCTAACCTTGCTTGCATCAACCGGTTTTACACGAAGGCGGGTCATGCAGGAAGCCAGTTCTGCGATATTGCCGGTGCCGCCTAACTGCTCGGTAATCTCTTTCGCCAAACGCTCTTCTTTACGCATCAGCTTTTCCCCCTCTTTTTTTAAAAAATAGAATACAAGTGCAAAAAACTAGTAAAGTAAATGAATTCGCTTACATACTAATATTACCAAGTAACAGTATAGTTGTCTATACCATTTACTCATATTTTTGAATTGTTAAATAAATGTGTTTGCATTACCATACCTATACGCAGCAGATACAGAAAAATTGTCCATACCAAACCGGATTGAGCAAAAGGACCCAGCGTAAACTTTTGTAAAAATCGTCTTCATAAATTTGGTTCTGAGCTGAAAAGTGCTAAAATAGAAACAACCTATTTATATAAGAAATTAGAAGAATGTTCTTTAATATAGAAAAATCATCCGAGAAGTGCCAGCATAAAGGAGGAGCTCATAATGGTAAAAGTGCGCACAAAAGATATTATAGAAAAATTCGGTCTTGAGCTGATCGCCGGGGAGGAAGGCATCAACCGGCCGATTAGCATGAGTGATATTTCACGCCCTGGCCTTGAGATGGCCGGCTATTTTGATTACTATCCGGGCGAACGGGTTCAGCTGCTTGGAAAAACGGAGCTCACCTTTGCAGAGAAATTAAATGATTCCGATCGGGGGAGCCGACTGGAACGTTTATGCACGGATATTACACCGGGCATCATTATCACGAGGTCGCTTGAAATTCCGCAAGAACTGATGGAAGCGGCTGAACGCGAGTCTGTTCCGCTTCTTCGCACGAAGCAAAAAACAACCCGATTCTCCAGCCTGCTGACCAATTTTCTTGAAAGCAAGCTGGCCCCAACAACTGCAGTCCATGGGGTATTGGTCGATATATATGGGATAGGAGTGCTGATTACTGGAAAAAGCGGTGTCGGTAAAAGTGAAACGGCCCTTGAACTCGTAAAGCGCGGCCATCGCCTCGTTGCAGATGATTGTGTGGAAATCAGGCAGGAGGATGAAGATTACCTGGTAGGAAACTCACCGGAACTCATCGAGCATTTGCTTGAAATCCGCGGTCTTGGCATCATTAATGTCATGACACTGTTTGGAGCAGGTGCAGTCCGCAGCTATAAAAAAATCTCCGTTGTCATGAATCTGGAGCTGTGGGATCAGAAAAAGCAATACGACCGCCTCGGCCTTGATGAAGAAAAGATGAAGATCATCGATACGGAAATCACGAAGCTGACCATCCCGGTTCGCCCTGGACGTAACCTGGCTGTTATTATTGAGGTAGCAGCCATGAACTTCCGCTTAAAACGGATGGGCATGAATGCGGCCGAACAGTTTACAAGCCGCCTGTCAGATGTGATTGAGGACGGCGATGAGGATCGTTAAGCTTATAAAAGGCGGACCTCCCGAGATTGTGCAGGATTCAATCAAACGTTTGATTGAAACTTGATAAACGGTGTCCTGATAGGAGTTACAGCCTCTATAAATAAAGGAAGCAAAATTACAGATTAAGTTTAGCTGCAGCACCTGCCTCCCTCGAGGGGCCGGGGGTTGCCAAAGGGAAAGCTTCTTGGCAGGTTCCGAAGGTGTTTGTGCTTTTTGATGAGAAGGAGAAGTGATCATGGAAAACAATATTCAGCCGCTTGATCCGATTGCTATATCCCTTGGGCCGATTCAAGTCCACTGGTATGGTCTCATTATTGGGATCGGCATTGCACTAGCGCTTATTATTGCAATGAGGGAAGGGGAAAGAAGAGGACTTCCCAAAGATATTTTTGCCGATTTAATGTTGTGGGCGATTCCCATTGCGATTATTTCAGCCCGGATTTATTATGTTATCTTCCAATGGGATTTTTACTCGCAGAATCCAGGTGAGATTATAAAAATATGGAATGGCGGAATTGCCATTCATGGAGCCTTGATTGGATCTGTCATTACGGCTTATGTTTTTGCGAAAAAGAAAAAAGTTTCATTTTGGCAGCTTGCTGATGTTGCCGCTCCAAGCATCATCTTAGGGCAGGCAATCGGCCGTTGGGGAAACTTTATGAATCAGGAAGCGCACGGCAGGGAGGTCAGCCGCGCCTTTTTGGAAAACATGCAGCTGCCTGAATTCATTATTAACCAAATGTATATTAACGGAGCCTATTATCATCCGACATTTTTATATGAGTCGATTTGGAATATAATTGGGTTTATCATCCTTATATTATTAAGAAGAGCAAATTTGAGGCGCGGGGAGCTTTTCCTCACCTATGTGATCTGGTATTCCATCGGCCGTTTCTTTGTTGAAGGTCTTCGGACGGACAGCCTGATGCTTACGGACACATTAAGAATCGCGCAGACGATTTCAGTTGCTCTCATCATTGTCGCGCTGGCCCTTATTTTCTACAGAAGAAAAAAAGGCCAGGCAGAAGTCCGGTATTTGGATCAAGCATAGAGAATAGAAAGAACAAGGGAGAGTAGAGATGCTGGTTGAATCATCCAAACGGGGGCTGATGGCCGGCCTAAAGACAACATGGACGCTTGGAAAAGTCATTTTCCCTGTCACGCTGATCGTGGCGCTGCTGCAGCATACGCCAGTGCTTCCATGGGTTATAAAGCTGATCACGCCTCTTATGAATCTGATTGGGCTGTCTGGAGATGCAGCCATACCGCTTGTTTTGGGGAATTTTTTGAATTTATATGCCGGAATCGGAGCGATTTTAACGCTTGATCTCACGGTAAAAGAGGTATTTATAATCGCAGTCATGCTGTCTTTTTCGCATAATATGCTGATTGAGACAGGAGTTGCCCTGAAGGTTGGCGTCAAGCTGTGGGTTGTGCTTGCTGTAAGGTTCGGCCTTGCGTTAGTAAGCGCGATTGTCATTAATCTTGTCTGGCAAGGCGGATCTGAAACGGCTCAATACGGGTTTATCCCGGTAAAAGAAGAGCAGGCCTCCGGTTTAGTGCCGATCCTGCTGGATGCACTGCAAACGGCTCTGCTTGGAATTTTTCAGCTTGCGATCATTGTTATACCGTTAATGGTCATGATTCAAATCCTAAAAGACAAACAATGGCTTGCTCTTTTCTCAAAATGGATGGCGCCAGCCACAAGAGCGCTAGGCATGAAAGAAAATACGTCCACGACGCTTGCAGCCGGATTGGTGTTCGGCCTTGCCTACGGGGCGGGCGTCATGATCCAGGCTGTCCAGGAAGATGGCGTCAGCAAAAAAGATGTAACGATCGCATTCGTGTTCCTCGTTGCCTGCCACGCAGTCGTGGAGGATACGCTAATCTTTGTGCCGCTGGGCATTCCGGTATTGCCGCTCCTGCTGATCCGCCTGGGTGTGGCAATAGTCCTGACTCTGCTCGTCGCAATGATTTGGAACCGTGCTGATCTGGCTAAAAGAAAGGAAGCAACCTATGAGCATTAACACTATTTTATTTGATTTAGATGGAACACTAATTGACACAAACGAATTGATTATTTCTTCATTTTTGCATACGCTCGGAAAATATTATCCTGAGCGCTACAAGCGGGAAGATGTTCTTCCGTTCATGGGGCCGACGCTTCATGAAACATTTGAGTCCATCAGCCCAGAAAAAGTGGAGGAAATGATAACGGTTTACCGGGAGTACAATATTAAAAACCACGATGTGCTTGTGAAGGAATTTGAAGGCGTGTTTGAAACCGTACGGACTTTAAAAGAATCCGGCTACAAGCTTGGAATAGTGACAACGAAGGTTTCAAATGTCGTTGAAAAGGGTTTGAAATTGACAAACCTGGATCCGTTCTTTGATGTCGTTGTCACACTCGATGACGTTGAAAAGCCGAAACCGGATCCGGAGCCGATTTTAAAGGCATTGGAATTATTAGATGCAAAGCCGGAGGAAGCCATTATGGTCGGCGATAACTCACATGATATTGAAGGGGGGAAAAACGCCGGCACGAAAACGGCAGGTGTGGCCTGGACAGCAAAGGGCCGCGAGTTTCTGGCGCGCTTTGAACCGGACTATATGCTCGATAATATGGCTGACCTGCTGGATATCCTCGAGGCAGAGAAACAATGAGGAAAACGGAGCGATACCAGGTCGAGGGCGGTAATTCTCTTTGGCATGTGTATAAAACCGTTCCGTTTTGGAAGGTTGTAAAAAACTTTGCGGTGATTCAGCTGGCGCGCTATACGCCATTTCTGGGCATGAAGAACTGGCTCTACAGGACTTTTTTGCGAATGAAGGTTGGCGATCAAACCTCCTTCGCGCTTATGGTCATGCTGGATGTCATGTTTCCTGAAAAAATCAGTGTAGGCCGAAACACGGTCATCGGCTACAACACCACAATCCTCGCACATGAGTACCTGATTAAAGAATACCGGCTCGGCCCGGTTGAAATTGGCAGTGAAGTTATGATCGGCGCCAATTCAACCATTCTGCCGGGCATTACGATCGGAGATGGCGCCATTGTCTCGGCTGGAACGCTCGTCCATAAAGATGTTCCGCCCGGAGCCTTCGTCGGCGGCAACCCGATGCGTGTGATCTATACAAAAGAAGAACTATCCGCTCGCTGGGCGGCAGACCCGATCTATGGAAAAAAAACTCCGCAGGCTTAAGCTTGCGGAGTTTTTTTCCTAAACCGCGCCAGAACAAGGAGTGGGGCATATCAGCTTGCCAAAGATGCCATTGGGCAGCTGAATTGTGTTAGATGTTAGATAAATTTAACGTACTTCCGAAAGAAGTCTCCCTCTTCAAGCGTGTGAAAGGTGAAGCCCAATGGTAAGGGGGAGATGAATTTCGGTTGGGCGATAGCCCAAATCAAAATGTGCTAGCTAATAGTCGTTCTCAGGTTACACTGTCCTGCCAGCTGCAAAAATAACTATTTATTCAAATAACCTTCCATCTATATGTACAAACTATGTAAAAAACTCCTTTTCCAATCAAAAAGGAGCCTTTTTTCTGCCCGAACCCTTTTTTCTGCACCTTTTGGTTGACGGCATCGGGTTTGCGCGTTACACTACATATAACTTCAATTTGCTACCATATTAGCGAACTAAAGGATTCGGAATTTTTTATTCAGAGAGGTGAATACGTTGAGCCGATTATTTATGTTTGAAAAGCCATTAGGCATGAGAGATACATTACCTGATTTATATGAAAGAAAAGCAGCAGTCCGATCATCCATTCAAGAGGAAATGAAGCGCTGGGGCTTTCAGTTTATTGAAACGCCGGCACTTGAATATTACGAAACGGTTGGAGCAGCATCTGCAATTCTCGACCAGCAGCTGTTCAAGCTCCTTGATCAGCAGGGACATACCCTCGTCCTGCGTCCGGATATGACAGCGCCGATCGCAAGGGTTGCGGCATCACGCCTACTAAAAGATGAGCTGCCGATCCGGCTGGCTTATTCCGCAAATGTGTACCGCGCTCAGCAGCGGGAAGGCGGCCGCCCGGCAGAATTTGAACAGATCGGCGTTGAATGCATTGGGGACCATACGATCAGTGCGGATGGAGAAGGAATGGCGCTGATGATTTCAGCTTTAAAGGAAGCAGGACTCCAAAACTTTCAGCTCTCTGTCGGCCATATCGGATTCGTCCGGAACTTTTTCCAGCAGATTTTAGGAACAGAAGAAAGAGTTGAAAACTTAGCGAGATTTCTTTATGAAAAGAATTATGTGGGCTATAGGGAACATGTAAAAAGCCTGGCCCTTTCATCCATAGATAAACAAAGGCTGCTCGGCTTCCTCAAATTAAGAGGCGGGGAAGAAGTCATTGAGCTTGCTTACGGACTCCTTGAAAACGGCACCGGCAAAAAAGCCCTTTCAGAGCTGCAGCAGCTGTGGGGCATCATGCAGGATTACGGCCAGGAGGATACAGTCAGGTTTGACTTAACACTTGTTAGCCATATGAGCTACTACACTGGCATTCTTTTTGAAGTATACGCAGGCAATGTCGGTTTCCCAATCGGAAATGGCGGGCGTTATGATCTGCTGCTTCAAAAATTCGGAAAAGACACCGGAGCAACCGGATTTGCGATCCGTCTGGACCGCTTGCTCGAAGCACTTGGAGACAGCCCAGCAGCAGAGCCAGTGTACTGCATTTTATACAGCCCGGAGCGCCGCAAAGAAGCATTCGAACTTGCGAAGAATAAACGCGCTTCCGGAAAGAAAGTGGTTCTTCAGGATATCAGCGGTGTAAAAGACCTGGATGCCTGCACGAACCAGTATGAGGATGTTACCTTTTTAGTCGGAAAAGCTGGAAAGGAGAGCGTGAAATGAGAGATGTTTTAACGATTGCGATGCCCAAAGGCCGCATTTTTGAAGAAGCTGCCGAATTGCTGCGCCAGGCAGGATTTCAATTGCCGCCTGAATTTGATGATTCGCGCAAGCTGATTATTGATGTGCCGGAAGAGAAATTCCGCTTTATCCTTGCAAAGCCGATGGACGTGCCAACGTATGTGGAACACGGTGTTGCTGATCTCGGGATTGCCGGGAAAGACGTTATGCTTGAAGAAGAGCGCGATGTCTACGAGCTTCTTGATTTAAAAATAAGTGCCTGCTATCTGGCGGTTGCAGGTTTGCCAAATACAAAGCTAAATGATGTTGCCCCTAAAATTGCGACAAAATATCCTCATATTGCCGCGGCTTATTTCCGCGAGCAAGGTGAGCAGGTTGAAATCATCAAGCTGAACGGCTCGATTGAGCTGGCGCCGATGATTGGGCTTGCAGACCGGATCGTTGATATCGTATCAACAGGCCGCACGCTAAAAGAGAATGGACTTGTTGAATATGAAACCATTGTCGGCATCACATCAAGACTGATTGTCAATCCAGTCACCTACCGCATGAAAGATGAACGCATCAGCGAGCTTGTCGGCCGGCTGACAGAAGTGATTGCAGGAGAAGAAATTCGTTCGTAAAGTGAAACTTCCATCAGTGGTGAACTTTCCACTGATGGTTAGTTGAACCAATCGGGCCTTTATGGGCAGTTTATCCCCGCCAAATGTTAACGAGGCAGAGAATGAAAAATATGAGGTGGGGAGATTACTGCCCGTTAATCTGCGATAAAAGGATGTAGAACCTATGAAAATTTTAAGAGTGAATAACCAGGCTTCCATAAAGCGCTCGGTTGATAATGGAACGGAAGACCAGCGTGCAATAGTAAAAAGTATCATTGAAACGGTTCGCCAAAAGGGTGACCAGGCGGTAAAAGAGTACACGCAAAAATTCGATGGAATCGAACTTGATGATATTGCGGTAACCCAGGCTGAGATGAAAGAAGCCTACAGCCAGGTGGATGGAAAAATCCTTGAGATCATAAAAGAAGCTGCAGAGAACATCCGGGCTTTTCATGAAAAGCAGCTGCGCCCTTCCTGGATGACTACTGAAGAAAATGGCACAATCCTGGGTCAGAAAATCACCCCGCTTGATTCAGTCGGTTTGTATGTGCCAGGCGGAACGGCAGCTTATCCTTCATCCGTTCTTATGAATGTGATTCCAGCTAAGGTTGCGGGCGTCAAACGGATTGTCATTACGTCACCACCTGATAAAAAGACAGGGAAGCTGCCTCCGGCTGTTCTGGCTGCAGCGCATATCGCAGGTGCAGAAGAAATCTACAAGGTCGGCGGGGCGCAGGCAATAGCGGCCCTGGCCTATGGCACGGAGTCGATTCTGCCTGTCGATAAAATTACAGGTCCAGGGAACATTTTTGTAGCCCTCGCCAAGCGTGAAGTTTTTGGGGATGTGGATATTGATATGATTGCAGGCCCAAGTGAAATTGCGATTCTTGCAGATGAAACGGCACAGCCTGATGAGGTAGCAGCGGATCTTTTATCACAGGCAGAGCACGACCCGATGGCAAGCGCAGTGCTTGTTACACCATCGTTCGCTTTGGCAGAAGCGGTTTCAGCAGAAGTTGAACATCAGCTTGCCGAACTGCCTCGCCAAGAAATTGCCGCTGGGTCCATCAGGAATTATGGGGCCATTTATGTGGCGGAAAGCATGAATGGAGCGATTGAAACGGTTAACAGCCTCGCTCCGGAACACCTTGAAATTTTAACAGAAAGCCCAATGGAACTTCTTGGACAAATCCGCCATGCAGGTGCAATCTTCCTTGGAAGATTCAGTCCGGAGCCTGTAGGTGATTATTTCGCAGGACCCAATCACGTCCTGCCGACAAACGGAACCGCCCGATTCTCAAGTCCGCTAAACGTGGAGGATTTTCAAAAGAAATCGAGTATTCTTTTATATAGTGAAAAGGCTTTAAAAGATAATGGAGAAAAAATCGCAGCATTTGCGCGCCTGGAAGGGCTTGAAGCCCATGCCAGGTCCATTGAAACGAGACTAAGAAAATAGCTGGAGGAATAATCATGGCCAGAACTGCAGACATTTCCCGTAAAACAAACGAAACGAATATCTCACTTTCCTTCAACATAGATGGCGAAGGGAAGAGTAGCCTGGAAACAGGCGTCCCTTTTATGGCGCATATGCTTGATCTGTTCGCCAAGCACGGCCAATTCGACCTGAACATAATAGCCAATGGCGATACCGACGTGGATGATCACCATACAACTGAAGACATCGGCATCTGTCTTGGCCAAGTATTAAAAGACGCTTTGGGCGATAAAAAAGGCATCAAGCGCTATGGAAATGCTTTTGTTCCAATGGATGAAGCTCTTGCGCAGGTTGTGGTTGACTTAAGCAACCGTCCGCACTTGGAGATGCGCGCTGAATTCCCAAGCCAAAAGGTGGGTACGTTTGATACGGAGCTTGTGCATGAGTTCCTCTGGAAGCTTGCGCTCGAAGCAAGAATGAATCTTCATGTGATTGTTCACTACGGACAAAACACGCACCATATTATCGAAGCCATATTTAAGGCGCTCGCTCGTGCTCTTGATGAAGCAACAACCATCGATCCGAGGATTAAGGGAGTTCCATCAACGAAAGGGATGTTGTAAATGATCGGCATCATTGACTACGGAATGGGGAATCTGTTCAGCGTCAGCAAAGCGCTTGAACGTTTGGAGGTTCCTTACTTCCTTTCTGAAAATAAAGGTGAGCTGATGAAGGCAGAGGGCTTAATTTTACCCGGAGTCGGCTCCTTTAAAGATGCGATGTCTATTTTAAACTCGACAGGCCTTGCTGATCTGGTAAGAGAGTATGCAGATACAGGCAAGCCGCTGCTAGGCATTTGCCT
Organism: Cytobacillus sp. NCCP-133; assembly: GCF_026011715.1. Classification (GTDB taxonomy): domain Bacteria; phylum Bacillota; class Bacilli; order Bacillales; family Cytobacillaceae; genus Cytobacillus. Next base: position 158,098 of record NZ_BRVM01000006.1, on the reverse strand, counting down.
TGGCATGCAGCTTTTGTTTGAAGACAGTGAAGAGAACGGTCTAACAGAAGGCCTTCAGCTGCTCCCAGGCCATGTAAGACGTTTTCCTGGCGCAACAGCCGAAGGCGAAACGTATAAGGTTCCTCATATGGGCTGGAATCGCCTTGAATTCTTACATAGCTCGCCAATTTTAAGAGGGCTTGAAGAAGAGTATGTTTATTTCGTCCACTCTTATTTTGTAGATACCGATAATAAAGAGGCAGTCATCAGCAGATGCTTGTATGATGTAGAAGTGCCGGCCGTTGTCGGAAGGGGCAAGGTGTTCGGCATGCAATTCCACCCTGAAAAAAGCGGTTCGCTCGGCATGTCGCTGCTGCGCAATTTTACCGAGCTGGTTGAAGAAAGGATGTCTGTGAAATGAGTTTTACCATCTATCCGGCAATCGATATGAGAGGCGGCAAGTGTGTCCGGCTGCTGCAGGGGGATTACGATAAGGAAACGGTTTACGGCGACTCTCCTTTTGGTATGGCCAAAAAGTTTGCGGCTGAAGGAGCGGACTGGATCCATATGGTTGACCTTGACGGCGCAAAGAACGGCAAACGTGTTAATGATCAGTATGTTATCCAGGCGGCACGCGAGCTGGAAGTCTCCGTCCAAATCGGCGGGGGAATCCGTACGGAAGAAGATATCCTTCACTATCTTGATAGTGGCGTAACCCGTGTCATTATTGGGAGCATTGCCGTTTCCAATCCCGAGTTTGCGATTGAGATGATCCGCAAGTACGGCAAAGCGATTGCTGTCGGGCTGGATGCGAAAAATGGCTATGTTGCAACACATGGCTGGCTTGAAACATCTGAAGTGAAAGCGGTGGATCTTGGGAAAAGATTTGCAGATGCCGGTGCTGAGACCTTTATTTTTACTGATATTGCAACAGACGGCATGCTTTCCGGACCTAATGTTGAAGCGGTTCGCCTGCTTGCTCAGGAAACCGGTAAAAGTGTTATTGCATCCGGTGGAGTAAGCCAGCTGTCTGATTTGGTGGAGTTGCGAGAGTATGCTTCCGAAGGAGTTGGCGGTGCCATCGTCGGAAAGGCCATTTACGAAGGGCGCTTCACAGTAGCAGAAGCCCTGAAAGAGGTGAAGGAATCATGCTGACAAAACGGATTGTTCCTTGCCTTGATGTGAAGGATGGCCGAGTTGTGAAAGGCATTCAGTTTGTTCAGCTTCGGGATGCCGGCGATCCGGTTGAGCTTGCACGATTTTATGATGAACAGGGTGCAGATGAACTGGTATTCCTTGATATTTCCGCCTCCCATGAAGGCCGGAAAACAATGGTGGAAGTCGTAAAGGCGGTTGCTTCCGAATTGGCGATTCCCTTTACAGTCGGCGGCGGAATTAACGCGCTTGAAGATATGAAGCGGATTTTGCGTGCGGGAGCCGACAAGGTTTCTCTTAATACTGCTGCAGTAAATAATCCTGATTTAATTACAGAAGGTGCGAATTTCTTTGGTTCCCAGTGCATCGTCGTTGCGATTGATGCGAAATATGATGAAGAGCTCGGTTCATGGCGTGTGTACACGCATGGAGGACGGACACAGACCGGTCGTGAAGTCATTGCCTGGGCGCGTGAGGCAGCAGAGCGCGGCGCCGGCGAAATCTTACTAACAAGCATGGATTCAGACGGAGAAAAAAAAGGCTTTGATATTAAGCTGACAAAGGCTGTCAGTGAGGCGGTTTCGGTGCCGGTTATTGCATCAGGCGGTGCCGGAAATGCCGATCACTTTGCCGAAGCGTTTATCGAAGGAAAAGCAGATGCGGCTCTGGCAGCATCGATTTTTCACTATAAAGAAACATCCGTTGCAGAAGTTAAAGCTTACATGAAGGAAAAAGGGGTGGTAGTCCGATGAATATCGAGAGCGTGAAGTTTGATGAAAAGGGATTAATCCCAGCGATAGTACAAGATTCGAAAACAAAAGAAGTTTTAACATTAGCCTACATGAACCGGGAATCCCTTATAAAATCGGTGGAAACAGGTGAAACCTGGTTCTTTAGCCGCTCCCGCAATGAACTTTGGCACAAAGGCGAGACAAGCGGAAATACGCAGAAAATCGCAGAAATGAAGCTTGATTGTGATCAGGACGCCATTGTGGTGCTGGTTGAGCCAGCTGGGCCTGCCTGCCATAAAGGGACAGTCAGCTGTTTTGAGGAAAGAGTATATGGGGAAGCGTCTGGAAGTTTATCCGATTACGAGATTCTCTATACACTTGAAAAAGTCATCAAAGAGCGTGAAAAAACACGTCCAGAAGGGGCATACACAACGTATCTTTTTGAAAAAGGCGTTGATAAAATCCTGAAAAAAGTCGGCGAAGAATCGGCAGAAGTCATCATCGCAGCTAAAAACCGTGATAAAGAAGAACTAAAATGGGAAGCAGCCGACCTGATTTATCACTTAATGGTCCTTCTTCGCGAGCAGGAAATGCCATTTAATGAAGTTTTGAAGGTATTAAATAAGCGCCATGACAAGAAAAGCGAACCGGCCTCCGAATAAGAGAGGGCGGTTTTTTTGTTTTTAATTGCTGGCCCCTGATATATCAAGGAGTGGCACATATATTTTATAAGTGGCACATAAACGCCATATAGTGATACATAAAAACGAAAAGTAGCACAGTAAAGGTCGAAAGTGGATCATAAATCGGAAAAAATGGCACATAAATCGTTCTCTTAATAAATATAAAGGTTTTTTTCCGCTTTAAACAGAATTAATAAGCAGAAATTAAATTAGGAGTGATAGCTTGATTGTTAAAAAGCGGACATTACCATTAAAAATATTAAAAAATAATGCTTTGCTTCTTCGTCTTCCTCCCGATAATTCAAACATACCGGATATTAAAACAGATCTGGCTAAAAGAATGGCAGGTTATAGAGGGGAACAGTCTTTAGATTTTCATTTAAGCAAGCTTTCGGAAAAAGATTACTACGTCTTTCATGGAGTTAGGCTTACGAACGGCAAGTATTATTTTCAAATTGACTCACTTATCCTGACAGCAAGCTTTGCTCTAATCCTGGAAGTGAAAAATTATTCGGGCGTTCTGTACTTTGATCCTGTTTGCAATCAGCTCATTCAAAGGAACGCTGCTGGTGAAGAAAAGGGCTACGCCAATCCTATTGAGCAGGCTAATCAGCAAATGAAAGAGCTTAGAAAGTGGTTTAATAAACGCAACATAAATCTTCCAATAGAATTCCTCGTTTTGATTAGCAAGCCATCTACTATTATTAAAACAGAGCCTAGTTTTGCCCGGTCTCTTCAAAAAGTTAAGCATGTTCAATTTCTCAATAGTGAAATACAAAGGTTCAGGCAATTTTATAATGAGCGATTTGACACTAAAGAATTAAGAAGAATATGCCGGCAAATTACGAAAGAACATCAGACTGAAAATTTGGATATCCTGGCTTGCTATAAAATATCTTTCTCTGAGATTAAAACCGGGATTGTTTGTCCTTCCTGCTATTCCTTACCTATGAAACGGCATTTTGCTATGTGGTATTGTCCCAAGTGTAAAACAACTGACCGGGATGCCCATTATCAGGCAGTAATAGATTTATTTCTTTTAAATAATGATGTCCCGGCATCTAATCAGGATTTTCGAGACTTTTTCAATCTATCTTCCCGTTCCATCACGGTGAAACTCCTCCATTCCCTCAATATCCCCCACACCGGCACCAACAAAGGCCGCCGCTACCACCCGCCGCCAAACTACCAGAATATTACCGATCTAAACAGCAGCACCACTAAACCACCGCAATAACCCTTTTAAAACATTCCCTCATCAAGATTTCCAATAAAAAACCCAGACTGGAAATACTATTATGATTTCAACCCTTCTCCGATGGCTTGTTCGTATGATATACTACTTTAGTTACTAACATTAATGGAGGATTTCATGAGCAAAGACTCTAAAGCTAGACACCAAAAGGGAAAACTATTGTCATTTATCCCAAATGGTGAGTACTACTTTTCCAAAGGAATTAAGGCGTACCACCGCAGGGATTTTCATAAAGCGAAAAAATACCTGATGCGTGCGATGCAGCTTGAATCGGGTGAACCGATGATTGTGGCACAGCTGGCGATTATCCATTCCGAGATGAGCGAGTATCAGGAATCGAATCAGCTGCTTCATATGATTCTTGAAGAGCTGGATGAAGATATGGTGGAATGCCATTACTTCCTCGCAAACAATTATGCTCACCTGGGTCTGTTCAAGGATGCCTATCAGCATGCAAATACGTATCTCGATTTGGATCGGGACGGAGAGTTTACGGAAGATACAGAGGATCTTTTGGATTTGCTGACGCTTGAGGCGGAAGATCTGGATGAAGAGCTGTATGAGCAGGATGATTTGATTACGAAGCAGGAACACGCGCGGGAACTGCTGGAATCCGGCCATTTTCCGAAAGCAGTTGAGATCCTGAATTCAGTTATTGATGAATATCCGCAGTACTGGTCTGCGTATAACAACCTCGCATTGGCTTATTATTACCTCGGCGAAGTTCAAAAGGCTTCCGATATATTGGAGAAGGTTCTGGAGGAAAACCCGGGCAATCTCCATGCACTATGTAATAAGCTTGTGTTTGCTTTTTATGAGCGCGACTTCAGGCAGGTTCGATTGTTAAAAGAGGCATTGAAAAAAATAAAGCCGCTTTCGATTGAACATCAGTTCAAGCTTGGTGCGACCTTTGCCTTAACAGGCGAGTACGAAGCTGCTTTTTTATGGCTGCGAAAGCTTCAGAAAAAGGGCTTTGAAGGGGACGGCCCATTCTATTATTGGCTTTCCTACTCTGCTTACTTCACTGGCCGCGAAGATTTGGCGAAGTCAGCATGGAAGAAAGCAGTTGAAATCAATCCTGATAAGGCGGGCACTGAGCCCTGGAACGATGAAAAAGTGACAAGCAGCGGGTTTGAAGATCATTATTCTTCCATCTTAAAAAAGCTGGAGAGCGACTACATGGAAGAGCGGCTATTCGGGTTGTACCTGACGTCTGTTTCCAGCAGGAAAAGTGATGTGCTGGATTCTGATGCAATTGTGCAGAACGAAAAGTTTACAGCATTGGAAAAGGAGTATCTTTCCTTTGTGCAAACAGGGCAGAAATTGCCTGCCCTGCTTCAGGCTGGCCATGAAACAGCAGAGCTATTTTATGAAAACTTTCATCCAATCGGGACAGTAGAGGCTGGCTTGTATTTAATGTGGTTCACCATCTTTGTGGAATTAACAAGCAAGCATCAGAATATAAAAAACCAAAAGGCATGGGCTGCAGCGATTGAGTATGTATGGCATAAGCTTCGAAACGAAAAGATTTCCCAATCAAAAATTGCCGGCAAATACGGCATTTCTGCCTCAACAATGGGCAAATATGTAAAATCCGTGAACGAACGCCTTCACTGAGCAGATTTTTGGACGAAACACTCCTGATTTTATAGGATAACAGTAAGAAGGTCATACTATAATATGCATATTCAAGGGCAATTATAAAAAAACTTTTCGGATATTACAGGAGAGCTGATTACTGAAGGAGTGAATCGTTGTGAGTGAAGAAAAAATCTATGATGTTATTATCGCTGGCGCAGGCCCGGCTGGTATGACAGCAGCTGTTTATACATCCCGTGCCAATCTTTCTACCCTAATGCTTGAGCGCGGTGTGCCAGGCGGACAAATGGCAAACACAGAAGAAGTTGAAAACTACCCTGGTTTTGACCATATTTTAGGGCCTGATCTATCGACAAAAATGTTTGACCATGCAAAGAAATTCGGCGCAGAATATGCGTATGGCGATATTAAAGAAGTGATTGACGGGGAAGAGTACAAGACAGTTGTGGCAGGCTCCAAACAATACAAAGCCCGTTCTGTGATTATTTCCACTGGTGCCGAGTATAAAAAGCTTGGCATTCCTGGTGAAAAAGAACTTGGCGGACGCGGCGTGTCTTATTGCGCAGTTTGTGATGGTGCATTCTTTAAAGGCAAAGAGCTAGTTGTTATCGGGGGCGGTGACTCCGCTGTTGAGGAAGGCGTCTATTTAACTCGCTTCGCATCGAAAGTCACAATTGTACACAGGCGGGATCAGCTTCGTGCGCAAGCCATCCTGCAGCAGCGTGCGTTTGATAATGATAAAATTGACTTCATTTGGAATACGACTGTGAAGGAAGTCAATGATAAGGATGGCAAAGTAGGCAGCGTTACGCTTGTGTCTGCAGAAACGGGCGAAGAAAAAGAATTTAAAGCAGACGGTGTATTCATCTACATCGGAATGGTTCCTCTATCCAAGCCGTTTGAAAGCCTTGGCATTACAAACAGCAACGGCTATATCGAAACAAATGACCGCATGGAAACAAAGGTGGAAGGCATTTTTGCTGCCGGAGACATCCGTGAAAAATCCCTGCGCCAAATCGTTACAGCTACAGGCGATGGAAGCATCGCCGCACAAAGTGCCCAGCACTATGTTGAAGAATTAATCGAAAGCCTTAAGGCGAAAAATTAAACTAAAATAGCTCGGCACATCGTCTTTCGAAAGATGTGCCGATTTTTATTTAGGAAATTTAGCCACTTGGTGCAAACTTTAACAAAAAGTCATGTTGTTTTAATTCTCCTGTAACCTTGGTGAAATAAATTTACGGTAATATAAGAATAGAAATTGACCCCCTTTTAAGATATAATCCTTTGTAAAGCACAGGCATTTGGCCTGTGCTCTTTTTTTTATTCCAGAATGTTTTTAAAGCGCTTTGAAATGACTCGGCTAAGTTTTACTGAAAATCTGTATTCATTGTGGCAGTAAGACAAAAATAGTATAATGAAAGGAATAAAGAAAAGCGTTATCGAGCTTTTTTATAAAGCGATTCCGTGCCAAGCGGAACGATTCGGAAAATAGAGGTGAGCAGTGTTGCAGCGAGTCACGAACTGTGTGTTAGTAAAAGATGATCAAGTATTGCTTCTTCAAAAGCCAAGGCGAGGCTGGTGGGTAGCGCCGGGCGGGAAAATGGAGCCGGGCGAATCGGTAAGGGACTCGTGCATCCGTGAGTTTAGGGAAGAAACAGGCATTTATCTGCGCAATCCCAACATAAAAGGTATTTTTACTTTTATCATGAAGGATGGCGATAAAGTGGTGCAGGAGTGGATGATGTTCACCTTCCTTGCCACAGCCTCAGATGGCCTAAATGTGGATGAGTCAGACGAAGGCAAGCTTCGCTGGCATTTATTTTCAGAAATCAAAAATCTGCCGATGGCTGCCGGGGACTCTCATATACTGGAGTATATGATTCATGGGCAGGGCATGATTTATGGAACGTTTACGTATACGCCAAACTTTGAACTAATCAGCTACAGGCTGGATCCAAGCTGAAACTTGATATAAACAGGGGGAAATAGAAATGAGTATGGGTGCTGTGAATGATACTCAAATGGTCATTATTACGGGAATGTCAGGGGCCGGCAAGACGGTAGCCATTCAGAGCTTTGAAGATCTTGGATTTTTCTGTGTCGATAATTTGCCGCCGACGCTGCTGCCAAAGTTTCTTGAACTGATGAGGGAATCAGGGAATAAGATGAATAAGGTAGCATTGGTAATGGATTTGCGCGGACGTGAATTTTTTGACCACTTATTTAAAGCGCTGGATGACTTATCTGAGACCTCATGGGTGACACCGCAAATCCTGTTTCTGGATTCGGATGACTCGACTTTAGTCAGAAGATATAAGGAAACAAGACGATCACATCCCCTTGCTCCATCCGGTTTGCCTCTTGAAGGAATCACACTGGAGCGGGAGCTGCTGGAAGAGTTAAAAGGCAGGGCCCAGCTCATTTATAACACTTCACAAATGAAGCCAAGGGAATTGCGTGAAAAAATTCTTACGCAATTTTCTTTAAATAAAAAGACGATCTTTACGGTAAATGTCATGTCCTTCGGCTTCAAGCACGGCATTCCGATTGATGCAGATCTTGTGTTTGATGTACGTTTCCTGCCAAATCCTCATTATGTTGATCATATGAGGCCAAAAACGGGTTTGGACGAAGAAGTATCCAACTATGTGCTGAAATGGACAGAAACAAGTAAATTCCTTGAGAAGCTCACGGAGCTGCTAAGCTTTATGCTTCCTCATTACAAAAGGGAAGGAAAGGCCCAGCTTGTTGTAGCCATCGGATGTACGGGAGGCCAGCATCGCTCGGTCGCTTTGGCTGAATATATTGCAAACTATTTAAAGAAGGATTACCATACGGCCATCACTCACCGTGACATTGAGAGGAGAAAGGAAAACATCAAATGAACAGACAGCCAAGAATTGTCATTATCGGGGGCGGAACAGGACTGCCCGTGCTTTTGCGAGGCTTAAAGCAATATCCTGTTGATATAACTGCGATCGTAACAGTAGCCGATGATGGCGGGAGTTCAGGAAGATTACGGAATGACCTTCATATCCCTCCGCCCGGGGATATCCGCAACGTACTGGCGGCTCTTTCAGATGTCGAGCCGCTAATCGAGGAAATGTTCCAGCATCGTTTTGCAACAGCCAATGAGCTATCGGGTCATTCACTCGGGAATCTGATTCTTGCAGCGATGACTTCGATTACAGGCAACTTTGTCCATGCGATACAGGAAATGAGCAAAGTTCTGAATGTACGAGGCAAAGTTTTGCCGGCAGCCAATCAAAGTGTTGTCCTGCATGCCGAAATGGAAGATGGTACGATTGTTTCGGGCGAATCGAAAATTCCCTATTCGGGCAAAAAGATCAAAAGGGTATTTTTAACACCGAAAAATATAAAAGCTCTGCCTGAAACACTGCTTGCAATCAGACAGGCTGACATGATTATCATTGGACCTGGGAGCTTATACACAAGTATACTTCCTAACTTGCTTGTACCCAAACTTGGCACTGAGGTTTGCCGCTCGAAGGGGAAAAAAGTATATATATGCAATCTCATGACACAGGCAGGGGAAACACTTGACTATACTGCCAGTGACCACGTTAAAGCATTATATGACCATATGAAATGCGCTTTTATTAACACGATTCTTGTCAATAATGAAGAAATTCCCCAGCATATCCAAGAGCGGTATAGCGAGGAAATGGCTAAGCCTGTTATTTATGACACAGGCGCACTTACTGAACTGGGCCTCGAAATTATCCACGGCGAGATTGCGAGCCATGAAAATGGTATGATCCGCCATGATACAAAAGAGGTTGCCCAAATGTTATATCATTTGCTGCTGGTTGAAACCACTAAGCGTTTTAACGCGTAATATATAGAGGTGCAAAGGCGGATTGAAGTTCCACTATATCCTGGGTTTAAGCTTTTGCAGATAGGGGGTGAAGGGATGTCTTTCGCTTCGGAAACGAAAAAGGAATTGACGAACCTGGAAATGAAAGATTGCTGCGGGAAAGCGGAATTATCCGCGCTCATCCGAATGAATGGATCACTGTCCTTTTCCAGCAGGAAATTGATCGTGGATATTCAGACAGAAAATGCGGCAATTGCAAGAAGGATTTACACACTGATTAAAAAGAACTACCAAGTTCAGGTCGAGCTGCTTGTTCGAAAGAAAATGAGATTGAAAAAGAACAATGTTTATATTGTCCGTTTAACCGAACAGGCAAGCATGATCCTGGATGACCTGAAAATTCTCAGTGAGGGCTTTGTTTTTACACACGATATTTCCAAAGAGCTGATTAGAAAGAAATGTTGTAAGCGTTCTTATCTGCGCGGCGCATTCCTTGCCGGGGGATCTGTAAACAATCCGGAGACCTCATCTTATCATCTGGAGGTTGCTTCCCTTTACAAAGAACATAATGACTCCCTATGTGAATTAATGAAAATGTTCGGGCTGAACAGCAAAACGCTCGAACGGAAAAAGGGGTACATCACCTATTTGAAAGAAGCTGAAAAAATTACTGAATTTCTGAACATTATTGGTGCCCACTCCGCATTGCTCCGGTTTGAAGATATCAGGATTGTCCGTGATATGAGGAATTCGGTGAACCGTCTCGTGAATTGTGAAACAGCGAACTTAAACAAAACAATTGGCGCGGCTTTGCGCCAGGTCGAAAACATTCGCTACATCGATCAGACAGTCGGCCTTCAGATCCTGCCTGAGAAGTTAAGGGAAATAGCAGAATTGCGTGTGGCCTATCAGGATGTCACGCTGAAAGAGCTTGGGGAAATGGTCTCAGGCGGCAATATAAGCAAATCGGGGATTAATCACCGATTAAGAAAAATAGATGAAATTGCTGATAAACTTCGTACAGGAGAAAAAATTGGCCATCATTAATAGAGGATCAGCAGGGAGGAGATAGACATGGCGGAAAAACAGGTTGAAGTGAAATTAAAAACAGGATTGCAGGCACGTCCGGCGGCATTATTTGTTCAGGAGGCAAATCGGTTTTCTTCTGATATCTTTCTTGAGAGGGACGGAAAGAAAGTAAATGCGAAAAGCATCATGGGGCTCATGAGCCTTGCTGTCAGCTCCGGGTCTGTTGTTATCCTTAGAGCAGAAGGAAACGATGAAGAAGAAGCCATTGAAGAGCTTGCAAAGTACATTCAGAATGAAAACTAAAAACAACTCGCATCGAGAAGATGCGAGTTGTTTTATTATCTTTATTTCTTTTTCTCATCTAAAGAGTTGCGGGTAATGATTTGGTCAACCAACCCATATTCAAGCGCTCTATCAGCTGTCATGAAGTTGTCGCGCTCTGTATCTCTAGCGATGATTTCAAGCGGCTGTCCAGTACGGTCGGCGAGGATTTGGTTTAGCTTTTCGCGAAGGAAAAGAATGCGCTTTGCAGCGATTTCAATTTCAGTCGCCTGGCCCTGAGCTCCGCCAAGCGGCTGGTGAATCATGACTTCACTGTTAGGGAGGGCAAAACGTTTGCCTTTTTCACCTGCAGCAAGCAGGAATGCACCCATGGAAGCGGCCATACCGATACAGATGGTTTGTACCTTTGGCTTGATGAATTGCATTGTATCATAAATAGCCATACCAGCTGTAATGCTGCCGCCAGGGCTATTTATGTAAATAGAAATGTCTTTCTCAGGGTTTTCTGCTTCAAGGAATAACAATTGGGCCACAATGGAGTTCGACACATTGTCATCGATTGCGCTTCCCAGCATAATGATGCGGTCTTTTAAAAGGCGGGAGTAAATATCATAAGCGCGCTCCCCTCGGTTTGTTTGTTCAATAACTGTAGGGATTAAATTCATTTTCCAATTCCTCCTTTAAAATAAGGGATCAACATACAAGATAAATAAGTATGTTCTTCCAAGTGAAGAAAATTTTAATACTTCAGTATGTAATAATATGATACACTCATGGTCAATTAAGGTCAAACAAATCGCATAGAAAGAAAGGCTGATTCGTTCGACACCATTTTCTATGAATGACAGAAAGAATAAATTTACTGAACTTCGAGACCTGTCTAGCGCAAGCATCCCCCCTAAAAGATCATAAGCCGCCCCTCCCAGAAAGGTAAAGAACACCTTACCGGAAGGATCGTCTTATGCTTGAGGCCCACAGGACAAGGAAGGCTTCGACAGCATAAGCACCGCGGGGCCAAAAGCGGCAGTTTTTTTAGGAGGATGTGCGTCATGCAGACATCGCCACAGTACGTGGCGCTTTTAGTCTGCGTACCTTTTTGACCAAGGCACTTGCGCTTTTCTTTTTGCCCTATCCCATTCCATGATACCCATTGTACTAATTTTTAAACAAAAGGATGCTTGCAAAGTTAAGAAACATATCATATAATTAGTAATCGTAACGGCTGAGCGCTTGGTCAGCAAGCTGCTGCTACTATATGCCCTCGTGGTGCAACGGATAGCACGTAAGATTCCGGTTCTTGAGATGTGGGTTCGATTCCTGCCGAGGGCGCTGCCAAAACTCCTTGTCTGATTTGGACAGGGAGTTTTTTTCTCTGTCCATTTTTTCCATTCAAACAAAAAAATTATCACACATAAATGGTTATCCACACATAAACCGGTTCGATCCGCACATAAATTTTCCTTTCCGCCTTCTAATACTGATAAAATAAAGAAAACCCGTTCAAAAATCATAAAACGATGTAAAATCGCTAAAATCCGCAGTTTTTACTAACAATAAAGAATATTTTTCCCTCCTGCCTGCATATGGTGAAGTATTCAGAATAATTGAGCGGGGCTGGTGCCAGCGAGTTTTATTTGCAGCGCTGGCAAGATATTTCCATACAATATTTTCCGCGAATATTGTAAAATGGGGACAGGGGGAATATACGATGAATATGAAAGCTGGGTTATGGCAGCAGCAGACAATGAAATTAGCAATGACACAAGAGCTGACACAGGCGATTGCCCTTTTGCAATACAGCACACAGGAGCTCTCATCTTTCCTCGAAAATAAAGCACTTGAAAATCCCCTCCTAAAAATAGAATCAGGTCATGTCCAGTCGATGGATCCCCGTTATGATCGTGTGAAACCGACTAGAATAAAGGCTGAAAAAGATAAAGTGAATTGGATTGAGCAAATTGGCAGCGGCAAGACGATGCTGCTGGATGAATATTTGAAGTCGCAGCTGAGCCTGAAATTGACGAATACAGAGAAAAAGGCCATCGAGCGCCTTATTGAGAGTTTAGATGAAAACGGTTACTTTCGCGCAGACTTAAACATGATTGCATCAGCTTTCAGAATATCTGCTGAAGAAGCAGAGCGGCTGCTGAAGATGCTTCAGGGACTTGAACCTGCCGGTGTAGGGGCAAGGAATCTGAAGGAGTGCCTGTCTTTGCAGCTGAAGCGATTGCCTGAAAGGAATGAGCTGGCAGAAGTTATTGTAGATGATTACTTCACTCTTTTTGCGGAAAAAAAGTGGAAGGAAATTTCCAAGCGCTTGAGTGTTGAGCTGAAGGAGATCCAGGAGGTTTTTGACCTCGTCCAGACGATGAATCCAAGACCTGCGTCTTCTTTTCACAGTGAAAAATCAGCCTATATTACACCGGATGTTATTATTAAATGGGATGGGGACACGTTTTCAGTCAGCATTTTTGATGAAGCACTCCCCAAAATCAGTTTTAATGACGATTACTATAAAAGGTTTTCTGCTGCTGGGGACAGAATCGTGAGCCGTTTCCTGCAGGAGAAGCAGCAGGATTACCACTGGATCTTGAGGAGCATCGAGCAAAGAAAAGAGACACTTACCAATGTGACGCTTAAAATCGTTGAGAAGCAGCAGGACTTTTTTATAAAAGGGCCAGCTCATCTTAAGCCAATGACAATGAAGGAAATCTCGGATGAGATAGATATTCATGAATCGACTGTCAGCCGTGCCGTCCGGGAAAAATATGCGCAAACGCCGTATGGGACATATGAGCTGAGATCATTTTTCTCGAGCACAATTAAAACAACCTCAGATGAAAATACTTCATCCCAGCAGGTAAAAACAATTATTAGTAAAAGGATTGAAGAGGAAAATAAGAAAAAGCCTTTATCCGATCAGGAGCTCGTGAAGCTGCTGAACGAGAAGGAAGGAATGGTTGTCAGCAGAAGAACCATAGCGAAATATAGGGATCAGCTTGGCATCCCTTCATCTTCGAAACGGAAAAGGTATGATTGATAAAGGAGATTTGCTATTTGAAACTGCCAGAGTTAGTGTTTTATACGCGAAGCAGGTGCCCGTTGTGCGATAAAGCAAAAGATGTTCTGATGGAAGTGAAGAAGGAACACGGCTTCACCCTGGTTGAACGAGATATTGATGAGACTGATGAGCTGACGGAGAAGTACGGCTTAATGATCCCGGTCGTTGAAATTGACGGGAAAGAAGTGCAATTTGGGCATATTGATTCAACTATAATAGCTGAAGCGCTTACAGAAAAAAAATGAGGTTTTTCAGTTGAATTCACCAATCACTCCTGTTAAAATTGATTTTGAAGCAAGGGTGATTTTTTTTACGGTAAGCGGGACATAATATGTCTATGTGGGACAAAAAATGACCACTTATGATGAAGGAGCCATCCGATGTACTCACTAATTGATATACAAAAAAGATTATTACCCGATCTGCTTGAGGTTATGCAAAAGCGATATCATACCCTTCATTACATAGGGATGATGGAGCCGGTTGGAAGAAGAAGCCTCGCAGTAAGTTTAGGCCTGACGGAAAGAGTATTGAGAAGCGAAGTTGAATTTTTGAAAGGTCAAAATCTGATTCGCATATCCAGTACAGGGATGAGCCTTACTGCTGATGGGAAAGAATTGCTAGAGAGCCTCGAAGGAATAATGAGGGAGATAACGGGTATAGCCTTAATGGAACAAGCCTTATCTAAAAAACTTGGCATCCGCCAGGCAATCATTGTTTCCGGCAACAGCGATGAGTCTCCGTGGGTAAAGCAGGAGCTTGGAAGATCTACCGCTTTGTGTATGAAATCCAGGCTTCAAGGAAAAAATATCATCGCAGTTACTGGCGGTTCCACCATGGCTGCCGTCGCAGAAATGCTGACTCCAGACCATGCTGACCGGGATTGGCTATTTGTCCCTGCGAGAGGCGGAATTGGCGAAGAAGTAAAGAACCAGGCCAATACCATATGCGCAAAAATGGCCGATCATACAGATTCCACTCACAGGGTTCTTTATGTTCCAGACCAAGTGAGCAAGGAAATGTACGATAGCATCATCAAAGAACCAAACATCAAAGAAGTCATCACCCAAATCAAATCTGCAAGCATGGTTTTACATGGGATTGGAGAAGCTATAACAATGGCGGAACGCCGTAAAACAAGCGAAGAAGATTTGGAAAAAATAAAACACGCAGAAGCAGTGGGCGAAGCATTTGGCTATTACTTTAACGAAGGCGGCGAGGTTGTACATAAGGTTCAAACCATCGGCCTTCAGCTGGATGACTTATCCCATATTGAACATGTCATTGCTGTTGCAGGCGGCGCCTCAAAGGCAAAAGCCATCGCAGCGTTCATGAACCGTGCACCGTCATCAACTATTCTGGTAACAGACGAAGGTGCCGCAAAACAGTTGTTAAAAGGGTAAACCCTTTTCAAATATAAAATTCACCATTCCAAGGAGGAAGTAATCATGACAGTTAAAGTTGGTATTAACGGATTTGGAAGAATCGGACGTGTTGTTTTCCGTGCAGCTCTTAAAAACCCAAATGTAGAGGTTGTAGCAGTAAATGACCTTACAGATGCAAACATGCTTGCGCATCTTTTGAAATATGACTCTGTACATGGAAAATTAGAAGAAGAAGTAAAGGTTGACGGCGAATACCTAGTAGTTGGCGGCCAAAAAGTAAAAGTTCTTGCTGAGCGCGATCCAGCACAATTAGGATGGGGAGATCTTGGCGTAGAAGTAGTAGTTGAATCTACTGGCCGTTTTACAAAGCGTGCTGACGCTGCAAAACACCTTGAAGCTGGTGCTAAAAAGGTTATCATCTCTGCTCCTGCAACGGATGAAGATATCACACTTGTACTTGGTGTTAACGAAGAAAAGTATGACAAAGATAATCATCAAGTCATTTCAATGGCTTCTTGTACAACAAACTGCCTAGCGCCATTTGCTAAAGTGCTTAACGACAAGTTCGGCCTTAAGCGCGGTATGATGACAACCATCCACTCATATACAAATGACCAGCAAATTCTTGATCTGCCGCACAAAGACTACCGCCGTGCACGTGCTGCTGCAGAAAACATTATCCCTACAACTACTGGGGCTGCAAAAGCTGTAGCATTAGTTTTACCTGAACTAAAAGGCAAATTAAATGGCGGAGCAGTTCGTGTTCCTACTCCAAATGTTTCTTTAGTAGACCTTGTTGCTGAACTTGACAAGGAAGTAACTGCTGAAGAAGTTAACAGTGCACTTAAAGCAGCTTCTGAAGGAGAACTTAAAGGCATCCTTGAATTCAGCGAAGAACCATTAGTATCTGGCGACTACAACGGAAACCCGGCATCTTCCACAATCGATGCACTTTCAACAATGGTTATGGAAGGCAATATGGTAAAAGTAATCTCTTGGTATGACAACGAAAGTGGTTACTCTAACCGCATCGTAGACCTTGTTGATTACATCGCTCAAAAAGGACTTTAAAGGAAACTTCCATTAATGGGGAATTAGTTCGTCCCCCTTTGATGGCTAGTTGAACTTACCGGGCATTTACAGGCAGTTAACTCCTCGTTTTACTCCAGGTGCTACTGCCCGTTAATCGCGGCAATAGTCATTTCTTTACCAAATAAATTAGATTTGCGAAATATTCACAAGATCAGTTTATCTTTTGAAAAATGGCCGCATCTTGTTGGATATTAAAATCGCGAACGTCTATAATGGATAAGGGTAAAAGGGGAGCAGGGAAACATTCCCTCTCCCTTTTGTTTTAAAGCAAAAAGTAAAAAAAATTAGTTGGAAAACTGCTTTGCGGTTCCGCTTTGGTCAAGGCGCTGCGTTCTTCTAAGTGATGCATTACTGCTTAGATCGATGTCTAGCTCCGAGCGCCATCGGCTCCAGATCTTAAGCCAACGCTTCTGAAGGCAAAAAACGCCTTCGCCAGCGCTTGTCTTAAGCTTGAGGCGCATGGATGCGGGTCATGCATACGCTGCCACAGGACGTGGCGGTTTTAGTCTGCTTACCTCATAAGCGGGCGCTCTGCGCTTTTCTGATAAGGAGGTCCTTTTGCTATGAACAAAAAAAGCGTAAAAGATGTGGAGTTAAAAGGCAAGCGAGTTTTCTGCCGCGTTGATTTTAACGTACCTATGAAAGATGGGCAGGTATCAGACGAAACTCGTATCCGTGCAGCTATTCCAACAATTGAGTATTTGACGAACCAGGGGGCTAAAGTGATTTTAGCCAGCCATTTGGGACGTCCAAAAGGCTCAGTCGTTGAAGAATTGCGCTTAACACCTGTAGCAACCCGTTTATCTGAAATTCTTGGCAAAGAAGTGAAGAAAGCGGATGAAGCATACGGCGATTCAGTAAAAGCGATGGTTGAGACACTAGGTGAAGGCGAAATCCTTCTTCTGGAAAATGTGCGTTTTTATCCTGGTGAGGAGAAGAATGATACTGAACTAGCCAAGGCATTTGCTGAACTGGCTGACGTATATGTAAACGATGCATTTGGAGCTGCACACCGTGCCCATGCTTCAACTGAAGGAATTGCACACCATTTGCCTGCGGTATCAGGCCTATTAATGGAAAAAGAGCTGGATATCCTTGGCAAGGCTCTTTCAAATCCGGATCGTCCTTTTACAGCCATAATCGGCGGTGCAAAGGTTAAAGATAAGATTGGCGTAATTGAAAACCTTCTTGAAAAGGTAGACAACCTGATCATTGGCGGGGGACTTGCTTACACATTCGTAAAAGCACAGGGCCATGAAGTAGGTAAATCCCTATTAGAAGAAGATAAAATTGACCTGGCAAAATCATTTATGGAAAAAGCAAAAGAAAAAGGCGTAAACTTCTACATGCCTGTTGATGCTGTCATTGCAGATGAATTCTCTCGGGATGCAAATACAAAAAAAGTAGCAATCGAAGAGATCCCAGCTGATTGGGAAGCGCTGGATATTGGTCCTAAGACGGCTGAAATCTATAGTGATGTCATCCAAAATTCGAAGCTAGTTATCTGGAACGGCCCAATGGGGGTTTTTGAATATGAAAAATTCGCAGGCGGAACAAGAGCAGTGGCTGAGGCTCTAGCAGAAGCGAACGATACATATTCAGTCATTGGCGGCGGCGATTCAGCAGCTGCGGTTGAAAAGTTCCACCTGGCTGACCGCATGAGCCATATCTCAACAGGAGGCGGCGCTTCCCTTGAGTTTATAGAAGGAAAAGCTCTTCCTGGAGTTGTAGCTTTAAACGATAAATAAGATTTTATGGCAGGGGTCCTAATTAGCCCTGCCTGTTGACGATAAAAAAGCAGGAAGGATGTGCAGCATGCGTAAACCAATTATCGCAGGAAACTGGAAAATGCATAAAACACTTCCGGAAGCTAAGGCATTTTTAGAAGAAATCAATGGCTTAGCACCGGGGAAAGAGCAGGTAGATACGGTTGTATGTGCCCCTGCATTATTCTTGGAGCGTCTTGTTGACAGCGCGAAAGGTTCAGCTGTTGAAATCGGCGCACAAAATATGCACTTTGAAGAAAGCGGTGCTTTTACAGGCGAAATCAGCCCTGTTGCCCTTGAAGATCTTGGGGTAAAATACGTAATCCTGGGCCATTCAGAGCGTCGCGAAATGTTCAATGAAACAGACGAAGCAGTTAACAAAAAGACATTGGCTGCTTTTAAATACAATTTAACTCCGATCGTTTGTGTCGGTGAATCGCTAGAACAGCGTGAAAACGGCGAAACAATGGACCTTGTAGGTTCTCAGGTTGAAAAAGCCCTTAGTGGCTTAACAGAAGAGCAAGTCAAACAGACTGTGATTGCGTATGAGCCAATCTGGGCAATCGGAACAGGCAAATCTTCTACATCTGCAGATGCCAATGAAGTATGTTCACATATCCGCTCTGTGGTTGCGAAGCAATTTTCGCAAGCTGCTGCAGATGCAGTCCGCATACAGTACGGCGGCAGTGTAAAGCCTGCCAACATTAAAGAATATATGGGGCAGCCTGATATTGATGGGGCTCTTGTAGGCGGCGCAAGCCTTGAGCCTAAAGACTTCCTTCAATTATTGGAGGCAGGCAAGAATGAGTAAGTCTCCAGTTGCATTAATCATCTTAGATGGTTTCGCATTGCGGGGCGAGCGGATGGGTAATGCCGTCGCCCAGGCAAAGAAGCCAAACTTCGAACGTTTTTGGAACACCTACCCGAATGCAACCTTAACAGCGAGCGGAGAAGCAGTAGGCCTTCCTGTAGGGCAAATGGGGAACTCTGAAGTAGGCCACTTGAACATCGGCGCAGGCCGGATTGTTTATCAGAGCTTGACAAGAGTGAACGTGGCCATCCGCGAAGGACAGTTTGAGAAAAACGAAACGTTCCGTTCTGCGATTGACCATGTGAAAAAGAATGGAACCGATCTTCATTTGATGGGACTTCTATCAGATGGCGGCGTGCACAGTCATATCCAGCATTTATATGCGCTTCTTCGTATGGCCGCTGAAGAAGGTGTGAAGAATGTCTATGTCCATGGTTTCCTTGATGGACGTGATGTTGGCCCACAAACAGCAGCAGGCTACATTAAAGAAGCACAGGAAAAAATGAAGGAATACGGAGTCGGAGAATTTGCGACCATCTCCGGACGATATTATTCCATGGACCGTGACAAACGCTGGGAGCGTGTGGAAAAGTCTTACCGCTCCATGGTGTATGGCGATGGCCCTTCATACAGCGATCCCTTGGATTTAGTTGAAGATAACTATAAGAATGGTATCTTTGATGAGTTCGTCATTCCATCTGTCATAACAGCAGAAGATGGTAAACCGGTTGCAACGATTAAGAACAATGATGCAGTCATTTTCTATAACTTTCGTCCGGACCGGGCAATCCAGATCTCAAACACGTTTACGAATAAAGACTTCCGTTCCTTTGAAAGAGGGCCAGGGCATCCTGAGAATTTATTCTTTGTGTGCTTAACCCATTTCAGTGAAACGGTAGATGGATATGTAGCGTTCAAACCCACCAACCTGGATAATACACTTGGTGAGGTTTTAGCGCAAAATGGAAAAACACAGCTCCGCATTGCCGAAACGGAAAAGTATCCTCATGTGACTTTCTTTATGAGCGGCGGACGTGAAGATAAATTCCCTGGCGAGGAGCGAATTCTGATCAACTCACCGAAAGTGGCTACCTATGACCTTAAACCGGAAATGAGTGCTTATGAAGTAACGGACGCACTGCTGAAGGAAATAGAAGCCGACAAATTTGATGCGATCATCCTTAACTTTGCAAACCCTGATATGGTCGGTCACTCAGGTATGCTTGAGCCAACCATTAAAGCGGTAGAAACAGTTGATGAATGCCTTGGCAAAATTGTCGACTTGCTTATTCAAAAAGGCGGAAAGGCAATCATTACAGCCGACCATGGTAATGCCGATGAAGTTGTCACTTTAGAAGGCAGCCCAATGACCGCTCATACAACAAACCCGGTGCCAGTCATCGTCACGCAGGACGGCGCAGAACTCCGCACAGATGGAATCTTAGGAGACCTTGCCCCAACCGTGCTCGACCTGCTTGGTCTGGAAAAGCCGGTTGAGATGACTGGAACGACTTTAGTGAAAAAATAATCGGTACCAAAATGTTAGACTAGGACAATTTTTGATAGAAAAAGGAGAGAATTGATATGCCATTTATCCAACACGTTTATGCTCGAGAAGTTTTAGATTCCCGCGGTAATCCAACAGTTGAAGTTGAAGTTTTAACAGAATCAGGCTTTTTCGGCCGTGCGATTGTTCCATCTGGAGCATCCACTGGTGAGCACGAAGCAGTAGAACTTCGTGACGGCGACAAGTCCCGCTACCTTGGAAAAGGTGTTCAAAAAGCGGTAGATAACGTAAATAATCTAATTGCTGACGCTGTAATCGGCTTGGATGTAACAGACCAGGTTGGCATCGACCGTACAATGATTGAATTAGACGGAACTGAAAACAAAGGCAAGCTAGGTGCGAACGCAATCCTTGGCGTTTCTATGGCTTGTGCACATGCAGCTGCTGAGTCTGTCGGACTTCCTTTATACCGCTACCTTGGCGGCTTCAACGCGAAGCAGCTTCCAACCCCAATGATGAACATCATCAACGGCGGATCTCATGCTGACAACAACGTAGACTTCCAGGAATTCATGATCATGCCTGTTGGAGCTCCTACTTTCAAAGAAGCAATCCGCATGGGTGCAGAAGTATTCCATTCATTGAAAAAAGTATTATCTGGCAAAGGCTTGAACACAGCGGTAGGGGATGAAGGAGGTTTCGCTCCAAACCTTGGCTCAAACCGTGAAGCACTTGAAGTAATCATCGAAGCGATCTCTAACGCTGGCTACGAAGCTGGCAAAGACATCTACCTTGCAATGGACGTTGCTTCTTCGGAGTTCTACAACAAAGAAACAGGCAAATATGACCTTGCAGGCGAAGGCCGCAATGGCTTAACTTCTGAAGATATGGTTAACTTCTACGAAGAGCTTGTTAACGAATTCCCGATCATCTCCATTGAAGATGGTCTTGATGAAAACGACTGGGAAGGCCACAAGCTAATAACTGACCGCATCGGCGGCAAAGTTCAGCTAGTTGGTGACGATCTATTCGTAACAAACACGAAGAAGTTAGCTCAAGGTATCGAGCAAGGCGTTGGAAACTCAATCTTAATCAAAGTAAACCAAATCGGTACATTAACGGAAACATTCGAAGCGATCGAAATGGCGAAGCGCGCAGGCTACACTGCCGTTGTTTCCCACCGTTCTGGTGAAACAGAAGATGCGACAATCGCTGACATCGCCGTTGCAACAAACGCTGGTCAGATCAAAACGGGTTCTATGTCCCGTACAGATCGTATTGCGAAATACAATCAACTTCTTCGCATCGAAGACGAGTTAGGCGATTTAGCCGTATACGATGGATTAAAATCTTTCTACAACTTGAGCAAGTAAGATTGCTGGAGCAGCCGTCCCGGGTGGGGCGGCTTTATTTTTTTATTATGCTGCTTATCTAGATGTTGTCCGCCAACTAAAGTTCTGACTTGGCCGGAAAATGGGGCATTTTGGCCGGTATTTATCTGACTTTGGCCGGTAAATTTGGAAAAATGGCCGGTAAATATTCATTTTTGGCCGGTAAAATTATATTTCTCAAAAAAATCGGCGGATAAATGATAAGTTCGATCTTTAAATAAACCTGAACAGGGAAGTTCCATTCCAGTCAGCAGCTTTTTTGCAATATTTGAAGAAGGTAAATGAGTAAATTCCCGAAATTGGTGATTCGTAATAGAGGAACTAATTAAATGGAGGTAATCTTGGAGGGCTCTTACATGTGCTTTTTTATCTGTAGTACTGCATGAAACACATTTCCAGGTGCCCCGCACTCGTTTCATAGGTAACCTGCTGCAGGCAGGACATGGTATTCCGGTAATAATCTCTTTCTCATGAATATCATAGTATTTTAGAACATTGTAATTCGCGGGAATATGCTTATTTACAATGGTCTTGCTTAACTTTCGGATTTCTTTGTGACTTAATGTTTCTTCAGGATATTTCTCCTTTAATCTTTCTATTCTTTCTATTAAATGGCTCGCATGCAGCACCTTATTTAAAGCTTCTCTATGATAGGAGGCGGTCTTAATTACCGTTGAAGGATTGCTGATAACGATTAAATACTCTACTGGAATACTGATTTTCACAGCATGAAGCCATTTAATTAACTCTCTTTGCTGCCTCTTAGCTTGTATCAGTGGATCAAGAAACCCTCTTTCATTTTCCTGTCTAGTTTGGATCAGCTGATTAAAGGTGGGGTCAAAATAGATGGTGCCCGAAATATTTTTTATTTCGAGAATGAGGATAAAATTTGAAGAGATGAGCATTGTATCAATTTGAAAGAATTCAGCTCCATTGGAGAGACGAATATCATGAACAATCGTGATCTCCTTTGAATCCTTTATAAAATAATCCACTGCTTCTTCACCGCGAAAACCCGCCTTTCTCTTGGCCAAATCATTTTCAATCAACGTCTTTTTCGAATGAGTTCCTGGCAGTCTTCTTAACAGCACCTCCATACTTTGTATAAAATCAGATGACTTTCGTTTTTTTAATATCACAGGCATCATTCCTTTCACAAAATTAATTCTCGCCACAGCTTTAAAAATCCTTCCAGCAGCCAGAGGCTTCTAAAATCTTATTGTTTATACCGCTAATATGTGATAAATTAAGAATAATGTGATTGTACGTTTTTTAGGAGGTGGCTTCATGCATACATTATTAATTACTCTTTTAGTGATTGTTTCAATTGCACTTATCGTGGTTGTACTCCTTCAATCTGGTAAAAGCGCAGGTCTTTCCGGTGCGATTTCCGGGGGAGCTGAGCAGCTTTTCGGAAAGCAAAAAGCGCGCGGGCTTGACTTAGTTCTTCATCGCATTACGATTGTTCTATCCGTTTTATTCTTTGTCCTTACAGTTCTAGTATCTTATTTTGCAGTATAGATGATCGCAGCGCCTGGCCTTTCATAAGGTCAGGCTTTTCTTATAATATCAGAATTTATATCCTTTTGAACTTTGAGAACTGTCCAGCTCCAGGCGCTTGCGCTTTTCTTATTTTGTAACGAGTTCACAGAAGGCAGTTTTAAGGGAACTGACCCTCCTCGGACGTACAAAACGCATGCCGGGCCTGTCTAATATACAATTACTGGCTGGAGTCCCGCTATACTCGCTTCAATAACCAGCTTCCCAAAGCTTATTAGTGGATTGTTGCCCCTTTGTTTGCTAAAAATAAGGAATGCAGATTCAATCAAACGTTTGATTAAATAATTAGTAGGAATCATAAAGGTAAAAGGAGTTTTAAATATGAGAGTTGTTGCACCAAAACCATTCACGTTTGGAGATGGAAAACGAGCCGTCCTGCTGCTGCATGGCTTTACAGGAAATACGGCAGATGTGAGGATGATGGCAAGGTTCCTTGAGACAAAGGGCTATACTTGCCATGCTCCGCAATATAAAGGCCATGGAGTTCCGCCGGAAGAGCTTGTCCACACTGGCCCAGAAGACTGGTGGAAGGATGTTATGGAGGGGTATGAGTTCCTGAAAAATAGAGGTCATAAGGAGATAGCTGTTGCAGGTCTTTCCCTTGGCGGCGTATTTTCCCTTAAATTGGGTTACACTGTACCTGTAAAGGGGATTGTCCCAATGTGCGCACCTATGTACATAAAAAGCGAAGAGATCATGTATAAAGGGATTCTGAACTATGCAAGAGAATATAAAAGACTGGAAGGGAAATCCGAAGAGCAAATTGAGCGGGAAATGGAAGAATTCCAAAAAACGCCGATGCAAACGCTGAAAGCCCTTCAGGAGCTTATAGCGGATGTCCGCTACCATGTCGATATGATCTACTCCCCAACATTTGTCGTCCAGGCACGCCATGACCATATGATCAACACAGACAGCGCTAATATTATCTTTAAGGAAGTCGAAGATGATTTAAAGCAGCTGAAGTGGTATGAAGAGTCCGGGCATGTCATTACGCTGGATAAAGAGCGGGACCAGCTGCACGAAGATGTTTATGCGTTTTTAGAAAAGCTTGATTGGGAAGAATAAAAGAAAGACACATTCTCCTAAGGAGGGATAAATGAAATGGAAAATAATATTCAACAGCTGATCGACAAGCTGCTTCATTATATGAAAGACGAGGCTTATAAGCCATTGACTGTGCAGGAGCTTGAAGCTGCGTTCGGAATTGAGGATTCAACCGGCTTCAAGGATTTCGTTAAGGCGCTTGTTGTGATGGAGGAAAAGGGTCTTGTCGTCAGAACGAGGAGCAACCGCTATGGCTTGCCTGAAAAAATGAACCTTATCCGCGGCAAGCTTTCCGGGCATGCGAAGGGATTTGCCTTTGTGATTCCGGAAGAGCAGGGGATGGATGATATTTTTATCCCGCCGAATGAAACCAATAATGCCTTAAACGGTGATATCGTACTTGCACGTGTTACAACAGAGAGCTCTGGACAGAGGCGGGAAGGGACAATTGTCCGTATTTTGGAGCGCGGAGTAACACAGATAGTCGGAACCTATACGGAAAGCAAGCATTTTGGTTTTGTGATTCCGGATGATAAAAAGTTTGCAAGCGATATTTTTATCCCCAAGTCAGCATCAAAGGGTGCTGTGGAAGGACATAAGGTAGTCGTCAAATTAACAACTTATCCAGAAGGCAGAAAGAGTGCAGAAGGAGAAGTTATCGACATCCTTGGCCATAAAAATGATCCGGGTGTGGATATCCTGTCTGTTATTCACAAGCATGGGCTTCCGCTGGAATTTCCGGAAGAGGTGCTTAAACAGGCCGAAGAGACACCGGATACGATTGAACCAAGCGAACTAGAAAACCGCCGTGACTTAAGAAATGAAGTGATCGTTACGATTGACGGTGCAGATGCAAAGGACCTTGATGATGCGATAATGGTTAAAAAGCTTGATAACGGCCATTACAAGTTAGGCGTTCATATTGCCGACGTCACCTATTATGTCCGCGAAGATTCTCCGATTGACCGGGAAGCAGAGGAGCGCGCAACCAGCGTGTATTTAGTCGATCGGGTGATTCCGATGATCCCGCACCGTCTTTCAAACGGCATTTGCTCCCTGAATCCCAAAGTGGACCGTCTAACATTATCATGTGAAATGGAAATCACACAGGATGGGGAAGTTGTGAATCACGAGATATTCCAGAGTGTGATCAAAACGACTGAACGCATGACTTATTCAGATGTGAATAAGATTTTGGAGGATCGGGACGAGGAATGTATCAGCAGGTATGAATCTCTTGTTCCCATGTTTGAAATGATGAGGGAGCTTTCTCTTATTTTACGTAAAAAGAGAATGCATCGCGGAGCCATTGATTTCGACTTCAAAGAAGCGAAAGTCATTGTGGATGAAGAAGGCAATCCGACAGATGTTGCGCTTCGTGAACGCTCGATTGCAGAGCGCTTAATCGAAGAGTTCATGCTGGCTGCCAATGAAACGGTTGCGGAGCATTTCCACTGGATGGAGGTGCCGTTCATTTACCGCATCCACGAAGATCCAAAAGAAGATAAACTAAGAAGATTTTTTGAGTTTATTACAAACTTCGGCTATATCGTAAAAGGAACAGCCAATTCCGTTCACCCTCGTGCTCTCCAGGAAATTATTGAAGAGGTTCAGGGCAAGCCGGAAGAAATGGTTATATCCACAGTCATGCTTCGCTCCATGCAGCAGGCGAAATACTATGAAGAGAGCCTTGGCCACTTCGGGTTATCAACAGAGTTTTACACCCATTTCACATCGCCGATTCGCCGTTACCCGGATTTAATTGTCCACCGATTAATCCGAACCTACTTGATTGAAGGCAAGCTGGATCAGTCAACAAGGGAAAAATGGAACGCTTCTCTCCCGGATATTGCTGAGCATTCTTCCAATATGGAACGGCGGGCAGTTGAAGCGGAACGCGAAACAGATGAATTGAAGAAAGCGGAATATATGGCTGATAAAATTGGCCAGGAATACGATGGTATGATCAGTTCGGTAACGAACTTTGGTATGTTCATCGAGCTTCCAAACACGATTGAAGGCCTGATCCATGTTAGCTACATGACGGATGACTACTACCGTTACGACGAGCGCCAGATGGCTATGATTGGCGAACGTACCGGCAATGTGTTCCGGATTGGGGACGAAATTACGGTACGTGTTGTTCATGTAAATAAGGAAGAACGGTCCATCGACTTTGAAATCGTTGGCATGAAGGGAACTCGCAGACGGGAGCCTAGAGAAACACCGAAAGTTTTCAAAACAGGCAGTACTGAGAAAAAGCCGCGCAAAGGCAAGTCTGACCAAGGAAGAGGAAACGGTTCGGGCAGCTCAAGAAAGAAAAAAGAGAAAAAACACTACGAAAATGCACCGAAAGCAAAGCGGAAGAAAAAGAAGGGATAACGGAATGAGGGAGGGCTTTAAATAGCTCTCTTTTTCCCTTTCCGACAGGACTTTTCGTTGAGAGAGCACTGGGAATTTGCTATAATAGAAGGACCGCTAAAGAACGGATGCTGCATTTTTCCTGCCGTTAAAGACAGAAACAGGAAAGAGGAGCAAAGGGGGATTCAACATGCCAAAAGGAACTGGCAAAATGGTTGCGCAAAATAAAAAAGCCTATCATGACTATGCAATAGAAGAAACATACGAAGCCGGCATTGTTCTCCAGGGCACGGAAATTAAATCAATTCGTGCGGGCAAGGTGAACCTGAAGGACTCATATGCCAGAATTCAAAACAATGAAATCTATCTTTTCGGCATGCATGTCAGTCCATATGAACAGGGGAACCGATATAACCATGTTCCGCTAAGGACAAGAAAACTGCTTCTTCATAGAAAAGAAATTAACAAGCTGATCGGTGATTCAAAAGAAGCTGGCTATTCGCTTGTACCATTAAAAATGTATCTGAAAAACGGCTATGCAAAAGTTTTATTAGGCCTTGCAAAGGGTAAAAAGAAATATGACAAGCGTGAGGATCTGAAGAAGAAAGAAGCCAAGCGTGAAGTAGAGCGTGCTTTCCGGGAAAGGCAGAAAATGTAAGTCCGAAACCAAAACCTTACAATTGAAAAACAAGCTCAATGTGTTATAATAGTAATTGTCACAGCGAGTGACACAATCTTTAGCTCATCTATTTCGAGCTTTTCCGAACGTCAGCGTGCAGAATGAGATTCGGCGCGACACCTCTTGCAAGCTGTCCAGCAGGCACCATCGGCGGCAAGCATTTCTATCATGGGGACGCTACGGATTCGACAGGGATAGTTCGAGCTTAGGTTGCGAGTCGAGGGGATCGGCCTCGTTAAAACGTCAAAGCCTATAACTGGCAAAACTCAAAACAACTTCGCTTTAGCTGCCTAATAGGCCTTTAGCGGTTCGCCCCTCCATCGCCCATGTGGTAGGGTAGCGGACTCACTCTTAGTGGGCTACGCCGGATTCCACCGCCTGAGGATGAAGGAAGAGAACAACCAGGCTAGCTGGCCGGACGCCCGTCGATAGGCATAAGGATCAGCGAAGCGCGAATATATCGACTACACTCGTAGAAGCTTAAGTGCCGATATTTCTGGACGAGGGTTCGATTCCCTCCGTCTCCACCAAATACATATTTGGTGGTTTTTTATTTTTAATAACATAACTGTAAATTACTAAGACGTGACATCATCTTAAGGTGTCACGTCTTTTCTTTATTTTTTAGAAAGGATTTTTAATTTGTTCAACATTCACAAACTTTTCCCATTAAAAAGAAATAATATAATGGTACTAAACCAGGATTTCCTCAAAGAAGGGACAAAAACCATGTGTTCAATTTCGCAAAAGGAACAATCGCCGGCCTCATCTCAGGAGTTTTCCTCGGCCTCTTTCTTAAATTCATCGAGTCTGTTACAAGTGTTAAAGTATATATGCTGCTTCTTAATGTTGATTACATTCCCATCTTAAATAACTACCGCTTCCCGGAAATCGTGGAATTCATGTTGCATTTAATCATCTCAATGATTTTAGCAGTGCTTCTGTTATATTTAATTGCACACGATCAATGGGCTAAAAATCAGGTCGTAATCCGTACTATTTCCATATCAATTCTGATAGGAATCCTGCTATATCCGACAACTGCCTTCTCCGAACGCACGCCGGCACTAAACTCCATGCCAGCAATTGTTTTTTGGCTGATCGGACATTTGCTGTACGGCTGGGTTCTATCTCTCTTTTTCAAAGAAAAAAGACCGTCAAGCTAGACGGTCTTTAGATGACTTTATTTCAAAAACAACCCATTCCACTGTTCCGCTTTAGCCAAAGCAAGGATATCTTCCTTGACCTCTCCCGGCTTTACACCACTTCCAATGATGTAATCGGCAAATTTCATCCCGACAAAATCAAAGATATATTGAAATTGCTGAACAAGCGGTAGGCCTTTCACTTTTGCACTGCTGCCGCCAGAGATCACGACGTACGCTTTTTTTCTGGCTAGTTCTTCTTTTAGATGAAAGCGCTCGTCCCTTAAATATTGTGACCATCGATCAAAGAAGTCCTTCATCGGACCGCTCATGCCATACCAATATAAAGGGGTGGCAAAGAGGAAGACATCATGTGACAGCATGTGCTGCACTAATTGTTCATAATCGTCATCAACAGGTGAAAAGCCTCCTTCTGCATGTCTCTGATCGACAATGTGTTCGATCCGGAGGTCTGACAGTTTTACAAGAGTATGCTCGGTGCCTTTTACAATCTTTTTCGCCAAGTATTCTGAGTTGCCGTTTTCTCTTGTACTTCCAAGCAGGGCCAATACCTTCATTCTTAATCTCTCCTTCATTATTATGTTTGTTAATGAATTTTACAGAAAGTCCTCTAAGAAAGCAAAAAAGACATCTTTACAATTGTGTTATTGGATTTTTACACTCTATTAATCTAGTGTTTACACACTCTCTTTATACTTTTATCTGTAAGTAAAAAACAGGGAGGGTAAATGAATGACATTTAAGAAATTGACGAAAAAGGCACTTCCAGTCCTGGCTGCTTCTGCAGTGGCGTTTGGGGGGCTGATGGGAACGGTTCAGCAAACAGAAGCAAAAGGAAAGGAAGACCCTAGAAAAATCAAAAATGTTATTTTCCTTATCGGCGATGGAATGGGCGTATCCTATACGTCTGCATACCGGTATTTAAAGGATGACCCTGGCACAAAATTTGTTGAGCGTACGGAACTGGATAAGTATCTGGTCGGCCAGCAAATGACTTACCCAGAAGACCCGGAACAAAATGTAACAGACTCGGCATCTGCAGCAACAGCAATGTCAGCGGGTATTAAAACGTATAATAATGCGATTGCCGTAGATAACGACGGCTCCGAAGTGAAAACGGTTTTGGAAGCAGCAAAAGAGAAAGGAAAAGCAACAGGGCTTGTGGCAACTTCTGAGATTACGCATGCGACACCTGCATCATTCGGTTCACATGACGAAAGCCGTAAAAATATGAATGCCATTGCGGATGATTACTATGATGAGCTCATCAATGGCGAGCACAAAGTAGATGTCCTGCTTGGCGGCGGAACTGACCTGTTTGTCCGCAAAGACAGAAACATCGCAGAAGAATTCAAAAATGATGGCTACAGTTATGTAACAGACCGCGAACAATTACTTGAAGATAAAAACGCGCAAGTGCTTGGTTTATTTGCAGAGCGAGGCCTGCCAAAAATGATTGACCGCACAGAAGACATTCCGTCACTCGAAGATATGACAACTGCGGCAATCGAGCGTTTGAACAAAGACAAAGACGGTTTCTTCTTAATGGTAGAAGGAAGCCAAATTGACTGGGCTGGACATGACAATGATATCGTTGCAGCCATGAGCGATATGGAAGACTTTGAAAAAGCATTCAAAGCCGCAATCGAGTTTGCGAAAAAGGACAAACATACCCTTGTGGTAGCAACGGCTGACCACTCCACTGGCGGCTACTCAATCGGTTCAGACGGCATCTACAACTGGTTCAGCGAGCCAATCAAAGCAGCGAAGCGCACACCAGATTTCATGGCTCAGGAAATTGCAAATGGAGCTGGTGTGGAAGAAACGCTGAAGCAATACATGGATCTTGAATTAACAGAACAAGAAATCCAATCGGTAAAAAAAGCGGCTGAAACGAAAAAGGCAGCAGATATTGATAACGCGATTGAACAAATCTTTAATGAGCGTTCCCATACTGGCTGGACAACAGGCGGCCACACAGGTGAAGACGTATCGGTATATGCATTTGGCCCATCCAGCGACCGCTTTGCAGGACAAATCGAAAATACAGACCATGCTAAACTGATCTTTGAACTATTGAAGACGGATGTAAGGGTTGAAGATAAATAATTTTTCGATCTCCCGCTGCTTTCATGGAGCAGCGGGACCTTTTTTTACAACCATTGAAAGGGGATCATCATGGAAAAACTAATCGCAATGATTGCTCTTTTATCAATCGTACTATTTGGCTGCTCAAGCGTGCCGGAACAGTCTTCTGGTGTCAGTGCTAAAGCTATGGAAGAAAATGAAGCTGTGAAACATTATGCACCAAACCCACAGGTTCCGGACGACCGGCAGCTGCAGAAAGCTGGACAATCTCTTACCGATGAAAAGGGAGAAATCACATTAAAAAAGGTAGCCAATGTGAATGGAACTTATAAAATTGGCCCAATTGAAATGAGAATTGCTGAAGCCAAAGTGATGCATTTAAAACCCGACTACAGCTTAGTGGACTATTTCCACACCCTGACGCATGACGAAGAATTCGACTTGGTCAAAGTCTTTGTTGAAATAAAGAACACCTCTGATCAAAAAGTCAACTTTGCCCCAGCGGCCATCCTAGAGACAAGTAAGGGTGAGCAAATCACCTGGGAAAAAGATATTTACCTTGATGGACTAAATGAAGAAATCGGGCCTAACGAAACCAAGGCCGGCAATATTGGCTTTATCATAGAAAAATGGGATCTGAAGCATTTTGAAATCACCACCAGCGATGTGTTTAGGGCTGATGGAAAAAAGATTGAGGATGCGGAGAATATTGAAATTAGATTTTAAAGGGAGAGGCTCCAGACTGATGGAGTCTTTCTGCCGTTTCGCTCATAACTCCTGGATTTCGCCGATTAAATTGTAATTTCGCCCATAAAATAAAAAAATCGCTCATAAATCTGAAATTTCGCCCAAGAGGCAGGAAATAGACTTCTTCAAGCAGAATTTTAAGCTGAAATATAAAGAAAGGAGTTTAACTATGATTGTTAAATCAAAAACGAAGCCGCTCATACTTCGGCAAATGGAGGCTCTTTTGAACAGAATTCCGGATAACCATTCAAAAAGGAAATTAATCGAAGAGGATTTTGCTAAACAAATGGCAGGCTATAAAGGTGAAAAGTCACTTGAGTATCATTTAAGCTACCTCCCGGAAAAAGAATCCTACGTATTCCATGATTTAAGGCTTTTTAACAAACAGCATTTCTTTCAAATTGATGTCCTCATTCTCACACCATTTTTCCTATCCATCCTTGAGGTAAAAAACATTTCAGGTTCACTTTACTTTAACTCGGCATACACCCAGCTGGTTCGTAGAATTGAAGATAAAGAGGAAGGTTTTCCAGATCCCGTGGCACAGGTGAAAAGACAAGCCTTTCACTTAAAATGCTGGCTGGAGGAGCAAAACATTCCTATGCCGCCGATCGAGCCCCTGGCCGTTATAGGCAATGAAAGGTCCGTCATCAAATTCGACCCCCGTGATAAAATGAATCTCCACTTGGTTATTCCCCCTGCAGAAATTCCCTCTAAAATCAATTACTTTAGAAATAGATACAAGACTGAAGCTCATACCAACAGGCAGTTAAAGAAGCTCATTTCTAAACTGACAATCAGCCATACTCCCCTTTTATCAAAGATTCTGCAGCGATATCAAATTAGTCCCGCTGAGTTAAAACAAGGAGTCCAATGCCATAAATGCACCTCCTTTCCGATGATAAGATTGCATGGGAGATGGAGTTGTCCAGCGTGCAATCAACTCTCCAAAGATGCACATATTCAATCCCTTCAGGAATACTCTTTTCTAATTAGCCAATCGATCTCAAATGCTCAAGCAAAGAAATTTTTACAAGTAGAATCAAGAGATTCAGTTAAAAGACTTCTGCAATCAATATCCTTGAAGACCATAGGAACAAAACGGGGAACTAAATACCTCCTGGATTTTTTCGCTGACAATCCTGACTCCCTCTAGTAAAGTTAACTACATTAATAGTCAGGCTATGGAAAGATACAGGAAAACTTGAATTTGCTGTCAGGCAATTTTGAACAAGCAAATACTGCGCTGTTTGATTATGTTGAGGGCCAAAATCCTAATCTGGCTCAAGGCCAACAATATCTTGAGAAAAAAAGGTAGGGTAGAAGGCCTTCAGCAGCAGCTGCTACAAATTTCTGCAGCAATTAATCAAGCAAATAATGGGTTGACTAAACTGCAAGGAGGAGGAACATTCGCCGCGATGATGTCATCCGGAATGCTTTCACTAGTGCAGATTGCTTCGATTGTTCTTGTCGGACTCATGCTATATGCACTGGTCATGCTGCCGCTATTCATCCCGGTCATGGTCAAAAACTTCGGCCAGGCAAACTGATGGCCATTTAAGAGAAGTGCAAATTAATTTTATTGGGGGCTGTCTTTAAGGCGTCTCTTTTTTGCATAAAAATTTTTTTGACTTTTACAATCAAAGCCAATCAAAACATTTGCTAATTTCATAGCAAAAAATTATTGACGAAACAAATAGGGGTATGTAGAATAAAGTAAATGATAATAATTATCATTTTCAAATACATAAATAGAGGTGGAAAGAAACATGAACTTATCAAAATTACTCAAGCCTTTTATTACAACGGCTGCTTTAACACTAACACTTGCTGGATGTGGGGGAGAAAACACTTCTGAGGGTGAAAAAGACACCGCTTCAAAAAAGGAAGAGCAGGTTGTAAATGTCTACACTGCCAGACACTATGAAGCAGATGAACAGGTATATAAAGACTTCTCAGAGGAAACAGGCATTAAAGTTAATGTCGTTAAAGGTGAAGCAGAAGAGCTGATTGAGCGTTTAAAGCGTGAAGGGGAAAGTACAGAAGCGGATTTATTTATTACTGTTGATGGCGGTGTCCTTGCTCATGCAAAAGATAATGATATCCTTCAGCCGGTCGAATCCGATGTAATCAGCGAAAATGTACCTGAGAGCATGCGTGACAAAGAAAATAAATGGATTGGAATGTCGACAAGAGCGCGTGTAATTGTGTATGCGAAGGATAGAGTCACACCAGATCTATTATCAACATATGAAGATTTAACAAGCGAAAAGTGGAAGGGCAAAGTGCTTGCCCGTTCTTCAACTAGCCTTTACAACCAATCACTGCTTGCTTCTTTCATTGAATTAAATGGGGAAGAAGCTGCCGAAGAATGGTCTGCAGGCATTGTGAAAAACTTTGCCCGCCAGCCTGATGGCGGTGATCGCGACCAGGCAAAAGCAATTGCAGCCGGTACGGGTGATATAGGAATTATGAATTCGTATTATGTAGGGCTTCTTGCTAACTCATCTGACCCAGAAGAAGTGAAGGTAGCAGAAGGTCTAGGGGTATTCTTCCCTAACCAGGAAACGAACGGCACACATGTCAACATCAGCGGAATAGGTTTAACGAAGCACAGCAAGAACCCTGAAAATGCTACGAAACTGATTGAATATATGACTGGCAAAGAGGCACAGGAATATTTATCAGCAAACAACTACGAGTTCCCTGTTAACCCTGAAGCGGAAAAGCCGGAAATCCTTAAATCATGGGGCGACTTTAACATGCAGGAGCTTGACTTTGACACTTTAGGAAAACATAATCAAAAGGCGATTGAAATCTTTAATAAAACAGGCTGGAAGTAATAATGAATACTGAATCTGTTAAACAATTCTTTCGAAAAGATTTTAACGGATGGTGGCTGGTAAGCTTGATGGGGGCGGCAATGATTTTGCTGCCCATCTTGTTTATCTTTTTTTCTATTTTCCAGGAACCTAATGAAAACTGGTTCCAAATTAGGGAATATTTATTAAAGAATTATGCTGCCAATACGATTATCCTGGTTGTGCTTACAGGTGTTCTTACGGCTGCTTCGGGGGTAAGCCTTGCCTGGCTCATTGCTGCATATGATTTTCCAATGAGGCGTTTTTTTAGCTGGGGGCTTATTCTGCCTCTAGCCATTCCTCCTTATATCGCAGCCTACACCTATAGAACGATGTTAAGCTATACAGGAGTCGTCCAGGTGACATTAAGGAACCAATTCGATTATCTGATTAATCCTGAATGGCTATCCATATCCTCTCTCAGAGGTGCAGTATTTATATTTACTCTATTTCTGTTTCCGTATGTATATATTATTTGCAGGGCTTTTCTTGAAAATCAAAGCTCTTCGTTCCTTGAAAACGCAAGGCTTCTTGGGAGAAAACCTTTTTCCATTTTTGTAAGAATCATATTGCCTCTTTCAAGACCGGCAATAGTGGCTGGTGCTGTGCTTGTCATTTATGAAGTTTTAAGTGATTATGGTGTCACAAGCTACTTTGGGATCCATACGATTACGACGGCCATATTCCAGACATGGTTTGGAATGTATGATGCCGATTCAGCCATGAGGCTGGCAGCATGGCTAATGGTAATCATTGTTGGATTATTCTTTATTGAAAAATTGCTCAGACAGGGAAGACGGTATAATATCAGCAGCAAAGCAAGGCCTTTGGTACGCCAAAAGCTAAAGGGATTTCCGGCTGCGGCTGCTGTTATTTATTGCTCTGTGATCTTCCTGCTTGGGTTTTTTATACCGGTGGTTCAGCTGCTGGCATGGTCCCGGCTGACTTTCACCAAGGTTTGGAATGACACTTTCTTTACACTATTAAACCAGACTGTTTTTGTTGGAATGCTTTCTACGGCACTTATTCTTTTGTTTGCCGTTATAATCGCAAATGTAACACGGTCGCATTCTTCCGGAGCCTACATTTTATCCAAGCTTGCGACAACAGGCTACTCGATTCCAGGGGCGATCATTGCCATTGGAGTCCTCGCGCTATTTATAGAACTTGATTCTTTGCTTGCACCGTTTTACTCTTATATGGGATGGGGAAAAGCTCCTCTTATCTTAAGTTTATCACTCGCCATGCTGGTGATTGGCTACACCATACGATTTATGGCAACAGGTTTTAATGCTGTAGAAATCGGATTTGAGAAAATAGGGACCAAATATACAGAAGCATCAAGAATGTTGGGATTTGGCGTAACGAAGACCTTTTTCAAGATTGATTTACCTTTGATTAAAGGGGCTTTATTCAGCGGATTTATTTTGACATTTGTTGAGATTATTAAGGAGCTGCCTTTAGCTTTGCTGCTTAGGCCCTTTAACTTTGATACTCTTGCCACGAAGACCTACCAATACGCAAAAGATGAGATGATTTTTGAAGCGTCCATCCCTTCACTTATGATTATTATCATAAGTGTCTTATCTGTTGCGGTGTTCCAAATGATTGATAAGAAGGTGAAGAAATGAAGATCATTTCGATTCATAATCTGACATTTTCGTTTCCTAAGACCAGTATTCCCGTGATTGAGGATTTTTCCTTTTCAATGGGCGAGGGTGAAATTGTTGGCATACTCGGACAGAGCGGCAGCGGAAAGAGTACGCTCCTTCGATTGATTTCCGGACTTGAAATCCCGAAGGCGGGAAGTATCAAAATCGCCGGTTCAGAAGTAGCCGGCAAAAAGACTTTTGTACAGCCGGAAGATCGCGGAGTGGGTATGGTATTTCAGGATTACGCCCTTTTCCCCCATATGTCAGTGAAAGAGAATCTTTTATTTGGTTTGTCCCGATTGCTCCGAAAAGAAAGAAATCCGCGTGTCCAGGAGATGCTTGAACTCGTGCAGATGACCGATTTTGAGAAACGGTATCCACATCAGCTAAGCGGCGGGCAGCAGCAGCGGATTGCTCTGGCGAGGGCTCTTGCGCCCAAACCGAAATTGCTGCTGATGGATGAGCCATTCAGCAATTTGGATGCCAATTTAAAAGGTTCAATCAGGAATGAGCTTCGGGAAATATTGAAAAGGGCGAATATGACTTGCATGATGGTGACGCATGATAAAGAAGATGTTGAGGCCATTTGTGATAGAAGCATTGTATTTGGAAAGCATGGGGAAAAGCAATCTGAAGTGCTTGACAATGAAAGTAGCCTCACTTATGTAAGATAAATGTTTTTAACTAGACTTGCCATCAGGAGAGTCATTTTTCTTTTGAACGGCCATGCATAAGGAAAGCGGAAGCGCCTTGCCCACGAAGGAACGCAGACTAAGAACACCACGTCCTGTGGAGGCGGCTGCATGACCCGCATCCTCTCAAAAGCTGCCGCTTTAAGTCGTGCGATGCTGATGCTGACGAAGCCTTCCTTGTCTTTGACCTTGCGCTGGACAGTTATCGACGTTCAAAATTTTATATTTTCTAACTCAATAAAAAAGCAGACCGTAAATCGATCTGCTTCTCCCATACCTTATGGATTTGTCGACCACATACCGGCTGTTTTAACAAACACGCGCGGATTCAATTTCAGCTGCGCAACAATGAATTCGGCCAGGTCTTCCGGCTGCATAACCTTTTCAGGGTTGCCGTCTGTCAGATTTGTTTCAATCGCAAGATCAGTGGCAACTGTGCTTGGAGTCAGTGCGCTAACACGGATGTTATGCTTGCGAACCTCTAGCATAAGCGACTCTGTCAAGCCTAATACAGCAAATTTGGATGCGCTGTATGCGCTTGTAACAGGTGCGCCTTTTTGGCCGGCTGTGGATGCAATGTTGATAATGTCTCCGGATTTCTGCTCGATCATTTCAGGCAGAACAGCTCGTGTGACATGATATACACCCATTAAGTTCACTTGGATGATGCTTTCCCATTCCTCAGGAGAGAGTTCGAGAAAGCCGCCAAATTTGGCAATGCCGGCATTGTTAATCAGGATATCCACAGTGCCAAGGTCTGATTTAATATGCTCGACAGCATGCGTCACGGCTTCAAGGTCGGCAACATCTGCCGCTGCAGCAGAAACATTTACATCGTACTGGCTAAGTTCATCTGCCGCTTTCTCAAGATTTTCAATGGTGCGGCCCAACAGCCCGATGTTGACGCCTTCCTTTGCAAGTGCGATCGCAGTTGCGCGCCCAATGCCTCTGCCTGCGCCTGTAATAAGGGCAGTTTTGCCTTTTAATGTATACATTTTGGTTTTCCTCCTCTAAAAAAAATCAATCATATACTACCAAAAAGATTGTAAATTTCCTAATAAACCGCCTTCGAATATCTCATATTTGTAGACAAGTCCCCCATAAGGTAAGTTCGTGTTCATATTAAAGGAGGGTTCCCATGAGACTAAGTGTGCTGGACCAATCAGTGACATGTCACCCGATCAGAGGGGAAGGTTCCGTTCAGTTATACACAACTAACCGTTTGACTTTTTCCATTACTCAGAAGTAATCCACAATTTTTGGGTGTTTTTAATCAATTCATCCACATAAGGTGGATAACCTAACTATATTCATGAGTTATCCATATGGCAAAATTAATTGCATCTAAAAAGTTATCCCCATGCCAGTGAATCAAATATTAATCCACATACGTAATAGCCTGCTTTCCCATCTGCTCCCTGCCTGCTATAAATTCATCCTTCGGGTATTGGGTATTTTTCTCTTTTAGCGGGTCATTTGCGTAAATGTTGTTCTTATCATAGCCTGTGACTAAAACGGCGTGCATCCGGTAGGTGACTTTTACGGGGCCATCTTTTGTTTCCCAAGTTTCCCATTCGGATTCAGGCAGGACGTCGTAGGTGCTGGTAATAACCACCCATACAGGGCTGCCTTCATCGAGCTGGTCAATTACCTTATTAAAATCGCTGCTGTTAAATCCTTAATTTGTCCTGGCAGATATTTTTCCGCGAGTTCTGCAACCGGCTCATGATAGGCACCAAAACCCGGTTCATCTAATGTCCGCATATTTCCTACAAATCCTTCATGGATGTTGCCTTTGTAGCCACCTCTTTCAAAAGGGACCTGTTTGATTTTTTCGGCAAGCTCCATTTTATCCGTATCTTCTTCCGCATGATTCAACAGCATCGCCAGGCTTGTTACTTTACAGCCTCTTTCAAGCTCTGGCTTCTGCAAATAATGCGGAGCCTCAATAAGTACTTTCCCGTCTTTTTGTTCAGCAGATTCAGTCTGATGATTCTGGCTTGTGTTCCAGGAAGGAGCTGAACAGCCTGTCAGCAAGACAGCGCTCAGCAGAATTGCTTTCCTCAACATTCACACTCCTTTAAATATTTCATTTAACAAAATATTAGGTATAAGACTATTACCCCATGAAATTCGGTGCTAATCCTTACCAGCCACACAAAAAAAGTCCGTTTTCCCGGACTTTTTAAATCTTACTTAATATCAGCTTTCCCACTCGACACAGAGACACTCACAGCATATTTACCTGAACCATGCTTGCCGGAAATATCGTTTTTATTGCGAGTTTCATCATCCAAGTCAAAGCTTGAGCTTATATGCCCGCTGCTCGCTTTTCCTTTCAGGGTAAAATCGGCATCATCAGGCAAATCGAGGCGAACAAAGCCTGAACTAGCTTGTACATTTACCGAATCAGTTAATTGATCCATCATAATATCGAGGTGTCCTGAGGAAACTTCAGCATCCAGTTTGCCCTGGTAGTTTCGAATCTTAACTCTGCCTGAGCTCATATCGATTTCTCCGGTGCCGGCAGCTATGTGATCGGCATCCATCATACCTGATGACCCTTCATGCTCAAATTCATCTGCTTTCATATTGGAAAGGCTGACTTTTCCTGAGCTCATATCCACCTTCAGTTTTTCAAGCTGGAAAGGATTGCTTTTGGATTCGCCGTTAAAATTCAAACGGCCGGAGCCAATATTAATGGACATGGACTTGCTGTAGGCTTCCGGAATGTAGATCTTCAAATTGCTTTTGTTTTTAAAAAATTGGAAGCCGTCAAGCCACTTCCGCTTGAATTCCACATGCACTTCATCTCCGGACTTGTTGACCGTAACTTTGCCTTTGCCATCAAGCTCTGCTCTGACATCATTGCGCTTTTCCGGAATAATGATCGTGTCTGAGCCGGAGACATCGATGCTGATCAAGTCGGTTTGATTGTTTATGGACGCTTGTGTACTGCCGCCGCCAAATGTCATCCAGCTATTAACGCCTGTAAATAAAATATATGATCCTACCAAGATAATAAAGATCGCAAAAATCCGCTTCACCATAATCCCTGCTTTCATTCTTAAGTTTTCTTACCTTTATTTTATGAAAAAGTGGAGCTATGCACATTGAGCCGCAGATTTAATTTCCACTAAGACTTAAGGTGTACAGACTTGCAGGAAAAAAGATTCTCTTTTTACGGGCTGTATTTTATCATAAAAGGAAAAAACAGGAGATCACATGAGAAAAAAAGGAATTCCGCAGCAAGGGTTTTGCTGGATTCATGGTGAAGGTGCTGGGGCCACCGCGCGGGCTGAAGGGTATACAATAATTGTCCTTGAAACGGACGCAGCTTGGGAGAGTGCAGTGCAGTCGGACTCTATAAAAACACAGGCTATAAAAAGTGTTGTCAGGAAGAAGGAATGCTCCATCTCTTTAAGCTGATTTAGAGGACTTGCTCAAAAGCAGGTCCTTTTTTTCAGGTCTTATGAAGTGCAATGTTACATAATATATTTTATAATAAACTTATGTTACATTACAGGGTGATTAAATGAAAACGGTTGAAGCGATAAAAGATATTCATAAGCTTGATTCAATGAAAAGATATCTGCAGCAAAGATCTGCCCGTGACTATTGTTTGTTTATCTTAGGCATAAATACCGGTGTCCGCATCCATGATCTTTTGAACCTCTATGTATCGGATGTG
This sequence comes from Cytobacillus sp. NCCP-133, assembly GCF_026011715.1. Taxonomy (GTDB): domain Bacteria; phylum Bacillota; class Bacilli; order Bacillales; family Cytobacillaceae; genus Cytobacillus. The sequence goes on along the minus strand of NZ_BRVM01000006.1, from coordinate 117,987 downwards.
TTCGAAGACGGTCAAGTTCTCCCCTTTCTCAATTCTTCTCAATACAGCAACCCGCCTGTTTATTTAAACCCGAGTGTCCGTCAATCCATACAAAGTTGGATGGAGGAAGGTTCTCTTACATCTGAAGATCACTTATTTAAATCCAGAAAGGCCAATGCACCGATTACCCGGCAGCAGGCCTACCGAATCTTAAATGAAGCCGCAAAAGAAGCGAAGATCGAAGGCCCTGTCGGCACTCATACGCTTCGGAAGACATTTGCCCTGCACGCCTATCGTAAGGGGATTGCGATCTCTTTGATCCAAAAAAGGCTGCAGCAATCCTCTCCAGCGGAAACACTGGCTTACCTCTCTATTTCTGACCGATATTCCATCCCTGTTGTTCTGGATGTAAATCTATAGAAAGAAGGTGATGAAATTGGCTGAATTTATCTGGCAAACAGATGCACTTATTTTATTGGCAGCAACACTCTTTCTCATCGGTGTCCTCACAACAAAGTTCTCCGCACACCTCGGTGTGCCTGCCCTTGTTCTCTTTATTGCAGTCGGAATGGCATTGGGTCATTTCATTTACTTTGATAACGCGAGACTTGCGCAGATGATTGGTGTGCTTGCTTTTATCATCATTTTGTTTGAGGGCGGACTGCAGACCAAATGGAAAACGGTAAAAACTGTAGCAGGTCCCTCCTTATCATTGGCAACCATCGGCGTTCTGATCACTACTGGCGTTGTGGCTGTCGCTGCGAAGTTCATCCTTGGGGTGGATTGGCAGGTTGCCATTCTATTTGGCGCAATCGTCGGCTCGACAGATGCTGCAGCGGTATTTGCTGTGCTTAAAGGGCAAAATATCAAGCCGAGGATCGCTGCTACGCTTGAGGCCGAGTCAGGTTCGAATGATCCAATGGCGGTGTTTTTGACAGTTGCAATGATAAATCTGATTACAATCCCGGAATCCAACATCTTTAACCTCATCGGTTCATTCTTTATCCAGATGAGTGTAGGGTTATTGCTCGGGCTGATATTTGGTAAATTTGCTGTCTTTGCCTTAAACCGGATCAACTTAGACTCGAGTGGGCTTTATCCTGTATTCGCAACCGGTTTTGCCCTGCTGACGTATGGCATTACTGCTTTTTTCAGTGGAAGCGGGCTTCTTGCTGTCTATATTGCCGGCATTATCATCGGAAATGCCGATATAGCTTACCGCCATTCAGTCTTTCGTTTTACAGAAGGCTTTGCCTGGATGATGCAAATCTCGATGTTCGTTATTTTGGGGCTGCTTGTTTTCCCGGGAGAGCTATTTCATGTAGATATATTATTGAAGGGCCTTGCCATTTCTGCTCTTTTGATCCTTGTAGCCAGACCTGCAGCAGTATTTCTGTCTACGCTGAAAATGGGGTACACCTATAAAGAATTGACTTTTCTATCATGGGCCGGACTAAAAGGAGCAGTGCCGATCGTGCTGGCTACGTTCCCGCTTTTATCCGGAGTAGAAGGCAGCTATGAAATATTCAATGTGATCTTTTTCGTCGTCCTGACCAGCACCCTTGTCCAGGGATCCACCATCACTTTATTAGCCGAAAAACTTGGTTTAACCGGACCTGAAAAGGCAACGCCCATGCATTCTCTGGAACTTGTTTCCCTCGGAAAAGCGGATGCCGAAATGATTCAATATGAAATTGAACGTGATGCTGTTATTATCGGGCAAAAGCTAGTGGATATCCCGTTTCCTGAAGGCGCACTCGTCAATGCCATCATCCGGAAAGAAGAGCTTATAACCCCAACAGGAAATACCGCGATTGAACAAGGAGACATTCTTTATATCCTTACGAAAAGAAAACAAAAAAGAGAGCTTAAGCAGCTGCTGAAAAAGAAAAAGCTGACGGAAGAACTGGCAGAAGCAGAGGCATAGCATACTTTTGAAAATGGATCTGTCCTTAAAGACAGGTCTATTTTTATTTTTATAATGAATGAGACGGTAACCATTAAAGGGCAGAAAATGACCATAAAGAATATAACAGTCTACCCGCTCGGGGTTGCCGTCCAGGTTGCCTATGATCCGAATAACAGCAAGAAAATCTTTGAGTATCAGGAAGGCTTTCAAAAGTGAATTGGGAAGATGATCTGCTGATGTATACTCTTGATACAAACGAAGAATTCAATTACTTTATTTTTAATAGTGTGAAGGATGCTAATGGAAAAGATATATATGAAGGTATCTCCTCATCGTACCGGGAAGATGGGAATAAACAAAAAATCGGCATCTCCATTCCAGCAAAAGAGCAGGCCGGTTATGAAAATCCAATAAATTGGAATTATCCTTCTTTTCTTCCTGGATTGAGGGAGATGTGAAAGTGAAGATTAAGTAGTTCTTAAACCAGTTTGGGCAGTCGGTCCATGCTGGTTTTTTTACCCGAAAAGCAATTTCGCTGATAAATTTGGATTTTCGCTCATAAAAGAGAGGGTTCGCCGATAAAACGAAAAAATCGCCGATAATAATAATTTTTCATTAGTAACCTCTCCATAATGTCCAAAGTATTGGACACCGCAGCAAACAAAATGATACGATAAAATCCTATTCAGCCCACAAAGGTGATGGAATGAAGAATAAAATGAAAGAATTCCGGAAAAGGCTGGGGATTACACAGGAAATGCTTGCAAAAGAGTGCAATGTGGTCAGGCAAACGATCAATTGCATTGAAAATGATAAGTATGATCCAACCTTAGAGCTCGCTTTTAAAATTTCCAAAACATTAAATGCAAAGGTAGATGAGTTATTTATTTATGAGTAAATTTGATGCAACTTCAATCATTACGATGAAAGATATCGTGCGGGAAGGCGATCCGATTTTGCGCGAAGTGACAAAGGAAGTGCCGGTGCCTTTGACAGAAGAGGACCGTGGAACGCTGTTTGCAATGATGCAGTACCTGAAAAACAGCCAGGACCCGGCGATGGCAAAAAAGGTTGGATTGCGTCCTGGGGTGGGGTTATCAGCCAATCAAATCGGCCTCAATAAGCGCATGTTTGCTGCTTATTTTGCCGATGAGAAAGGAGAGCCGCAAGAGCATTATATGATCAACCCGAAAATAATCAGCCATTCAGTCGGCGTCATTTTTCTGCCGGATGGAGAAGGGTGCCTATCTGTGGATCGTGACGTGAAAGGCTATGTACCGCGTTATGAGCGCATTAAGGTGAAAGCCTATAATCTTGATGGCGAGCAAATGACTCTCCGGTTCAAGGGTGTTCCTTCCATCATTATGCAGCATGAGATCGACCATCTGAACGGAATTATGTTTTACGATCGAATTGATAAAAACGACCCGTTCAAAGTGCCGGAAAACTCAGTAATGGAGAACTTTTAGCATAGAATCCGGTTCTATGCTTTTTTGTTTTGCTATAGACAACTGTGGTAAATATTCTATAGCTATTTATCGCACACTATAACGAAAAGAAAAGGAGGATGAGGAAATGGATGAAAAAACCGCCGAAACAAATAGGAAGCTAAATGAAAAGCTGGAAGATCAGACTGTCCACTCCCAAGTGAACATCAACACGGAAACAGAAGATGCGAATCTGAAGCTGCAGGAAGCGATGAATAACGGGGAAGAGCAGCAGAACATGGCCCCAACGTACTTGTATAACAATACACCCGCTATTAAAATTTCAGGGGATAATGAATAGGAAAACCGGCTCCTTAATAAAAGCCGGTTTTTTCTTTAATCCAGATCCGTTTTACTTTTTTGATCTTTATTTCTTTTATTGCCTTTGCTGTTATCTCCGCTGACCGGTGATTGGTTTCCTCTTGGGGAATTCTGATTTTTGCTGCCTTTGTTGAATTTCTTCGTCATGTCGATTCTCCTTTCTTAAAAATGCTCCCTTATTTTCTCTAAATCATCCATCTTTTATCCGGACTGCTTTTCATGATTCCTTTTTGAAACGCATATACATCTAAGAGGATGATTATGGAGGGATCTGATGAATGAAATAGGTTTGACGCCCTGGGAGGAGCACGCCTTTTGGCTGGAGACTCTAGAGGATCATTCAATCTTTGTAAAAAGCTAAGTTTCTATGCTCCCGAGCTGGCTGAAGAATCTTAAAAATGTTCGCTTAAAAGTCTTCTTATTAAATGAGGAGCTACCTAAACCTTCCTGGAAAAGGAAGGTTTTTTATTTTTTCTGCAATAAAACATAAGTAGTAAAGTATGTACTTTAGGAAAGAATAGTAAAGGAAAAAACTGAATAAAACGCTGATTAAGCCAATGAGAATTAGGAGGTATTACAGATGAGAAAGTTTTTTATTTTCTTTGTCATTTTATTTAGTTTTGTCTTATTCATAACAGGTTGCGGAACAAATAAAGCCAATCCAGAAACTCAGAAGCAAAATACTTCAGAGGAAAAAGGAGAAGTACGGGATTTATGGGCAAAAGTCCAGGATGAAGGAAAGTTGTTAATTGGTACAGAAGGAACTTATCCTCCATTTACATTCCATGATGATAAAGGAGAACTCACCGGTTTTGATGTGGAGATCTCTAAGGAAGTTGCCAAAAGGCTTGAAATTGAGCCTGTTTTTTTCGAGACTCAATGGGATGCGATGTTTGCCGGATTGGATTCAAAGCGATTTGATATGGTTGCAAACCAGGTAGGCATTCGGCCTGATCGCCAGGAAAAGTATGATTTTTCGGATCCGTATATTTCTTCTTCTGCAGTACTCATCACGCACGAATCCAATAATACGGTTTCAAGTTTTGATGACATAGAGGGATTAAAAGCTGCACAGTCCATGACAAGCAATTATGCGGATTTGGCCAAGTCGAATGGGGCGGAAATTGTAGGGATAGAAGGATTCAATCAAGCAATTGAGCTAATCAACTCAAAACGTGCCGATGTTACTATCAATGATAATTTATCCTTTTTAGATTTCAAGAAGAAAAAACCTGATGCACCCGTTAAAATTGTTGCAGAATCTGAAGATGCCTCACAAAGCGGCCTCATGTTCCGCAAGGGAAGTGACACATTGATGGATGAAGTCAATATAGCCTTAAACAGCATGATGGAAGATGGGACCTTTTTAAAAATCTCGGAAAAATGGTTTGGTGAAGATGTACTTAAATAGTCTTTTTACAGACCCAGAACGAGTATCCAGGCTTATAGAAATTGGCAGGAGCTCTTTCCAGCCGCTGCTTGAAGGGGCTATTATTTATACCATTCCATTGACGCTCATTTCTTTTGTTTGCGGACTGGCATTGGCAATTTTGGCGGCTCTTGCACGTATTTCAAGCAATAAACTGGAACAAATAATAGCTGGAATTTATGTATCTGCAATAAGGGGGACTCCACTTCTTGTTCAGCTTTTTATCATTTTTTACGGTCTGCCCACAATCGGTATCATTATCGATCCCTTCCCATCGGCTATTATAGGATTTTCATTAAATGTAGGAGCCTATGCTTCTGAAATAATACGGGCAGCTATATTATCGATCCCTAAAGGGCAATGGGAGGCTGGGTACTCAATAGGCATGTCGTATCGTCAAACACTTAAAAGAATTATTCTTCCGCAGGCATCCAGAGTCTCAATCCCTCCTCTTTCAAATACATTTATCAGCCTTGTGAAGGATACATCTCTTGCCTCTATGATCCTGGTTACAGAGATGTTCAGAAGAGCGCAGGAAATAGCAGCAACCAATTATGAATTTTTGCTTCTCTATATGCAGGCTGCTCTCATTTATTGGATAATTTGCTTTTTGCTCTCCATCGTGCAGGGAAGGATTGAAAATCGGCTTGACCGATATGTTTCTTCATGAAAAGGTTAAACAAGGAGCATTTTCAATGATTAAGATAAAGGATTTGCATAAGCAGTTTGATCAGCTAAAGGTATTAAAAGGCATTAATCTCTACGTGGCTAAAGGAAAAGTAATCGTGGTGATTGGCCCATCGGGATCTGGAAAAACAACTTTATTGCGCTGCTTGAATGTGCTGGAAGAGCCTACATCGGGGCAAATTGTGATTGATGATCAAGTTCTTGACTTCTCACAGCAGGTGCCAAAAAGAAAGATCCCTTCTTTCCGCCGCCTTACAGGGATGGTTTTTCAGAATTACAATCTCTTTCCCCATATGACTGCCCTGGAAAATGTAATGGAAGGACCGGTGACTGTAAAAGGTGAAAAAAAAGAGACTGTTCGAAAAAAAGCCGAAATCCTTTTAGGAAAAGTAGGATTAGGGGACAAGATCAACTACTATCCCTTTCAGCTCTCGGGCGGCCAGCAGCAGCGGGTAGGGATTGCGCGCGCTCTGGCAATGGAGCCGAAGGTCATGCTATTTGATGAACCTACTTCGGCATTAGATCCAGAGCTTGTTGGAGAAGTACTGAAAGTAATGAAGGACCTTGCCAATGAAGGAATGACAATGGTCATTGTTACCCATGAAATGAGATTTGCCAGAGAAGCAGCAGATGAAGTCATTTTCATAGATGGCGGTGTAATTGTGGAACGCGGCAAGCCTGAACAGATATTCTCTGCTCCAAAAGAGGCACGCACCCAACAATTTTTAAGTCTAATTCAATAAAATAAAAGCTGTTTTTGTATAGTTTGCTGTTTTTCAACTGCTAAGTCCCGTTAGCCACTAGTTAATTGGAGCGTTGGAGCATTTGATCCTCGAGAGATAATAATCGCATGTTCATCGTGCGGTGCTTATTTGAAGAGGATCTCATCTCTCCCCGCAAGGTTCGCTGAGCGAAAATCAACAGGCAAAATGTAAAAGGAAAAACAACAATTTCTTAGAAATAATAAAAGAACTCCGCCGAATTGTCGGTGGAGCTTGTATTGCTTAGAGGAACGAGTGAAATTTTTTGCGAAAAAAAGGCTTCCAATCTGGAAGCGAAAAAAAGGGGGATTACACTTGTAGGATTAGTATGGCCAGGGCTGGTCTCCTTTATTCACATTTTCAAAAAAATTCAATAACCTCATTAAAAATGATGCGGGAACGGCATTGCTTATGGGAGAAACACATGAAATATCACTGTTTCACCCAGGTTTATTCTACGTGATGGGTGCTATACTGAATATATGATCAGGTGAGAGAGGTGTGGAGATGAGGGAGAATATTTTAATATGTGTCAGCAATCCCAACCATGCGGAAAGACTTGCACAAAGAGGCAAAATCCTGAAGGAGGCTTTCAACGGGGAGGGATATATTCTTTCGGTGGAAAATCGGAAGCATGAAGATCTTGAATTTAATGATCTGCAAACAAAGTTCCTGTTCGAAAGTCTGGCAGAGAAATATGGACTAAAGATGCTCTCAAGGCACTCCGATGGCAAAAAAATAGCCAAGGTCATCTCTGAAGTGGCAGAGGAATATAAAATCACCCAGATTGTCCTTGGGCAGGCTGTCCAGACAAGGCTGGAACGGATGGTGAAACATTCGCTGACCAATGATCTATTTGAGGACCTTGAAGGTGTGGACGTGCATGTCGTGGAAGTTTCAAGAAGGGTATATGATGCATCTGAAGAATGGGATAAAGGTTTCCCAGCCCAGCTTGTCAAGAAGGGGCCGGAGTATCATTTAACGATTGGGGAAAAGCAGGAGAAGGGAATTGACGGCATCTTTTTCAAAGAATTATCATCCGATTTCTCGAACGGCTTTTTTGTGATCCAGCGGGGCCAAAACCATGAAGTAGTCCGAGTTCATCATGGAGTCGTGGACAGTGACATTTTACAAAAGGAATAATCGCAAAAAAGCCGGCTGTCTTAAAGGCAGCCGGCTTCTTTATGTGTGACTCTCCTAGATCAGGTCATTTACATGATAAACTTTACCGTTCTCGATTTCCTTCTCCAGCAGCAGGTCAATCAGTGCATCTGCAACGGTGTCTGTATCTCGAAGCATGCCCTTTTCCTTAAATGCCTGGAATTTTTTAAGGTCATGAAAATCTTCTTTTGCAGATGAACGGATTGTTCCCTGCATATCTGTGTCCATGACTCCGGGACTGTAAGCGATGATTTTATGCCTCGTCCCTGCCGTTTGCTGCTCAAGTGCAGCGGTTTCTGTGAACATATTGACACCGGCTTTTGTACTGCAATAAGCGCTCCACCCCTGTATGGGTCTTTCCGCAGCACCTGATGTAATGTTGACGATTGTCATATCACTTAATGCTTCACTCAGCAGAATGTTCGAGATGATAAAAGGTGCAATCAAATTAACATGAACATTTTGGATTAACGCCTTATGATCCAGGCTGCCGGCTGTTCCAATCGGACTGATGACACTTGCATTATTAAAAACATAGAGTGCTTCTGTCTTCTTTTCCTGCAATAATGCTGTAATCTCTTTAAAGGCAGATTCAATTTCATCAGACGATGCCAGATTGCAGAAATAGTGACCATAAAAGACTTCATGTTCTGCGGCAAGTTCTGTCAGCTCAGGATTTTCTGTTCGCGAAACAGAGATGATGCCAGTTCCTTCTTTAATCATACGCTTCGCAATGGAAGCGCCCAGCCCTTTTGAGGCACCTGTGACAATGGCCAGCTTCAATCGTATCACTCCTCTTTGCTCATAGAATGTTCATTTTGTTTATGAACTTAGCCCGTCAATTTTTACTGCGGGCTCATGCTTTCCGCGGGGAGGAACAGAGCTCCTCGACCTTTACGAAAACTGCCTTTCTGTTATCTTTATTAAAACAGAAAAGAATAAATTTTTCCTCTATCAGCTATTTCGGCTGTAACGTTTCATTTCATCTTCAACCAGGTTGATGACCGAAACAATAACTCCCGAGAACAGACTGGCCACCGTAATGGTGCTGAAATCAAACAGAAGGTACATGAAATAGAGTGCTTAAAAATGTAAACAAAAGACAATAATGGCTTGCACTAATTCGCTTTTGCATTGACCGGTTCTGCCTTCCAGTAATATTCACTGAACACTTCTGCAAATGCTTTAACTGAATTGTCCAGCTCAGCCTGGTTATTTTCCACTCCGCCAAATTCAAGCAAAAGCGCCCTGCTGGAAAGATCCTGGTTGTAGATACCATTTCCCTCGCTCTTTCCCTTCACAAAAACCCCTCTGCTGATTCCCTTATACTTTGCTTCAAGAACTTTATGAAGATCAGTAGCTACTTTAAGATTCTGTTCATAGTTTTTATGCTCTTTCCCTACGATAAAAAACAGGCGGGCATATTGCTTTTCGCCGATTAATACGGTTGTTTTCTCCCTCGGCAGTGAATCTCTGTGAATATCAATCAAGAATTTGACATCTTTATTCTCAGCCATGGCGGTTTGCACGGTCTCTCTTGAAAGAGAATAGGAGTTTTCCCAATTCCAGCCTTTCTTTTTTAATTCAGCCGCCGTATTGGTTTTATCATGCTCGGCCCCTATGCCTTTTTTCGCAAGCTCTTCACTCAGTTTGCTGCCGACAGTGATGATATTTACCTGCTTATTTGGGCTTACAGCTTCATCTGTGCCTTTTACGTCCTTTAAAAGGGGAGCAAACGACTCCCAGCTATGAGAGTGATAGATAAAAACCCCCTTTTTCGCTGGAATAACCGGCGGCGTGGCGCTGTCTTCATTCTCTTCGGCATCCATGGCAAGTTCTTTTTCTTTTAGCAGGACTTCAAGAGGGGGGGCCGACTCGACTGGAAGATTGGTAAAATCGGTTCCCTCACCGGCAACGGCTATGCCAGTGTCGAAGGTTGAAAAGCCGGGAAGTTCACGCCCAAGGAATGTTCTGATATCCTGAGGCTGTGTATTTGTGGCCAGCTTAAATAGCGTCCCGGAAAGGGAATAGCTTTCAGCAGGTGCAGCGCTTAAGAAATAATGATTTTCTGCCTTTAGGAAATGAATGAACAGCTGATCAGCCTTAATATCCTTAAGCAGCATGTTTACATGGGATGATGAAAAAGTCGAAGGATAAATTGTGACAATCCCGGCGAGAACCAAAACCGCAATCATGCTGAAAAGCCAGCTGTTTATGCAAAAGAATATAGAATGCACTCTTATATTTGAATTCATATGGATCCCTCCATCTCTTTAAATATATGACGGATAAGCTAATTTAGAAAAGGGTCTTTAATTTTTTTAAAAGATTTCATCGTTTTATCACAAATGTCTTTTATATTTAAGTTATCAAAAGTAAAAATAGAAAAGAGGGACTTTAAATTGAAAAAGGCATTATTTATTATAATAGCAAGCTTCCTGGTTCTTAGCGGGTGCAGTCAGTCTGAACAGGGAGAGTCCAAGGAAGCTGAAGAAGTGCCGCAAATTATTGATGCAGTATTGATGGTGCCTGAAACGCTGGATACAGGAAAGGAAGCTTCCCTTGCTGTTACCATAAAACAAGGCAGCGAAGCCGTAACGGATGCGGATGAAGTGAAATTTGAGATTTGGAAGGAAGGAAAAAAAGAAGATAGTGAAATGGTGGAAGCGAAGCATGATTCAGAGGGAATTTATACTGCAAATTATACATTTCCCGAAGAAGGCATTTACTCTATTCAATCCCATGTTACCGCAAGAAGCCAGCATACAATGCCAAAGGTTTCGGTTCAAGTTGGCGATGTGAAAACAGAGGACGCTGGACATGAGCACGAACATGAGAAAAATGGGCATGAAGAAGGCCAATCCCACAGCCATGGAGGAGATGTATCCATCCTTCTTCAGGCACCAGATCACGTTCATGCAAAAGAACAAACAGGCTTATCTGTTGCGCTTGAAAAAAACGGCAAGCCGCTGACAGAAGCAAAAGTGAAGCTGGAAATTTCGCTAAATGGAGGAACGCCACAATGGGTGAACCTTTCTGAAACTGAAGCAGGCACATACACGGCTGACCATACTTTTTCTGATGCCGGCACATACATCATCACTACGCATGTGGAAAAAGGCGATGACATCCACGAGCATACTGAAACTGAATTAACGGTTGATTAAAGTGCCGGGTACCTATACCAGTTGATCCAATTGGTATAGGTACCTGCTTTGTGTTTTCATGATAAAATAGGGAGAGAGATTATAGAAAAGCAGGTGTAAGAGATGTCAGATACTCATTTGCATTTTAATACCGGGATTGGAGTCCAGAAGCCCAATAGCATTCGAAATAAGGACATCAGCTGCCCTTTTTGTGCGAGGGAGGAGCTGAGGGATATTATTGCGGTTGAAGATTCGATTATGTTACTGAAGAATAAGTATCCTGTTTTGGAAAATGCCTATCAAACGGTGCTGATTGAAACGGATGAATGTGACAGCGAGCTGTCCGTCTATCCGGAGGATCATTTGATCAGGCTTCTTTCATTTGGGTTAAAACATTGGCTTCAAATGGAAGAAAGCGGGAAATATGAATCGGTTCTTTTTTTCAAGAATCACGGGCCTTTATCAGGAGGAAGCATTGCACACCCCCATATGCAGATCGTTGGGCTGAAAAAGATCGATTATAAGGAAAAAATCCTGGCTAGGGATTTCGAAGGGCTCCTCATTCATGAGGAAAGCGATACGGTTTTCACTTTGTCTACTTCACCGAGAATTGGATTTTATGAATTCAATGTCAAGCTTTCTAACCATGAAGTTATCCCGTACTTTGCCAAATGCATCCAGGCGGCTGCCCATTATATTTTGAATGCTTTCTCTTTCCCATGCAATAGCTATAATTTGTTCTTCTATAAGCTGGACAAGGATATTTACGCGAAAATTGTTCCCCGTTATGTAACCACCCCGATTTTTATCGGCTATAGCATTCCACAAGTGCCTAATAATCTTGAATGGATGAGAGAGGATATGAAAGTGCGTTATTTCAGCAGGGATAGAAAATATAAGTCGTAATACAACGAAAGGAATAGGCGGAATAGGCACCAAGGCAGAATGTTCTCTTATTATACTAGGCCAATATAATCATTTGCGCTTTGAAACAAACTTGAAATAATACCCATTCGCTTTTAGAAGTTGTGATTTATCTCTATAAAAAATATAATGAAGTATTGTAGCGAGGAATATTGGGAGGCCTTCATAGGACAATGCCTTGCCATTATTTGAAGCTTCGCCTTATTCCGTTATGCCTGACAGAAGTAACGAAAGGCAAATGGTTTTTGTTTTTAAAGGAGAATGATCATGACCTCGAATCGGTATACACCTCCTAAGCTTGATTGGGGCTTAGTGTTAATATTGATGCTTTTGTTCTTAGTGAGTGCGATTTCAATTTATAGCGCCCAGACAACGGGACAATATACGGAGAATTTCCTGCTGAAGCAGATTGTCTGGTATTGCGTTGGAACAGTCATCATCGCAGCTGTTATTACATTGGACTCTGATCAATTAAAGAAGATTTCCTGGTATGTCTACAGCCTAGGCATCTTACTTCTGGGATTTTTGATCGTTGCGCCAAGCAGCATTGCTCCTGTCATCAATGGAGCTAAAGCATGGTATAAGGTGCCTGGAATGGGTTCCCTGCAGCCAGCCGAACTTGTTAAAGTTTTTATTATCCTTGTTCTGGCCAAAACAATTGATGAGCATCATCAAAAAAACGTCATTAAAACCGTGCAGACCGATTTATGGCTGCTTATAAAGCTGGTTGGGTTAACCATCGTCCCGCTCCTGCTTGTCATGCAGCAGCCGGATTTGGGGACAAGCCTTGTTTTCCTGGCGATTATGCTTGGCATGATCTTTATATCCGGAATCAGCTGGAAGCTGCTGGCTCCTATTTTTGGGATAGGGGCAGCATTCGCCGGCACGATCCTTTATTTCGTTCTTTGGCATCCTGATATTCTTGAGAAATATTTAGGGGTTAAGGAATATCAATTTGCGCGTATTTACTCATGGATTGATCCTTATAATTACCAAAGCTCTACAGGATTCCAGCTCACACGCTCTCTCCTTGCCATTGGCTCAGGGGAAACGAGCGGAAAAGGGTATGGGACGAGGGAAGTCTATCTGCCGGAAAGCCATACAGACTTTATCTTTAGTATCGTAGGGGAAGAATTTGGGTTTGTAGGGGCAAGCATTGTTGTCAGCCTTTTCTTTTTGCTGATTTACCATATTACCAAAATTGGAATGGAAACCAAAAATAACTTTTATACTTATATTTGTGTGGGAGTCATCAGCATGGTTACCTTCCATGTCTTTCAGAATATCGGCATGACGATCGGTCTTTTGCCGATTACCGGGATTCCCCTTCCATTCATCAGTTATGGAGGGAGTTCATTGATGGGGAATATGCTGGCGATGGGGCTCATCTTTTCAATCCGGTACCACTATAAAAAATATATGTTCTCGACAAGTGATTAAACAGAAAGAGCGGATACCCAATGGCCCGCTCTTTACTCTATTCAATAACGCCTGTTTCTTCAATAAGAACATCGCTCGTAACGTTAAAGTCCATATTTTTATAATCATCTTCCCACTTTTTAAAATCAAAGTTCCTCGTTTGGGTCTTTTTCATACGCCCTAGTCCAATTGGATCTATTTCTAGTTTTTGGAATTTTTTTAGGAGTTTTAAGGTTTCCCTTTCAATTTCTTTTTCCAGGCCTTTCTCAATCTTTTTTATGACTTCTTGGGTTAATGTTTTTCCGGTATATTCCCGAATCACACCCCTGATTGTTATTTTAATGTTTGTTTTCTTATCCAGAATTGAGATCTTACGCTTAGATCTAATACTTTTTACAGCAGCAAGATCACCACCTGGCAATTTAACCTCAAAGTTTCCTTCACTGTACTTATCAACCAGCAATTTAAAAAAAAACATTTTTTCGACAGGAAGAACATCGACTTCTTTATCTCCTTGAAATAGGCTTATCCCAGATACCTCCACTTTATCATTGCTAATTTTTTTGATCTGCGGGAAAAAAGGGTCTTCTCCTTTTTGATAAAAGTCTCTCATTGTAAGGTGAAGATTTGTATAAGGAATGTCATGATGTTCTATATTATGCTCGATAAGGTTATAGATATAGGTTGAATTGCCCCTTGAACCATAGTTGCCTTCTAATACCTCTTCAGCTTTTTCTTCCGCAGTTAATATAAACAATCTGGCTCCGATGCTCGCATCTCTTTGGAATGAATCGACCAGATCATAAATTCCTTTTTCCGAAATATCAGGACCGAAAATAGCGAGCTTTAATCCTCCAGTGACAACAGGCTCAGACGTTTGCTTGGAAACATCCAAAATGAGATCTTTGCGCAACAAGCCATTGCCGCTATAAGTACGATTTATCACACTTTTGTCAGTCTGGAATTCCTGAAAGAGTATCGTGCCTCGATAGGTATCTTCCGACCCCTCTAATAAGTCATAGCCTACAGCCACTTCAATATTAATATCATCAATGATTTCTTTATCGACGCATCCCGTGAGAAGGACCGCAAGAAAAAATATGGCCAGCTTTTTCATTGCTTTTTCACCTTCCTTTTCTGCATAAACTTCTTGGCGATCTTAACGGCTGCAAACAGCAGGGGGATATAAATAAAGGTAAAAGCAAAACCCATTTTTCCAATATAGTCATTCAGCGTGTTTATTTTCTCGCGCGTATTCAGGAAATTAATTAAAATCAGAACGGCTCCTACGATAAAAAACACGCCGATTTTTTGCCTGATATTAAATATTCTTTTGATCAGACGGGAAGCAATCCAAATGGAAATGCACACGTTTGGCAGAATAATCAAGTTCCAGTTAGCGATCCCAATATATTCGAATCGTTCCACAAAGGGCATCTCTACTATTTTCCACATCGTTAAAGTTGCCCAAATTTGCTTCTGGAGCTGGTCCTCCGCAAAATACGAAAAAGTAATGATTGCTAATACCGTATAGATGAGAGTAGTCGTCAATACAGCTAAATGGGCCCATTTTTGCGATTTCTTTGGCTCTTTAATAAAAGGATAACAGAATAGTATGATCTCAAATCCAATAAACGTAAGTGATGTGTGATAAGAAGCTGTCAGCAGCTCTTTAATGGTATGGTCCCAAATAGGCAAAAGATTAGATAAATTGGAGAATTTGACGGCCCATCCAAATGTAAAAAGTAAATAAGCAGGGAGGACTACCCCGAAGAAAGCCGTTCCAACCACGGTCCGAAATCCGCCAAAAATGATATATACACAGAGAAGCAAAAATCCAAAGGTGAACCAGAATGTACTTAGCTCCGGAAACATCCACACCTGGATCACTTCAATAAATGTCCGGATGACTGTTAAGCTATATAAGATAAAATAGCCGATGAAAATAACACTGAGCGCTTTGCCAAAGAAACTCCCGGCAAGATATTTATGGGCTGTAACAATGTCTCCATTAACGGTTTCGCCAATTTTATACATCATCCACACGATGACATGGATGCCTACCCCGATAAATAGAATGGATATCCAGGCATCATAGCCAGCATCCATCGCGATAATGCGCTGATAACCCAAAACCCCGATTCCGATTTGCATGGACATGATCAAATAAAACACTAAAAAAGGGGAAATTTTTAATCTGTCGGGCACTGTCTGCTCCTTCATCTGGTTCACCTCCGTTCCACGCTTGTTAACTGATGATGATTCATCTGGAACTGCACTTTCGTGTTATTCATCAATATCCTGTTTCTCTTCAGCTTTTTTCTTGCTGAAGCGGAAAGGGTTTTTGGTTCTTAAGTAAAGAGGCCTCTTGGATTGCTTTTCAAATGGGAGCCTGATCAGCGCATCCTTCATATCTGTCACCCGAGGCGGATAGAGCGGCTCAAGAAAAGGCCTTCCAAGTGACGTAAGCCGGATTAAATGGGTCAGCAGGATACAGAAACAAAACACGATTCCAAGCAGACCCCAAAGCTCCGCAAAAAATAGGAAAGGGAACCGAAGCAAACGGATTGTGTTGCCCATTCTGTATACCGGCGTTGTGAAGGAGGCAAGAGCGGCAAGGGCCACGATAATCAGGAGGACGTTACTTGTGAGTCCGGCTTCTACCGAAGCCGTCCCGATCACAATCCCGCCCACGATGCCGATTGTCTGGCCAACCTTTGTAGGCAGCCGGGCTCCTGCCTCGCGCAGCAGTTCAATCGTCAGTTCCAAAAACAGTGCTTCAAGAATAGGAGGGAGGGGAATTTCCCTCCTTGACGTAATTAAAGTGTTCATCAAATCTTTTGGAATCAGCTCATAATGATAAGACAAAGTTGCTACATAAATAGGTGTGACAAGAATCGAAAAGGCAACCGCAAATAAACGGATCAACCGGAAAAAAGACGATAATAGCCAATTTAAAAAATAATCTTCAAAAGAACTAAAAAACTCAACAAGAGTAGTTGGTGTAATCAAGACATGCGGCGACCCATCGACTACTATCGCAATTTTCCCCTCAGCCAAAATTCCGGCCACCCGATCTGGCCTTTCAGTATCAAGAAGCTGCGGAAAAGGAGAGTTGGAGTTATCCGAAATTAGCTGCACAATATAGGAACTGTCGGTTATCGCGTCAAATTTTACATTCGTTAACCGCTGCCTGACAGTATTTACGTTATCTTCGTTTGTGATGTTTTCCATATACATCATGGCTATGCTGGTTTTAGATAAGCTGCCAAGAGTGAACTCTTCGATGATTAGCTCTTTTACCGGAAGACGCTTACGGATTAAATTCAAATTTTGCCCGAGAGACTCTACAAATGCTTCCTTTGGTCCAATAACGGAAAATTCAACTTCAGGCTGACTGATTCCCCTGACAATTTCTTTTTGTGCCGCTATAAAGCCAAAATGCTTCATCTCTGTTTCAACGGTAAGCATCACATAGCCGTTCATTAACTTCTGTTCAATCAAAGACGGATCATCGCAAATTTGGACATCGGCAACCGGCACCAGCTGTTTAATGTCTTCAATTTCCCGAAACTCATCTTCCAGCAAATTTGGGAGGATGCCGTCCTGAATAATATTCTCATCTACTAAAGTAGCCATGAACGTAAGACAAAAACGGATGTTCGTTTTTTGGTTATAGTAAAAGATTTTCTTAAAGTCTTTGGATTTTATAAAGGATTGCTCCCATTCTTTATGTTTAACATCTTCTTTAATACGCTTGTTTTTCAACCATCTTTTCATAGGAAAATCACCATCATTTTCGGCATTAAACTTATTGTTGCCGGTTTTGGAAATCTTATGAATGGAAGGCAATAAAAAAGAGGCCCATTTGGCTGAATGAATAAGAAAAAGGGAAGAGAGCATTCAATTAGGGAGGAAAATTTTTATATCCATGAAAAAAGAGCCTGCAGATGCAGGCTCTTTTATTTTATATATGAGCTCTCATAAAAGAGGGGGTATTATGGGAGCGCAATCACTATCGTTATTTAACCAGATGCTTCTCGATGTCATCCAGCAGCAGGTTTGCAGCAATGACGCCGCCTGCTGTATTCCAGATGGTGTCGCTTACTTTGTAAACTTTGCCTTCCTGGGCAACTTTCAGATTTTTGAATAACGGATCTTCAATCCATTCTTTTTCAAGCTGGCTTGCTTTGTCATCGCCTGTTTCATACGTGAAGTAAAATAGGACATCTCCATCCATGGCAGGAATGCGTTCTTTGGTAGCATTCTTTTCGGCAAAATCATCTACATTCTGGCTTTCAGGACGGGCAAGGCCGATTTGGTCAAGAATGACACCAGAGAAGGAATCTTTATGATAGATGCGGACATCGCCTGCCATAAAACGGACAATTGAAACTTCCTGGTTTAATTTATCGCCAAGGCTTGTTTTAATTTCTTCAATGCGGCTGTCATAATCCGCAATGACTTTGTTGCCTGCTTCTTCTTTATTGATTGCCTTTGCATAAAGCTCGAAGTTTTCCTTCCAATTACCGCGCAATGTTTCGGCAAAAATGGTAGGGGCTATCGAGTTTAATTGATCGTAGATTTTTTCCTGGCGCATTTTGTTTCCGATAATGAGATCCGGCTGAAGCGCAGCGATGGCTTCAACATTCACTTCACTTTCTGTTCCTACAACCTGAACATCCTTCATCTGATCAGCGATATGCTCGTACCAAGGATCGCCTGTCCAAGACTGAACAGCTCCGACTGGGGTTACACCCATTGAAAGAAGAGCTTCTGTTCCTTCATTTGTAAGAATCACGACTTTTTCAGGTGTTTTTTCAAGTGTAGTTGTCCCCATTGCGTGCTCCACTGTATAGCTTGTATCTTCTGTTTTGTTTCCTTCGTTTTCTTTTTCAGCTGTCTGATCTTCTTCATTGTTATTCCCGCAGGCTGCAAGGAAGAGAATTGCTAAAACTGAAAACATTGCAAGTAATGATTTTAATCTCATAAGTGCTTCCTCCATTATGTATTGTTAATGATAATCATTTTCATTTGACATCTTTATCTTAATTTGAATTCAAAAGGATGTCAATAGACAAATGAAAATCATTTTCAATTATTTAAATTAACACTTTGGAAGACTAAAATGATCCAAAATCAGGTCACTAATCTGAACATGTTTAATTACCAATGAAAATGATTTTCAAACTCATTGACAGCATTTGAGCTGTACAATAGACTAAAATTGTAAAAGAAAGATCTTATTAAATATAGAAGCAAGAAAGGTTTACATTATGTTATTAAAAACGAACTCCATGAGGTGGGCAGGGCTTGTTTTGGCTATGCTGCTGCTATTAGTATTAATGTCTTTCAGCATTGTATACGGATATACGGACACAACGTGGAAGATAGCAATTGATGCGTTTACAGAATTTGATGGATCCAATGAACATATTATTATACAATCTGTCCGCCTTCCAAGGGCATTGATTGCTGCAGCAGTTGGGGCAAGCCTGGCAATAGCGGGAGTGTTGCTTCAGACTTTGACTAAGAATCCGCTTGCTGCACCTGAAATATTTGGAATTAACGCCGGGGCAGGCTTCGCAGTGGTTATAGCGGTATCACTGTTTTCGATAAGCAGTCTGCAGTTTTTCACATGGCTTTCTTTTTTAGGAGCGGCTCTTTCCTTTATCTTTGTCTACATTATCGGCTCGATCGGCAGAGAAGGACTGACTCCTATGAAGCTCACACTTGCCGGTGCAGCGATGAGCGCCATGTTTGCATCTATGACACAAGGATTCTTAGTGTTAAATGAAACAGACCTTGAGCAAGTCCTTTTCTGGCTTGCAGGCTCTGTATCGGGCCGGAAGCTTGAAACATTAATCACTGTGCTTCCGTATTTCACTGCCGGCTGGATTTTTTCCATGATAATTGCCGGTAAAATGAATGTCCTTTCTATGGGTGAAGATGTTGCAAAGGGATTAGGATTAAAAACGGGAATGATCAAACTTGGTGCAGGCATCATTGTTGTTCTTCTATCTGGGGGGGCAGTAGCTGTTGCAGGGCCGATCGGTTTCCTTGGGATCGTCATCCCTCACCTTACCCGTGCGATTGTAGGCATAGACCACCGCTGGGTCATCCCTTTTTCTGGCCTGTTTGGCGGGATGCTCCTGCTATCAGCAGATATCGCAGCAAGATATATCATCATGCCTCAGGAAGTTCCTGTTGGGGTTATGACGGCTGTTATTGGAACTCCTTTCTTTGTGTACATTGCCAGAAGGGGGTTCAATCAATCATGAAAAAATATGATAATCTCCGCCTACTTGGCGGCAAAGTTTCATTTTTAATCGACCGGAGGGCACTTGCCATATTCCTTCTACTTACGGCTGCTGCGGCTGGCGTTTTTGTAATCAGTACTGGAACAGGTGATATGAAAATCAGCCCCCTTAAAGTTGTGCAAGTCTTTTTTGGCGGAGGCTCGGATATGGAGCGGCTGATTATTCAGTCCTTCAGGCTTCCAAGAATTATCATCGCCCTTTTGGTGGGAATATCACTTGCTGTTGCGGGCGGCATCCTTCAGGGGATGATCAGGAATCCGCTGGCTTCACCGGACATTATTGGGATAACAGGCGGTGCCTCTGTAGCAGTTGTCGGTTTTTTAGCCTTTTTTAGTGATGAAAATAACGCATTAACCGTAAGTATTAATTGGATGCCGCTTGCAGCATTTGGCGGTGCTGCAATTGTCGCTTTTCTAGTCTATTTCTTAGCCTATAAAAATGGAGTATCACCGATTCGCCTTGTTTTGATCGGAATTGGGATTGCGAGCTTAATGAAGGCACTGACTACTTTAATGATGGTTTTTGGCCC
The DNA here is from genome assembly GCF_026011715.1 of Cytobacillus sp. NCCP-133. GTDB lineage: Bacteria > Bacillota > Bacilli > Bacillales > Cytobacillaceae > Cytobacillus. The sequence goes on along the minus strand of NZ_BRVM01000006.1, from coordinate 97,915 downwards.
GATTTATCAGGCAAGCCAGGCGAATATCTGGATCACAGGAACTGTATACGGCTCTAACTGGGGAAATGTCGCGATCTTAGTGCCATGGACGCTTATCCTTCTGATCCTGGCCTTTGTTTTAGCCAGAAATGTAAATGTTCAGGAACTCGGGGATGACGTTGCTACAGGCGTCGGCAGTACTGTCCAAAAACACCGATTTCTGCTGCTGATGGTAAGCACAGGATTGATAGGGGGAGCTGTTGCATTCGCAGGCGGAATCGGTTTCGTTGGCTTAATGGCACCGCACATGGCCCGAAGGCTCGTTGGTTCAGCTTTCGGTGCTTTGCTGCCTGCTTCCGCTTTAATCGGAGGTATCCTCGTAATGGCAGCCGATCTAATCGGAAGAACGTTATTTTCCCCGCTGGAAATCCCGGCAGGCGTTTTTACAGCCAGCATTGGTGCACCGTATTTTATTTATTTGCTTTTTAAAACAAGGAACTCATAAGCTTGAAACTCGTACGGAACAAGTAACTGGATAGTCTATAGATATAAATATTTTTTAAAAGGAGAGGGCGCACATGACAACAGGGCAAGCGATCGCAACAAAGGATTTAACACTGTCATATGGAGATACCATTATCATTAATGAGCTGAACTTGGAAATCCCTAAAGGCGAAATTACGGTTTTTATAGGTGGAAATGGCTGCGGTAAATCTACTTTGCTCAGGTCCATTGCCCGGCTCTTAAAGCCAAAGTCAGGTGCTGTATTATTGGAAGGGGAGGCCATTGCCCGGCTTTCCACAAAAGATGTCGCCCGAAAAATGGCTATTTTGCCGCAATCTCCTTCTGCTCCTGAAGGCCTGACAGTGCTCCAGCTTGTAAAACAAGGGCGGTATCCTTACCAGACCTGGCTGAAGCAATGGTCAACAGAAGATGAACTGAAAGTCAAAAGTGCCCTGAGAGCTACTGGCATGGAAGAATTAAAGGACCGTACTGTAGATTCCTTATCTGGAGGCCAGCGCCAAAGAGCATGGATTGCCATGACATTGGCCCAGGATACGGACACCATTTTACTCGATGAGCCGACGACTTATTTGGATATGACCCATCAAATTGAAATTCTCGATTTGCTGTTTGAACTAAACGAGAAAGAGCAGCGTACAATTGTGATGGTGCTTCACGACCTTAATCTAGCCTGCAGGTATGCACATAATATTGTCGCGATAATGGACCAAAGAGTCTTCGCCCAGGGCAAGCCCGAACATGTCATTAATTGCGGATTAGTGAAAAATGTATTTGGCATGGAGTGTGAAGTTACCATCGACCCATTATTCGGCACCCCGCTTTGCATTCCTTACGGCAAAGGCAGATGCATCCTAAAAGGGGAGGGAATTTTGGGATGATGGTGCTGACGGAAAAGCAAGCAGAAGCGCTGCAGCTGTTCAGGCTTGCTGATCATGAAAGCCCTTCTTTTTCGATAGAAGTGACTGATCTGCTGGATCCCGGAAAAATAAGGGGATATCTTCAGCAGGTAAAACAGCTAATTGGTGCCAATGATGAAAAAACAGCTGCTTCCATACTGATTAAAAGATATGCCTTTCTTCCTGTGATTTTTTTATATAGCATGACTTCCTGGAACTTGAAACTAGACATATCGCATGAGAACCTGGTAATGGAAAGCAGGGAAAAGAACGGACTGTGGCTTCCAAATTTTCGGTTTAAAAAGCTTATTGGAGAAAGAGCCGGAAAAAATAGGGACCAGTGGCGGGAAGAGGTGATTCGCACTTTATTTAGCGAGCATGTTTTTCCAATCGTGGACTGTGTCGCAAAGGAAGCGAGGATTTCCAAGCTGATTCTCTGGGAAAATATCGCCATTTATGTATATTGGCTGTATGAAACCATCATGCCAAAAGAAACAGCAGTGGCCAAACAGGCTGTTAAAGATTTTAAATTCATCATCGAAGAGGCCTCTTGTGAGGTATTTGGCGGATATCATGCCAACCCGCTCGGGCGTTTTTATAATGAAAAAATCTTTATGGAAAACAAAGAGAACATGATCAGGCCAAGAAAAACATGCTGCTTTTCTTATTTGACTGATAGTGGTAAACGCTGCGGCCCTTGTCCTCTAACTTGCAGGAACAGAAAAAAGGAGGAATAGGAGAATGAATGATAAATTAAAAGGTCAGCTTGACGGCCTGCTGGAAAAATATACGGAACTCCTTATCGGCGAGACCAACCCGGAACTAAAGGACAAGGTTGAAGCATGGGCACTATACTCCTTTATTGCCAAATCCATGCCCCCTTTAGCGAAGCATTGGAATGATACATATCCGGATGCAAAAGAGGAAATGAAAGCTCTTATTGCTGAAATCAAGATGATGAATGAAGAAATGAGAAGCAAAAAAACACAATAAAGATGTGAAAGAGTAGTACATGTTTTTTTTTTGCAATTATTTGCAAGAAACCGCTACAAGGATTGCAGCGGTTTCTTGTTTATAATATCAGAATATGTATCTCTTTGAACTTACAGAACTGTCTAGCTGCAGGCGCCTACCTCCCTCGAGGTCACAAACTTGTCTAGTTTCGGCTCCTAGGGACTCGGGATCATAATCCAATCCCTTCCAGAAGGAAAAAACACCTTCTGGAAGGGATTGTCTAATGCTTGTCGGGGGAGGTCAAGGTGCCTTGCGCTTTTCTTATTGCATTTGTCCATTTCCATACGGAAACTGACTGGAATAACCTTGGAATTGCTGATAGGATTGCTGTAGCTTTTGCTGGTCAGCTGCTTCCACCTTGTACCAGCCTTTTCTGAACATAAGATTATAAAGCTCTCTTTGCTGATTTTGCGTTTCATTGAACACTGTCAGCATGTCCTGGTAAAGGCTTTGGTGGCTTGCTTCATTCATGGCAACAGAATAGGCATTTGTCATCCATTTCTCCATTGCCAGCAAATCGTTTGAAAAGTCCCGGTCATTCATTTGCGGGGTTTTATTAACCTGAGTTTCAGAGTTTTGAATGGTATTTTGATTTTGGTTCTGATTTTGATTCATTATAATCTCCTTCAATATTTATTTTTCTTATTGCATTCCCATAAAGCTTTGCTGATTCTGCTGATTTAAATGGGTAAGCAGCTGCTGATAATGACGCTGATGCATTTGCCCACACTGTTCGAAATGAGTCTTCAGCTCCTGATCCTGACACTGCTGGGCATAAAAATGAGCCTTTTTAAAAGCAAGAAGGTTCCAGGAAAGCATATCTGTTAAGTACAGAGAATCCTTAGTGGAAACAACGGCAGGCGGCTGCTGCATAATGCCCTGCTGGTTTTGCATGTTCATATTTTGCTGTTGCATAGAAAACCCTCCAATTTAGTATTGTTAACCGCAAATATATAAAGCGACACAGGGAATAAAAGCACTTTTATTCGAACATATCTTTCCTCTGAAAAACCTCGGTTATTCTTAAGGAAAGAATTTGAAGATTTACCCTATGTACATAATGGAAAGAGGCTGGCAGCAGCCAGCCCAATAAGCAAGCAAGTTATATTTAATTTACGCTTTTAAATCCTACTCTGAATTAACGTTTGTATTGATTGTTTTGGCTGTTCCTCTTTTTGGGGCCTTGTCTTTCAACAGTTGGTCCCGCATCGCCCTGAACACTTGCTGCACTGACTCCAGCCCTCGATGGATCCTTTTTCATTTTGCCCATCTTTTTTCACCTCCATTACAATCAACTTCTGATTGCAGACTGATACGTCCGGCAACAGAAGCTTCTTTTATAGGATGTCCCAAAACAATCTGTATCATTTCTCCCAAAAGTCCCTGCGGCCTTCAAAAAAATTCAAAACATTTTCAAATTTTTCCGATTAAAATCATTGCGTAAATTTTGCAAATATTTTATAGTTATAACTAACAGGACTCATTCAGATCAGATCAGATCAGATGAATATTTTTTTGGGAATAAAATGAATGATTGTTCATTCAAAAATAAAGGGGGAAATAAAGTTGATCCAACAAATTAAAAAGGCTGCTGTTTTGGGCTCCGGTGTAATGGGTTCAGGAATCGCTGCCCACCTGGCTAATATCGGAATACCAACATTATTGCTCGATATTGTACCTCGTGAATTAACGGATGCTGAAAAAGCAAAAGGACTTACCCTTGAAAATCAAGCGGTGCGCAATCGATTAAGTGAGGGCAACCGCCAAAAACTATTGAAGCAAAAACCGGCTCCGCTTACATCCAAAAAGAATCTTGCGCTGATTGAAGCTGGCAATTTTGAAGATGATATGGAACGCATTAAAGATGTGGATTGGGTAATCGAAGTGGTTGTAGAAAATTTAAACATAAAGAGACAGGTTTTTGAAAAAGTGGACCAGTACAGAAAGCCTGGAAGCATCATCAGTACCAATACTTCGGGTATTTCTGTTGAAGCTATGTCGGAAGGGCGTTCAGAGGATTTCCAGAAGCACTTCCTTGGCACCCATTTCTTCAATCCTCCGCGATACTTAAAGCTTTTAGAAATAATCCCCGCTAAGAATACTGCTCCTGAAGTGATTACATTCATGAAGCAGTTCGGAGAAGATGTACTGGGCAAGGGCGTTGTAGAAGCAAAGGATACGCCAAACTTTATTGCAAACCGGATTGGCACATACGGTCTTCTGGTAACCGTTCAGGAAATGCTGAAGGGCGGCTATAGTGTCGGCGAAGTAGATTCCGTTACAGGACCGCTGATCGGAAGGCCAAAAAGCGCCACTTTCAGAACGCTAGATGTAGTTGGCCTTGATACATTTATACACGTCGCAGGGAACGTTTATGAGCAAGTGGAAGGAAAAGAAAAAGAAGTATTTGAAGTGCCTGGCTTCATGAAAGCCATGCAGGAAAAAGGCTGGCTTGGAAGCAAGTCCGGACAGGGATTCTTTTTGAAAAAAGGAAAAGAAATCCTTGAACTTAATCCTGAAAGCTTGGAATACGGTTCTCGCAAAAAGCTTAAAACGGCATCAGTAGAAATGAGCAAACAGGAAAAAGGAACTGCCGGAAAGTTGAAGGCGCTTGTATATGCGGATGACCGCGCAGGCGGGCTTTTATGGAATATCCTTAGCCCGGCACTGCTTTATTCTGCTCAATTGCTAGGCGAAATTGCAGATGATCTCACTGCGATAGACCGTGCCATGAAATGGGGCTTCGGATGGGAGCTTGGCCCATTTGAATCATGGGATGCTATCGGGGTAGAAAAGTCTGTTCAGAAAATGGAAGAAGCAGGTGAAGAAGTCCCTGCATGGGTTAAAGAGATGCTCGAAAAAGGCTTCACCTCATTCTATAAGGAAGAGGATGGGCTCAAGTATTTCTATCTTAACGGCGAATATAAATTAATCGAAGAAAATCCAAAAGTAATCAATCTTAAGCAGCTCAAAAAGCAAAAGGGAGTCATTAAAAAGAATACTGGTGCAAGCCTTATTGACATAGGTGATGGCGTTGCCCTACTGGAATTCCATTCACAAAGCAATGCGATCGGACTAGATATTATCCAAATGATCAATTTTGCAGTTGATGAGGTGGAGAAACATTACAAAGGCCTTGTCATTGGAAATCAGGGCAAGAACTTCTGTGTCGGCGCCAACTTGGGAATGATCCTGTTGGAAGCGCAAGATGACAATATTTACGAACTGGATATGGTCGTCCGCCAATTCCAGAATGCCATGATGAAAATCAAATACAGCTCGAAGCCTGTTGTTGCTTCTCCATTCGGAATGACACTTGGCGGAGGGACAGAGGTTTGCCTGCCTGCAGCGCATATCCAGGCTTCCAGCGAAACTTATATGGGTCTTGTTGAAGCAGGAGTTGGTCTGATTCCAGGCGGAAGTGGCAACAAGGAGCTATATATTAAGCACCTTGAAAGCCTGCCTAATGGTATAGAATTTGATCTTCAAAAGGTTGCCAATAAAGTATTTGAGACGATTGCCATGGCGAAAGTATCTACATCCGGTGAAGAAGCACGCGATCATAGCTTCCTGAATCCTGCTGATGGCATTAGCGTAAACGGAGACCACCTTCTCTACGATGCGAAGCAGGCTGTGCTTGCTCTACATGAAAAAGGCTACAAGCCTCGTGTCCGCAAAAAAGTGCCAGTCGTCGGGGAAACTGGCTATGCCACATTGCTGCTTGGCGCACACGCCATGTTCCAATCCGGCTATATTTCAGAGCATGACCTGAAAATCGCAAAAAAGCTCGCGTATGTCCTTGCTGGCGGTAAAGTGCCGTATGGAACGGAAGTAGATGAGCAATACTTGCTTGATTTGGAAAGGGAGGCATTCTTAAGCCTTGTTGCTGAGCCAAAATCACAGCAGCGTATGCAGCACATGCTTTTAAAAGGGAAGCCATTGCGCAACTAATTAAATAGATTAAAACATTTATCGCAGTTTAACAGGCAGTAAGCCGCCAAATAGAAACTAGGAGAATCGGGACTGAATTGCGGGGCGTAATTGCCCGTATAAGCCCGAAAGAGGAACTCAGACTAAATTCAGCACATCCTGTAGCAACGTCTGAGTGACCCGCATCGTGCGGGCCTCGATTAACACTCAGCCTCAGCGGGAAAAAAAACCCTCTGTGTGAAGTCTCACTTTATAGAAAGAGAGGGAATAGAATGAGAGAAGCTGTAATTGTTGCAGGTGCTAGAACACCGGTCGGCAAAGCAAAAAAAGGTACCCTTGCAAATGTAAGGCCGGATGATTTAGGTGCGCTTGTTGTAAAGGAAACATTGAAACGTGCAGGAAATTATGAAGGAAATATCGATGACTTAATCATTGGCTGTGCCATGCCCGAAGCAGAACAGGGCTTGAATATGGCGAGGAATATCGGAGCTCTTGCTGGACTTTCCCACGAGGTTCCGGCAATTACAATCAACCGGTATTGCTCTTCAGGCTTGCAGTCAATCGCTTATGCTGCCGAAAAAATTATGATCGGCCATGCCGATACCATCATTGCCGGCGGAGCGGAATCGATGAGCCTTGTACCGATGATGGGGCATGTGGTCCGCCCGAACGCCAAATTGGCGGAAACAGCGCCTCAATACTACATGGGAATGGGACATACAGCTGAAGAAGTGGCTAAAAAATATGGCATCTCACGACAGGACCAGGATGCTTTTGCGGTTAGAAGCCATCAAAATGCTGCGAAGGCAATCCAGGATGGCCGATTTGCAGATGAAATTGTTCCTGTTGATGTCACGTTACGATCTGTCGGAAAAGATAATAAGATTACAGAAAAAACACTCCAGTTCAGCCAGGATGAAGGGGTTCGCCCGGATTCTACCGTTGAAACGCTAGGAAAGCTGCGCCCTGCCTTCTCGGTAACGGGTACAGTCACAGCAGGGAACTCTTCACAAACAAGTGATGGGGCAGCCGCAGTCATGGTAATGGACCGTGAAAAAGCTGAATCATCAGGCTTGCAGCCAATGGCTACATTCAGAAGTTTCGCAGTCGGCGGAGTGCCTCCTGAAATCATGGGTGTAGGGCCGGTGGTAGCCATTCCCAAAGCACTTAAGCTAGCAGGGCTTGAGCTTTCCGACATCGGTTTGTTCGAACTGAATGAAGCCTTCGCATCACAATCACTTCAGATTATCCGTGAGCTGGGCTTGGATGAAGAAAAAGTGAATGTTAACGGCGGAGCCATTGCGCTTGGACACCCGCTTGGATGTACAGGTGCAAAGCTGACACTTTCTCTTATTCATGAAATGAAGCGCCGCAAACAGCAATTCGGAGTTGTCACCATGTGCATTGGAGGCGGAATGGGAGCAGCTGGAGTCTTTGAGCTTTTATAATTCATAAAAAATTCATGGAGTAACGCCTCTGCAGGCTTTCTCCTCAATATAGAATGGAGGAACATGAAAATGTCAAATCAAACTGAAAACCTAATTAAAGGCGGAAGCTTTTTAATTGAAGATGTTTCCTATGACCGTGTGTTTACACCAGAGGATTACACGGATGAACAGGTTATGATTGCGAAAACCACAGAAGACTATGTTGTGAATGAAGTAGTTCCGCAAATCGAACATCTAGAAAATCATGAGTTTGACCGTTCAGTTAAATTATTGAAGCAAGCAGGCGAACTAGGCCTTTTAGGAGCAGACGTTCCGGAAGAGTACGGCGGACTTGCATTGGATAAAGTAAGCTCAGCATTAATCGCTGAAAAAATGGCGCGTGCCGGCGGATTTTCAATCTCACATGGTGCCCATGTAGGGATTGGTTCACTGCCGATCGTTCTATTCGGTAACGAAGACCAAAAACAAAAGTATCTTCCAGCCTTGGCTACGGGCGAAAAGCTCGCTGCATATGCATTGACTGAACCCAGCTCAGGCTCAGACGCTCTAGGGGCAAAAACGACTGCCAAGCTGAATGCTGAAGGCACTCACTATGTATTAAATGGCGAAAAGCAATGGATTACAAATGCAGGCTTCGCAGATGTATTTGTGGTGTATGCAAAAATTGATGGAGAGTATTTCTCCGCGTTCATCGTAGAAAGAGAATTCCCTGGTGTATCTGTAGGGGCAGAAGAAAAGAAAATGGGAATCAAGAGTTCATCAACACGCACTTTAATTCTTGAAGATGCGCAGGTGCCAAAAGAAAACCTGCTTGGAGAATTTGGCAAAGGCCATGTCATTGCCTTTAACATCTTAAATATCGGCCGCTACAAGTTAGGTGTAGGTGCAGTCGGCGGCGCCAAACGCGCATTCGAATTAGCTGCACAATACGCAAACCAGCGACAGCAGTTCAAAACGCCAATTGCACAATTCAACTTGACGAAAGAAAAATTTGGAACGATGGCTTCGAAAATCTATGCAGCGGAAAGTGCAGTTTACCGTACAGTAGGCTTATTCGAAGACCGTATGAGCAAGCTTACTGATGAAGAAGTGAAAGACGGGAAAGAAGTGGCCAAATCCATCGCGGAATATGCAATTGAGTGTTCGATGAACAAGTACTTCAACACGGAAGTCCTTGACTATGTGGTAGATGAAGGCGTTCAAATTCATGGCGGATATGGTTTCATGGCTGAATATGAAATCGAAAGAGCCTACCGGGACTCCCGCATTAACCGTATTTTCGAAGGGACAAACGAAATCAACCGTCTATTGGTTCCAGGCACATATCTTCGCAAAGCATTAAAAGGGGAACTTCCATTATTCCAAAAAGCTCAAGCGCTGCAGGAAGAGCTCATGATGATGATGCCTGAAGAGCCTGGCGATGAGCCATTGGCACAGGAAAAATATTTAGTGAAAAATGCGAAGAAGATTGGCTTGCTTGCTGCGGGGTTAGCGGCCCAGAAGTACGGCAAGGCTCTTGATAAAGAACAGGAAATCCTAGTAAATATTGCTGACATCATTTCAAATGCATATGCAATGGAATCCGTTGTTCTTCGTACAGAAAAGGCCATTGAAAAAGCTGGCCTTGAAAAGAGTAAGCAAAAGCTTCTTTATACTCAAATCTTCTGTCAGGAAGCTTTCAACAAAATCGAGCAGGATGCAAAAGAAACGCTTGTTGCAGTAGAAAATGGTGATGCCCTTCGCATGATGATGTCTGCTCTTCGCAAATTTACGCGCCACACACCTATTAACGTGATCGCGAAAAAGCGCGAAGCTGCTGAAAAGCTAATTGACGCTGAACGTTTCGCAGTTTGATTGTAATCTGGCTCCCTTCTTTGTGAAGGGGGCATTTATTTTAGGTAATTGTTTGCTTAAATCTCTTCTTTAAACTTCGAAGCATCACGGAATATGAGCACTAGATTTTTTATAGTTAGAAATTTATTCACCTGCAGGAACTTATAGAAAAATGTCGAATATAAAATGGTGAATCAATGTTATGCTTTGTCATCCATTTATGGTAGTATTCAATTAAAAGGCAGCAAATTTTTAAAAGCCTGGATATGTTAACATGGATGGTGAAAAAAATGGCGTTGACTTTTTACTGGTATCCCAAATGCGGGACATGCCGGAAGGCCAGGAAATGGCTTGATGAACATAACTTGTCTTATGAAGAAGTACATATCGTTGAGAATCCGCCTTCAGGAAGCGAGCTTAAAACGCTTTATCAAAACAGCGGATTGGAATTAAAAAAGTTCTTTAATACGAGCGGCCAGAAATATAGGGAGCTTGGTTTGAAGAACAAGGTAAAAACCTCTTCAGAGGAAGAACTGCTTGACATTCTTGCAACAGACGGCATGCTGATCAAGCGACCGCTTCTGACAGATGGCCAAAAGGTAACTGTTGGATTTAAAGAAGAGGATTATGAAAAGGCATGGCTGTCCTAAGGGAGCATCTGGGTGCTTAAGGCCATCATGAATGATGAGATCGATTTTTACGATCATAAATTGGCATTTAAAAAAATGGAGGGATACATTATGAGCACACCAAAAGAATTACGTTATTCAGAAGAGCATGAGTGGGTAAAGACAGAAGATGGAAAAGTCCGCATCGGGATCACGCATTTCGCGCAATCAGAGCTTGGGGACATCGTATTCGTCGAGCTGCCTGAAGCAGGTGACGAGTTAACAGTAAACGAGCCTTTCGGCAGTGTTGAATCTGTTAAAACCGTTTCTGAACTATATGCGCCTATTAGCGGAAAAGTTGTTGAAATCAATGAAGACCTGAATGACAATCCTGAGTTCGTTAACGAATCTCCATATGAAAAAGCCTGGATGGTTGTAGTGGAGCCATCCGATATGAGTGAAATTGAGAAGTTAATGACTGCTGATCAATACGAGGAAATGACAAACGAAGAATAAAAAGCAGAAAAAGCCGGTTCATTAGAAGCCGGCTTATTATTTTGGCAGCCGAAAACTGCTGGCTTTAATTGCTATTTTTCTTTTATCGAGATCGGGCAAAACTATGAGTACCAAAAGGTATGAAAGGATGGGTCACCGTGTCATTGAAGCAGCAAAAAATAGATATTACAGACCGGGTTGTAGGCAAACTGAAAAATGAACACATAGAGCTTTATCTCGAAAATGAAAAAATTGGAGAAATTAGTCTGCCTGAAGGTTTTTCTTTTAAACTGGAACATCACTTTGAAACAGACCAGCAAAAAATTTATCAGAACGTTTCTGTAACAGACCAGGCGCAAGAGCGCTATACGGACTGTGACGAAGGCGGATGGTGTTAAATTTTCTAAACAGCGGGAGCTTTTCCGCTGTTTATTTAATAGGCTAAAGCAATAAAGGAATAGCATAGATTAGAATAAACTAAACACCACTATTTTTGTTAAGAGCATTTCACGAGTAATCATGAACTAAATCAGCAAGTTCCCTTCATCAAAATGGGCAGGATATACACACCCTAATCTCGAATATTGAATATATTAGGATAAAAACCAATGGTTTTAGAATTAACATTTCAGCTTTAAAATAACTCCTTTCAGGTGATGATGATGAATGAGGCAATTCCGGAAAAGGTTATTATTGTTGAAGGTAAGTCAGATAAGACAAAAGTTAAGACTATTATAAGAGAACCAGTTGAAATTATTTGTACAAACGGGACAATCAGCATTACGAAATTGGACGAATTAATTGACACACTATTTGATAGGAATGTATATATATTGGTGGATGCCGACTCGGCCGGGGAAAAGCTAAGAAAGCAATTTAAAAGGGAATTTCCCGAGGCGGTGCATCTATATATCGACAGGATGTACAGGGAAGTTGCAACAGCTCCTGAGCATCATCTAGCAACGGTGCTGCTTGGAGCGAACATTGATGTTTATACACAGTATTTAGATAGATAAGGATGATAAAATGCAGGAATGGTCGCGCCAAGAGATAGAGGAAACGGTAAAAGGGAAAAAAAGCGCTCTCTTATATCTGTATACACCTATGTGCGGAACCTGCCAGATGGCAGGCAAGATGCTGGCTGTGGCAGCCGAACTGCTGCCGCATCGGGAAATAGGGAAAGCTGATTTAAATTATATGCCGGAAATCGCTGAACAGTGGGGAGTTGAAAGTGTCCCCTGCCTCATCATCTTTAAGGAAGGAAACGTATACGAAAAGCTCTATGCATTTCGGTCTGTTCCATACCTATTGGAAAAAATCAGAAATAGTTAGCGCTGGCGGCACGCGAAAGCAGCTCATACAAGAACCTGGTGAACATACGCCTGGTTTTTTGCTGTGTAAAAATAGCCTTTAAAAATATTCGAATTACATGACCAGATAGGAGTACTCTACTTGTTCTTTATCTTCAGAAGCCATAAAAAGATAAAAAATGCAAGACCGGCCGTTATAGCAATATGATCCGACATATTTCCCGAGAAATGAAAGACAATCAGATAGAAAAACAGGTATTGTCTTTTTTTTTGGCCGTATTTGTCGAACTAAAATTAAAGGACTGTGCCCTTTTTATATATAAAAAAAGAGAAACCCATTCTGCGAGGTGAGTCTATGGAAGGTTTAGCAGATGTATTAGTCAGGGAGGCGCAAACGAAAGGCCATGTTGGCTATTTATTAAGAAATTCAACTTTTTCTATGCTGATCCTGGCCGGAAATAAAAACATCCCGCTTCTTATTTCGAATGGGGCAATCAAGAAGGCTAGCCGTGTGAAAAATTTTGATATCATCATGACTGGTTCCGAAGAAACCGTGCTTTCAGTTATAGCAGGCAAGAAAAAACTGAGAGAGGCAATGCTGCAAAAGGATATAGCATTAGACACGACTTTCCGAAAAAAACTGCTGCTTGAATCACTCTTCTGTCTGGGGAAGTTTTCTTATGCAAATCCTTGACCATTTTTTCTTTCATATGATAATATCACTTTAACATTAAAATTAACTGAATATTCTTATCGAGAGCGGCGGAGGGACTGGCCCGATGAAACCCGGCAACCGGTAATTTACACGGTGCTAAATCCAGCAGAGCAAATGGCTCTGAAAGATAAGAAGAGATGATACAGCCCTCTTCTTGTGAAGAGGGTTTTCAGCTTTTCTATAGAAAAGTTTAAAGATCCGCTGGTTGATTTTAATAAAATTTAAAATAGAGGAGAGAAAAAGATGACTGACAAACAAAAAAGCTACCGTTTTGAAACAATTGGCGTACATGGCGGGTTAAATCCTGATCCTGTTACAGGAGCAAGAGCTGTTCCGATTTATCAAAATAACGCCTATCAATTTAAAAATACGGACCACGCGGCAGATCTGTTCGCCTTGAAGGAGCCAGGTTATATTTATAGCCGGATCCATAATCCGACTGTAAGTGTATTTGAAGAAAGAGTAGCCCTGCTTGAAGGGGGAGTCGGTGCATTGGCTCTTGCCAGCGGCCAGTCTGCCATTACACTTGCAATCCTCAATATAGCGGAAGCTGGCGATGAGATTGTTGCTGCGTCCAACCTATATGGCGGTACCTATAATTTGTTTGCGGTCACTCTTCCTAAGTATGGAATCAATGTAAAATTGGTGGATCCTGAAGATCCGGAGAACTTCCGGAAGGCGATTACAGATAAAACGAAAGCTATTTTTGCTGAAACGATTGGGAATCCGAGTTTGAAGGTCCTTGATATCGAAAAGGCCGCTGCTGTTGCTCATGAAAATGGTTTACCGCTTATTATAGATAACACATTTGCGACACCTTATCTATGCAGGCCAATTGAGCATGGAGCTGATATTGTTATACACTCTGCTACGAAATGGCTGCTTGGGAACGGCACAACAATGGGCGGAATTATTGTAGACGGAGGGAGGTTTGATTGGAACTCACCCAAGTTCCCTGGTTTTACAGAGCCAGATCTAAGCTATCATAACATTGTATATAGTGAGGCAATTGGTGCAGCTGCTTATATCATTAAAGCCCGGGTGCAGCTTTTAAGAGATTTGGGGCCTGCAATGAGTGCGCAAAGTGCATTCCAATTTACACTGGGACTTGAAACATTGCATGTGAGAATGAAGGAGCATATTGCCAATACCAGGAAAGTGGTTGAATATTTGGAAGCTCACCCTTCCGTAAATTGGGTGCTTTACCCTGGCCATGAAAGCCACCCGGATAAACCATTAGCAGATAAATACTTGCCTAAAGGAGCAGGTGCTGTGGCTGTGTTTGGAATTGCGGGAGGCAGAGAAGCAGGTGCAAAACTGATTAATAATCTTCAGCTTTGGGCTCATGTAGCCAATGTCGGGGATGCGAAGAGCCTGATCATCCACCCCGCTAGCACAACTCACCAGCAGCTGGATGAGGAAGCTCTAAAGGCGGCCGGTGTCCGTGAAGATTTAATTCGAATCTCGATCGGCATTGAGAATGTGGAGGATTTAATCGAGGACCTCGAACAGGCGATAGAAGCTGCTACAGGTGTCACATCGCTTACGGCAAAAGCCTAATGCAGACAAAAAATATTTCCATTCATTTTTTTGGAAAAGTTTAATCATTTGTCGTTGACACCTTTTTAATCGCTATGATACGATAGCAAACGTAATGAAGAACTGCTTAAATTATTTAAAGTGTTAATTCAATATAGTATGTTACGCTCTTATCAAGAGAGGTGGAGGGAAGTGCCCTATGAAGCCCGGCAACCGTCATTAAGTTGAAATGGTGCCAATTCACTCAAAGCATTGCTTTGATAGATGAGAGAAAGGACTTAATTTTTTATGCCTTTCTGCTCATGTGCAGAAAGGCATTTTTCGTTTAGCGCATGAAAGCTCATAAGGAGCAAAAACTAGGGAAATATAAAGCGGTTTATTAATTATAATCAGTATTTTTCGACTAAAGAGGTGAAACAACACGTTGATTTCCATAAAAGATGTTAAGAAGATTTACGATTCTAAAAAAGGCCAGATCAAGGCAGTTGATGAAGTCAACCTGGAAATAAAAGAAGGAGAAATCTTCGGTGTGATTGGATATAGCGGTGCGGGCAAAAGTACCCTAATCCGCATGCTGAATGGCCTTGAACTTCCCACTCAAGGAAGTGTGACGGTTGCCGGCAATGAAGTTTCCAGGATAAAGGGCAGCAAACTTAGAAAAGCACGACAGGAAATAAGCATGATTTTTCAGCACTTTAACCTGTTATGGTCCAGAACGGTAAGGGATAATATTGCATTTCCTCTTGAAATTGCAGGTGTTTCGCGAAAGGAAAGGCTGAAAAAAGTGGATGATCTTATTAGGCTTGTTGGACTTGAAGGCAGGGAGGATGCCTATCCATCCCAGCTTAGCGGCGGACAAAAGCAAAGGGTTGGGATTGCAAGGGCTCTTGCCAATAACCCGAAAGTGCTGCTTTGTGATGAAGCAACATCTGCTCTTGACCCTGAGACAACGGATTCCATCTTGGAGCTGCTAGTGGATATTAATGAGCGCTTAGGGTTAACCATTGTGCTGA
The DNA here is from genome assembly GCF_026011715.1 of Cytobacillus sp. NCCP-133. Taxonomy (GTDB): domain Bacteria; phylum Bacillota; class Bacilli; order Bacillales; family Cytobacillaceae; genus Cytobacillus. The sequence continues at coordinate 82,610 of NZ_BRVM01000006.1, read as the reverse complement.
TTACACATGAAATGCATGTGATCCGTAAAATCTGTCATCGAGTTGCTGTCATGGAAGGCGGCCGTATAGTTGAAATCGGGCCAGTGCTGGATGTGTTTAAAAATCCTAAAGCCACGATTACAAAACGTTTTGTCCAGCAGGTCACAGAGCCTGAAGAGACAAAGGAAACCATTGATCACCTGGTGGATCTGTATCCGCAAGGCAAGGTTGTTCAATTGGGATTTGTCGGTGAAGCCGCAGAACAGCCGTTGATTACGAATCTGATCCGCAATTTCCAGGTGACAGTAAATATCCTTCAAGGGAAGATCTCACAAACACAAAGTGGCTCTTATGGAACGTTGTTCATCCATGTGGATGGACAGGCAGAGGAAGTTGCCAAAGCGATTGATTATATTCATTCCCAGCGGGTAGGCGTGGAGGTGATTTCCAATGCTTAACGAATGGTTTCCAAATGTAAAATGGGACTCCATGTGGGAAGCTACCATGGAAACCCTTTATATGACCGCTATCTCTGTTGTGGCAACATTTGTTTTGGGAGCAATTTTGGGGCTGCTACTTTTCCTGACCTCCAAGGGGAATATTTGGGAAAATGTTATGATCAGTAAAGTCATTTCTGCTTTCGTTAATATTTTTCGTTCGATTCCGTTTATTATCTTGATTGTACTGTTAATTCCTTTTACCAAGTTTTTAATTGGAACAATGATCGGGGAAAATGCAGCACTGCCTGCACTCATTATCGGTGCGGCACCATTTTATGCCCGTATGGTTGAAATCGGTTTAAGGGAGATTGACAAAGGTGTTATCGAAGCGGCAAAGTCAATGGGTGCAAAGACAAGCACGATTATATGGAAAGTGCTGCTTCCTGAATCGATGCCGGCCCTTGTATCGGGTATTACAGTAACAGCGATTGCACTTGTCGGATACACAGCAATGGCAGGTGTTATCGGGGCAGGAGGACTGGGGAACCTTGCTTATCTTGAAGGGTTCCAGAGAAGCCGAAATGATGTCACGCTAATGGCAACTATTATTATTTTAATCATCGTATTTATCATCCAGATTATTGGTGATTTAATAACAACCAAACTAGACAAACGATAAGGAGAGGTCAACACATGAAAAAATGGTTATCACTTGTTCTGGCATTAGCTGTAGCTTTAGTTCTTGCAGCATGCGGAACATCAGAGGAAGAAGGCAATCAAGCAGGTGAAGGCGGAGAAAGCAAAGAAAGCACTAAAATAACTGTAGGAGCTTCTAACGTACCGCATGCGGAAATCCTTGAAGAAGCGAAACCTTTGCTTGAGGAAAAAGGATTTGAACTCGATGTTGTTACATTTCAGGATTATGTACTGCCAAATAAGGCTTTAGAATCTAAAGAGCTAGATGCAAACTACTTCCAGCACATTCCTTACCTGGAGTCCCAAAAAGCGGAGCATGGCTATGACTTTGCGAACGCTGGCGGAATCCATATCGAGCCAATCGGCGTATACTCTCAAAAATTTAAGAGTCTTGAAGAGCTTCCGGAAGGCGCAACAATTATCATGAGCAACTCCGTGGCAGACCATGGGCGTATATTATCCATGCTTGAAGCTGAAGGACTTATTACTTTAAATGAAGAAGTTGAAAAAACGGAAGCTACACTTGAAGACATTAAAGACAACCCGAAGAAGCTAAAGTTTGATACAGAATATGAAGCCTCACTTCTTCCGCAAATTTACAACAACGGAGAAGGCGATGCCGTTCTAATCAACTCCAACTATGCCATTGATGCAGGACTGAATCCTTTGGAAGATTCAATTGCTATCGAAGACAAAGAGTCACCATATGTAAACGTAATTGCAGTACGCAGCGGAGATGAAGAGAAAGAAAGCATTAAAGCTCTTGTAGAAGTGCTTCGCTCTAAAGAAATTCAGGATTTCATTCTGGAAAAATATGAAGGAGCCGTTGTACCGGTTTCTGAGTAATAATAATTAAAAGCAGGCCGTGGTGCCTGCTTTTTGTATGCTTTAAATTTTCTAATAAAATACATTTGCGATCACCATAGCTCCGCATAGTTTGAAAACCATTTAAACATACTAACGTTGATCATATTTTGAAAGGAGTGGAGCAGAATGGAACATTATCATGAACCATCAAACTCAATCGAAGCAGCTCTTCATGATTATAAAGAAGGTTTAGGCGTCTTCACAGAAAAAATGCCTGACTTAGCACAGCACTACAATGCGTTTACAGAAGCGTGCTTTAAGGAAGGGACATTAAGCCAAAAACAGAAACAGTTAATTGCCCTTGGCATCAGCTTATATTCACAGGATGAATATTGTATCATTTATCATACGAAAGGGTGTCTTGATCAGGGAGCTTCTGAAGAAGAAATACTTGAGGCAATAGGGGTTACCGCAGCTTTTGGCGGCGGCGCAGCAATGAGCCAGGCCGTCACGCTTGTACAGGAAGCCATGACAGAATTAAATCAGCAAAAACAATAAAAAATCAGCTCCTGCTAAAAGCGGGAGTTTTATTTATGATATAAGAAATTATATCCTTTGGAACTTAGATAACTATCTAGCGCAAGACGCCTTGCGCCTTTTGTATGAAAAAAACCAGTATATTTCAGAAAATTCCCAAAACAAACATTTATCAAGAGCAATTAGCCAGTATTGTAAGTATGGGTGAGATGTAAGCGTCTCATGAATTCTGGTTCCTTATTTTGCTAAAAAAATCAGGTTTTTTCAGCTTTGTGACGGGTATATGGTGAGTGTTAAGATATTAAATGTAAAAACTAAATTCGATAAGCTAAAATTGAAAGGATTGATTCATTATCAGTCAGTTACAGCTGAACTACACAAGTGATATGGAAAAAGCCATGCAAGCTGCCCATGGAGTTGGGTACGAAGTGTACAGCCGGAAACATGATATTCGAATGGAAGTTGAAAAGAAACGCGAAGAAGATTATCTTCAAAGCCAGCGCTTAGTAGCGGACCTTGACAGAAAAATTCACTCTTAAGATTACTATATAATAATGAAGAGAAATGGAAACCAGCGGCTGTTATGTCCTGGTTTTCTTTTTTTTTTCTATTCCCGTTTTAATCTTGGTACATGAAATAAATCCTTGAGGAAAAAATAGATGAAACATGCCTATTTTTTGAAAAGCTTTCACTTTGAAGATGTAAATTGAATGTGATAAAATCTATATTTGCAATCTTTCTAAACATTTTTACTTAGAAAGTTTGTTAATATTCTTAAAGAGTTGCTATCAAATTTCATTTGTTATAAGATTGTAATGAGAATAAAATGAGAATAGAGATTTGCGGCAAACAGCCGATTTAAACAAATCTTCTTTTATTGACGGAGGTATATATTATGGCAGGATCAGTACTAACTATCAAAGACCTTCATGTTGCGATTGAGGGGAAAGAAATATTAAAAGGTGTGAACCTTGAGATTAAAGGCGGAGAAATTCACGCAATCATGGGCCCTAACGGAACAGGTAAATCCACTTTATCTTCTGCAATCATGGGCCATCCTAAATATGAAGTGACTGGGGGCAGCATTACTTTAGACGGCAAAGATGTTCTTGAAATGGAAGTTGACGAGCGTGCACAAGCTGGCCTATTCCTGGCAATGCAATATCCAAGCGAAATCAGCGGCGTAACCAATGCCGATTTTTTACGTTCAGCCATTAACAGCCGCATGGAAGAAGGCAATGAAATTTCATTAATGAAATTCATCCGCAAAATGGACAGCAAAATGGAATATCTTGAAATGGACCTTGATATGGCACAGCGTTACTTGAACGAAGGTTTTTCAGGCGGTGAAAAGAAGCGTAATGAAATTCTGCAGTTAATGATGCTTGAACCAAGAATTGCCATCCTTGACGAAATCGACTCAGGTTTGGATATCGATGCATTAAAGGTTGTTTCGAAAGGAATCAACGAAATGCGCGGAGAGGAATTTGGATGCTTAATTATTACTCATTACCAGCGTCTTCTTAACTACATCACTCCTGATCAAGTACACGTGATGATGCAGGGACGCGTTGTAAAATCGGGCGGACCAGAGCTTGCACAGCGCTTAGAGTCAGAAGGTTATGACTGGATTAAAAAAGAATTGGGCATTGAAGACGAAACAGTTGGGCAAGAAGCGTAAGCGTTAGGAGGATCACTATGACAACGGAAACAATACTACCATTTGACAAGGATTATGTTAGTTCCTTCTCAAAAGATATGGGCGAGCCGGCATGGCTGACAGAACTCCGCCTAAATGCGCTTGCAAACGCGGAAAGCCTGCCAATGCCAAGGCCTGATAAGACAAAAATAAATAAATGGAACTTCACTCAGTTCGAAAAACACATTGTAGGAAGTGAAGACTTTGCGTCTTTAAACGATCTTCCCCGGGATGTCAGAAATCTGATTGACCTGGAAGCTCGAGAACAAAATTTATACATTCAGCGCAATAACAGACCAACTCATTTGACTGTTTCAAAAGAGCTTCAAGAAAAAGGTGTGATTTTCACAGATATTTTTACTGCAGCAAGAGAGCATGGTGAACTTCTTCAGAAGTATTTCATGAAGGATGGCGTGAAAACAGATGAGCATCGTCTGACAGCACTTCATGCAGCGCTTTTTAACGGTGGAGCTTTCTTGTATGTTCCTAAAAACGTGGAAATTACAGATCCAATTCAGACTGTATATATCCATGATGATAAAGAAGCCAACCTATTCAATCATGTTTTGGTTGTAGCTGATGATAACAGCTCCGTTACTTACGTAGAAAACTACGTTTCAACTGTTGAAGAAGCAAACGGAATCTTCAATATCGTGACTGAAGTCATTGTAAATGCAAACGCGAAAGTTCAATACGGAGCGGTGGATACACTTGCAAAGGGCACTACTGCTTATGTAAACCGCCGTGGTGTTGCAGGCCGTGATGCCCGCATTGAATGGGCTCTTGGCCTTATGAATGACGGCAACACAGTTTCTGAAAATACCACGAACCTTGTTGGTGATGGCTCTTTCGGAGACTCAAAAACAGTTGTAGTCGGACGCGGAGAGCAAACACAAAACTTTACCACAAAAGTTGTTCACTTTGGCAAGAACTCAGAAGGATATATTTTAAAGCATGGGGTTATGAAAGACTCAGCTTCATCCATCTTTAACGGAATTGGAAAGATTGTGCATGGGGCTACCAAGTCAAATGCCGAGCAGGAGTCTCGCGTACTTATGTTAAGCGAGAAAGCGCGCGGGGATGCAAACCCAATTCTATTGATTGACGAAGATGATGTAACGGCAGGACACGCTGCTTCAGTTGGCCGTGTAGATCCAATGCAGCTCTACTACCTAATGAGCCGCGGAATTTCGCAAAAAGAGGCAGAACGCCTTGTTATTCACGGATTCTTAGCGCCTGTTGTTAATGCTCTTCCTATAGAAGGGGTTAAAAAGCAGCTGACAGCCGTTATCGAAGGGAAAGTAAAATAATGAATGCCCGTGAGATTCGGCAGATGTTTCCCATCCTGGACCAGGAAGTCAATGGAAAGCCCCTTGTGTATCTGGACAGTGCTGCTACTTCCCAAAAACCAGTTCCGGTCATTGAAGCGCTTGATAAATATTATCGGGAATACAATTCGAATGTTCATAGAGGTGTCCATACGCTGGGCACTAGAGCAACAGATGGCTATGAAGGCGCTCGGGAAAAGGTCCGCAAGTTCATTCATGCTAAATCAACTGAGGAAGTTATTTTTACAAGAGGAACTACAACAGCCATTAATACAGTTGCTGCCAGCTATGGACGTGACAACCTGAATGAAGGTGATGAAATTGTAATTTCCTATATGGAGCATCACAGCAATATCATTCCTTGGCAGCAGGTTGCCAAACAAACGGGCGCTGCACTGAAGTATCTTCCGTTTCAGGAAGATGGAACCATCTCCCTTGAAGATGTAAGGGAAACTGTGACAAGCCATACCAAAATCGTGTCCATTATGCAGGTGTCGAATGTACTTGGCGTGATGAACCCGATTAAGGAAATTGCGAAAATTGCCCATGAAAATGGGGCAGTTATGGTTGTGGACGGTGCACAAAGTGCCCCTCATATGAAAATTGATGTTCAGGATCTGGACTGTGATTTCCTTGCTTTTTCCGGCCATAAGATGTGCGGCCCTACTGGCATTGGAGTTCTGTATGGAAAGAAAAAGCATCTTGAAAAAATGGAGCCGATCGAGTTTGGCGGAGAAATGATCGACTTTGTCGGCCTTTATGAATCCACCTGGAAGGAGCTTCCTTGGAAGTTCGAAGGCGGTACCCCAATTATTGCAGGTGCTATAGGATTGGGTGCTGCAATTGATTTCCTTGAGCAGATCGGCCAGGACGAAATTGAGGCATACGAGCACAAGCTGGCAGCTTATGCTATGGAAAAAATGTCTGGAATAGAAGGAATGACCATATATGGGCCGAAAGAAGCATCGAAACGCGCTGGCCTGGTTACTTTTAATATAGACGATGTTCATCCACATGATGTGGCTACTGTATTGGATGCAGAAGGAATTGCAGTCCGCGCCGGCCATCACTGTGCACAGCCATTGATGAAATGGCTGAAGGTATCGGCAACTGCACGTGCAAGCTTCTATCTGTACAATACGGAAGAAGATATTGATAAGCTTGTTAAAGGGCTTATCAAAACAAAGGAGTATTTCAGCGATGTCTTCTAATAATTTAGATACCCTTTACCGCCAGGTGATTATGGATCATTATAAAAACCCTCGTAACAAAGGGGTACTTGAAGATGACAGCCTGACGATCAATATGAATAATCCTACTTGCGGAGACCGGATTCAATTGACGCTGAAGCTAGAGGATGGCAAAGTGGCAGATGCGAAATTTGAAGGCGAAGGATGCTCTATCTCCATGTCCTCAGCTTCCATGATGACTCAAGCCATCAAGGGTAAAAATATGGAAGAAGCATTAAAGCTTTCCAAAGTTTTCTCAGACATGATGCTGGGAAAAGAATATGATGAAGATGATTTGGATCTTGGTGATATTGAAGCACTTCAGGGTGTATCCCAGTTCCCGGCGAGAATCAAATGTGCCACATTGGCGTGGAAAGCAATGGAGAAAGGCATTAACGAGGAAAAGGATGGCCAGGAATAATTCAATCAAACGTTTGATTGAACCGTTACAGGAAATTCAATCAAACCGTCTGACTTAAATTTTTTTGGTTGCCTTCTGTGCTAAAATATTATGAAATGATGGGGTTATAACCCTTTCTTAAATGAATGGAGGAATACGACGATGGCAAAAAAGATGCCTGAGATTGGCGATTACAAGTATGGTTTTGCCGATAAAGACGTTTCCATTTTCCGATCAAAACGCGGTTTGACAAAAGAAATTGTTGAAGAGATTTCAAAATTGAAGGAAGAGCCACAATGGATGCTTGACTTCCGTTTAAAATCATTGGAGCATTTCTATAATATGCCTATGCCGCAATGGGGCGGAGATTTAGCGTCATTAAACTTTGATGAAATTACGTATTATGTAAAGCCATCTGAAAAAACTGAGCGCTCTTGGGATGAAGTACCTGAAGAAATAAAACAAACGTTTGATAAATTGGGTATTCCTGAAGCAGAGCAGAAGTATCTTGCTGGTGTTTCTGCGCAGTATGAATCAGAGGTTGTTTATCATAATATGCAGGAAGACCTTGAAGCGAAAGGAATTGTGTTCAAAGATACAGATTCTGCTCTTCGCGAAAATGAGGATATCTTCCGTGAGCACTGGGCAAAGGTTATCCCCCCAACAGACAACAAATTTTCTGCGCTTAACTCAGCGGTTTGGTCTGGCGGATCATTCATCTATGTTCCAAAAGGTGTTAAGGTGGATACACCATTACAGGCATACTTCCGTATTAACTCTGAGAACATGGGACAGTTTGAGCGTACACTGATCATTGTTGATGAAGGTGCACATGTACATTATGTAGAAGGATGTACGGCTCCAGTTTACACAACAAACTCACTTCACAGCGCAGTTGTTGAAATTATTATCAAAAAAGACGCATATTGCCGCTACACAACCATCCAGAACTGGGCGAACAATGTATACAACCTGGTAACGAAGCGTGCGGTTTGTGAATCAAACGCTACAATGGAATGGATTGACGGAAATATCGGTTCAAAATTAACAATGAAATACCCAGCAGTTATCCTTAAAGGAGAAGGTGCGCGAGGGATGACTCTTTCCATTGCATTAGCAGGCAAAGGGCAGCACCAGGATGCAGGTGCGAAAATGATCCACCTTGCGCCAAACACTTCTTCAACGATTGTGTCCAAATCGATTTCCAAACAAGGCGGCAAAGTAACATACCGCGGGATCGTACACTTCGGCCGAAAAGCGGATGGAGCACGTGCCAATATCGAGTGTGATACATTAATCATGGATAACCAGTCAACTTCAGATACAATTCCTTACAATGAAATCCTGAACGATAACATCTCACTAGAACATGAAGCGAAGGTTTCAAAAGTATCCGAAGAGCAGCTATTCTATCTAATGAGCAGAGGCATCTCCGAGGAAGAAGCAACAGAAATGATCGTAATGGGCTTCATTGAGCCATTCACAAAAGAGCTTCCAATGGAATACGCAGTTGAAATGAACCGTCTGATCAAGTTCGAGATGGAAGGTTCTATCGGTTAATAGAAGATAGTTTATGAAAACCCGTTTACCAGGCATGGTAAACGGGTTTTTAAATAGGTAAAAGGTGAAGCTGGACCGAAGCTGATAATATTTTTGGAAATCTGATGATTTAATTGCTAAAGTGAAGATATAACCCTTTGCGTAAAGCCAATGCGGCTTTGAATGGAATTATTTACAGCAAAGAAATGGAGGTGTTTCAATGATTATCATAGGTGTAACAGGCTGGGGCGACCATGATAGCCTTTATACAGGCAATAGTTCACCGAGAGATAAATTAAAGGAGTACGCAGGCCATTTTCCGACTGTAGAAGTGGATTCTGCTTTTTATGCGGTGCAGCCAAAGCACAACTCTTCCAAATGGGTAAAGGATACGCCGGAGTCTTTTCAATTCATTGTAAAAGCCTATCAGGGCATGACCGGCCATCAGCGAGGAGAGACCCCCTTTGAGAGCAAAGAAAAAATGTTTGAAGCTTTTAAGGACTCTTTGGAGCCTTATATTGAAGCTGGCAAGCTTGCCATGGTGCTTTTTCAATTTCCGCCATGGTTTGACTGCAAAAAAGCCAATGTCAACTATCTGCGCTGGTGCAAAGAGCAGATGGGGGATATCCCATGTGCCCTGGAATTCAGGCATCAATCATGGTTTAGGTCTGAATTTAAGGAAAGCACACTAGAGTTTATGAAAGAGGAAGGGTGGATTCACAGCATTTGCGATGAACCTCAAGCTGAAGAAGGCTCTATTCCAGCCGTTCTGGAAATAACCACCTTTGACAAAGTGCTTGTTCGCTTCCATGGACGCAATTTTCATGGCTGGCAGAAGAAGAATGCAGATAATTGGCGCGAAGTACGCTATCTTTACCGTTATAACGAAAAAGAGCTTTCCGAATGGGCAGTCCAATTAAAAGAACTGGAGAAAACCTGCAAAAGTGTTTATGTCGTATTTAACAACAACTCAGGAGGAGATGCCGCGGATAACGCAAAACAAATGATCGATCTTCTGGATATTGAATACGAACAGCTCGCACCTAGGCAGCTGGATTTATTTTAATAGATCCCAGACACCTATCCCGCTCCAGGCAGCTGGTATAAGTGTCTGGCGCTTTCACTCTTTTCCTTGTCATCACATATTGTGTAATAGAAGGAAAGGAGTGGCGGAAAAATTGATTGATTTAAAACCGATTGATATAGATGGCCATACTTTTTTAGGCATTTCAGTGCAATTGCCGAAAACGAATTTACTGGTTATAGCAAATGATAAAGGATATATTATGTGCGGTGCCTTGGATGTTGCTTTGCTGAATGAGAAGCTAAAGGACCGTAAAGTAATTGCAGGGAGAGCGGTAGGAGTCAAGACGATTGAACAGCTGCTCCATGCACCGCTGGAATCTGTCACGTATGAAGCCGAGAACCTGGGCATCCATAAAGGAACAATCGGAAGGGATGCCCTTCTAAAGATGCTATAAGGCAAGCCATTAATGAGCTGCCTTTTTATTTTTGGAATCAAACCTGAGTGTTTCATCACCCTATCTTAAAATATCTTTTCTGAAAAATTTATCTGTTTCTCCGGAATGAGCCAAAATTTTGTCGTATAATATAAATAAACCTTGAATAAGCCCGATATGATTAAAAAGGGTGCAATTCAAAAAATTACGGGAGATTCATATGAGATTAGCTGCAACAGAAACGGTTGAGGCCGGCAGCATTTTGGCCAAGGCTATATATAATGATAAAGGTCAAGTCCTTCTACGTGAAGGCGTGAAACTGGCTGAGAAAATGATCGGAAGGCTTCAGGGAATGGGAATAAGCTATATCTATATCAGGGATTGCCGCACTGAAGATATTCAATATAAAGATCCGCTTCCCGCCAAAATGCGCAAGGAAGCCATTCAGACAATCGAATCTGTTTTTCGGCAAGTGGAAGAGGACCAGAACCTAACAGGCTCGTTAGTTATTGAAAAAGCTTCTAAGCGGTTTTCTGAGATAATCCGCCAGCTGATTGGTGAAGTTAGAGGGAATAAAGAACTGCTGACCATTCTATCTAATGTTTATACGTATGATCACTATATTTTTACCCATTCCCTTAACGTTACCCTTTATTCACTGGCAATCGGAATGAAGATAAAGATGCCCCCAAAGGAGCTTGAGACTTTGGGACTGGGGGCTATTTTGCATGATGTGGGAAAAATTAAGGTGCCCGCCGATATTTTAATGAAGCCAGGAAGGTTAACAGCTGAAGAGTTTGAAGAAATAAAAAAGCATCCGGGAGATGGCTTTGAACTTTTAAAAGGAGTCCAGACGATCCCGCTGATTGTTGCCCATTGTGCATTTCAGCATCACGAACGGATTAATGGATCGGGTTACCCACGAGGACTTCAAGGGGAACAGATTCATGATTATGGGAAGATTATTGCGGTCGCGGATGTTTTTGATGCGGTAACTTCCAATCGAATATACAGGCAGGCTATGCTTCCGCATGAGGGCCTTGAAATTTTATATGCCGGTGCGGGAACCCTTTTTGAGGCAAAACTTATTGAAGCTTTCCGCCAGGCAGTTGCCATTTATCCTGTGGGCATAACAATTGAATTGAATGATGGAAGAAAGGGAGTTGTCTGCAGGCAGAATGCAGGGCTCAGTGACAGGCCGGTCATTCGTATTTTAGAGGACAATGGAAGCGTTACCAATCCGTATGAAGTAGATTTAAGGACTGAGCTGAATACCGTTATTACAGGCTGTGACACTACTTTTGTAAAACAATGAACGATTTTGGATTAGTTCCCTCCTTTACAGCATACATATAGCTTGTAAAGGGGGGGATTTGTTTTGGCAAAATTACGCGGCCGGCTGCCCCGGAAAGGTCCATTGCCGTTTCGGTATGTTTTTCTTCTGACCTTTGTGTTTTTTGTTTTTTCAACAGCTGCCGGCCTATGGATTATCAATGAAGGACTAAAACCCACACTTATGAGCTATGCCGATTCTCAAACAAGAAAAATCGCATCGTTGGTTATCAACAATGCGATCAATAAAAAAATTACAAATGTAATGGATTTGGAAGACATGTTTGAAGCAAGCGAAAGCGGTGTCATCAGCATAAATGTCGAAAAACTGAACAGGGTAAAGGCCGAAGTGACAGAACTCGTTCAAGATAATATTAAAAAAGCGGAAAAAGGAGATCTCGATGACTTAGAATCGTTTACAGATGTTGAGATTAATACGGAACAGAAGCAGAGTTCAAATGGAATTGTCTATTATGTGCCGCTTGGGCAGGCGACCAATAATGCGCTTCTCGGGAACCTGGGGCCAAGGATTCCCGTCAAGTTCAATGCAGTAGGTTCCGTCACGTCCAACTTCATAACCGAAACAAAGGACCACGGCATCAACAATGTGGAAGTGAAGGTACTAGTCCGTTTGGATGTACAGGTTCAAATCATTATTCCTTTTGCAACCAAAATTATTACTGTTCAAGAAGATGTGCTTGCGGCGTATGGTATTTATCCTGGCAAGGTTCCGCAATTCTATAATGGCGGCGGAGGCACATCGCCTTCAATAGAAATTCCTGCAGGACAATAAAGACTTGCCAAAGGATTAGTAGTTTGCTATAATTATAAATACAATTGTATAAAAACCTTATCATATCCGATGGGGTAGAGGTGCAGGATTCAAAAGTAAGCTGTGCGAGGATGACAACCGTGACCACAGCTGAAAGGGAATTTTGCCGAAGCAGAATAAATGGGTCAGCGTTTATTCCGCTGGGGTTACTTCGAATAGAAGTAACACTGTCATTATGAGGGGAAAGTATGAATATACTTTGTCAAAGCCTTCATAATGGGGAGCTACAGATCGTGATGGAGAAACTAATTACTTCAAAAGAGTAATGATAGATTTTTCTCTATCGTTGCTCTTTTTTTATTTTCGATCTGTCATCATCCTTGTTGTTCCCCTAGCGAAAAGCCGGAAGGCGCCTGCAGCTGGACACCAATCAAATTTCAGAGGAGGACAAGTAATGGCAAACACGATCTTTTCCCTGCTGCCGCCGCTGGTAGCAATCGCAATGGTTATTCTGACAAGGCGCGTACTTCTGTCTTTGGGAGTGGGGATCGTAACAGCAGCACTTTTGCTGGCTGAATTCAGCATTACAGAAACATTTAGCATTATATTTGATGCAGTAAAAGGAATTTTCGTTTCAGAAGGAGAGCTGAACACCTGGAATGTATATATTATCTTATTCTTGTTAGTTTTGGGAATCATTACTGCATTTATTTCAATCTCAGGCGGAAGCCGGGCATTTGGCGAATGGGCAATGAAGCGGGTAAAAACCCGTGCAGGTGCACAGATTGTCGGAGCTGTATTAGGTATTATCATTTTTATTGACGACTATTTTAATGCTCTGGCAGTCGGGCAGATTTCGCGTCCGATTACGGACCGCCAGCGAGTTTCCCGCGCGAAGCTTGCCTACTTAATTGATTCAACTTCAGCGCCCGTTTGTGTAGTTTCACCAGTATCCAGCTGGGGTGCTTACATCATTGCGCTGATCAGCACGATCCTTGCAGCGCATAATGTTTCAGAATATACAGCGTTCTCGGCTTTCATTCAAATGATTCCGATGAACCTTTATGTATGGGCTACCTTAGCCATTGTTTTCATTGTTGCATGGAGAAAAATTGAAATTGGCCCAATGAAAATTCATGAGAAGCGAGCAATCGAAGAAGGTTTGGTTATGGATCCTGAGAAGCCTGCACCAGGCGAATTAAAGGATGATCTTCCAACAAGTTCTAAAGGTTCAGTGGGTGATCTTGTTTGGCCAATTGTGGCACTTGTAATTGGTACTGTGGGCTCTATGGTCTGGACAGGATCACAGGTGGTTGAAGGAAACGCAACGATTCTGCAAATCTTTGAAAACACAGATGTTTCAAAGTCTCTTATCTTAGGCGGCCTGTTTGGTTTATTTGTCACGATGGCACTATTTCTTCGCCAGGCATTTGTTTTAAAAGGCATTAACTCAAACGTAATTGGCAAAGGGGTATGGGAAGGCATTAAAGCCATGCTGCCAGCTGTGTATATCTTATTGTTTGCGTGGGCAATCGTTGACTTAATCGGCCGTTTGGAAACTGGAAAGTATCTGGCTGGAATGGTGGAAAGCTCAAATATGAGTACTTCCTGGCTGCCTGTCATTCTATTTATTATCGCTGGAATTATGGCATTCAGTACAGGGACATCTTGGGGTTCATTTGGCATCCTGCTTCCAATCGCAGGAGATATCGCAGCTGCAACGGATATTAGCCTATTGCTTCCGGCGATGGCAGCAGTATTGGCAGGAGCCGTATTTGGCGACCATTGTTCTCCTATTTCTGATACTACCATTCTTTCCTCAACAGGAGCAGGCTGCAATCATATTGACCATGTGATGACGCAACTTCCATACGCGCTGATCTCAGCAGGAATTGCCTCTGTCGGTTACTTGATAATCGGGTTTACAGGCAGCACAATCTTTGCATTGCTGGCTGTTGCCGTACTTGTCTTTGCCTTTGCTCTTTTGGCAGGCAATCGGAAAGATGGCGCAATTCAAGAGAAAACCGCTAGTTAATTTACAAAATAAAATGCTGTGTTAACACTTAATGTTGATTTTAGCACCCTGTTGATTGAACGGAAGAAGTCAATTGGCAGCTTTGACAAAGCTAAATAAAAAGGCCTTCTCTTCATGGAGAAGGCCTTTTTTGTGTCTTTCCGCACGGTTTTTTGGCTTGGCTATAAAGGGTACGGTTCTTTCGCAATAGTTTCATCCGTCGGTCTTAGCTGCAAGGGACACTCCTTTTTGTGTTTAAAAGTGATTAAAAGGTAAAGTGCTGCAATATGGTATAAACAGATAATATTTAAAACTTTCTGAATGAAAAAATGAAAGTTTTTAGCATGCAAGAATAAGTTTAAATAAAAGGAGGTGGAAACAAATGTTCAAACCCTAATAGATAAACCTTTGGTAATATAGTTCTTGTCTTACTGTTTTAAATTGGAAATTAAAATAGGAAAATACTAATTCTGAATGCAACATTACTTTAGCAGAGTGTCTGACTAAAGCAGTCAAAAAAATTTTACTATTCCCAAAATAATGTTTTGACAGAATTTAAAAAAGTAGATATACTAGTCTTATGTTAGATAGAATTATCTGAAAATATAAAAAGTTCCCATTGTTCTATTTAATTGGGAGAAAAGTAATTAATTCACAGGGGGTAGAAAATACTATGGATAATCGTCCGCAGTGGGGTACAAGGGCAGGCTTTATTTTAGCTGCTGTAGGTTCAGCTGTTGGCTTAGGGAACATTTGGAGATTCCCGGCAGTGGCCTATGAAAATGGAGGGGGAGCCTTCTTCTTTCCGTATTTATTTGCATTATTGACAGCAGGGATTCCGCTGCTTGTCATGGAATTTACCATTGGCCATAAGTATCGCGGGTCAGCACCGCTTTCGTATGCGAGATTAAGCAAAAAATATGAATGGGTTGGCTGGTGGCAGGTTGCCGTTTCATTTGTTATTTCAACTTATTATGCTGTAATTATTGCTTGGGCTATGTCGTTTGCTGGTTTTTCATTCAGCCTGAAATGGGGAGATGATCCGGAAGGATTCCTATTCGGAAGCTATTTAAACCTAGCGGAAGCTCCTGGCCAGGTTGGATCAATTGTTCCAGGCGTATTTATTCCATTGATTATCGTATGGGTGATAACACTTGGTGTTTTATTTAAAGGCGTAAAAAAAGGAATCGAAATTGCGAACAAAATCTTTATTCCGGCACTCGTTATTTTATTCTTAATTATCGTTGTTCGCGCCCTTACATTAGAAGGTGCTGCACAGGGTCTTGATGCTTTCTTCAAGCCTGACTGGAGCCAGATTGCGAATCCAAAAGTTTGGGTAGCGGCATATGGGCAGATTTTCTTCAGCTTATCAATTGCCTTTGCGATCATGGTAACATACTCTAGCTATCTGCCAAAGAAGACTGACATTACAAACAATGCCTTCATTACGGGGTTTGCCAACTCAGGCTTCGAATTGCTTGCAGGCATCGGTGTATTTGCTGCTCTTGGATTTATGGCTTCTCAGGCTGGAGTACCAGTCAGTGAAGTAGTAACAGGCGGTGTAGGATTGGCTTTTGTGGTCTTCCCGCAAATTATTAATGAATTTCCAGCTTTAAATGGCCTTTTTGGTTCACTGTTCTTTATCTGTTTGGTGCTTGCAGGATTATCATCACTAATCTCAATCGTAGAAACATTTGTTGCAGGGATACAGGATAAATTTAAAGTTTCGCGTACAAAGGCTGTTCTATACGGCGGCGGATTGTCTGCGATTATCTCGATCTTGTTCTCCACTCAGGGCGGTTTATACTTCCTCGACGCTGCAGACTATTTCATCAACCAATTTGGTGTGGCTCTTGCAGGCTTGGTTGAAGTTGTTGTTGTAGCTTGGGTACTGAAAGAGCTTAAGAACCTTCAAAGCCATGCGGACAGCATGTCTGATATCCGCCTTGGCGGCTGGTGGAAAATATGCTTAGGCCTGATTACTCCTTTAGTGTTAGGCTATATGATGATTCAGAACCTCGTTACAAACATTAAAGAAAATTATGAAGGTTACCCAACAAGCTTCCTTCTGTATTCAGGCTGGGGAGTTGCCATCGGAGCCATTATTCTTGGGGTTGTCTTCATGACATTTAAATGGCAGAAAAACACACTTGAAATTCCTGAAAAGAAGGAGGTATCTCAATAATGTCCGGTAGCGCAATTACAATGATGGTGGTTGGGATGCTCATTATTTGGGGCGGTCTTGCAGCAAGCGTAATGAATGCCGTAGTTAAAGCGAAAAAAGCTAAATAAGTTAAAAGGACTGTCCGTGCAAAAGGACAGTCCTTTTTTGTAATATCAACTTTATATCCCTTTAAACTTAGATAATTGTCTAGCTCCAGGCGCCATCGGCTCTCGGATCTAAGCCAATCCGTCCAAAAGGTTAAAAAACAACCTTTCAGCCGGCTCGTCTTGTTTTGTCTGGGGTGAGCAAGGTGCCTTGCGCTTTTCATGCAGCTATTTTTTCCTCGCCTTTATCCGATCCTGTCTTTCCCACAGCTTTAAGTGGGGATAAGGGTCATAAGACCATTCGGTATACCCATTATCTTTGTATATTCCGTAATGAAGGTGAGGAGGGAATTTTCCAGATGTTCCCGGCGGACCATAGCCCGAGCTTCCAACTCCGCCAATCAGCATTCCTGGCTCAACAATTTGGCCCAGCTTTATGTCTTTAGCAAATCCGCTTAAGTGGGCAAAGTAATGATAATTATTATTAATATCACGTATGCCGATTCTCCATCCCCCATACTTGTTCCATCCCTTCATTTCTACAACTCCATAGGATGTGGCGCGGACAGGCACTCCATAATCGGCAAAAATATCGGTACCTTCATGAATTCTTCTTCCTCCCCATCCTCTTGCGTCCCCCCATGTATTTCTAAAGCTGTAATTGCTTCTGAGGGGTACCGGAAAGGCATGATCATCAAGGTCAAGGCGCCCGAAGTGTTTATAGACCTGAGCTTTGCCAATAATGATGCCAACCGTTTTATCCCGCTTATAATAATTCCACAATCCAATTTTTAAATTGTCATGGTCTGTACCATAAGAGAGAAGGAAATTTGCAAAGGAATGAAGAACATCTTCATCGCTTTTCGGGCTGGCTTTTCCGTCTCCATCCCCGTCTATCCCAATTCCGTTGAATAATTGAATTGATGTGGGATTTTCATCGTGTGGATTGGGATTCAAAACCCCGGCCCATTCTTCAGGCTTATAATAGATCCCTGTTATTCCTTCTGCTTTTGGAATATCCCTTCTGGACTGCCGGACATTCCGTTCATACTGATCAATTCCGGCCAGGTAATACCAGGGGATGTTCGAGACGGCTTCCACTTTTTTATATAGCGTCATTCTTTGCTTATAGATATCAGCTTGATTTTCCTGAGCGCTTGCTGTGCATAAAGAAGTCAGAAAAAACGATAAGGCCGCAACAGCGGTAAATAATATCCGCACGGAAATTCTCCCTTCTTATATGGTCTGCCTATATAGTTTGTGAGTAATGGATAATTTAATAAATATCAATTAATGGTAATCCCAATATCTGCAGCTTGTTCTCTTGTATTCATTATGTTAAAGTGGCATCAGGTGAAGCCTAAACAGCCTGGTCAAAAGAATGATGACGGGCTTTTGTATATGCCTAGCTTCGGCCCATGAAATGGCGCTTATGATTTTCTAAGGAGTGGGAAAATGAGCAAAAAAGAAGAGTACTTGCGTAAGCCTGAATGGCTAAAAATAAAATTAAATACAAACGAAAACTATACTGGCCTCAAAAAGATGATGAGAGAAAAAAACCTACATACTGTTTGTGAAGAGGCTAAATGTCCGAATATCCATGAATGCTGGGCAGTTAGAAGAACAGCCACATTTATGATTCTCGGTGATGTGTGCACACGCGCATGCCGCTTTTGTGCCGTGAAAACGGGACTGCCAACTGAACTGGATCTTCAGGAGCCGGAACGTGTAGCTGATTCAGTTGCGCTTATGAATCTTAAACATGCGGTTGTTACGGCCGTGGCAAGAGATGATTTGAAAGATGGCGGTGCAGCTGTCTTCGCAGAAACAGTCCGTGCAATTAGAAGAAAGAGCCCGTTCACAACAATAGAAGTATTGCCTTCAGATATGGGCGGTGTTTATGAAAACCTGAAGACGCTGATGGATGCACGTCCTGATATTCTCAACCACAATATTGAGACGGTTGAGCGCCTTACGCCAAGAGTAAGAGCGCGTGCGAAGTATAAGCGTTCCCTTGAGTTTTTAAAGCGTGCAAAGGAAATGCAGCCTGATATTCCAACAAAATCCAGCTTAATGATTGGCCTTGGCGAAACAAAGGAGGAAATCATTGCCGTAATGGATGACCTGCGTCACCATGATGTAGACATCATGACAATCGGCCAATATCTGCAGCCGTCTAAAAAACATATTAAGGTTGTCAAGTACTATAGTCCGGAGGAATTCCAGGAGCTGAACGAAATTGCCATGAGCAAAGGCTTCAGCCACTGCGAAGCTGGACCGCTAGTTCGCTCTTCCTACCATGCAGATGAACAGGTAAATGCAGCATCCAAGCAGAAACAGCTAATGGGAGAAAAGGAAATGAAAGAGGCTTAATAATAAAAAAGAGTTCAGCGCCATACCGCTGGACTCTTTTTTGCCTCTTGATTACTGATTTCCTGCTTTGCGGACAGACTCGCCAAGGTCGTCCTTATCCATAACATCATTTCTTTCTCCTTGCATTTCACCGTTCTCATTTTCGCTTTCGCTCATTTTTTCACCTTGAGGCGATTTCAGCATTTGCTTAATGAGCTGGTTAATGCCATTTTCTGCATTACGTCCATCAGAGTCAACGGTTGCAAAGTTTTCCACATTTTTTCTCAAAGAAGTATCATCACTAACATAAACATGATACCATCGAGGTACAACCGACATGGCCATTTTCTTGACTTGATCAGCGGTTTGGCTGCGGTTTTCAGTATCTGTATCATATACAATCAAGACTTCTTCATCTGTCACAAGAGTTGAAACATCATCAACACTCGGTACTTCGGTGCAATATTGGCCGATAATATCAGCAATCTGTTCACGGTCAATTGCTGCATAATGATTGGCTGAGGCATTTTCTCCCATAATAGGACTTCTTTGATGACGGACATATCCAAAGTCTTCGCTAACATTATTTCGTCCATTTCTGCCATTGCCCATATTCCTGTTATATAATTCAGCACGCTGGTCGTTTACATTAATCGTATTGCCGCTTTCTTCATAAATATCTTCTCTTGCAGCATTGTTTTGGCATGCGGTCAATGCTGCCATGCTGAAAATCCCAAGAATGATTAGTGGCTTTTTCACTAAAAACACCTCCTTATCAATAGAGTTGCCACCATAAAATTTTTTTCTCTTAGTAATTGATGGGGAATCAGTTATAATTTAAGTAGGACTTCTTAATATTCGTTTTTATATCCCGTAATTTTCCAATATAATACTGGTACATATGCTGCTAAGTCGAGGTGAAAAAATTGGTTTGCATTAATAATATTTGCTATGAAGTAATTCAGGAAGAACGAAATGGCTTTAATGAGGAAGCCTTTCGAGGAAGATATAGTGAAATTCTTTCCAGATATGATTATATTGTGGGGGATTGGGGCTATGGCCAGCTGCGGCTGCGCGGTTTTTTCGATGACCAGAACCAAAAAGCTTCCTTTGATTCTAAAATCAGCACGCTTACAGAATACCTATATGAATTCTGTAATTTTGGCTGTGCTTATTTTGTTGTGAAAAAGGTAAAAAGCTAAAAGGGCAGGGGGAGGAACCCCGGCCCTTTTATTATGTCTCCGTATAAGGCGGTTCTTCGTTCTTTTCCGGATCATCATGGGGAGGATGAGCACCTTCCATCTGCCGCGGAAGATTTTGGTGAAGGGATTTAAATTCATAATTAAATGAACTGTAATAACGCTGTCCTTCCCGCCAAGGAGTACTTTTGTTTTCTACAGGCTCATCAGCATTCCTCGGAGCACCATAGGCCCCTTCAGGCAAGTCCTCTGGAATAAGGAAATTCCTTTGCGTTTCCACATTTGAAAAATCTGAATAGGTCCTTCTTTCCTTATCGTCCATATGTTTCACTCCTTATGAAGGATGGATGAAGCTGGGTGAAAAAGTGAAAAAAGGAGAACCCTTCGTAACGGGTCCTCCTTTAGTATCTGTATTTCAATTAATATTAAACGATTTCCATCAGAAATGACCGCAATTCTTCTGCGTCTTCCTCTGACAGCTGAAAAACATGCTCCAGGTAGCCTTCTTCCTTTAAATCATCTTCGCCAATAATCGCGAAGCGGCTTCCTTGAATATCAAGCACCAATTGTTTGCCATAATAGCGATCCGAACGAATGATGGCAAGATCGAATCGCTGATTTTCCCCCATAAAGCTGATAAAACGGGTTTTTGTATCTTCCAGATCATCATATAAGAAAAAACGATCAGCCATATTGCACACTCCCTTTGGTAGAATATTCAAGATTAGAGCATAACCAGGTGAGGCTTATGCTCTAGATGATGGTGGGCCGTTATATAAGGTACGGTCTTGGTTTTTGAACGCATGACAATTGAGTGTGTTTCAATGAGATCGCCGCCAAGAAAGCGGACCCCATCAAGCAGCTCTCCGCTCGAAACACCTGTTGCTGCAAAAATGGCGTCATTACCAGAAACAAGGTCGCAAAGCTTGAGCAGCTGACGGGGGTCTTGTAATCCCATTTCAATGCAGCGCTCTTCTTCGGCTTTTGTATATGGTACGAGGCGGGCCTGCATATCACCGCCAAGCGCTTTTAGAGCTGCAGCTGAGATAACCCCTTCAGGTGCTCCGCCGATTCCGACGAATAAATCAATCCCTGTATGTGGAAGTGCAGTTGCAATGGCAGCTCCCACATCACCATCTCCAAATAATTTAACACGGGAACCCTTTGCCCGAATTCTTTCGATTAGCTCGTCGTGGCGGTCTCGTTCATGAATAATAACCGTCAGATCCTGGACGCGTTTATTATTTGCTTCAGCAACAATATCAATGGTTTCCTCGATTGGATCAAGCAAACTCACTTTTCCGGCAGCGATTTTTTCCATGTACATATCCGGGGCATGAAGCAATGTGCCTTTGTCCGCAACAGCAATTACCGCCATTGCGTTGTTATGTCCTTTGGCCACAATACTTGTACCTTCCAGCGGATCAACGGCAATGTCCACCTTGGGTCCCATGCCTGTGCCCAGCTCTTCGCCAATATATAGCATAGGGGCTTCGTCCAATTCTCCTTCTCCAATCACAACCACACCGTTCATATTAACTGAATCAAACATACCTCGCATGCTGCTGTAGCAGCGCCATCTGCTTCGTTCTTTTTCCCTCTGCTCATCCATTGAGCGGATGCAAGTGCGGCAGCTTCGGTAACACGGACAATCTCTAGAGCCAGCTCACGTTCCACCAGGTTCCCTCCTGTTAGCAATTCTCTGTCTTTTAATAAAAAAATTTTAGCGGTTAAAAAGCTAATGCGCTTACATACTATCAATGGCTTCCGCAATCAGCTTTTATCCTTTCTAATCTTATCAGAATTACGCCTAATACTGAATGTCATTATGGAAATTTCGACAATATTCCAATTCATTTATCTTCTATTATAGGAAAAAATATTAAATTCAAAATATTGTGATACAATAGATTACATATAAATTGGAAGCGTTATTTTTATAAAGACTGAAGCTGACACACCCGAGAGGATTGAAGGATATGGTTCGACAATGCCTAAAAAATATTAACCTAATCAGCAAATGGGGGAAACTTGTCCTGCCATTACAAAAAATAAAGTACTTTCCGCCGCAATTTGTCATTCGAGATCCTGTCGCTAAAGGGGTTAACCGGGTATTGGAACAAGGATCTGAGGTAGCAGTTGCTGTTTTTAACATTAAAAATTTGCCAGAGCTATCCGAATTGCTTGGGGATATGGGGTTCTGGGAATTTATGAATATGCTGAAGTCCACATTCAAGAAGGTCATTGAACATGAACTGGAAGATGAGAAAATCATTAGCCTCCTTGATTATTATAATGACGATCTGACATTAGTATTAAAAGTGGACTATAGCCGGGACTGTGTAACAGAAATTGATCAAACGATGAAAAAGATTGTCCGGCAATCCGAGAAAATTTTATTTAAAGAAATGCCGTATATAGAGCCTGTTTTTGATATAGGATATATGTTTGTTGAAAAAAAGTACTGCTCTTCTGTCCGTGAAGCCGTGTTTAAAGCCCATCAGCAAGCGTTGGCCATGGCAGAAAAAAGAGTAAGATCCGAATTTAACGAGATGATGTATACGATTAATAAAATTGTAGAAAAAAAGGATATCCGCATGCTGGCGCAGCCTATCATCAATGTGGCTACAGGCGAGGTAAGGGCATGGGAAATGCTTGCGCGGGGTCCACAAGGCACCTCTCTTGAAAGACCGCTGCAGCTTTTTTCGGTTGCCCGGCAAACGGGAAGGCTCTATAACCTGGAGCTGATTGTTTTTGAAAAAACGATTGAACAGATGATAAAAACTGGCTGCCTTCAGGATATTTTCATCAACTTTACTCCTGTGACAATCGGCAATGAACGATTTGTCAGGGATATCAAAAAGATGCTGGCCAAGAATAGAACTATCTCTCCGTACCAGATTACACTGGAAATAACCGAGCGAGATTCCATTGAAGGGATGGAAAACTTTATATACAATATAAAGGTACTAAGATCTTTGGGATTTCGGGTGGCTGTTGACGACACTGGGGCAGGGTATGCCAGTTTGCATTCCATTAGTGAGATCATGCCGGACATTATTAAAATCGACCGGTCTGTCATTCAGGGCATTGATACAAACACAGTGAAAGAATCAATGCTGAAGGGCCTTCTATTGGTAGCGAAAGAAGCAGGTTCACTAGTTGTTGCTGAGGGAATTGAAAGTGAAGGGGAAGCGTCTGTTCTTTTCCGAAACAAAGTGGATTTAGCGCAGGGGTACTTTTACGCTCGTCCAGACACATTACCAGGAGCCTGAAATCTTCATAGGAGGAAGAAGCATTATGTATTTCGTAGACAGGGAAAAAATAGAAGACACGCTTAAACACTTGGAACAGCAAATCTCCCTTTTTGAAGAAAAGAAAGAGTGGACATCCCCTATTGAAAAGGCAGCTTTGGAGCGCATTGCCCAAATTATGATTGAAGCCATTCTGGATACAGGCAATGCCATGATTGATGGCTTTATCATGAGGGACCCAGGCAGCTACGAAGATATTGTGGATATTCTTGATGATGAAAAAGTAATCACTAAAGAGATGAGCGAAAGCTTTAAAGAAATCCTTACATACCGTAAAATGCTTGTCCAGAATTATACGGATGTTCAGCACGATGATGTAAAGGAAGCATTTGGAAAACACTTGCCGATGCTAAAAGAATTCCCGGGCTGTGTAAGGGACTATTTAATAAGCGAATTAGGCCCTGTTTCTGCGTTTAAGCCGCGATAAAAGATCGGAGAAATCCGATCTTTTTCCCTATAAGCTTCTTATCTATTGTAGTGCCTAACGGGCGTAAAGCAAAATAAAGGGAAGGACGCTTAATTTCATGCTTGTTGGATCGAAATCGATGAAAGGTCTTATCCTGCGGTTCATCAAGATTTCCGGAAAACAATCGATTATGGAATGAAATAGCGATCGAATTAGGAATTTCCGAAGTGGCTGTTAGAAGATATATTCAGGTTCTTAAAATATGCCTATATAGAGTCAGTATTCTCAGACAAACAAAAGGCGTCAAAACCACCCTATTACCCCAAAAAAAGGAAGGGACCTAAAGCATCATTTTTTACAGAAAGTACCTCAGGCAAAAATCGTGAAAGATTGCACAAATGACATCTATCCTTTAAGATAGCTTTTATGGACATTTTACATAGCTAAAAAGCCAATCTTATACAAATACTAACTTTTGCAATGATCAATTTGGGAGTGATGATTTTGAAAAAATATAAAGGCTATTTAATAGATCTGGACGGCACGATGTACCGTGGAACAGAACTGATCAGTGAGGCTGCTGACTTTGTGAACAAGCTTCGCGAATACGGCTTGCCCTATTTGTTTGTAACCAATAATTCTTCGAGAACACCTGCGCAGGTAGCAGACAAGTTAGCCAAATTCGGCATCCCGGCAGAAGAGGGGCAGGTTTTTACAACAAGCATGGCGACAGCGAATTACATATACGAACAAAAAAATGATGCATCTGTTTATGTGATTGGAGAAGAAGGGATTCGGGAAGCATTGTCTGAAAAAGGGCTAAGCTTTGCTGAAGAGAAAGCTGATTATGTAGTGGTGGGAATCGACCGCTCCATTAACTATGAAAAGCTTTCCATTGCCTGTCTGGCTGTAAGAAATGGAGCCACATTCATTTCTACGAACGGAGATATTGCTATTCCGACTGAAAGAG
Source organism: Cytobacillus sp. NCCP-133 (assembly GCF_026011715.1). Lineage (GTDB taxonomy): Bacteria > Bacillota > Bacilli > Bacillales > Cytobacillaceae > Cytobacillus. Next base: position 57,869 of record NZ_BRVM01000006.1, on the reverse strand, counting down.
GGCTTTTGCCAGGGAATGGCTCCCTGACTTCTGTTATTACAGTTTCGACGCAGACAAAGCCTGTATTCATAGGCAAGCCGGAATCGATCATCATGGAGCAGGCATTAAAAGTACTGGGTACACCGAAGGAAGAAACCCTTATGGTGGGGGATAATTACGATACGGATATTTTGGCGGGCATGAATGCCGGCATGGATACACTGCTGGTCCATACAGGTGTAACAACAAAAGAATTGCTGAAAGGGTACGAAAAAATGCCGGCATTTGTCCTTGATTCTTTAGCGGATTGGGACTTTAAGTAGATAAAAAAGGATGGAGGCGCTCTCCATCCTTTTACGACGAAATAAGATAAGAAGTATAACGTTTTGAACTTAGATAAACGGTCTAGCTCAAGGCGCCCTGCACTTTTCTTACTCCGCATGCGCAGCACTGTGTGCCAGTCTGCTTGAAGCTGCCGCAGCAATAGCGCCAACAATATCATCAAGAAATGTATGGCATCTGCCCGAACTCTTGTCGTTAAGGTCTTTAAGAATCCCAGGCTTTAATTTATCGATATAGCCGAAATTGGTAAATCCAATCGAACCGTACACGTTTACAATGGATAATGCCAGCACTTCGTCTGCTCCGTACAACCCTTCATCTGTTTCAACTATGGACTGAAGCGGCTCTAGCAGTTTCTTTTCTTCAGCAAGCATATCAAGCTGAATGCCAGTTAAAATCGCGTTCTGTACTTCTCTTTTGGACAAGACTCTTTGCACATTATTCACGCAGTCTTCCATTTTGAGATCAGGATGATATTTTTCCTGGAGAAAGTATACTAAATCAGCGATATCCTGAATTTCTACGCCTCTTTCATGGAGCCATTTCCGCGCAGTTTGTTCTGTAACACTTACTACTTTTTCTTCTTCATTCATTGGCTTCACCTTTTTCTATTTATTTTCCCTATATATATACCCTTTTTTGAAAAAATATGCCCATAGCGGGTTAGTCGGATAAATTTCATACCTTTTAACATCATCTCCATGGTACACAGTCTTATTCAGGAAAACAACAAGTTTTGGCTGCCTCTTTCATATATATTCCATAAGGACTTATTCCTAAAGAGGTGATAAAGGTGTTTACGAAGTTGCTTAAGGAGCAATTTGGAATAGAGGCGGAAGGGACGATGCGGATTGGCAAATATGATGCATGCCGTAAGCAAGGACAGCTATACTTGTTTGTGCCTGCGGGGAATGCACCAGAAGAAGAGCTTGAGGAACTGGATAAAATAGCTGATCATCTTGTGAAGAATGGGGATCGAAATATAAGTACTTTCGTAAAAACAAAAGAAGGCAAGCGGTACATTGATATGGATGACAGACGCTTTTGTATTTTAGTTAATCATCATGCCCAAAACCGCCGGCTGAATAAGTTTGGCCGGAAACTGTCCAAATTTCACTATAGGGGGAGGACAATCTCCTTTCCGGTGAAAAAGATAAGCAGAATCGGGCAGTGGAAGCAACTGTGGGAGCAGAGGCTGGATCAAATGGAGAAGGTTTGGAATGAAATGCTGTTCCAGAAGCCTGACAATGATTTCGAGCGGATGTTTTTAGAATCTTTTCCTTACTATATGGGTCTCGCTGAAAATTCGATTCAGTACCTTGTGGATACAGAGCTGGATGATGAGCCAGGGCTGATAGACAGCGGGACAGTTTGCCATGTCAGGCTCTCTTCGACGACTTGGGGCGATTCTTATTATATGAAAAATCCATTCGATTGGGTGTTTGACCATGCATCAAGAGACTTGGCCGAGTGGACGCGCGAGAGATATTTCCATAATATTAGAACCTATCAGCCTGAACTCCGCCAGTTTTTATCGGAATATCAAAGCATAGCGCCGCTGTCTTCTTTTTCCTGGAGGCTTCTCTATGCACGTCTTCTGTTCCCGCTGCATTATTTTGAGACGATTGAAGACTATTACATGACAAATTCTGAACAGCAGAAGCTGCAGATGCAGGAGCGGCTTCAAAAATACCTTTGGCAGTCGGATGACCATGAACGTTTTCTGGGCAGCTTTTATGAATTTGCTGAAGTGCCTGTAAAAAGACTTAGAATTCCGCTTGTAGATTGGATTAAGAGTTAAATGAAAAGGAAGGGATTTCAACCTTTGCTGGCGAAAGAAACATACAGCAGAGAAAGTAAAGAGGGGATGCTGTATGAAGCCATATGTATTTATAAGCAGAAAACTGCCTGATGAGGCAATAGCCATTTTAAAGGAAAAGTACGATGTCCATATGTGGGAGCAAGAAGATGCTGCTGTTCCGTATGAAGTTTTTCTGGAAGAAACAAAAAAGGCGGATGCCCTTTTGACCATGCTGTCAGAGCCTGTGAATGAAGATGTGCTGAAAGCAGGAGAAAAGCTGAAAATCGTAGCTAACATGGCTGTTGGGTATGATAATATCGATGTGAAGGCAGCATCAAGGCTTGGGGTCACCGTGACCAACACGCCGAATGTCTTAAATGACTCCACTGCCGATCTGACTTTTGCGCTGGTGCTTGCCGCCGCTCGGAGGATGGTGGAAGCATCTGAGTTTGTGAAAGAAGGGAATTGGAAGAGCTGGAGCCCTTTTCTCCTGGCTGGACAGGATGTTCATCATAAAACAATTGGCATAGTGGGAATGGGAAACATAGGAAAGACGGTTGCGAAGCGTGCAACCGGCTTTGAGATGGAGATTTTATATCACAATCGCTCCAGGAAGCATGATGCCGAGCAGGAACTGGGGGCAAAATACGCCAGCTTTAAAGAACTTTTGGAGCGGTCTGACTTTGTTGTCTGCATGACTCCTTTAACGGAAGAGACAAGGAATCTATTCAATCGGAATGCGTTTAAAAAAATGAAACAGCAGGCCGTCTTCGTCAATGCCTCAAGAGGCCCGGTGGTAAATGAACATGATTTATATGAAGCGCTGGTGGAAGGGGAAATAGCCGCTGCAGGGCTGGATGTATTTGCTGAAGAGCCAATCGGCTCTGACCATCCGCTATTGGGATTGAAGAATGTAGTGGCAATGCCCCATATCGGAAGTGCAAGCATGGAAACACGCTTTGCCATGATGAAGCTTTGTGTGGAGAATATCGACCTTGTTCTTTCAGGGAATGCACCTAAAACTCCAGTTAATAAGAAGTGATTTTATTAAGCACCCAGAATACCTGGGTGCTTTTGAAAATTTAGAGTAAGGCTAGATTCCCTAGCGTGCTTTTTGATCATTATTTAAATGGTTGGCATGGTAATGCCGGACACTTTTAAAACACGATTGCCTGCAGCGGAAATTAACTCCTGGGTTTATGAGAAGCACATAAAAAAATTTTCATAAATAAAACCGCAATGCACTAGTATGTTAAGCGTTTCCAATCTAATTTTTCGGAAAATTGGCTATTGTAAAAACCGACTATAAATCCTATAATGTCTACTATACAAATACAAATGTATTTTCATAGTGAACATTAAGGGGGAGCTGGCATGGATTCAATCTCAATCGGTTTATTAGGACTAGGAACAGTTGGATCAGGAGTTGTGCAAATCATTGAGAAACATCAGGATAAACTCATGCACCAGGTAGGGTGTCCAGTTGTTGTAAAAAAAGTTCTTGTGAAAGACTTAGATAAAGAAAGAGCGGTCAAGGTCGACCAGGAAATGCTGACTGTCAATCCCGATGATATCTTAAATGATCATGATATAGATGTAGTCATCGAAGTAATGGGCGGAATTGAAGAAACAAGAAATCACTTAAAGACAGCATTAAACAATGGCAAGCATGTCGTGACAGCGAATAAGGATCTGATGGCTGTACACGGACCGGAGCTGCTCGCCGCTGCTTCACAGAATGGCTGTGATCTGTTTTATGAAGCAAGTGTGGCTGGCGGAATCCCTATCTTAAGAGGTCTTGTAGATGGACTGGCTTCAGACCGGATTACCAAAATGATGGGAATTGTAAACGGGACAACAAATTTTATTTTGACAAAAATGAGCAAGAATGGAAGCGCATATGATGAGGTTCTGAAGGAAGCGCAGGAGCTCGGCTATGCTGAAAGCGACCCGACGTCTGACGTTGAGGGCTTAGATGCCGCCAGAAAAATGGCCATCCTGTCTACTCTCGGCTTCTCAATGAATATTGATTTGGACGACGTAAAAGTGAAGGGGATTACGGAAATTACGGAAGAGGATCTTCAATATGGCAAACAGCTTGGCTATACAATGAAGCTGATCGGGATTGCCCATAGGGAAGGAGAGAAGGTGGAGGTTAGCGTGCAGCCGACTCTTCTTGCCGAATCCCACCCGCTGGCATCCGTACAGGATGAATATAACGCCGTATATGTGTACGGGGAAGCTGTAGGAGAAACGATGTTCTACGGACCAGGTGCCGGCAGCCTGCCAACAGCCACTGCCGTTGTCTCAGATCTCGTTGGAGTCATGAAAAATATGCGCCTGGGCGTTAACGGGAAAAGTGCCGTAACACCACAGTATAAGAAAAAATTAAAAGGTGCAAAAGAAATTTATTCGAAGTATTTCTTGAGGCTGCATGTAAAAGATGAAGTGGGAACTTTCGCCAATATTACTTCAATCTTTTCCGATCATCATGTCAGCTTTGAAAAAATCCTGCAGCTGCCTTTGAAAGAAAAAGGGCTTGCTGAAATCGTGCTGGTTACGCACCAGGCTTCTTTGCAGGATTATGAGGACATTTTAGTGAATTTAAGAGATTTGCCTGCTGTACAAAACATTAAAAGTTCGTATCGGGCGGAAGGGAGCGCGAGAGTATGAGATGGGAAGGGCTAATCAAAACATATAAAGATTTTCTTCCGGTAAATGAGTATACACCTATGCTTACTTTAAATGAAGGCAACACGCCCCTGATTAGGCTTGAGAAGCTCTCAAGAGATTGGGGCATTGACCTTTATGTTAAAACAGAGGGTGCCAATCCGACTGGATCCTTTAAAGACAGGGGAATGGTGATGGCGGTTGCAAAGGCCAAGGAAGAAGGCAGTGATGCTATCATTTGTGCTTCCACAGGCAATACATCTGCGGCAGCAGCTGCGTATGCAGCTCGAGCGGGCATGAGATGCGTTGTCGTCATTCCTGAAGGAAAGATTGCCATGGGCAAGCTGGCACAGGCGGTCATGTATGGTGCTGAGGTAGTATCAATTGAGGGGAATTTTGACCAGGCCCTTGCTATGGTACGGAAAATTAGTGAAACTGAACCTATTACTCTTGTAAATTCGGTTAATCCATATCGTCTTGAAGGCCAAAAGACAGGTGCTTTTGAAATCTGTGACCAGCTGGGAGGCGCACCTGAAATTCTGGCTCTCCCTGTCGGTAATGCAGGCAATATTTCTGCTTACTGGAAAGGTTTTAAGGAATATAATGAGGCCCGCCAGACTGGTCTTCCGAAAATGCATGGAGTACAGGCTGAAGGAGCAGCTGCCATTGTCCATAATCGTGTTTTTGATAACCCTGAAACGGTTGCAACAGCGATCAGAATCGGCAATCCGGCAAGCTGGCATTTAGCTAATGCAGCTTTGGCTGAATCCCAGGGCAAAATTGATGAAGTTAGTGACGAAGAAATCCTTTGCATGTACCGCAAGCTAGCCTTGACAGAAGGAATTTTCGCAGAGCCTGCTTCTTGTGCTTCTCTGGCAGGAATTTATAAACAGCTCCGCAATGGTGAGATTCCGCATAAAACTAGAGTTGTAGCAATCCTTACTGGCAATGGCCTTAAGGATCCGAATACAGCCATTGACTGCAGCCCTGTTAAACCGGTCTTGCTTCCGAATGATGAAAAATTGGTCGCTGAACATATTAAGGGAGTCGTTCACGTATGATCGAAGGTGAAATGTTTGTCATCAAAGTGCCAGGCAGCACCGCAAATCTGGGGCCAGGTTTTGATTCCATCGGTCTTGCATTAAATTTATATTTAACGCTAGAAGCGGAAAAGGCCGATCATTTTGAGATGATCCCCTTATCAGCACCTTTGAACGTTTATCCTGCAGATAAATCAAATTTCATTTTTCAAGTGGCAATGGAAACGGCAAAAAAGTATGGAAGAGAACTTCCAGGATGCAAAGCGAGGATTTCAAGCGATATTCCGCTGACAAGAGGCCTTGGCTCAAGTGCAGCAGCCATTGTAGCAGGAATCGAATTGGCTGATGCGCTCTGCAATCTTCAATTAAGCCAGCAGGATAAATTAGAGATTTCATCGCGTATGGAAGGGCACCCTGATAACGCAGGAGCATCATTGCTGGGCGGTCTGGTGATTGGCTGCCAGTCCGAGGAAGAAGTTAATGTTCAAAATATAAAAAAACTGGATTTTGATATCGTTGCAGTAGTGCCTAAGGAGGAGCTGCTTACTAAGGAATCGAGGGGTGTCCTCCCTGAGGAGTGGTCTTTTAAAGAGGCTGTACAAGCAGGGGCAGTCGGCAATGTCATGGTTGCAGCCTTATTAACCGGGAACTTTGCTCTAGCGGGCAAGATGATGAATGCTGACTTATACCATCATCCTTACCGCAAAAAAATGGTTCCTCACTTAGAAACTGTAGTAAAGCTGGGTCCTTCGCTAGGGGCTTTCGGTGTTGCTTTAAGCGGTGCCGGACCGGCTGTTCTCTGCCTTGCTGAATCCGGCATGGGTCAGCCAATTGCATTCAGGCTGCAAAAAGCTTTGCCGGATATGGATATTCTCTGCCTGCAAATCGACCAGGAAGGAAGCAGCGTTTTAAAAAAAAGCCTAGCTGAAGAGCAAGAGCATGAATTAGATCATATTTTCTAAAAAAAGCGATGTCTGCGTGACATCGCTTTTCTGTAAAATGAGAAAGTATAGCATTTGAACTACAATAACTGTCTAGCTCCAGCGCCTGCCCCCTAGAGGCACTAGTTTGTCTAGTTACGGCTTATGCCTGTCGTCCCTGGGCAGTCGCCTCCACATTTCAGGAGAGCCTCCCAAAAAGCAAAGGATGCCTTTCCGTGAGGCTCGTCTTGTGCTTGTCGGGGGAGGTCAAGGCGCCTTGCGCTTTAAAATACTTGTTCTACTTCGACTACACCCGGTACTTCTTCTAAAAGAGCGCGCTCAATACCGGCTTTTAACGTAATCGTTGAACTTGGGCAGCTTCCGCAAGCACCAAGAAGACGAAGCTTAACGATGCCGTCTTCAACATCCACCAATTCGCAGTCCCCGCCATCGCGAAGAAGGAATGGACGCAATTTATCTAATACTTCCTGAACTTGTTCAGTCATAGTCGTTTGTTCTGCCATGTAAAATCGACTCCTTTCCATACATTTATTATAATCAAATCGATCCTAAAAATCTATTCCCAGAACATAATTTCCACACTTTAGGTAAATATTTTCTTATGTTAGATGTATGGATATATTGTAAAATAAAACTATGAAGGGAAAGTGTAAAAGGGGGAGTTAATTTGAAAAAAGAAGTAGAGATTGTTGTTTATGGTGCGACACAGCTGTGCCCAAGCTGTGTGAACCTTCCATCATCCAAAGAGACTTACGAATGGCTGGAAGCCGCACTGGCGCGAAAATACGCAGATCAGCCTTTTTATATCAGCTATGTGGATATCCACAACCCTCCTGAAGAGGCGGATAAAAAGGAATTTGCCCAGCGTGTTATTGACGAAGACATGTTTTATCCGGTCGTTTTGCTTGAGAACGAAATCGTCGGCGAAGGAAATCCAAAATTGAAAACGATTTATGCGGAAATGGAAAAATACGGATACCAGGAAGTGTGACATGAAAAGAGCATCCAAGGGTGGATGCTCTTTTCATGTCACACTTCTCAAATATCTGTTTTTCTGGTTATGGCGTCTACTTTAATTAGCATTGTGGAAAACGGGGAATGATTTCTAACAGCAGCAATTTTCGGCGAAAAAGCCTTTTTCACCCGTTATGGTATTTATACATCCAAAGGATGCCAGACTTTAACAGGCGGGCTACACGTCCTGTTATTGGCCGTTCAGCAACCAAACCAAATCCATGCTTTTTGCCCAGAGATCCGAGAACTCCTTTTAGCTTGATGACGGGCAATGACTCAGGAAGTTCTTCACCTTTCCAGCGTTTCAGAAGGACTTGAACAATTTGCTCTGCCTGTCCTTCTGCAAGCTGGGCACTTGGTGCGTGAGGAAGGCTTGCGCAATCACCCACTACATAAACATGGTCGTTATCCTGAAGGCTGTGATACTTGGTTAAAACAACGCGTCCTTGCTGGTCCTTTTCCACATCCATATCACGGATTACTTTATTAGGCTGGATGCCGGCAGTCCACACAATAGCATCGCATTGCATCGCTTCATCATGGTTGTAAAGGGTATTCTCTTCCACTTTTGTTATGTTCGAATGGTTAATAATTTCAACATTATGTGATTCAAACCAATTTTCTACATAGGTGCTTAATCTTTCAGGGAACGCGGATAAAATATGCTTCCCTCTATCGAATAATTTTACTTTAAGATCCGGACGGCTTTCATTTAGTTCGGACGCAAGTTCTACACCGCTTAATCCTGCACCGACTATTGCAACCACAGATCCTGGAGTTAAATTATTCAAGACCTGGTAAGTTTTTCTCGACTTTTCTATCGTCTGGATGCTAAAAGTATGGACATCAGCGCCTGGGACGTTATGGTATTTATCCTCGCAGCCAAGGCCAATAATTATATCATCATAGGAAACAGGCTCTTCATCTTTTAAATATACCTTATTTTCCCCGATGCTGATATTTGTTACTTCTCCATATTTAATTGTTAATCTTGGATGTTCAGGGTAAGCAACACGTACATGCTGATCGGAAATAGTGCCGGCAGCAAGCGCGTAATATTCTGTCTTCAGGCAATGGTATGGCACGCGGTCTACTAACGTGATGGAGACATCTTCAGGAAGCTGGTTGGGCAAAAGACGTGCAAGCACCCTCATTCCACCATAGCCACCGCCAAGTATCACAAGATTTTTCATAGTATTATTCCCCTTTATGTCCGTACTGTTTAACTGAAACAAGCTCTTTTTCTCACCGAACTATACGTTTTCATATTATTTTAAAAAAATAAATAAATGATATGAATAAGCTCAATCCATAAAAAGTATAACGAAATTGTGACAAAATCACAACACATATAAGAAGAAAACTTGACAATATACGACATAAAATGGTAGAAATCTGCACGGTTAAAAGGATGTGCAGCCCATCCTCTTCTTGCGGAATCCTTGTAAAAAAGGTAGCATTAATTGGGTAGAGAGGTGATAGATGTGATTAAGCCAATCATCGAATTTTGCATCAGCAATTTGGCCAGCGGCTCTCAAAAAGCGCTGGAAATGCTCGAGAAAGATTATGACCTTGATGTCATTGAATATGGCTGTTTGGGCTATTGCGGAAAATGTGCAAGCACTCTGTTTGCGCTAGTAAACGGTGATGTTGTTACTGGGGAAACACCAGATGGGCTGGTTGAAAATATATATCAATATTTGGAGGAAAATCCAATGTTTTAAACAGTAAAAAGGAGCGAACTGTGTTCGCTCCTTTTTACTGTTTAACTCCAGCGCCATCGGCTCTTGGGTCTAAGCCAACCTCCCAAAAAGGCAAAGGACGCCTTTTTAGTGAGGCTTGGCTTGTGCTTGAGGCCTCCAGGATGGGGGTTCATGCAGACGTTGCCTCAGGAAGTGGCGTTCTTAGTCTGCGTTCCTTTTGTGGGCAAGGCGCCCTGCGCTTTTTTTAGTTAGATGCCGTTTTTTGTTCCTCTCTTATTTCATACCACCGTTCCCTAGCCATTTCAATCAGTTTGGGCTCAGTTGTATGGGTTTGCTTTTCGATTACTTTTGAGAAGTATTTAACTGCCTGGTCAATTTGATGGGTCCTTCTCGATAACTCCCCGATCAAATAGAAGATCCTCGTTTCAGATACTTGAGATCCTTTAAAGTCATCTCCCATATAGGAGTCCATGTATTCTTTAATGGCAAGCTTCATAAAGCGCTGTTCTTGAACAGTGTTTTTTATTGACCGATATAGCCAGGCAAGCCTTAAATATAATCCTGCCAGTGTAATATGCTTCTCATTTTTTAAGGTCCCGCTGTAAATAGCCAATTTATAAGTACTAATTGCATCTTGAATACTGCGTTCCTGGCTGTAGTCATGAGGCATCCAGGCATCTGCCACTTTAGACTTGATGAGTTCCAGGGCACCCTGCGGAAAATATGGTGAAAAGTCATCTGATTCCGAATAGCCGCAATTTGGGCATGTATGGATATAATAATGAAGAGGATTCAAGCCTTCAATATAATTTGGACAAAAATCACTGTCAAAACTGGAGACTTTCACAAATCTGGAGCGAATTTTTTTTGTGGTGAAACTCTTTTTACAGAACCTGCAAGCACATTTTTTGTTGTAAGCGGGCTCAATTGTCTGCATTTGAATGGCACCTCCTGGGGAAAGGATTATTATGACTATTGTAACATGATATGGTTGTTTATTAAGTGAAAAGAACTAGTTTATATGCAGAATTTCTAGATCGATAGTAAGACGTTAAGCTTCTTGAGTTGAGCACATATCATTTACTGTATATACTATGAATATAGAAGTATCTATACAGGACAGGAGGGAAATGAAATGGAACAAGTAGTGGAAATTACAGAAGCAGCGGCTTTGTATATAAAAGAAATGATGAAGCAGAATGAGGAAGAAGATGCATTCCTGAGAGTAGCAGTAAAAGGTGGCGGATGCAGCGGACTTTCCTACGGAATGGGATTTGCTCATGAAGCGGAAGAAGGTGATATCCAGGCAGAACACCATGGCATTCAAGTCCTGGTAAGCAAGGAAGATGCCCCGATACTAAAAGGCACAAAAATTGATTACAAACAATCCATGATGGGCGGCGGATTCACCATCGATAATCCCAATGCCATTGCATCCTGCGGCTGCGGTTCATCATTCCGCACAGCTTCGAATACTGGTACTCCAGAAGAGTGCTAATCTGACGCATATTTTTCAAATGGGACGCAAAACCAAACCAGAGACGGAAAAAACAGGTTAAGACGCAAACCATGCTTGTATTACGGAGAAAAGAATACGGATGACGCAAATCATATCCATTCCTGTAAAAAGGGCGGACCCAAGGCCACCCTATTTCCTTTTTTTTGCAGTATATCGGGCAGTAAGGCTCTCTCTTCAAGACTCAGAGAAATCGAAAGAGTAAAAGTGGGAGCCCAACTGCCCGTAAAGGCCCGATTGATTCTACTAACAATCAGCGGGGATAAAGCTCCCCGCTGATTGTTAGTTTCACTTTATTTTCCAAACATGGAAGAACTGTGCATTGGCTGGACTTTTGCTTTTGGATCGATGAATGATTTGGCATGATTGACTGCAGTAGGTGCTTCACCAAATCCGCAGGCAATAAGCTTTACTTTCCCATCGTATGTGCAAATGTCGCCGGCAGCATAGATGCCATCGATGTTTGTTTCCATTCGGGAGTTAACAACGATTGAATTTTTTTCGATTTCAAGACCCCATTCTTTAATTGGGCCAAGGGAGGAAACGAAACCGTAGTTGACGATTACGGCATCAACATCGAATACTTCCTTTTCTTTGGACGTAACGCCCTCAAGAACAACCTGCTTAATGCCTTCATCGTCACCGATAAGCTCTGCAGGTACATAAGGAGTTTTGATTTCGACCTTTGAACTTTGGAGGTTTTCTACACTGTGTTCATGTGCGCGGAATTTATCGCGGCGGTGAACAATTGTTACATTATCAGCGATTGGTTCAAGCATTAATGCCCAGTCTACTGCAGAATCTCCGCCGCCGAATACAACGACTTTCTGGCCGGCAAATTGATTCAAATCATCAATAAAGTAATGAAGGTTTTTCCCCTCATATTGTGCAGCACTTTCAAGTTCAAGGCGGCGTGGCTGGAATGCGCCATTGCCAGCAGTGATGATGATGGTTTTGGAATAGTGGACTTCTTTGTTGGTGGTTAGCTTAAAAGTGCCATCAGCCTGCTTTTCCAATTTCTCTACAGACTGCTCAAGAGATACAGTTGGCTCGAATTTAGCCATTTGTTCTTTCAGGTTATCGATTAATTCCTGAGCGCGGACTTTTGGAAAGCCAGCAACATCATATATGTATTTTTCAGGATAAAGAGCAGATAGTTGTCCCCCAAGCTGCGGCAGGCTTTCAATAATTTTTACTGAAGCTTGTCTCATTCCCCCGTAGAAAGCAGTGAATAAACCAGTTGGCCCCCCGCCAATAATGGTTATGTCAAACACCTTTTGATCTTCTTTCATGCTATATCCCCCCAAGTATGTAGTAAAAATTCCACTCTTAATTCTAACATAAATCAATAAAAACCTCACTAATCATGGTAAATATTATGAAAACTAAAAACACAGCTGCTCTTCGAGTACATATATATAAAACACGTACGTTCTTTAAAAGATTCTCAAAATATTTAAGGTTTTCAACTATTTATTAAGACTTGAAAAACAGTTGGAAGTAGAATAATATGAATGTAGGAATAATGTTACTATTTTGTGACAATTTCGAGGTATTTTTTTGCACTTATTAGTGAATAACATCACAAAGTTTTTTATCTATTTTTTGCAATAAAATAGATAAAGCAGCGGAAGATAATAAGAACATTAGAAAATATTTTATAAAGGTGGATGTGATACATTTGAGAAAGCCAAAGATTGTTATCCTGGGTGCAGGTTATGGCGGATTGATAGTTGCAACTCGTCTTCAGAAATCTGTAGGGACAAATGAAGCAGAAATTGTACTGGTGAATAAAAATGATTACCACTATGAAACAACTTGGCTGCATGAGGCATCAGCCGGAACACTTCATCATGATCGTGTACGCTATGATATTAAAGATGTTATTGATCGCAATAAGGTTGAATTTGTTCAGGGAACTGCGCTTGAAATTAAAGCAGAAGAAAAGAAAGTCATATTAGAAAACGGCGAAATGGACTATGATTACCTTGTTGTGGCGCTTGGCGCTGAGCCGGAAACGTTTGGAATCAAAGGGTTAAAGGAGTACGCATTCTCCATTGTCAATGTAAATGCAGCACGTCAAATCCGCGAGCATATTGAATATCAATTTGCTACTTACAATTCTGAAGCTGAGAAGAAGGATGAGCGCCTGACAATTGTTGTCGGCGGTGCGGGGTTTACAGGGATCGAATTCCTTGGTGAATTGGCAAACCGTGTTCCTGAACTTTGCAAAGAATATGATGTAGACTACCACAAAGTAAAAATAATTTGTGTGGAAGCAGCGCCAATGGTTCTTCCTGGTTTTGATCCCGAACTTGTTAACTATGCTGTTTCTCACTTGGAGAAAAAAGGCGTACAATTCATGATTGGCACTGCCATTAAAGAAGCTACACCTGAAGGCATCATTGTGGGCAAAGGCGAAGAAGAAGTAGAGGAAATTAAAGCTGGAACAGTCGTCTGGGCAGCAGGAGTACGCGGAAACTCCATTATTGAGAATTCAGGCATTGAGGCCATGCGCGGCCGTGTAAAAGTTCAGCCGGATCTAAGGGCTCCTGGATATGACAACATGTTTATCATTGGGGACTGTTCTTTAATTATTAATGAAGAAATTAACCGTCCATACCCTCCTACTGCTCAGATCGCCATGCAGCAAGGTGAAGTATGTGCGAGAAACCTAACAGCTTTAATCCGCAACAAAACTGAACTGGAAACATTCACACCTGATATTAAAGGAACTGTATGTTCCCTTGGCGAGGACGATGCAATCGGTGTTGCATTCGGCAAAAAAATGGTTGGCTCCAAAGCTTCATTTATGAAGAAAATGATTGATAATCGTGCTCTTTACATGGTTGGCGGACCATCCCTTGTTTTGAAAAAAGGTAAATTCAAGGTTCTTTAATAAAAGTTCTTATACATGATGGGGATAGACCTTTGGTCTATCCCTTTTTTGATAATATCAGAATTTATATCCTTTTGAACTTAGATAACTGTGTAGCTCCAGGCGCCTTGCGCTTTTTTTTTATGTTCATTAATCCCAGTCATATCGTGTTAAAATATTTTTAAAAAGGGGGATTGCTTATGGGAGTGGAGCATAAAAGAGGCAAGGTTTGGCTGGCAGTTTCTGGGCTTGTCGTTTCTCCAGAAGGCAAATGGCTTGTCGTGAAAAAGAAATACGGCGGTCTGAAAGGAAAATGGTCGCTGCCTGCAGGGTTTGTGGAGCCGGGAGAAACCGCAGATGAAGCTGCAGTGCGTGAGATTAAGGAAGAAACCGGTGTGAAGTGCACAGTTCAAGGCATGATCGGCTTGCGAACAGGAGTCATTAAAGGAGAAGTCAGCGATAATATGATCCTTTTTAAGCTGGAAGCTGATCCAGGACAATCCCTAAAAGTCCAGGAGAGCGAGCTTTACGATGTGCAATATCGCGAACCGAAGGAACTGGCTGGTGACCCTGATGCATCTGTCCTTCTCCAATATATATTGACTGCTTCAGAATCATCTGTTAAACCACTGATAGACGGAGTAAATCCTGGAGATACATTTAGTTATACAGCATATAAAATATTTTTATAATTTTCTGAAATCTAAAGGTACAGCGAGATTTTAGAAGGAAAACATGCTTGTATGCGTTTCCATTAAACCTTTTTCAAGATATTTGGCGCTTTTCATTTATTCAGATTCTTGATATATTATCAGAAAATTCAGTTACAAAAACCTTAAGGAGATGAATAAAATGGCAGCAAAGAATTATGAAAATAAAGAGTGTATGTATTGTTCAGGGAAAGGTTATTTTCAATTGCTTTTAGGTGGATCGGAAACCTGCACATGCTGTGGCGGCACAGGGAAAGAGAAAGAATAAGACGAAACTTCGCGTCATGCGAAGTTTTTTCTTTTCGAGTCATCCCATTTTTTATAGTCAAATTGGAGGCTCAATGGCTAATATACATTCTTATTGACTCCCTATCCCACATTAAGTACACTAAATATTGATGTGCTAAGGGAGGAACAAGTCCATGCAAATGACGATTTTTATTTTGCCTATTTCCATGCTTTTGTTTTTTGTCCTATTTTTTGGAATAGGCTTTATTTTGAATATGCTATTAAGAATGTCCTGGATTATGGCTATTATCTATCCAATTATCGCAATCTTGATTATCGATAAAGTACGGTTTATTGAATATTTCCAAAATGCTGGTGAAGCATTCTCCAGTCTTGGTGTAGAATTAACCAGCCTTGCACTCGCGGATATCCTTATTTTAAGCAGCGGGATGGCAGGAGCGGTTGTTGCCGGAATTACAATCAGACTTCTTCGCAAAAAAGGATACCGGATGTTCTAATTTGATCAAAATCTCTGCTGATGGCAGAGATTTTTTATTTTTTTTGAATAGTGTGTTCAAGTCTGTCGAACTCTTGGCAACATTGGCTTGACCCTGTGTGGACGGGCAGTCTCGAAGCTCTCTCTCCCTTAAAGTTATGAATATTTCTCTGAAAGATGGGAAATGAATAACTTTGGGAGGAGTGTTTTAGATGAACAGATTAAAAAAATGGACAAAACGTGCCATAATGTCAGCTTTATTTTTAGGCGCATTATTTACGACATTTCATTCCATTTCAGGTGTGGAAGCAAGGTCGATTGTCAACTTATACCAAAGTACAGCTGATCAAACCAAGGAAGAGCTATCAGGTTTTGACCATACATTTAAGTCGGTTGGCGTAGCATTAAAATTTTTAAAGCGTGCAGCAATCCCGGATTCAAAGATTTCAGCCAGCGAAGCGGCAGCGAGCCAGCCTCCAACTTTGGAGGAATCAATTGACTGGTCGCAATATCAGACGAAGCAGGTTGTAGCGACGGGGTATACGGCATTTTATGAATCCACGGGTAAAAATCCTGATCACCCGTCATTTGGCATTACATACTCAGGAGTTAAAGTGAAACGAGACTTATATTCTACTGTCGCAGCAGATTTAAATGTTTTTCCGATTGGGACAATCCTGTTTGTTCCTGACTATGGCTATGGCGTCGTGGCTGATAAAGGCGGGGCTATTAAAGGGAATAAACTGGACCTTTATTATGAAACAGTTGAAGATGTTTATAATAATTGGGGAAAAAAGACGCTTGATGTCTATATCATTGAGATGGGGAACGGAACCCTTACGGAAGAAGATTTAAGAATACTGAATGAGAATGAATCGATGCAGGTTTTTAGGCAGCAGTATACTAAAACAGAGCAAAAATAAAGAAAAGCGGAAGCGTCTTCGGAACAACCAAAGACCGCTTGTTCTGCGATGATAATTCTAAGTAGCTTTCCTTATTGCCCACTCCAGGTAAGCACAGAGACGATCCTCCCAAAAAGGCATCCTTTGCCTTTTGGGAGGATCGTCTAATGCTTGTTGCCGATAGGCGGGCGCCTTCCGCTTTTCTTATAATGCTGAAAATTCATCTGGATGGATCTTTTTAGCCAATCGAACGGCACCTTCAATGAGCCGAGGGGAAGGCCGGCAATAAAGCTCTTCCTCAAGGACAAGGATTTTCCCCTGTTTTACTGCTTTCAGGCCGCTCCAGCCGGGACGCTTCAGTACAATTTCCGGCTTCACTTTTTCACGCCTTACACCAACCCATGCAAGGCAAATATAATCCGGATTTCTTTCCAGTATATCGTTCCAATCTGTTTGCACACTGGCAAGCTCCACATCACTGAATAAATTAACAGCACCTGCAATTTCACTGATTTCCGTGAGCCAATTCACCTGGCCAGGTGTAAAAACAGGCTTTGGCCACCACTCCCAATATAAGCTGGGCTTAATGTCTAGGGTGCTGGAGATTTTCTGGAGAGCATCTATTTTTGTCCGAACGCTTTTAGCGGCAGAAATGCCTGCTTCAGGTTTCCCGATTTTCTCGGCAACAGCAATTAAATCATGTTCAATATCTGCAAGGCTTTGCGGGTTCAAGACAATATGGGGGATTTGTCTCCTCTTCAGTTCCTCCACATTTTTCTCCATGCCGGGTACACTCAAAGATGCAAGTACAAGGTCAGGATTAAGTTTTTCTGCCTTATCCATATTAATGGACAAATCGGGTCCAAGCCGTGGAAGGGTATTAATTGGTTCGGGCCAATCGGAATAATCATCCACTCCGGCAAGCATATGAGTAAATCCCAAGTATTCCATTAACTCAGTATTGCTCGGGCATAAAGAAAGGATTTTCATTATATTCACACCTATCAGGAAAATAAATAATGAAGAGCTAAAGTCAGCAGGATGCCGGTTAAGCCTCCAAATAATACTTCAATTGGCTTATGGCCAAGCAATTCCTTCAATTCCTTCTGTTTTTCCTGCTCCTCTTTTTTTTGCCAAGTCTTTGCTTCTTCAACAAACTTATTGAAATCGGCAACAAGCTGATTTAAAACGATTGCTTGTTCTCCAGCCTGTCGGCGGACGCCTGTAGCGTCAAACATGGTAATGATGGCAAAAACGGCGGAGACGGCAAAAACAGCCGAGTTCATTCCGGTTTCAAATGCAACGCCAGTGGAAAGGGCCGTAACCGCTGCAGAGTGGGAGCTTGGCATTCCACCTGTACTGGTTAGTAATGACCAATCAATTTTCCTGGTAGCAAAATATTGAATGGGCACTTTTACAAATTGGGCAAAGAAGATGGCTGCCAGAGCAGACCAGAGAGGAAAATTCGTCAATAATTCCATTTGAGACCACCTTTATAGTTGAATGCTACTTCACTGGAACTTCTATCAATCTTTTTTTAGTCCGCAGATTAGCTGAAATTTCTTAAAACTTATACTTAATATTCTCTAATAGTTTCGCTCATCCTGCAAGCAGTTCCCTTAAGAAGAGCGATCCTGTTTTTTTTGTCGTGCGACGTATCGCTGCAGCAGCTTTCCCTTTTCTGTAGGCTTCAAC
>NZ_BRVM01000006.1:9076-39873 GCF_026011715.1 Cytobacillus sp. NCCP-133 | reverse complement strand
GTTTCACTTTATTTTCTTCTTTCCCCATTTAATCTGGAATATACATAAGAGAATGTGATTAATGCGGAAGATGTGCGAGTACTCTTTCCTTTTGCTAGAATGAACAGTAGCAGCCGTTTAAGGACTTGTAAAATGGAGGAAATTCAAATGGAAGATTACCCGGTTGAATATTACGAGTTCTTCGTCAGCTTTAATGAAGGCGACTATTATACTTGCCACGACCTTCTTGAGGAAATGTGGATGACAGACAAAGGCAATCTTTTTTTCAAAGGGCTGCTGCAAATGAGTGTCAGCATTTACCACTATGAATATGGCAATGTGAAAGGAGCAAGGCTTATGATGCAGGCGGCTTTTGATTACTTGCAGCCGTATCGCCCGAAGCATTGGGGGCTTGATGTGGAGCATGTATATGGGTTTATTGAAGAATGCCTCTCCATTTTTCCGAAGGACATTGATCGGGTGCCTTTTGAGGAGGCTGGAAATCTTCCGAAACTCCCAAATCTTATCTTGTATTTAGAAGATTAATTTTTATCGCAGTCGAACGGACAGTAAGACCCTACTTCAAGACTCAGAGGAATCAATGGAGCAATAATGGAGCTCAAACTGCCTGTAAAGGACCGAAAAGCAGAACAAAGATTAAAAACACCACATCCTGTGGGCCACAACCAACAATCAGTGGGGGATAAAGAGCACCCCACTGATTGAAGTTTCACTTTATTAAAATTAGATTGTCGAAATAAGTATGTGTTTTCGATATAATGAGATATATTAGCAGTTTATTATGGGGGTGCAAAAATGTTTTCAGTAAAACAGGACTTCAATTATTCAGCTGAACACGAATGCCTAATTGTCGGTGTGTTTGATAAACCAAACAAATTTGAAGGTATTCTTACCCGTGTTGACGAACAGTTCGGCGGCCAGCTGACAGAGCTGGTGAAAAGCGGAGATATTTCTGTGAAGAAAAAGGCAATTGCCAAAATACATACATTTGGAAAAATCGGTGCCAAACGCTTAATTGCGGTAGGGCTTGGCAAGGAGAAGGAATATAGTTTCGAGATTTTGCGTGAGGCGCTGGGGAGAGCCTTTAAAGAAGTGAAAACGTCCAGGATTCAGGAGGCGGCTGTTTGCCTTGATGCTTTTACAAGCGAAGGAGTAGATGCACTGGATGCTGCCCATGCTGTCAGTGAGGCTTTTGTTCTTGCCACATATGAATTTGAAGGCTATAAGCAAAAATCAAACGAGCCTGAAAAGGACATTGAAAGTATAGCTGTATACAGTTCAGCGGATAAAGAGGATGTCAAAGCATCTCTTACGGTTGGTTACGCACACGGCAAGGGAACGAATTCGGCGCGTACACTCGTTAATTTGCCTGGCAATATGCTGACAGCGACCGATATGGCGAATTATGCATCTGAACTTGCATGGAGATACGATTTTGAGGTTGAAATCCTTGAAAAAGAGGATATGCTTAAGCTTGGAATGGGTGCCCTTTTGGCGGTAAACCAGGGTTCAGCAGAACCTCCTAAAATGATTGTCCTAAAGTACCAGGGCAAGGAAGAATGGAAAGATGTTATTGGTTTGGTTGGAAAAGGAATCACTTTCGACACCGGCGGCTATTCAATTAAGCCGAAGGATGGCATTGTCGGCATGAAAACCGATATGGGCGGGGCAGCAGCAGTGCTTGGCGCCATGGAAATCATCGGCGAGCTAAAGCCTGAGCAAAACGTAGTTGCTGTCATTCCTTCAACAGATAATATGGTCAGCGGAACAGCCTTTAAGCCGGATGATGTAATCACATCTATGAGCGGAAAAACAATTGAAGTTCTTAATGCAGATGCAGAAGGCCGCCTGGCACTAGCGGATGCGGTGACTTATGCGAAGCATCATGGAGCCGACTACCTAGTGGATGTCGCCACACTCACAGGCGGTGTTATCGTCGCACTTGGCGAAGAAACAACAGGTGCGCTGGCGAATAATGAAGAATGGTTCGAACAGGTGCTGGAAGCTTCTTATGAAGCGGGCGAACCAATCTGGCGCCTGCCGCTGTTTGAAAAAGACAAAGAAAGAATCAGAAGCAGCCAAATTGCAGATCTTAACAACTCACCAGGCCGAGCCGGACATGCAATCATGGGTGGAGGCTTCGTAGGTGAGTTTGCCGAAGACACTCCTTGGGTGCACCTTGATATTGCAGGAACAGCTACTGCAACGAAAAACTATGACCTGGGACCAGCAGGCGCAACAGGTGTTATGGTCCGTACACTTGCCTTGCTGGTGGAGAGATTCCAATCTAAATAAGAAAGACGCAGAACTCCGGAGAGATCCGGAGTTTTTTTATTGGTTGTTGGAAAGGGTGATTTCACGGTTATATTTAATTTTTTTTTGCGAAAAAAAAACCCAAATTCGCAGATAATTTCGCGGAATTCTGCATAGGCGGATTTTTAAAGAATGGACAGGCAAACGTATTTGGCAGAAATTCAGCCAAATACAGTTAGTTAGAGAAAAGCAGAATGAGCATTTACCGGCCATTTTAACAAAATTACCGGCCAAACTGGTGATTTTTCCGGCCAAATCTAGTAAAATACCGGCCAAACTGCTCGTTTTACCGGCCAATCAAGTAAAGCTGGTCCACTTTGGTCCAAACTGCCAATCGTAAACTAGTAAAAACCGATTGACACCGAAAGAGGGGATATGATAATTTAATACATGTGTTTTAATTCTCTACCGATTTAGCGGAGTAAAGTAAATGAATAAAAAGTAAGCAAACAGAAAGAGGGTTGCATCATGAATGCAGTTGTACTAGCAGTTCTGATCATGCTTGTTCTCAGCCTTTTGCGTGTGAACGTGGTTCTTGCCCTAGTGGCAGGGGCACTTGCAGGCGGGCTTGCAGGCGGTTTACGTATAGATAAAACGATTGAAGTTTTTTCCAGCGGACTGGGCGGAAGTGCGGAAGTTGCCTTGAGCTACGCTTTATTAGGCGGATTTGCTATTGCGATATCTGCAAGTGGGCTTCCCAACTTAATGGTCGAATGGGTTCTTGCAAAAGTAGGCAAGGAAGGCGAATCTAGAGGGAAAACATTATCGAAGGCACTTATTGTATTTTCCATTTTACTTATGGCAATTTTTTCTCAAAACCTGATTCCTATTCATATTGCTTTTATTCCCATCTTAATACCGCCTTTATTGAAGGTCATGAACGAGTTGAGAATCGACCGCCGCTTAATTGCGTCTGTATTAACGTTTGGCTTAACAGCGCCTTATATACTATTGCCGGTCGGCTTCGGACAGATCTTCCAGGGAATCATTGCAGAAAATATGGAAAGCAGCGGTCTGGCAGTCAATTTATCTGACATTCCAAAAGCCATGCTAATTCCCACTGCTGGACTTGTTGTTGGTCTTCTCATCGCGATTTTTATTTCTTACCGCAAGAAGAGGGACTACCAAACAACTGATATCGTTGAGACGGAAAAAGGCGAATATTCAAAGGCTGGCATTCTTTTTTCTTTAGTTGCCATTGTTGCAGCACTGGTTGTTCAGCTTCTGACTGATTCCATGATTTTTGGCGCATTAACAGGTATTTTAGTTATTTATATCAGCGGCACTATTAAGTGGCGGGAAGCTGATCAGCTATTAACAGAAGGCATGAAGATGATGGCATTTATCGGATTTGTCATGCTGGCAGCTTTCGGATTTGCTGATGTATTAAAAGAAACGGGCGATGTGGAAAGGCTTGTTGAGCAGGCTGGCGCAGTCATCGGCAACAATAAATCGTTAGCAGCCTTGCTTATGCTTCTTGTTGGTTTGCTTGTGACAATGGGAATCGGTTCTTCGTTCTCAACGATTCCAATCATTGCAACTATCTTCGTTCCGTTAGCACTAGAGGTTGGATTCAGCCCAATTGCGACAATCGCACTAGTGGGAACGGCCGCGGCACTAGGAGATGCCGGCTCACCCGCTTCTGATAGTACATTGGGGCCAACAGCAGGATTGAATGCGGACGGACAGCATAACCACATCTGGGATACTTGCGTGCCGACATTTGTGCACTATAACATCCCGCTGATCCTGTTTGGATGGCTTGCGGCGGTCATTCTTTAACCAGAAGCAGCTTCTCTCTTATGGAGGAGCTGCTTTTTAATAGGATCAGAATTTATATCCTTTTGAACTTAGATTCCTGTCTAGCTCCAGGCGCCTATCCCTCGTCTTATGCCTGTCGGGGGTGGGCAAGGCGCCTTGCGCTTCTCTTATTTCTTTTAACAGCTGTGAAAGTAGGTTACCATAAAGAAAAAAGAAATGGAGGCGGCTGCAATGTATTTTGGCAAAGTGAGGACACAGGTTTCCGGCAGGGTTCCGCCAAACCAGAATGTCACGACCGCATTTCCAGTACTTCATTATGGCAATGTCCCGTACTACAAAGATAAGAAGGAGTGGAACCTAAAGGTTTTTGGGGAAGTGGAAAATGAGCTTACCTTCTCCTATGAAGCTGTGATGGACCTGCCACAGTCTGAATACAAAAATGATATCCACTGTGTCACCGGCTGGTCAAAGCTTGATAATGTTTGGAAGGGAGTTGCCGCTGCAGAATTTGCAAGGCGGGCAGCAGTAAAAGATACAGCTGAATTTGTCATTCTCCACGCTGAGGAAGAGTGGACTACTAATCTCCCCATTGAAGATTTTTTAAGAGAGACCAGTTTGCTTGCCCATACACACAACGGCGAAGTTCTAACTCCAGAACATGGATTTCCTTTGCGTGCGGTGTTTCCGCATCTTTATTTTTGGAAAAGCGCCAAGTGGGTGAGGGGGATTGAGTTTTCAGAAACTGATAAGTCAGGGTTCTGGGAGAAAAATGGATACCATAATTATGGAAATCCCTTTAAAGAACAAAGATTCAGCTGGGATTAGATTTAGAATGAAGCTTCGCCATAAGGAATAGGAGGAGTTTTTCCTTATATTCACTTGAAAATGCTTAGGGATAAGGTATATAATAAGACTTAATAACTTATGAAACCTTATATAAGAGCAACTTTACTTAAATAAGCGGGGTTAATCATGTATCAAGAAGAACGATTGTTGGAAATCCTCAACTACCTGGAAATGAATAAGCGGATTTCAGTTGAACAAATATGCGGATTGTTTCAGGTCTCGAGAGATACAGCGAGACGGGACCTCGTCAAGCTTGAAGAAGAGAAGAAGATTATCCGGACAAGGGGAGGAGCCATCCTGCCATCTTCCCGCCATGAAATAAAGGATTATGAAAATCGCCTTAAGATGGTTTCTTCCGAGAAAAAAAGAATCGGTCAAGTGGCAGCTTCTTTGATTCAAAATGGAGATCGAATTATTTTGGACACCTCCACAACGGTTCAGGCATGTGCTGAACATATGGATCAGGTTTCATGCACAGTTGTTACCAATTCCATTAATCAGGCAGAATTACTGTCCTCTAACCAAAATGCGGATATTCTGCTGCTTGGGGGGAAGCTTCAAAAAGAACATCGCTTTTTATATGGAACTTCTGTTATTGATAAACTTTCACAATATCAGGCGGATAAAGCCTTTATTGGAGTTGTTGGCCTTTCAGTGGACGGCCTTACACTTGCACATGAAGAAGATGGAATGGTGAAAAGGAAAATGATCAGCCAGGCAGACGAAGTGATCGTTCTTGCTGATCATACTAAAATCGGTGTGATTGAATTTTTCAAATTTGCTGAGTTAAGTGATATCGATATTCTGATTACGGATCAGATGCCTGAAAAAGGATTTACAGATTTATTGAAGAGGTTTAATGTAGATTTGCTGATAGCGGAGGGTGAATAAATTCTGGCGCTGGCGTAACCCATCCGGGGCGTGACGGCCAAGTACTCTTATACAGCGAATTTGCCTATTTATTAAGCGTTACTGCTGTATTCCAGCTGTAACGCTTTTTTTGCCTTATCAATAAGGGAAGCAGTTCACAAGCCGAAAAGCATGGTAAAGATATTTTTCTTCCTAAGCTTTTTCCTTGGCTTTTCCTGATCAAAAACCAAAAGAGTATCTGAAGGGATGGTTCGGCTTTTTGCCGAAAGCTTAGCTTCCAGAGCTTCAATCCGTTTATTTAGTCGTTCATTTTCTTTGTGCAGTTCTTCCATTTCCCGGCGGTGCTGGAGCAGCTGATAGGAGACGACATCATCCGCTTTACCGTTCAGCCTTTGCTCAAGTTCGCTAATCTTCAACAAAACCTTCTCAATGGCAGGATTGGCTTGTTCGCTTTGGACAGTACCTTTTCTGGACTTTTTCCCCTTTACGGTTACCTCCTGCAAAATCATCCCCTGGTTAAGCTGATCCTGGACCTTCCTTAATAACTCAATGTCCTCTTCCGTAAACAGATAATGCCCCAATTCATTTCGCTCCGTCCGGAGTTCCAGTTGTTTGACCCAACGCTGAATAGTGCTTGGCGAAACCCCTAATAATTTGGCTGCAGCACTTGTATTCATCCTGATCCCCTCCCGTTTTCAAAACCATTTCTAGATGGAATAAGGGATATCCTTCCCAGGTGACAAAACAAGTTTTTTTTCGCCAAAGAAAGTGCTCGTTTTTCATTTTTTTCGCAGTCTAACGGGCAGTAAGACTCCCTCTTCAAGATCCAGAGGAATCGACTGAAGATAAATGGGAGCCCAACTGCCCGTAAAGGCCTGAAAAGCAGATCAAAGACTCAGAAGGCCACATTGTCACAAATGCTGCAGCTTTGGGTCATGCGATATATCGCTGCCGCAGCTTTCTTGGCCCTGTGGGCCGCAACTAATTATCAGCGGGGGATAAAGCTCCCCGCTGATTGAAGTTTCACTTTATTAAATTCCTGTGAATCCCTCTGGGGCTTCGTTTTATAAAGTTTTTCAGTTAACCATCCAATACTTGAGCCAAGAAGTGCGCTTCCAAGGATATCGGATGGATAATGATGGCCTGAGAAGATCCGAGAAAAGCCCGTCAGTATTGAAATCCAGCATAAAGCTCGACCTATAAACCGGTTATTGCAGAGAATGACAACAGCTGCAGCAAAAGAAATAATCGTATGCTTGCTTGGAAATGTGGAGTCTTTCTTTGAAGGAATCAAGATTCCAACCTTTCTTTTTACGAAAGGGCGCGGTTTAAAGTAAAATAGCTTGATGATCCTGTTTATTACTAAAGCTGCCAGTGAGGCAGCCGCAGCTTTCTTCGCCGTTGCTCTGGCAGGCCCTTTGAAAAGCCACATGGCAGCAAGCGTAAAGATGAAAACATATCTTGCCTTATTTGAAAGCAGAATCATCAAATAGTCCATGAAGGCATAGCGGCCAGATATTCGGTTAATGCTATTGAAAATTATTTGGTCCATAAATTAACTCCTTTTGTCTTTATAACTTTAATATTTGCTGCTTTTGCTTTAATCACTCTACAAATTTATATCTGAAAAAAATAGAAAGGCCATACAGAAGTGCATGGCCTGAAAATCCTGCTATTTTTTGAAAAAGTCTTTAAAAACAAGTGATGCAAAGCCCATGTAGGCACTCATGGCTTGGCTGTTTGGGATCGCATTCGAATACTTCCAGAATTGCATTGAACTACCTCCTTTAAATTAGAACTCCCCCGCCTTGGCAGGGGAATTGATTATTCTATCTTTTCAGAACGCACCGAGAGCCACTCATTCAAATAACCAGGCACTTTGCCATCCGATGTAAGGTTGGCATGGCCGCCATTAAGCAGATGAAACTGTTTATCTCTGCTGGAAACAAGGTCCATGATTGGGAGCACTTGCTCTTTGGGAACAAGCCTGTCATGACTTGAAGCGACAGCAAGGAGATTTGCCTTGATGTTACCGGGATCAGCCTTCTTTCCTGCGATACCCAGACGGCCATTGATAAACTTATTCTCTTTTCCCAAGTCATGGAGGATTTGCTTTAAAGCTGCTCCGGCAAAAGGGATATGGCCATTTGACCAGTGGTTGAACCGCTTCCATCTGTGGATATATTCTTCATTGTCTGCGCGGCTCAGCAGCGATAAATAAGGAGAAAAGTAGAGGGGCGATGTAACCAGTCGCATCCCCGCTTTAATGGCCGGAGCAGGAATCAAGCCCCAAGCATCCAAAATGGCATTGGGATCTGTGTCACCATCCCGCAAAGCAGCTGCCCACTGATCGAATAGGGCAACCTTGCTAAAATCAACTGGTGCAACGGAGAGGATTAAATTTCTGATGGGCTCTTCTGCAATGGCAGCATAAATGGCTGCAAAGGTGCCGCCCAGACAAAACCCCATGACGGTTATCCCGTCTGCACTGCTATGGAATAGAGCTCTCCGGACGCCTTTTTGAATATAATGGACAATGTAATCATCCATTGTGAGATCCTTATCCTCATATCCCGGAATGCCAAAGTCAAGCAAGTATACATCATATCCGCTATTGGTTAAAGCTTCGATTAAACTGTTTTTCGGTCCTAAATCAAGGATAAATGCCTGGTTTACAAGCGAATAGATAAGGAAAACGGGTACCTTGTATTTCCTTTGAGCAGGAGCATAATGCCATAGAACCGCTTTATTTTTCTTCCAAACAGCCTTTCGGGGAGTCACGCCTATTTCAGGTCCAGGCTGCTGCAGGTTTTTGAAAAAGCGATGCAGCTTTTTAGAGAGAATCGATTCGGCCATTTTAATACTCAGCGCTTTCACTGCTGCTTGAAGATTCTAAATCCTGATCAAGCGTCTCTTTCAGATCTGATAGGACTTTGAGGATCCCATTGGAGTCCGTACCGTTCAGCGATCTTTTTAATTCATCGAAAGATTGGGTTAGAGCGATTACTTTTTCATCTATCAAATCCATTTTCTCTTCTGCCTGGACTGTTAATTTTGCTGCATTTGCTACATCTGTTTTTGTTGGGAAATTAAGAGGAACAGAAAGAGTTTCTATTGCCTGCTGCAGCTTTTTCATAGCAGCAGCTGTCACCTCTGAGCGGGTGAGCATGTCTTTAAATATTTCTTCTTTATTAATGGATTTCTGAATGGATTCATTTAGCTCTTTCTCCAGCTTCGTTCCTGCTTTCTTAATAGCATTCAGCAAAGCTTCGGTATGGTTAATCGACGACATTAATATATTCTCCTTTCTGTTTTTGAATTAAATTGGTTTTAAAAATACTTAAAGCGACACGGTCATCCCGCCGTCTACGACTAAAATCTGGCCGGTGATGTAGTCAGACGCTTTGGAAGATAGAAAAACGGCCGTGCCTTTTAAGTCATCATCGTTGCCGAATCTTCCTGCAGGAATGTTTTGAAGAAATGAGGAGCTTGATTTTTCCAGTGCTTTTGTTATTTTGGTTGGAAAGAAGCCGGGTGCGATTGCATTTACCTGTATCCCAGAGGAAGCCAGTTTTACAGCAAGATCCTTTGTAAGGGAGATAACGGCTCCTTTGCTGGTGCTGTATGCCACCGCATCCAATAGCGCTGACTGTGTTCCTCTCATGCCTGTTACCGAGGATATATTGATGATTTTACCGTGTCCCTGCTGCTGCATGATTCTTGCAGCAGCCTGAGAAAATAAGAACATCCCTTTAAGGTTCACATTCATCACCTTGTCCCATTTATCAGCAGGAAGTTCTAATAGGGGAGCTATCCATGATGTCCCGCTATTATTGATGAGAATGTCAATGCTCCCGAATTGGTCCCAAGTTTGGCTGATTACTCGTTGGATGTCTTTTTCATTTGTTATGTCACATTGAATTGCTGCTGATTTCATGCCTTTTGCTGATAAGTTTTTGCTGACGCGCTCACAGGCTTCGAGAGTGCGTGAGCATATGACGACATTTGCTCCGGCTTCACCAAGCGCCATTGCCATTTGTTCGCCAAGTCCCCGTCCGCCTCCAGTCACAATGGCTGTTTTATTTTTTAAATGGAATAAATCATTCATTTCCATTGCCATCCCTCCTTTATGCCATTTTTATTTGCCATGTACCCTTTTGAAATCACCGCAGTCTAACGGGCAGTAAGGCCCTCTCTTAAGTTTCACTTTATCTTTAAATAGACCTCGATATAGTATAAACAAGCAGATCACCAGTGGTGCTAAAATTGATGCTTTAGCCTTATCCCAAATGTATACGCAGGAAGGATTAGGAAAAAGATGAATAGTAAATGGGAGGGAGGAAACATTGTGCGCAAGGACGAAATAAAAGAGATTTTTGAAGAGTCTGCATCGCCCTCGCTTAACGGAGGGCTTGCTTATAAAATATGGCTAACGGGTGTTTGGGATGAGGAAGAGAAGGAGGATATTGAAGCTTTTCTGATTGCATATGCATTTGATGGGGAAAGAGACCTCTTTACAGATGAACTGCTTTATCATTCCCGCATTTTTAAATTTATAAATGAAAGAGCGGATCCGCCTCCCTTCACAACGTAAAAAAACAAACACAGATCTGTTGACCTGTGTTTGTTTTTAAAACTATATCTTAACTAGCCTTTTTAAGCTGCTTATTAGCTGTTTTGTAATGATTTTCAAAGAATTCATTTGTATCTTTTACAACTACTTTGCTAAGCAGGATTAATGCGATTAAGTTCGGAATCATCATTAATGCATTTGCCATGTCTGCGAAAGCCCAAACGGTTGTCAGGTTGGCAACTGCACCGATTCCTGTGGCAAGGATATAGATTCCGCGGTAGCCCATAATACCTTTTGTTCCAACAAGATATTCAAAGCACTTTTCACCGTATACATACCAGCCTACGATTGTGGAGAACCCGAAGAATATAACAGAGAACGCGACAATGTATTCACCGACTCTGCCAAGGGCATGTGCGAATGCAGCACTTGTTAATGCGCCGCCGTCAAGTCCGGCCTCATGCGGTACCCCGGAAAGCAAGCCGCCCGTTGTGTCCCAGAAGCCTGTAATAATGAGAACTAATCCAGTCATTGTACAAACAACGATTGTAACGATAAAAGTACCTGTCATGGCTACCAGCGCCTGTTTAACAGGATGGTCAGTTTTCGCATTTCCTGCAATAAGGGCTGCTGTACCAAGACCCGCTTCGTTAGAGAAAATACCTCTTGCCACACCATTTTTAATAGCTTCAGATACAACAACACCGACAAATCCGCCAGTTGCAGCAACGGGATTGAAAGCATAGAAGAAAATTGTTTCGAAAGCAGGGATAATCTGGTCGTAGTTAACGGCAAGGATAATCAAAGCTCCGCCAATATAAAGCACAGCCATGATTGGTACAAAGAATCCGGCAACTGTACTGATGCGCTGAATTCCGCCAAAGATGATTAATGTGGCCAGAACAGCCAGAACAATGCCAGTAATCCAGTTGTTAATGCCAAAAGATGTATCCATAACCGCAGCAATTGTGTTAGATTGAACACTGTTTCCAATTCCAAGTGCTGCAAAAGCCCCAAAGATAGCAAAAGCTACAGCCAGCCACTTGAACTTTTTGCCAAGCCCGCGTTCTACATAATACATAGGGCCGCTTGAGTACTCGCCATTTGCATTTTTTACACGATATTTCATAGCCAGCATAGCTTCGGCATATTTGGTCGCCATACCGAGCAAACCAACGATCCACATCCAAAAGATAGCTCCAGGCCCACCGAGCGTAATCGCAGTTGCAACCCCGGCAATATTACCGTTCCCGATTGTAGCAGCAAGAGCAGTCATAAGAGCCTTAAAGTTACTTACATCCCCTTCGTCGTTCGAAGATGCTTGTCCCTCTTTTGTAAATCCTAATTTAAATGCGTAAAGAAGTCTTCTAAATTGAAGGCCTTTCAGCATGAATGTTAAAAGTACACCAGTACCAAAAAGCAAAACCAAACTTGGAGTACCCCAGAGCACCCCGTTAATTTTATTAAGCGTTTCAAGCATAAAATCCTCGCCTCCTAGATGTTAACGCTTTCAATTTGTGTAAATAAACTATAAATCTATGAAATTTATGTGAGCAAGTCCTATTGTAAAATTATCTAAATATAACTTCAAGCCTTTTTCATGAATTAAAATAATTGGGAATTTTATAAAAATAATACCTTATACCACTCGGATTTTGTCGAATTGCGATTGGCTGATTGGTAGAGTGCAGGAGTGGAATGAGGTATACTATTAGAGGCAGTAATCGTTTTTCTAGCTGCAAAAATTAGTGACTTGAATATATTAGAGGCTTAAAGGAGTTTTAGGATTGGGTGAAGATAGAATGGAAAAAGATCCGTTTAAGAGGATGTTTGGAAGTCTCGAGGAACTGGTTGATCAAATCCGGGGTGTGCTGGAATGTCCAGTGACCATAGAAGATGTCAATCATCGCCTGCTTGCCTATAGTACGCACGACGATCAGACAGATACGGCCAGAATTGCAACGATTATCAGCAGAAAGGTTCCTGAAAAAGTGATCAATCGCTTATGGAAGGAACGGGTGATTCCCCAGCTCATGCAAAGCGGTGAACCTTTGAGGATCCCGAAAATCAAAGAAATTGGCCTTGGTAACCGGGTAGCTATTTCAATCCGCAATCATAATGAAGTATTAGGCTATATATGGGCCGTGGAGGAAGAGTCAGCTTTAACAGAAAACAAGCTGAAGCTTCTTAAGCTAGCTGCCCAGTCTGCAAGAACGGAACTGTTAAAATTAAACGCACAAAAAAAGAAAAGAGTCGAAGGATACCAGGATTTTTTCTGGGAGCTTTTAACCGGCCATTTCCAGGATCATAAAAAAATTAAGGAAAGGTTCGAGGATTTGAATATCAAACCGCCATCTCCGTTCGCGGTACTTGCCTTTCAGTTTAAAGAAGAAATTACACCTAAAATCGAACAAAAAATTATTTACCTGATTACAACGAGCCAAAAAATAAATATTACGTTTTATGCAGCGATGGAGAATGAGTTTATTATTCTGGCAGCGCCTCCGGAACCTGCATTGTCAGAAAAGATATTCATTGAATTTATCCAGTTCTTCATCGATCAAATGAAGACAAGATTTAACATTCGTCATATTAGCGGAGCAACTGGTACCATTTATGATCGTTATGAAAAGGTAGAAAGCAGCTATCAGGAAGCTTTGAAGGTTCTCCGCCTTAAAGAACAATTTACCGAAGAGATTCAGCATGTTTATAGTTATCAGCAGCTTGGCATTTTCCGCTACCTGGAAGTCATTCTGGAAAAGAAGCGCAAGGAGCCATATGAACACCCGGCGATTGAAAAGCTGATTAAATATGATACTGAACATCGGACCAATCTGCTTGCGACCCTGGAGGCCTTTATCGACCATGACAGCAACGTGAGCGACACGGCCAAAAAGCTGCATGTCCATATGAACACACTTAATTATCGATTAAAGAGGATAACAGACATAGGTAAAGTCGATCTTAAGAATACAAATACAAAGCTTTCCTTGTATCTTGAGCTGAAAATCAGGAGAATGGAAAAAAAGAGCCCTCATTTGTAGATTTCCACAAATGAAGGCTCTTTGATTTTAACGAATGAACAATGACAGCGCTTAACTAAAATTATTATACTAAGTATAGTAAATACCATACTTAATAGATTGAAAGGGGATTTTACCATGATTATTGGAGTACCTAAAGAAATTAAAAACAACGAAAACCGTGTTGCTGCGACACCAGCGAGCGTTGATGCATTAGTTAAAGCCGGACATAAAGTACTTGTTGAAATCGACGCAGGAATTGGAAGCGGTTTCACAAATGAGGATTATACAGAAGTTGGAGCAGTTATTGTGGATACTGCAGCAGAAGCATGGGCGGCTGAAATGGTCATGAAGGTTAAGGAGCCTCTAGCTTCAGAATACGGCTATTTCCGTGAAGGTTTGGTTCTTTTCACCTATCTTCACCTTGCTGCTGAGCCTGAGCTTGCAAAAGCATTAACTGAAAAAGGTGTTACAGCTATTGCTTATGAAACAGTAGAAGTAAACCGTACATTGCCTCTTCTTACTCCAATGAGTGAAGTGGCAGGACGCATGTCTTCACAAATTGGTGCTCAGTTCCTTCAAAAAACCAATGGCGGCATGGGAATCCTATTAGCGGGCGTTCCTGGGGTATCACGCGGCAAAGTAACAATCGTTGGCGGCGGTGTAGTAGGAATCAACGCTGCGAAAATGGCAATTGGCCTTGGCGCAGAGGTTACAATCATCGACTTAAATCCAGAGCGACTTCGCCAGCTTGACGATATTTTCGGAAACAGCATTCAAACCCTAATGTCTAACCCATTCAACATTTCACAAGCTATTAAAGATGCAGACCTGGTTATCGGTGCTGTTCTAATCCCTGGAGCTAAAGCGCCTAAGCTTGTAACGGAAGAAATGATCAAGACTATGAAGCCTGGTTCTGTTGTTGTTGACGTTGCGATTGACCAAGGCGGTATTTTCGAAACAGTTGACCATATCACAACTCATGACAACCCTACTTATGAAAAACACGGAGTTGTTCACTACGCAGTTGCGAACATGCCTGGTGCGGTTCCAAGAACATCTACAATCGCTCTTACAAACGTGACAATCAACTATGCGCTTCAAATTGCCAACAAGGGCGTTATAAAAGCGATTGAAGAGAATGCGGCACTTAAGCTTGGCGTTAACGTTGTAAACGGCAGCATCACATACCCAGCGGTTGCTAAAGACCTTGGTTATGATTATGTATCAGTAGAAGAAGCATTTGCAAAAGTGAAAGCTGTTAACTAATAAACGTTTGGTCCCCTTGGTTCCTGCCAAGGGGATTGTTGTTTTTACCAAAAGGATGACAGTGCAGAAGTCTTATGCTTGCCGCGAATGGGCAAGTCGCCTCCGCTTTTCCTATTAGCCCACTCAAAATGCGGACATTTGCATATTAAATAGAGAAGGCATTTGAAAAAAGGAGGTTACCCAATATGCATTACTATAGAAGCCCTTATAGAAACGGCGGCGAAAGATTCTTTTTTGGAGCCCCATTTATCGGCGGTCTGGTGGGCGGATTTTTGGGAGGAGGATTAGGTGCAGCCTTATTTGCTCCCCGTCCATTCTACGGTCCGCCGCGTCCATTCTACGGCCCGCCGGCACCATTCTATGGCCCATACAGCGGATATCCAGGCTACGCTCCTTATGGAAATCCTTATTATCGATAAAATAAAATGAAGCTCTCTTATTTGAGAGCTTTTTTAATATATCTCTTTACATCCACCGCAGTTTCAGCGTTAGATCACAGCATTTCACCTGTTCTTCCTTTTCTGATTCAAAATGCAGGGTCATCCCGTCCGGGGTGTATGATACAGATGGAATTTGCGAAATTCCTGTTGATTTTAACATTTCTTCGACTTCACTCTTTTTTGATTGCTGGGCAGCTGACATTAATTCGTATGAAAACTTTTTTGACTCCGCCATATTTACCAGCAATGTACCAGCATCCCTCATCAGAACTTCCATTTTTTTGGCCGAGATCATGAACATCCCAGGGTCAACGCCTGGAAAGGTCCGTTGGAAATAGACAGGATGGTAATAGGCTTGATAATTGGCGGGGTAATTCCAGCAGCCCTGAGGAGGAGGAGGGAAGTGACCTGGCCTTGGGTAGCGATAAAAATAATAGGGGTACATCTGTTTCTGCCCCTTTCCTTAAGTAGTTAATGCACGCATTCTCAATATATGAGAAAAGGGCTTTTCCTATGAAGGGCATTTTGTGAAAATATTCCTTCCCCCAATTCAGCATTGTCCTACGGTATAGAGAAAAATACTATCGCATATGGCTGCTTTTGAAAGGCAAATTTTAAAAGGGTTGATATAATAAGAAAAGGGGTAAAGGAAGGGAATCAAGAATATATTATAGGTGTTTGATATTCAGCTGTGTATATAATACAGGATAGGAGGCCCCGTATGGAACTGGAAACTATTTTGGAAATTATTGAAAATAATGGGTATTTGGGGCTGTTTCTATGGCTTTGGATAGGCGTATTTATTTTTCCGGTGCCAAATGAATTAATTGTGATGACTATCGGACTCTCTTCCTCTCTAAAGACACTCCATCCTGTGCTTGCGTTTATCGTCATTTATTCAGGTATACTTGCTGCCCTTACAACCTGCTATGCTTTTGGCCGTTTTATTGGAAGGCCGCTGCTTAGATATTTCAGAAAAAGCAAAAGATTGTCCAGGACGATTGATTTTTCTTTAAAGCTAATGGAAAGGTATCATGCCTTTTCCCTTTCCTTCAGTTACTTTGTACCTGGCATCAGGAATTTCCTCCCATTTTTGTATGGCTTCAGTAAATTGCCTTTTAAAAAATTTGTCCTGTTTGCCTATAGCGGGGCACTCCTATGGCTTTCCCTGACGTTCACCATCGGTTATGTATTCGGAGACCATATCCATACCATCGTTAAATATGAAAAAGAGCTATTGATTGGTCTAGTAATTTTGGCCAGTGTAATTCTCGCGATCCGCTTCATTAAAAGAAAACGGGAAAAAGAGACTGAAAAGCTCCATGACCAGGGGCTGGGACTATGAAAAAAAGGCAGCTGAAAGGCTGCCTTTCTTTGTGATATCAGAATTTATATCCTTTTGAA
Organism: Cytobacillus sp. NCCP-133; assembly: GCF_026011715.1. Classification (GTDB taxonomy): domain Bacteria; phylum Bacillota; class Bacilli; order Bacillales; family Cytobacillaceae; genus Cytobacillus. Next base: position 23,374 of record NZ_BRVM01000006.1, on the reverse strand, counting down.
CTTAGATAACTGGGATAAGTCGCTTCCGTTATTTTTACATTAATATTGATTGCGGTGTTCAACCAAATCGATGGCTCCAAGCACCATATGGGCAAGCCCGAAACCGACAATCGTATCTGACAGCATATGATTTGTTCTGCGGTTTTGCTTCATTGCATAGCCAGCCGCAGTAACAGCGGTGCCGAGAACAGCTGGAATTAATCCTTCGCGAACGCGATTCATAACGGTCACCTCTTATATCGGATTGTCCAATAGGACATATATAGTTTGTTCTAATATAATGAATAATAGTATGACAACATTTTACATAAGGAAAGGGGATAGGGGAATGGAATTGAAAGATACCTTAATCGAAGCGCTGGGCATGGAAATTGTGGAGCTTCAAAAAGGACGTGTGGTGGCGACTATGCCTGTTGATGGAAGAACCCGTCAGCCGTTTGGATTGCTGCATGGGGGAGCTTCTGTCGCTCTTGCTGAAACGGTTGCAAGCATAGGTGCTTATGAGCTTTGTGACAAAGAAACAGAATCAGTTGCAGGCCTTGAAATCAACGCCAACCATGTCCGGGGAAAAAAGGATGGGATTGTAACAGCAGTTGCAACCGTTCTTCATCAGGGAAGGACCACGATGGTATGGGATATTAAAATTACAGATGAAAATAATAAGCTGATCTGCACATCAAGATGCACGATGGCTGTTATGAAAAGAAAATAAAACTGCTGATAACCTGATTTTACAAAAGCAGGTTTTTTGAATCTTTTAAGATGAAATCAACAATAACATTGGAACAAAATAAAAAACCGCGGGGTTCATGGCTCCCGCGGTTTTTTCATTAATGGTCCTTGCTGGCTGTTTTTTTCATATGCGGTGCACTTTTCAGGTCATCCTGGACGCTTTGGCCCCAAAGTTTTACTCCTGAATTGTATGCAGCACGTGAGATTAAATGGCCGGCAACAGGAGATGTCATGAAGATAAAGACAATGCCCAGCAGTACTCTGGAGTTAAAATATCCGTCTTTCACGTAAAAAAAGATAAGGGAACCAAGCAAGACGGACATAACACCCAATGTTGCCGCTTTTGAGGCAGCATGGTTTCTTGTATAGACATCCGGCAGCCTGATGACACCGTAGGCGGCTACAAGGCTTAAGAAGGCTCCAAGTAAAATAAATACAATGATAAAAAAATCAGCGATCCCGTTCATTTTCAATAATTACCCCCTTCTCCAGGTATTTAGAGAAGGCAACAGTTCCTATGAAAGCCAGGATTCCAAGGAGAAGAATAACCTCCAAATACGCATTTGTATCAAGAGCAATCGAAACAAGGGCAATAATTGCCACTAAATTGATTCCAATTGCATCAAGGGCTACAATGCGATCCGGTGTGGTAGGCCCTTTTATTACCCTGTAGATTAACCCTGCGATGGCAACCGAAATGCAGAGAATAGCAATTAATACAATAGTCATTAGCATTATCGGCTCACCTCCAAAATCGCTTTCTCAAACGTATCCTTGATTGATTTGATTGATTCCTTTGCATCTTCTATATCCATGGCATGTACATATAAAACTTTATTATCAGGAGAAACATCGATAACCAATGTTCCTGGTGTCAAGGTTATCAGGCTGGAGAGGACAGTGATTTGCCAGTCCTCTTTCAAAACAGTAGTATATGCAAATATCCCGGGACGCACCTCAATTTTGGGTCTTAACAGCACTTTCAGCACAGCGATATTAGAAAGAATTAGCTCCCTAATAAATATAAAAAGGAGATTAATCACTGCGATGACTCTTAGAAGGTAAAAACGGGACTCGAAAAATCTTCTGAATACAAATATGATTAGCAAGCCAAAGAGGTATCCTTTAAGAAACGCTACCGGCTCATAAGTAACTGTTAAGAACATCCACATAAACCCAAGGAACATGTTTAATAAAATTTGAAATGCCATAATCAGTACTCCTTTAAGACGGCTTCAATATAAATATTTGGATTTGAAAGGGTTTCGGCAGCCTGAGAGATATACGGGAATACAAATTCAGATCCGACTCCATAGAATACACCTAGAATAATTAGAATAACCGGTGCAATCATCAATTTCCCAACAGGAACTTGATCTGCATCCTTGTAAGCCCTAGGCGTTCCCCAAAATCCATTTATGAAGATCTTCATAATTGAGAACAAAACGAGAAGGCTGGACATAAGCACAATGGCCGCTCCCCAAAAGTTTTCAGCCTCGAATCCTCCCTTTACAATCAGCACTTTCCCGATAAAGCCGCTAAAAGGAGGGATTCCAGCAAGGGTCAGCGCAGCGATAAAAAATGTCCAACCTAGCCCTGGATACTGTTTAATAAGGCCGGTAATTTTCTTTAAATTGCTTGTTCCAGCAATGGCTGCCATGATGCCGGCCAGCAGGAATAAGGCAGCTTTGACTAGCATGTCATGGATGAGATAAAAGATAGATCCAGCAAGGGAATCAGGCGTCATGGATGATAAGCCAACCAAAATAACACCGACAGCTATTATGATATTGTAAATAACAATCTTTTTGATATCCCAATAAGCAAGGGCTCCAATGACACCTAAGATGATAGTCAAGATGGCCAAGGTGCTCAGCAGCTGATGAGTAAAGCCGGTGTCATGGTAAAAGAACAGCGTATATGTTCTTGCAATAGAGTATACGCCCACCTTGGTCAGCAGAGCACCGAAAAGGGCGAGAACTGGAGCCGGCGGAGCATAATAAGAACCCGGCAGCCAAAAATATAATGGGAAAATAGCCCCTTTTAGCCCGAAAACAATCAGGAAAAGAACGGCAATGACCGTAATGATCCCTGGCTGGGCCACTTCGCTGATTTCGCTGATGCGCACAGAGATATGCGCCATATTGAGTGTACCGACAACTGAATATAAGAAACCTACGGCTATGACGAACAGAGCTGAAGAAATGACGTTCACAAGAATATACTTCACAGATTCCCTCAGCTGTATTTTTGTTCCTCCAAGAACGATCAGCACATATGACGACATAAGCATGACTTCAAAAAACACGAAAAGGTTGAAAATATCACCTGTGGTAAAAGCTCCATTCACACCTACAATCAAAAAGCTGAATGCAGCATAGTAATAGTATTTCTCGCGTTCATGGCCAATGGATTTGAACGAATAGATCAGGCAGGCAAACGCCACAATGCTGGTTGTCAAAACAAGCAGGGCAGACATCATATCTGATACCAGCGTAATGCCGAATGGTGCCTCCCAGTTTGAAAGATTCAGCGTCTGAATTCCGTCCGTTTTCACTTTTTGGACCAGCAAAGCTGAAAAAATAACGGTTAGCAATGCTGAAAGGCCTGCAATCCACCTTTGCAGCATCACATGTTTAGCGGCGAAGATCAGAAGGACACCCGAAATTAATGGGATGAGTATAGGCAAAATCAAAAAGTTAATCATTTCCTTCATTTCCTCTCAATCTGTCCATATTGTCTGTGCCAAGCTCCTGATAAGTCCTGTAAGCCAAAACCAGGAAGAAAGCTGTGACACCAAAGCTGATAACAATTGCGGTTAATATCAATGCCTGCGGCAGCGGATCTGTATAAGATGGAGCATGCTCGCCCAGAAGCGGAGCAGCGCCGCGTTTCAATCCTCCCATGGTCAAAAGCAATAGATGTGCCCCATGGCTTAAGAGACCTGTCCCAATTATAATGCGAAGCAAGCTTTTAGACAGCATTAAATAGGTGGCAGACATAAAGAGAATTCCAATTATAAAAGCCATTAATATTTCCATTATTCATCCTCTCCTATCGTTTGAATAATGGTCATCGTTACACCGACAACAACCAAGAAAACCCCTAAATCAAATATGGCTGCGGTATGAAGAGAGAGCTTTCCAAGAACCGGTACATGTGCATACGTAAAAGCATGAGTCAGGAAGGGCTTATTGAACAACAGTGCACCTGCTCCCGTTCCGATGGCTATCAGCAGGCCCAGAGCAGTCATATTCATATAATTAAAAGGAAGAATCTTTGCCACTGTTTTCATATCAAAAGCCAATAACAGGAGGATAATAGCTCCTGCAGTCAGCAATCCTCCAACAAAACCGCCGCCTGGGGTATAGTGGCCTGCAAAGAAAATATACACAGAGAAAAGAACAATGACAAACAGGACAATTTTAGTCGCTGTCTGTAAAATGACATCATTTGTTTTCATTCTTCTTTCCTCCTCCCATGCGCAATTTGATCATAGAAAAGATACCGAGCGCAGCAATTCCAAGCACCGCAATTTCAAACATTGTATCAAAACCGCGGAAATCAACAAGAATGACGTTAACCATGTTTTTGCCGGCTGCTTTTTCATAGGTATTTTCTACATAGTATTGTGAAATGGAACCAAACAGTTTATTGCTATGGGCTGATAGGGCAATAAGAGTCACAATTGCACCGACACCAACCGAAATAACTGCATTCACCATCTTGAATGTCATTCGCTCCTCATTCCTCTTCTTTGGAAGATGATAAAAACAGAGCAGAAATAAAGATACAGAGATCGTTTCAATAACTAGCTGAGTAAGTGCCAGGTCAGGTGCACGGAAAATAACAAAAAATAACGCGACCGTATAACCCACTGCCCCTAAAAGAATGATGGACGTCAGCCTTGATTTCGCAAATAGGATGGTAATAGAGCCAACCGCAATCACTAAAGCAAGCAGAACCTCAAAAAAATGAATTGTTGAAATATTGCTCGCATCAAAGGTAAAAGCATCCTTTGCAAATAACGCAAAACCCAAAATAACGATAAAAAAAGTAAAGATGTAAATTAAATAGTTCCGAATTGAACCATTCATATAAATCTTTGTGAAATTCATGGATCCTCTTTGGGCAATCTCCAGCCCGCCATCATAGAAACGATTCAGCGTAAGCTTCTTTGGGAATAGGCCATATACGCTTCTCCACTTTGGCAAAGTGGCAAAAAGCAGAATCCCCAAGGTAATCACACCTAAAGTCATAAACAATTCAGGTGTAAAGCCGTGCCAGAAATAAATATGAGTATCATACAAATATCCTTCTGCAGGGGGCATAATGGCAGCCTGTGCAGGAGAGATTAGCGTGTTTGAAATAATGTTAGGGAAGAAACCGATAATGATCACCAATGAAGCCAGGACAATTGGTGAAATTAGCATCCCAATCGGAGCTTCATGCGGTTTCTTTTCCAATTTTTCAGGCTGGAATTTGCCTGTAAATGTTCTGAATACCAGTACCATACTATAGATGAAAGTGAACACACTTGCCACCCAGGCAATAACTGGGAATAGAATCCCCCATGTATCCAGATTGAAAATATCCATGTCCAGAACCCGAACCATGCCGGTAAAGAACATTTCTTTACTCAAGAAGCCATTGAAAGGCGGAAGTCCGGCCATCGCGAATGTGCCAATAATTGCCAGAGTGAAAGTAATCGGCATAAAGTTCATTAATCCGCCAAGCTTCCGGATATCACGGGTGCCGGTTTCGTGGTCTACAATACCAGCGACCATAAAGAGACTTCCTTTAAAGGTTGCATGGTTAATCAGATGGAATACAGCAGCTGTAGTAGCTACTGTGAAATAGCTGTCTTTTACAGTTTCAAAGTGAAGAGCGGCAGCGCCAATGCCGAGAAGGGACATAATCATCCCCAGCTGACTGACAGTTGAAAAAGCAAGTATGGATTTAAGATCCGTCTGTTTAACAGCTGAGAAGGAGCCCCAGAAAAGCGTGACAATCCCAAATCCGGCGACAAGCCACAGCCAAAGTGAATGCTCTGCAAATACCGGGCTCATTCTTGCCACTAAATAAATCCCGGCTTTAACCATGGTCGCCGAGTGCAGGTAGGCACTGACAGGTGTTGGTGCTTCCATGGCGTCAGGAAGCCAGATGTGAAAAGGAAACTGTGCTGACTTTGTAAATGCACCCAGAAGAATGCATAGCAGCGCAGGAACAAATAACGGATTTGCAAAAATTTCATCTGATTGTGCAATAATCTCCGTAATGCTGAATGTGCCTGTCATGATATATAGAAGAATAATTCCGGCAAGCATGGAAAGACCGCCGAAAACCGTGATGATCATCGACTTCTGGGCTCCATACCGTGACTTTTCTCTATGGTACCAATACCCGATCAGCAGGAAGGAAGAAAAGCTTGTGAACTCCCAGAATGTATATAGCACAAGAAGATTATCGGAAAGGACAACCCCAAGCATTGCGCCCATAAATAGAAGTAAGTAGACATAAAAGGTATTGAGCTTTTCCTTGTTTTTATCCAAATAATAAATGGAATAGAAAACAACCAGGGATCCTATTCCAGTAATCAGCAAAGCAAATAGCAAACCCAAACCATCCACTTTAGCCGTAAAATCGATGCCAAGCGTAGGTATCCATGAGAAGGATTTTGTAACTGATTGCTGATTGGAGGTGATGGATAGATAAGAGATAAAATAACTGAATAAAAGGATTGGAAGAGGAAGAATGAACCAACCCGTATGTATTTGCCTAAATAGCTTGTACGCAAATGGCACAAGAATGGCAAGCAAAAATGGTGAAATTATCGCCAGGTGAAGCAAAGACAAAACATTACCCCCTTTAATTGATATGTCGTTTACAGGCTGAGTGTGCTCAAAGCCGCCCTTTTTGTTTTAGCCAAGAAATAAGCTTTTGCTTAGAAAAATGTATTTTTCTAAAATCAGGATGTATAATCTCCTCTAATTATCTCCATTCCAGATTGTATAAACCTTCACTTTGGTCTTGAAAAGATAGCGCTTAAAAAAAGTTTTTCCTTCTTGCTCAATAATATCCAGAACCTGGGGGGTCTTAAAAAGGACCACCCGTCTGGTACTTTGCTCAACAATACTTTCCGCTCATGCACCCCAGAACAAATTATAACCTAAATCAAAAGTATCTGCATTCCCCAAACCCGTATAAATACAGGTTTTATTCCTTCTTTATTAAATAAGTAGAAACACGATGCTATCATGAGACTTTTTTTGAAAATAATTTTTCTCATAACGTATTTTGGATTGGATCTTCATCGTTTTTGTATAAAAAATGGAGTATTTATGCACACTATTCTTAGGGTGGTGTTGTGTATGATCAAACATAAAATCTCAGCAGCCATTTCTATTTTTGTCCTGCTATTCGCAGGAGCCTGGATACTGGATCATCAAACGAAACGGGAATTCTATGTTCCTGGAGATGAAGAAGTAGTCGAGATGATTCAAGCAAATTACGAAATGGAAGCCGGGAGCAAACAAAAGCTGAAGGTATTTGAATCGAGGGAATATGTGAGGATACAGACAGCGTCATAGAAAAGCCGACAGGCAAAAGACCTCCCAAATCTCGCTTTGGTCGTACGCTATATCGCTGTCGAATCGTTCCTTGTCATTTATGGAGTGATTTGGCTTATGACCCGAGCTGCTCGAAGCATCATTCTCCGAATCATGCTCCTCGCAAGATATTCAGGAGGAGCATATTGCAGATGAAAACTGGCTAGGCGCTGTAGCTGGACAAATAGAAAAGCGGAAGCGCCTTGTTTAGACCTGACAGGTATAAGACGAATTACGCAGGAAATCCTGATTTATGGAGTGATTTGGCTTATAACCAGAGGGGCTAGGCGCTGTAGCCGGACAAATAGAAAGAGGATGAGATGTCTCATCCTCTAACAGCTGTTATGAATGTTTGCTGCGTCCGCGGTTGTGGAAAAACATGATAAGCAGCGGAACCGTTATAATAAACGAAAGGAAAAACAGAAGAATCAATTTTGAAAAAGGTGTGATTTTCTTTTCCAGGTCATCTGCGTACATCTCAAAGAATTCGCGTATGGATTCATTGCCTAATACATTCGTTGCTGTAAGAAATTCATTATTGTCAAAATCATAATAATAAAAATCTTTCTTTTTAAAAATAAATAAATCATCTCTCTTTTGTTCGAGCTCCAAGAAAACAATCCCGATATGGGAAGCGTATTCCTCGATCACCTTTTCGTTTTCCGAAGTGGATGGATCATCCTGTGTAACAATTTTGGTTACTTCCCCTTGCATACCGTATGCATCAATGACTGTAAATGAGTTTTCATTGTAATAATGGACAGAATCCTGCAGCTGTTTTTCGAGTACTTCCTCAAACTCTTTTTCCGAGTTAGAAGCCCCTGCCGTATTTATGAATAGGCCTGACAGCAAGAAAATGGATAAAAACCAGTAACCCCTTTTTTTCATCCCCGTTCCCCCTTTATCTATTTATCTAATTTAAAATTGCTAGAATATGGTCTATATCTATGACGTAAACCACTGAAATATACAGAGCGGACTAGCTATTGTAAGAATTATGAAGACACATGATAATAGATAGCTAGATTAAAAGAGTAAGATGGATAGGGGATAAATGGAAAAAAGTTATTTTCCACTGCTGGCCATTATTTTGTTCAGCACCGCTTTAGCAAATAAAGCTTAAATGGAATTAGTCGTGTTCTTGAAGAAATCCGGAATCTATCAGGGGGTGCTGGAGTTTTTCACAGAAAGTGGAGTAAAGCTGTCGCTGACGATACTTCTTTTAGTTTTGTTGTTAAGCATTTTATTTGGATAGAATAGAGGCTAATAAAAAATCAGGCTGAAAACTAAATTAAACAGAAAATTGAAATATTTCGTGCTATATTCGTGCTATAATAGGAAGAAATTATGCCCGTTTATTTTTATTGAAAGCAGGTGAAAGCGTGGGGGAGGAGCACCAATTCTTATTTATTGATTTTGAGTTTACGATGCCTGAAAAAGGCGGTGCGTTTAGAGGGTTTTATCCAGAGATTATTGAAGCCGGAATCGTGTCCGTGGTCAACAGCCAAATTTGTGAAGAGTTTTCATCCTATGTAATACCTGACCGTTTTCCACAATTGTCCGAGCGATGCAAGGCATTTTTGCATATTAAACAGGAACAGGTGGACCAGGGGATTACGTTTGTGGAGCTTGTTGAAAAAATGAAGGAACTGAATAAGAATCGCCACTGTTCAATTATCACATGGGGCAATATAGATATGAGAGTCTTACGGAACAATTGCAGCCAGGCAGGGATTGACTTTCCGTTTAGAGGAAGAGAAGTGGATTTATCCATGGAATATAAGCGCTTCTTCGGAGACCAAAACCAAACAGGTTTATGGAAAGCTGTCCAGGAATACGGCAAAGAAGGCACAGGAAAACATCACCGCGCTTTGGATGATGCATTGACTACCTACAACATTTTCAAATTGGTAGAAAAGGATAAAAAATATCTTCAAAAGCCCGAGCCGACGACAATCGGGGATCGAGTTGATTTTTCGAAGCTTTTTAATAAATTCGCTTAACAAGCCAAATCTGACGAAAAGATTTGGCTTGTAATTTCTATTCTGACACATCTTTTAAATCAAATCGCTTATTTAAAATAATCTCTTTCCAGTGATTCAATATTCCTTATACTTTGTTCAGCCCATGCGGAAGAATCCCCTTCGAGCTCCGTCCTCATTTTATCCAGCGCCGACCTTAGGGAATCCTTGTATTCCGGAATTTCCTCTCCAAAAGGTTTCACCATTTGTTTTGGCACATTGGTTTGCTCTCTGTACGCGAGTGCGCGCCGTTCATGGAAAAGCATGACATCTGCCTCTTTTGGGTTATGTAAATCGCCCTGCATTGGATGCTTTAAAATTGCCAGCACCCTTACCAGATAATGCTGAGGGCGAATATCTGTTACTTCCCCGATATACTTCCCTGTTTTATAAATGGCTGTTACTTTATCTCCGATCTTAATATCTGCCATGATCATCTCTCCTCTCCATTTTCTTTAGCCCTATTATGACTTACAAGTTTGAAAAAACAAAGTGCAAATTTTCAATAAATCAGGTAAGCTAAAAAATAGCAGAAATCTGAGAGGCTTTCAATGATGAGGAGGCGGATCTTAGCACAGGGGGAGGATGTTACTTATGCAATGGCGTTTTTTTGCTCCGTTATTCGTTTTAATGTTAGTTTTGTCTGCATGCGGGACAGGCAATGAAAGGGGAACGGACAATGCGAACGGTTCCGAAACAAAGACTGAAAATCAGGCCAGTGAAGCTCCAGACAGCTTTCCGCAATTAGAGGAAGAGGTTCAAGAGAATGAAAGGCTTATAGAAATGCAAACATCTAAAGGAAATATAAAAATCAAGCTTTTTCCTGAACAGGCTCCAAAAGCAGTGGAAAACTTCATAAAGCACAGCGAAGATGGCTATTACGAAGGGGTGATTTTCCACCGTGTCATTAAAGACTTTATGATTCAGGGCGGTGATCCTGATGGGACAGGCAAGGGCGGAGAAAGTATTTATGGAGAAGCTTTTGAAGATGAATTTTCAAATCAGCTTTATAACATCCGCGGTGCGCTCTCTATGGCTAATGCAGGTCCGGGTACGAACGGAAGCCAATTTTTTATCGTTCAAAATACAACACTTGATCCTAGCTTGAAAGAAGAAATGGAACAAGCTGGATATCCGGAAGAAATCATTAAAGCTTATGAAAATGGAGGGACTCCTTGGCTTGATAACAAGCACACTGTATTCGGACAGGTTGTCGAGGGAATGGACGTTGTCGACAGCATCGCAGAAGTTGAAACAGTTGAAGAGGACAAACCTGTTGAAGATGTGTTCATAGAAAAAATTGAAGTATTGAAGTAGGCTATTTCGGTAAACTTTGTTGCTTTCAGGCATTCTTACTTTGAAAAAGAACCTAAAAATTGGACAGTCTTTTAATAGCTGATATAATAAACCATTGAACCACTGCTTTTTGCAGAAAGGAAAGAATATGATGTTCCAATGGTATGTATTATCATTATTCTTATATTTTCCAGAAGATAAATCTGAATATGGCCCGGCTACTGTTACGTTTGCCATTTTTTTAGTAGCCGCCATTTTTACAATGAGACTAATTATTCGCGTGTCAAAACGCGAGGCTGCCAAGGCTAAGGAACTTGAGGAACGCCTCAAAAAGCCTAATGGACAGAATGAGAACAGCTGAGTGCTGTTCTTTTTTTATGATAACAGAATTTATATCCCTTTGAACTTTGAGAACTGTCTAGCGTTAGCAGCCTACCCCCTTGAGGTCACAAGTTTGTCTAGTTGCGGCTCCTAGAGACTCGGGGTCATAAGCCAATTCCCTTCAGAAGGAAATACACCTTTTTACAGGAACCGTCTTATGCCTAAGGTGCGCTTTTCTTAATCTCTTGTTTATCAAAAAAATGATTGGGCAAGACTAATGACAAATTGTCTTGATGGAGGATTCAATCATGAAAAAAATAATAATGCTTGTTGTTGTTCTGCTCCTGGCTGGGTGTGCGGAAGAGAACATTACCAATACGGAAGTGGAGATGTTTAATGCAGTTGGGGATTCCTTAGGTACGATTAAGGTGGAGGAACAGTCCAGCGGAGTAAAGCTGAGCCTAGATTTAAATGGCCTTCCGCCTGGAGAACACGCTATACATATCCATGAGGAAGCAAAATGTGAGCCGCCGGATTTTAAGTCTGCTGGAAATCATTTTAACCCCGATAATAAGGAGCACGGACTTCTTTATCCGAAGGGAGCGCATGCTGGAGACCTTCCCAATTTAATTGTGGAAGATGACGGCAAAGTTAAGGTGGATTTAATGGCTCCGCAAGTCACATTAAAAGAAGGAAAAACGTCATTGCTGACGAAGGAAGGGACATCCATTGTTATTCACGAAGGAATGGACGATGGAATGACCCAGCCTGCCGGGGATTCCGGCGAGCGAATTGCATGCGGTAAGATCTCAAAGGATAAAGATGAAAAGAGCCAAAAAAAGGCTCAGGATGAACAATCAACTGAAGGGTAAAAAAAGAAAGGCTTTCCGGTGGGAGAGCCTTTCTTTTATTGGAATTAACAGAAATAACTCGTATAATAAAACTAAAGGGGGTTGTTTACATGGGATTTTTCAATGGGTTTATTGGAAATGCGTCAGAAGCGAACATCGATGAAATACAAGAGGAATTTTCAGCAGTAATTGCTCCTAGCGAACAGGTTGAAAAAGCCTATCGGCTGGTTCGGGATTTATTTATTTTTACGAACAAACGCCTGATCCTCGTAGACAAACAGGGGATAACGGGCAAAAAGGTTGAGTACCACTCAATCCCTTATAAAAGCATAACCCACTTTAGCATTGAAACTGCTGGCAGCTTTGACCTCGAAGCCGAATTGAAAATCTGGATCTCCGGATCTGAAGAACCTATAGAAAAGCAATTTAACAAGAGTCTGAACATCTATGAAGTACAAAGTGTCCTTGCTGAATATGTATTATAAAAGTCCCCTTTACAGCATCTGGTAAAGGGTTTTGTTTTGCTTGTGAATAGGGTGATTATTTCTTAAAATGAAGTTATCTTCAGAAAGGATGTGAAAAGTGATTCTTAAATCTCGTGCTGAATCGGAAGAATTAAAGATTTTTCGCTATTTATACCGCCGGTTGAAATTATCGGAAAAAGATGTAAATCGCTTTTGGAATTTGGAAAAGGGCTTCTCCGGCGAGCTTCAGTTTGACAGAATGCTGCAGGAAGGTCCAAGTGATTGGATAATATTAAATGGCCTTTTGCTGGAATCAAATAATACCATGTTCCAAATTGACACTCTGCTCATCGCTGGCGGTACTATCTATGTTTTTGAGGTGAAGAATTACGAAGGTGATTACTATATAGAAAATGAGAGATGGTATTCACTTTTATCAAAATCAGAGATAAAAAACCCCCTCCTTCAGCTGCAAAGGAGCGAAACCCTGTTAAGAGGACTCCTCAAAGAACTAGGCTTTAATCTTATTATTAAATCCCACTTGGTTTTCATTAACCCCTGCTTTTAACTTTATCAAGCTCCAATGATCATTCCCGCCGTTTTTCCTGCCCAGCTTAAACGATTCCTTGGAAATTTAAAAGGCATACCTGTGACTTCTAAACCTAGAGACAAGAAGCTTGCAGAACAGCTAATATCCAGTTGTTTGAAAGAGAATCCATATTTGCGGGTTCCTGAGTATGGATATGAAGAGTTGAGGAAAGGGGTACCGTGTGGTGATTGTATGGGGTTTCTTGAACCCTATAGTATAGGTATCTTAATATGTCCAACTTGTGGTTCCAAAGAAAAGCTGGAATCTGCTGTTCTTAAAAGCGTGAAAGAATATAAAACTCTTTTTCCCGAAAGGAAAATAACAACAAATAGTATTTTAGAGTGGTGCAATGTAACTAGATCAAAAAAGGTAATTCAAAAAATATTGTGGAGAAAATACGAAAAACAGGGACATGGGAAGTGTACTTTTTACATTAATAAGAAGAGTGATGGTGGGGAATAGCCATGATTGTAGAGGTTTCTTTTTATGAAATCGCGTAAGCAAGAGGGCAAAGATCGTCATGAAGAGTTCAAAAAGCCATAGCTGCAGCTAGCAGGAAAAAAAGGTTGTCATGGAGGGCTCATGAAGCCGCACTCGTAGCCAACAGGAGAAAAAAGGTCGCCATGGAGCGGAATCTTAAGCATCTCCGATAAACAATAGAAACTAATAAACAAAAATAAAGAAAGCACGGCCCCCGCCGTGCTTCCCAGACCAACCCTTACCCTAAAGCTCTTTTCAGTCTCTCCAGCCCATCAGCTAATACTTCATGCGGACAGGCAATGTTCATGCGCACAAAGCCTTCGCCGCCGGGACCGTATTTCTGGCCTGGCTCCAATGCGAGTTTTCCCTTTTCTAAGAGACGCTTCCTCAGTTCTTCATCAGTTAAACCAAGCTCACGGCAATCAAGCCATAAGAGATAAGTTCCATCAGGCTCAATCAAAGAGATGCCCGGCAATTCATCTTGAATAAAACGTGAAGCTGTGTTTTTGTTTTCATTTAGGTAATCCATTAATCCGTCAAGCCACTTTTCACCATGGCGATAGGCTGCTTCCATGCCAATAATTCCGAAAGCAGATAGAGTGAAAAATCCTTGCTTCCCTTGTTCCTCTTGAAAAGCTTTTCTTATCTGTTTGTTGCTGATGATGGCAGCGGATGCCTGGATGCCTGCAAGGTTCCAGGTTTTCGTCGGGGCAATGCAGGTGACCGTAATATCAGCAAATCGGTCATCCAATGAAGCAATTGAAACATGTTTATTGCCTTTAAAAATTAAATCCGAGTGGATTTCATCCGAAAGAATCGTACAATCATATTTTACACACAACTCCCCGATTCGCAGCAGTTCTTCCTCACTCCACATTCTACCGCCAGGGTTATGAGGGTTGCATAGCAGGAATAGTTTCACTCCTCCTTCTTTTA
>NZ_BRVM01000006.1:0-8960 GCF_026011715.1 Cytobacillus sp. NCCP-133 | reverse complement strand
GATTGCAGCATTACCTTATCATCTTTTTCGGTAAAAGCCTGAATAGCTGTTGCAATGGAAGGAACAACTCCGGTGCTGTACAGGATCCAGTCATGTTCGATTCTCCAATTATGGCGGTTCAAAAGCCATTGTCCGATTGCTTCAGCTGTAGAGTCTGGTGCGTATGTATAGCCAAAGATGCCGTGATCCAGTCTTTCCTCCAGAGCTTTCTTTACTTCCTCAGGAGGCTGAAAGTCCATATCAGCCACCCACATCGGCAAAACATCTGAAGTGCCAAAGACCTGCTTGGTTCGATCCCATTTCACAGAAGCAGTATTTTCCCGGTCGATTTTTTGATGAAAATTAAATTGGTTCATACTGTCACCGCCTTTATGATTCTATTATGTAGCCTGACTCTATGATATGATATTGATACAAATAATTAAAACAAAGCGCTCTAGTCACTGAATGATAAAAAAGGTGATAAAGATGGAAATACAGCAAACGAACCTCTTGCTTGTCCATACTCTGGATCAATGGGATCCGTTCGGAGTTGGTCCAGGCAATTACGATACAGAAATTGCAGATTCCGTCCAGGCAGTTTATGATCTTGATGATTGGGATAAGCTTGCCAGGAAAATTCAATCCATATATGAGTTCTCTTTTGAGGAAATCATTCCTTTGGAGAAGTGCAAGGAAATTTCCGCACGACTGCTTGGAATTAAAAAGAATGGTTCTTGCACGATCTAATGCAGTGGCAACCTCACACAGGCTTGCCGTTTTATTTTGATATCAGAATTTATATCTTTTTGAACTTAGATAACTGTCTAGCGCAAGGTGCCTTGCGCTTTTCTTATTTCCGCTAGACACTCTCCTGGACATTAGGGGTTTTTAAAAAACGCTTTATATGTTTTAACACATCTTCCGGCCGTTCTTCAGGAACAAGATGACCGGTGTCTTTTAACACAACCAGCCTGGAATTCGGCAAATCTTTGTTCAGTTTTTGCCCGATGTAAAGCGGGACGACTCTGTCATGTTCTCCCCAGATTAACAGGCAAGGGGTTTCAATCTTTTTCAAGGCAGCCTGAGACAAATCACCTTCCCGGTCTCGAATCATTCTGGTTAATGCACGGAAAATATCATCTTCCAAAAATGGCGACAAATAGCCATAAAGCATTTCGTCATCTATCATGGAATGGTCATGGACGACATTTTTCAGATTCTGCTTAACCCCGGAACGCTGCAGATATAACTTTACGTACAAATGAAAGAAAGGGATGTAGCTGGAAAATATAAGGTGCGGCTTCATCCTTTTCATGTAGCCGGAGCTTGATAATAAGACTGCCTGATCTACAAGTTCAGGCTTTGATTGGGCGACCTTTAAAACAATCTGTCCCCCCATCGAGTGTCCGACTAAGGTCAATCTTTCAACGCGGAGCTTTTCTAATAATCGGATGACGGTTTGCGCCAGGTTTTTATATGAGTAAATAAACTGACGGGACTTCCCGCTTTTGCCGAAGGGAGGCAAATCCATTGAAACCACATTGAATTCCGTTTTTAAAAGAGGAATCAGCCTGCGAAAGCTGAAGGTGGACGACAGGAAGCCGTGCAGCAGGACCATTGTTTCCCTGGAAGATTCATGCTTGTAATACTCATAGTAAACGTCCGTGCCATTAATCGGCTCTATTCCTGATAAAGTTGCCTCTTCCATTGGCTTTTCCCTCCTAAGCTTTTATGTGAATCGGTTATACAAACCCTTTCAGCAGGGGCACTATACATAATGTTTCCCTATATTTTCCCCTTATTTCTCTATCTGACACATGATAATGAATAAATTTAAAAAATAACGAAAGCAGCACATCTATTTTCAGCAGTTTTTGCTATAATAAAACTATTTTATAGAGTAAATCACTAAAGGATGGGAGCGGCAAATATGAAGTTAACAGACAAGCAAATCGAGATTTTGGAAATTTTAGAAAAAAACAGCGCGCGAATTCCGGTTGAAGACATCGCCAAAATGGCTGAATTAAGTATTGAAGAAACAGCTCAAGCATTGGATACACTCGAAGAATTAAAGGTTCTGGTCCGATACTCTTCAGTAATTGACTGGTCAAAGGTTGACGGCCATGAAGGGGTTACGGCTATGATTGATGTGAAGGTTGCGCCTAAGCGCGGGGTAGGATTTGATGAAGTGGCCAATAGAATTTATCGCTTCAAGGAGGTAAGGTCGGTCTATTTAATGTCAGGTGCGTATGATCTTTCTGTTATCATCGAAGGCCGATCTATGAATGAGGTAGCCCGGTTTGTATCTGAAAAATTATCCACACTCGATTCTGTATTATCTACGACTACCCATTTTATTTTGAAAAAATATAAACATGATGGAACCATTTTTGAACAGAATGAAGATGACAAACGAATTGTGGTGTCTCCGTAATGAGCCAGACGAAAACCTATCTTTCAAAAACAATAGAAGGAATGAAGCCATCAGGGATCAGGCGCTTTTTCGATCTTGCTGCTGGGATGGAAGGCGTCATCTCCCTCGGAGTGGGCGAACCTGATTTTGTTACGCCATGGTCTGTAAGAGAAGCAGCTATCTTATCCCTTGAAGAGGGATACACTTCTTATACGGCAAATGCTGGCTTGCTGGATCTTCGCGAAGCAATTGCAGGCTACATGGAGAAAAGCTTCCAGGCCGCTTATTCCGCTGAAAAAGAAATCATCGTTACCGTCGGAGCAAGCCAGGCATTGGATCTTGCTTTAAGAGCCATTCTGGATCCGGGTGATGAGGTGATTGTTATTGAGCCGAGCTTCGTTTCCTATGTTCCTTTAGTTGTGCTTGCTGGCGGAGTGCCCGTTCAGGTTCAGGCGCAAAAGGAGTTAGGGTTTAAAATCCAGCCGGAACAGCTTGAAAAAGCCATCACGGGCAGGACAAAAGCGATCATGCTATGTTCTCCGAATAATCCTACGGGGACAATGCTAAACAAAAGGGAACTTGAGCACATTGCCAGTATTGCGGAGAAGTATGATCTGCTTGTCCTTTCGGATGAAATCTATGCTGAGCTTGCATATGAAGGTGAATATACGAGTTTTGCGTCGATTAATGAAATGAGGAAAAGAACGATTTTAATATCAGGATTTTCAAAGGGATTTGCGATGACGGGGTGGAGGCTTGGATTTGTTTGTGCACCTGAACAAATCTCACAGGCGATGCTGAAAATCCATCAATATGCGATGATGTGCGCTCCGACAATGGCACAGTTTGCTGCGCTTGAAGCACTAAAAACAGGCAGAACAGATGTTGAAGAAATGAAAAAAAGCTACAGGCGCAGGCGGAATTATTTCGTCCAATCACTTAATGAAATTGGACTTTCCTGCCATGTGCCGGGTGGAGCATTTTATGCGTTCCCCTCGGTTGAAAGCACGGGCCTATCGTCAGAGGAATTTGCTGAAAAGCTGCTGCTGGAGGAAAAAGTTGCAGTAGTGCCAGGCAATATCTTTGGCGCAAGCGGGGAAGGACATGTCCGCTGTTCCTATGCGACGTCCATGGAACAGCTTCAAGAAGCGGTCAAACGGATTGGACGTTTCCTTGAAAGGAGCCGAAAAGCATAAAAAAAAAGGACAATCCATTACAGATTGTCAACTTCAAAAAGGGGGGGAATACTTGAAAGCCTTATACTACAAGGCTAACCAGTATTCTCCTTTTTATACATCTCAATTAGCAGAGTTTTTCTGATATTTAATTTCATATAGCATTTGCATTACCCGAAGAAAATCTTCTTCGCTGAATTCCTTTGCTTTTCTTAGGATGAGCTTTGCCTTTTTGGTGCCAATTTCCCGTACAAGCTGTTCAATTTCATAATCGATGCCGGTTTGGTTCGTTTGAAGTTCCTGTTCAAGCAGCTCTGAAGCAGGTATATCCAGTGCGGTGGATATTTTTAAAACAGTCTGTGTATCGGGAATTTGGTCTCCGTTCTCATATTTTGCAATTGTTCCCGTGCCGACCCTCACTTTTAATGCGAGCTGTTGTTGAGTCATATTGGCTCTCTCCCGGCACATCTTAATATTATTTCCAATGTTTGACATGTTCCATCACCCCTATTTTCATTTGCTTCTATTCATAGTTTATCATGTGTAACGGCTCCTTATGGCTGCTCGTAAGTGAACACTTTGTTAACATCCTCAAAATGAGAATCCTGTATATTGTTTGTAAATTGTTTCATGCTAATTAAGGATAAGGAATACAGAAGAAGATATAGAATAAATGTGTAAGGAAAAAAATGGTTAGTAGGTTATTTTATTAGCTTTTGATATTCTGCTTAAGTTATGGTATAATTTCTTATTGCGTATAAAGAGATAAAATTTGAATTTAAATAGGAGTGTTTTCATGTCAGAGAAAATCGAAGCAGGCAGTGTAATTACAGGAAAGGTAACAGGTATTCAGCCATACGGAGCGTTCGTAGCATTGGATGAGAATACACAAGGATTGGTTCACATTTCCGAAGTAACTCACGGTTTCGTAAAAGATATTAACGAACATCTTAAAGTGGGCGATGAAGTAAAAGTAAAAGTTCTATCTGTTGATGAACAAGCAGGTAAAATTGGATTATCTATCCGCGCAACTGAAGAAGCGCCACAAGCAGAAGCTAAAGCCAGAAAGCCTCGCAAACGCCAGGCAGCCCCAATTAAAATGGAAGACGAATCTTCACAAGGATTCAACACACTTAAAGATAAGCTTCAAGAATGGATTGATCAATCCCAGCGCGAAGACCTTATCAAGAAATAATGAATGAAGCCGGGCTTTTGCCCGGTTTTTCATTTTTTAATGATGCTTGCATTAAAATGCAAAAAATATTTGCTCTACACGCAAAATGAGCATGCGCTCGACAGACTATTTTGCATCCCAAACTGCATAGAAATACTCGAATAGAAATTTTTTTGCCATAAAGGTTCAGAATAGTAACCTAATTTTATGTTTTGGCATTAATCTTGCAAATGATAATCTAAAGGTTTTATTTTCAAAGGAGGAACCTATATGGGAGAAACGAAAGAGAAGAAAATTCCGTTTTGGATGGCTGTGCTGCCTTTATTGGTGATGATTGGGGTTATGGCCGTCACGATTGTAAAGTTTGAGGGAAGCCCTCATGTACCTTTAATTACAGGTACAATTGTATCCGCTTTCATATCCTGGCGATACGGATTTCAGTGGAATGATATTGAGGAAGGGTTTTATAAGGGGATCAGATTGGCTCTTCCGGCAATCCTTATTATCATAATGGTAGGATTAACTATTGGTTCGTGGATAGGCGGAGGAATCGTCGCCACCATGATTTACTATGGATTAAAACTTATTACCCCTTCCATGTTTCTTGTTTCGATTTGCATCATCTGTGCCATTGTTACCCTTGCGATTGGAAGCTCCTGGTCCACGATGGGAACAATCGGGGTCGCAGGCATGGGCATTGGAATCAGCATGGGCATTCCCGCTCCGATGGTGGCAGGTGCTATTATTTCGGGTGCTTATTTTGGGGACAAGATGTCGCCGTTATCCGATACAACCAATTTGGCTGCCGGTATTACCGGGACTGATTTATTTGAACATATCCGCCACATGTTTTACACCACCCTTCCTGCCCTTGTAATCGCGGTTGCGGTTTATTGGTTTATGGGCAGACAGTTTGGCGGCAGTGAAATAAATAATGAAAATATTTCAGAGGTAATGAAGGTGCTTTCAGAGAGCTTCGTGATCTCTCCTTGGCTTCTGCTTGTGCCTGTACTGGTTATTTTTCTGGTAGCCAAAAAAGTTCCGGCGCTGCCTGCCTTGGCAGCTGGAGTGATCCTTGGCTGGCTCTGCCATATTTTTGTTCAAGGCGGTTCTGCAGGAGATGCTGTGAATACCCTGCAAGGAGGTTTTTCGATAGAAAGCGGAAACAGCTTAGTAGATGAGCTTTTTAATAGAGGCGGCATTGATGATATGATGTACACCGTATCATTGACGATTGTCGCCATGACCTTTGGCGGTGTAATGGAACAGACTGGAATGCTAAAAGCCATTGTCGATCAGATTCTAAAGCTTGCGCGTTCAGCTCGCAGCCTTGTGGCTACAACGGTTTTATCTTCTTTCTTCACAAATATTGCTGCAGCAGAGCAATACATATCCATCCTGCTTCCTGGCAGAATGTATGCACAGGCTTATAAAAACAAAAACCTGCAATCTAAAAATCTGTCACGGGCGCTTGAGGATGGAGGGACTGTTACGTCTGTATTTGTTCCTTGGAATACATGTGCGGTGTTTATTATGTCAACGCTGGCAGTGCACCCTTTTGAATATGCACCATATGCAATCCTTAACTTCACGGTGCCGATCCTTGCCATTATTTTTGCTCTGTTCGGCTTCAAAATCACTTTCATGAGTGATAAAGAGAGAAAGGAATTGGAAACAAAAGATCAGAAGGCATCATAATAAGAAGGGTTCTGGAAAATCTCAGAGCCCTTTCGCTTTTTGATTATTAAAGAGATAACGGGGTAAAGGTAGATTGATGCAGGCCTGTTAATTTATGAATAGGGCAGCCCCATTTAACAAAGAATACATTTTGTTGAAAGGAGTGAGCGACTGTTATGTCAGAGCAAATATTATATGAAAAAGTAGGCGGCGGAGAGGCATTGAAAAAGTTGTTGATTATTTTTATGAGGAATTGGTATTAAAGGACCCAACCGTCAATCAATTTTTTGAGCATACCGACATGGTCAAGCAAAAACGCCACCAATCAAAGTTCATCAGTTATGCGCTGGGAGGCCCTAATCAATACTCAGGCAATTCCATGGCAAAAGCGCATGAAGGCATGAATCTGCAGCCGGAACACTTTGATGCCATTGCGAAACATCTTCATGGTGCCCTCGACGAAGCATTAACGCGAGTTGCTGCGCTTCGGGATGATATCTTGTATAAATAAAGCTCCGATGGGGAGCTTTATTTATTTTTTTGTGAGTAATTCACTTTATACGCAAAGTACCCGAGTGTATTTGCGTGTTGGCAGGATCCAATTAGGTTTGAGGTAACATGCAGGCTACACATCTGCCCGCAAATACATCAACTAATTAACGAATAACTCAAATCAGCTGTTTTCTTTCTTTACCCCGTATTTGCGCAGGCGATATTGCAGGTTCTGCCGGCTCATGCCAAGAGATTTTGCAGCTTGGGTAATATTATTGCCGTGATGCTTAAGGACCTTTTTTAAATAATAGGTCTCAGCTTCCTGAATATATTGATCCAGCGGCTTGATTGGCTTGTTTTTATGAATCAGCAGTTCTTCGATTTTGCCGGTATCGCTCTGCTCGTCCTTAAATTGGGGCTTATTCCGGAAGTGGAGCGGCAGGTGCACATAGCTGATCGCTTCTTCCTGGTCGATCAAATTCATGGCGCCTTCAATGATATGCTCCAACTCACGCACATTGCCGGGCCAATCATATTGCTCAAACTTATTCATGACTTCTTCATCAATCTCCGCTACATTCATTCCAAAGAGCCCATTATATTTTTCGATAAAAAATTGTGCGAGATTTCGGATATCTTTGCTTCTCTCACGCAAAGGCGGGACGAAAAGAGAAACAACACTTAGCCGATAATATAAATCCTTCCGCATCCGGCCTTCTGAAATTGCGTCAATTGGATCCTCGTTAATGGTGGCGATGATTCTTACATCTACAGCCCGGTCTTTCGTATCGCCGACCCTGCGGACTGTTTTTTCCTGCAAAGCCCTTAGAAGTTTTGCCTGCAGGGATGGGTTAAGAGAGTTGATTTCATCCAGCAGCAGGGTTCCTCCATCAGCTTGTTCAAATAGTCCAGGACGCTCAATGGAACCTGTAAAGGCGCCCTTTTTCGTTCCGAATAAAAGGCCTTCTATCAGGCTATCCGGCAATGCGGCACAATTTTGCGAGATAAATGGCTTTGAAGAACGGCTGCTGCCGTTATGAATGCTTTGCGCAAACAGCTCTTTACCGGTGCCGGTTTCACCGATAACCAATACAGACGAGCTTGTTCGGGTCGCTCTTTTGCTTGCTTCAATCACATCCCGAATTTCGTCGCTGCTGCCGATGATGCTGTCAAAGGTGTAGCGTGTATCTCCACGCTTGTTCATATTTTCCCTAATCAATTTCTCAAGTTTGGTTACATCACGGGCAATTTCCATCGCACCGATTTGCTTCTCTTCCTCCATCAGCGGAAAAGTGTTATTAATCGTTGTGATTTCCTGTCCTTTGTTGTTAAAGTACGTTTGCTTGGCATTTTTAATATTCCTGCCCTTTTGGAGGGCTTGAAGAAGTGTACTGTCTTCGTTCTGGTGAAAAGTGAAGACATCGAGCAAACTTTTGTCCAGCACATCTTCGTATTTCATGCCTTCTATATCTGCCATTTTTTGGTTGTAGATAATCGTCTTCCCTTCATCATTTATAACATGGACGCCGACATCGATTTCATCTAAGATACGCTGAAAAATTTTATTTTTTAATTGCAGCTGCTGAAGGTCGTGTGGATTCATTATGAATCTCCTTATTCTGTAGTTTAAATAATTATATAAGCTAAAAACGTATAGTGCAATGAAAATTTGCATCTTGATCATAATTTATATTTTTATGCGCAAAAATATTTTGCTTAAAAAAATTGAAACGCTCATTTGACAGCATTTTAAAGTTGGCACAGTTTTTGCATTATAAAATGGCGGATAACAAATAGGACATAAGGGGGATGGAATCATGGTACAGCCGTACAAACATGAACCTTTCACAAATTTTAAAAATGTAGAAAATCGCGAAGCATACTTACAGGGGCTAAAAACAGTCGAAACCTATTTAGGACATGATTATGACTTGTTAATTGGCGGAGAAAGAATCTCCACTGAAGATAAAATCGTCTCAATCAATCCTTCTAATAAAGAAGAAGTGGTTGGCCGTGTTTCAAAGGCAAACCGCGAGCTTGCGGAAAA
>NZ_BRVM01000005.1 GCF_026011715.1 Cytobacillus sp. NCCP-133 | reverse complement strand
CACGTAATACACGGATTCTTTCTCACACAAATCATATAAAGCCGGGACGGCAAAACCACTGTCGCCACGGACAAATGGTGTGGTTTCTGGGAACTTTTTGTTGTAATGTTCAATGAGTGGCTGGATGAACTCGACGACACCGTTAGAAGTATAGACATTTCCAGGCCGCAGACTGGCTTTGAGAAAATCGCCGGTCACCCCGTCAAAAGCCACTAGAGGGTGGAAGCCAACGGTTCCGTAATGGGCATTGTAAGCCGCAGACTCTTGATTTCCATAGGTATCTGAATGGGTAGAATCCAAGTCAAAGATGACGGCTTTTGAATCCCTGAATGGATGTACTTTATCGATAAGTTCCTGGTTGGCTTGATTCAGTTCCTCGATCGATTGACGATCAAAGCGCCTAAAGAAACGGGACAGGCTTGGCTGCGAAGCTAGCGCAGCCGTACCGATGATTTGAGTAAATACAGGGTCTTTCGTCAATTGATCAGCTGCGTCATCTTCGGTATACCCAGCAATGATCTGATAAATCTTTTGGCGAAGCAAATTTTCGTTTGAATGCACGTAATAGCGCCTTTTATCTAGATTGTCAGATAGCCGTTTGTAGTTGATTAGTGATTTTTGGTGAATAATTCAGGTTAGAAAATGTTTCTCTGTTTAATTCATGCAAAAATTCCTCAATACCAGGCTGATTCCTTGTTTTCTTTGTACATTTACCCAGCCCATCTGCCCCATTTGCAGGGATGTGATCATAATTTTGATCTTTCTTAATAAAAATAATGGCATCGACCCTAAATCCGGCAATTCCTTTTTCCAGCCAATGGTTGACCATTTTGTATAACTCTTCTCGAACTTTCTTGTTTTCCCACTTTAAGTCGGGCTGTTTCACATGGAAGGAATGAAAATAATACTCGTCTGTCCCATGCAATGGTTCCCACACACTTCCGCCAAAAACTGAGCCCCAATTAGTTGGAGGCTGTCCATTCTTACCAGGCTTTAAGATATAATAATCCCAATATTGGCTTAAGTTTTATTTCAACGTAAAACTCTTTTTTACTAAAAACAACTTAGGGTATATTTTATCATTTAAGCAAAATTCTGGTTAAGTTCCCTTTCACTAATGGATATCCTGACCGATAAATCTTTCGTACGCAAAACATAATCTTTAATTCCAATAAATTCAGATTCAGCAATCAAGTAAAATTGAGTTCCCTTTTTTAGCCCTTTAAAATGATTCTTAAGCCTATATCTCTTCATGATCTAATCCAGCTGCTCCCATAATTTTTCGGCCAAACTGATATGCGATCTGTGATTAGAAAAAATACCAGTTATGGCTAAACCGTTTTATGTGTACATTGTACCATAAAGCTTTGGCATTCCCTCTGTTTCTTTATAAACGACTATGGCAGGAATAAAAAACAGCCCAAATCATATGAGATTTGAACTGCTTATGATATTTCATTCCATTATAATTTAATGGAATATAGACAAACTAAACTCTAAGAATTCAACGGAAGGACCATCCTTATGATAGATCAAAAAAACATAGCAAGGATCCTTGAAAGATTGGCTGATTCAGATCAAAAAATGAACTTTAGAAACCCAGTTTCCCTATCCAATGATATGAAAGAGTACCTGAATTATTATGGATTTGTTTTAAAGGATATTGACTATCATTTTGGAAAGATTGATATGAATGGAACAAAAATTATGGTGCAGATGTTTTCACCCGAAACACCCATTGGAACTGTTATACTGTTGCATGGATACCTGGATCACGTTGGAGTTTTAAAAAATACCATTCAGCACTTAAACCATTACCAATACCGCGTCATCAGCTATGATTTGCAAGGCCATGGGCTATCGGGAGGAGAGGCAGCCTCTGTGAAAAGCTTCTCAGACTATGTAGAAACGCTTGAAAAGCTGATGAGCAAAACAAAACAGGAAATTCCAGGCCCTTTTTATGGGATCGGACATAGTACAGGCGGCGCCATTTTGATTAACTATGTTTTAACACGGCGAGAATCACACTTTAAGAAAATGATTCTGGTTGCTCCATTAGTGCGTTCTCACCATTGGTATTTATCCAAGATTGGTTTTTATCTGATGAAACCAGTTCCTTTCGTGAAGAAAGTCCATCGGAAATTCCGGGATAATTCTTCGGATAAACAATTTACCAGCTTTATAAAGAACGATCCTTTGCAGCCAAGAGCGATACCGGTAGAATGGGTAAGTTCACTCATTCATTGGAATAAGGAAATTCAAACGTTAAATCCGGCAACTATTGAAACACTGGTAGTTCAAGGAACAAACGATCAGACGGTTGATTGGGAGTATAATATGGATTTTATTGAGAGCAAATTCAGCCATACAAAGGTAAAGCTTATTAAAAATGGAAGGCACCATTTGCTTAACGAAAAGCCTATCATTCGCGATCAGGTATTCGAGGAGGTTGTCAGTTTTCTGTCATATGAATGTGTGTAAACTAAAAGGCTCTGTTAGCTTTTGTTCAAATTAGCACAAAAGCTAACAGAGCCAAATGTTTAATCTGCCTCAGCACCCAAAAAATTACAGCATTTCTCCATTTGCCGCAATGACATCTTTATACCAAAAGAAAGACTTCTTCTTTTTCCGTTCTAATGTTCCGCTTTCATCATCATGTTTATCAACATAAATATAACCATAACGCTTGGAGAACTCGCCGGTTGACATGCTGACCATATCGATGCAGCCCCAGCTTGTATAACCCATTAAGTCTACACCATCTTCGATCGCATCGCCCATTGCTTTCATATGCTCACGGAGATAGTCAATTCGGTAGTCATCCTGAATTGTTCCATCTTCTTCTATGTTGTCGTAGGCACCCAGCCCATTTTCTACAACAAAAAGCGGCTTCTGATAGCGATCGTATAATTTATTTAAGCTGATACGCAATCCTTTAGGGTCGATTTCCCATCCCCAATCACTCGTATCCAGGAATGGATTTCTCACCCCGCCAATAATGTTGCCTTCTGAAGAATCCTCATCGCCCTTTTCTTTCTTCTCTGTACGGGACATATAATAACTGAAGCCAATATAATCTACAATCCTTTCCTTCAGCAATTCCAGGTCTCCTTCGTGAATATCCAATTCGATATCGTGTTCTTTGAAATATCGCTGAATGAATGCCGGGTATTCCCCTCTCACCTGTACATCTGCACAATAATAATTGAAAAGCTGTTCCTCCTGAAGTGCATACATGACATTTTGAGGATTGCTGTCATAGGCGTATACTGGTGCGAAAAGAATCATGCAGCCAATCTTTGAGTCAGGAATAATCTCATGGCAGGCTTTAACCGCAATGGCGCTTGTCACAAATTGATGATGGTACGCCTGGAAGATTGGCTGGTACTTGTCCTTTTCACTTTGATAGGAAAAGCCAAGTCCTTGAATCGGCATTACCAGACCGCGATTGATTTCTTTAAAAGTCATCCAGTACTTTATTTTATCCTTATAGCATAGCGATTTAAAATCGTCATTGCATATCTCTTAAAAAAATTACAACTTGACGATTTCTCCAGCCGCCATATTCCTTCACCAAATGAAGGGGCATTTCATAATGAGAAATGGTAACCACTGGTTCAATTCCATGCTTTTGCAATTCATCAAACACCCGGTCCTAAAAAACCAATCCCTCTTCATTTGCTTCCTCTTCATCCCCATTCGGGAAAATACGCGACCATGCAATCGACATGCGGAATGCTTTAAAACCCATTTCAGCAACTAAGGCTATATCTTCTTTGTATCGTTGATAAAAGTCAATCGCTTCATGGTTTGGATAGTATTGATCAGGTTGAATCTCAAAATCAAAGCCTGGATTCATTAAGATGTTATACCGCTCTTTTCCGCCTGGAAGCACATCAGCGATATTCAGTCCTTTCTTCCCTTCATGAAATCCGCCTTCTATTTGATTTGCTGCAGTTGCGCCACCCCATAGAAAATCTTGTGAAAGAAGAAGCAGCAGCTGATACATCTGCCATATATTCCATTAATAATACAATGTAAAGATAGAAGGTTTCACTAAAGCAAAAACTGGATGAAATAATAGAGAAACAAACAAATTTTAGTTTTAAGAAGGATTCACGGGGAATAAATTAGAATAACTAAACATGAACAATGGGGAGGTGACTGAAGTGAATTACCTTTGCTATAAGGCGATGGAAGCTTTTAAGAAAGATGCTGAGCGCCAGAAAGCAGCAGAGCTTCAAAAAGGGAATTCAACTAACGGAAAATCAAAATAAGAATTGTTTCATCTAAATCCACCGTTCTGTCATCCAACTAACTGGATGGCTTTTTTTATGTGGCCATGTCAAAATAGCTGGAAAATTCAACCATTATCGTTAAAAATAAAACGGACAAAATGGTTTTTAAGAATTTTTGAAATAAAGCTTTTTGCTGTCTGATAAAGGTTCATAGTGATTACCATTTACCGTATAGTGAGAATTATTCTTTTAATAGAATTCTCTCTATGGGAAAATTCTTTCCAGTGTTAAGCATGGCTCTGGCCTCCCATATTGTGCGCCTGAGCAGGTATTACTTGCAAGCTCCTGCTTGTACAATTAATTTCTAAAAATAACAGACTTTCATTTATGAAGCAAACACTGTATAGTAACCTGTGTTACATACGGGAAGGATGGATACATATGTTTATTAAACTGACTAAAGAGCAGCAGCAAATGATGATTTCGGATATACAGACTTTTTTTTCTCAGGAACGAGACGAAGAAATATCGGAGTTTGGCGCTGAGAGAGTATTGGGTTTTGTCAAGGCGTCACTTGCACCGCATTTCTATAATGCCGCGATGTCAGATGTCAAACATGTCGTTGAACAGCAATATGCTTCAATGGAAGATGAAATATTGACACTCGAACGCCCGATTAAGTAATTTCATTTGCCAAACATCCATTCCATTGGTTCCTACTATGGAATGATGTTGATTTATCAAACTCTGTATCAGTTTTTTAAACTGCTTTTTTAACCGTCAAATCTGCTAATTTCTTACTAAAAAACCGCTGAAATTTTTCAGCGGTCAAAACATTTATGAACAGCATTTTGAATTATTAACATCTACCTCAATTGGCTGTGCTGCACAGCATGTTGACTCAGCTGCCATGAATTCCACATCCGCTTTCGTATAGAAAAATTCCCATTCATTGCCGTCTGGATCGGTTACCCAGAATTTGTCCTGGGTTGCATAACAGCATGTAACATCCATTTCTTCCCTTGCAAAAAAGCCCAGCTTCTCTAGACGGTCTTTGTGCAGCAGAACTTCATCCTTATTTTCTACTTGAAAACCAAAATGGCCAACCTGATTGCCGGAAACTTTATCTTTTACATTTAACGTAAAATTAAGGCCGGGATCTTCTAATAAAAATTTCGCATAATCTTCTTTTATTTTTACAGGTTCTGTATGAAATACCTTAGAATAGAATTCAATCGATTGGTTTAAATCTGTCACATTAATTCCTACATGTACTTTCATGATAAGAACTCCTCCTTAAATTTATTAGTCAAAATTTCTTTGAAACGGCACCTGCAGAATTTCGCTTCAGACACTGTTTTCTGTTTTAAATAGCCTGCCAAATTGACAATAGCTTTATCAATAGGCCATACCAATAGGAATTAGCAGCAAGAAGACTCTTCTTCTTCCGAAAAGCTGCAGCAAGTTGAGACATTTTGTGAGGACTTCTCTTGCATTTTTTCAACCTCTTTTATTTCAATACCACAGCAGCCTGAAGAACTCGTTTGTTTGCCAAATAAGCTTTTCATAAAATTCATGCTTAACAGCTCCTTTTATTTTGGTGATTATAAATCAATTTTTTTTGATTTACTCTTTAAGTATATTAGCAATTATTTCAAATTGCAACCAATTCATCAAAAAAAATCGATAAAAAGATCGCCACAAATATTAAATCATTTTTTTGATTTGGAGTTGACATATGAAAATTTTGGATATATGATTAATTAATCAAGATAATTTGATTTAACGGAAAAGATTTTTTTAATTTTAAAATCAATTTTTTTTGATTAATTAAGGAGGAAAGAAGATGGATTATTACAATTACAAATTGATCATCAAAATGAAGCAGCAGGAAATTGAAAGGCTATCCAAAGATGCCTGGAGGTATTCCCATGTAAGGCAAGAATCACTTTTAAGCAGATTGGTTAAAAAATTCACTGCCAAGAAAAAAGCTCACAATCAAAAACAACGCGTTTGCTTGTGCAAATGCTAGGAGGGAAAATAAAATGATAATGGACACCCTTAACGTTGTCATGTGTACTCTCTCGGGATTTATATTCTATCTCGTTTAATTCCAGATATAAAAAAAGAAGGCCAATGAAATCAATGGCCTTCCTTTTACAAGTTGTTTTATCCTAACAGCAATCACTTTCATTGCCCAAAAGAACAAGCCCATTTCCTCGTTCACTAAAATCAAGAACTAGATTTTCAGCAGCACTTTCAATGTCAGGGTCAATGGCTACAATGATTTCGTTAATCGTCATTTCTTTATCATTTTCTTCCGGCTCATCCAGAGCCAGCCCCACTTTTGGCTGTCCTCAGCCAAAGCCTGCAAAATAAAAACGGATATTTTTCGCATTGTGTTCTTGAAGCAGTTCCTTCAAGAAGTCACGAGCTTGGTCAGTTATCTTCACTTTCTTTTCACCCTTTGTTTAGTATTAATAAACCTTCCCCTATTGTAACATTAAGCATTAGGATATAGGCGCTTTAAAGATTCCTTCATCTCAGGCTTCACATTAATTTTAGGCCGAATTGACTTTGCGATTGCTTCCGCTTCTTCGATTGTATTTGCTTTACCTAAAGATAAAAGTGTTCCGATTGCCACTGTTCCTGTACGATTACTTCCGCCTCCGCAGTGGAAATAGACCTTTTTTTCTTCATTAAAAGCTTTTACAACATGGTCGATGGATGTTTGTATGGATTCATCTTGTTTATCAGCGTCATCGGCAATCGGGCTATGAATTCGCTCGTATGGAGCTTCTGCCGTTTCGGCCCGCAAGTCAAAGATAACATCTGCTTTTTCATTCTCAATAACATCTGCCGCATCATCAGCACCGCCAATGTAAATGCGGTCTTTAATTAATTCATCATAATTTTTATTAGCCATGTCCACTCCGCCTTTTATTAAGAATAAGTTAGGAATTTTTTCATTTCTTCATATCCAGTGTTTTCTTCACTCATTAATGGGACTATAGCTGTTTTCCTGCTTAATTCTTCTGTCACTTTCTTTATCCACTCGATTTCAGCCTGGGCTCTTCCCTTGAGTACAGGATCTTTTGTGTCAGTAGCATACAGACTTTGATTGATCAGCCACCACTTTGGAGAGATTTCTGCACGGTTTAAATCTTCCTGCAGTCTGCCCGCTTCCAGGACAGGTGTTGCTTCCGCCAATGTCACAATCACTACGCCTGTTTCCTTAGGATTTCTCAATCTCGGCAAGAGGCTCTTCACACTTTCTGGTATTTCGCCTGTCGAGCGTGCCAATTCTTTATGGTAAGACTGGGCGGCGTCCAATAGAAGCAGTGTATGCCCAGAAGGAGCTGTGTCAATTACCACAATTTCATCATTTGATTTAGCAACAACTTCAGCAAATGCACGGAATACCGCAATTTCTTCCGTACATGGCGAATTTAAATCTTCTTCAATATACGCAATCGCTTCTTCATCAAGCTCGCTGCTTACGTTTGATAAAATCTCCGTTTTGTATGCGTCTACTTCTCTTTTAGGATCTATGCGGCTAATGGTTAAATTTTGATTTAATTCACTATTTTTAAACACAAAATCAAGATGTGCAGCCGGGTCCGTTGTGGTTAAATGGACTTTATGACCTTTTTCAACCATGCCAACTGCGATAGCAGATGCCATGGTGGTTTTGCCTACTCCGCCTTTTCCCATCGTAAAAATGACTCTTGTATCATTGAATGAAAAATCATTAATAACTTCACTCAGTCCCGGCAAGCTGAACGCTAGCTTTTCACTATTTGTTTCTGCTTCAGGCAATGTATAATGCTTAAATAAATAACGGAGATTTTTTAATCCAGTCAGTGAATACGAAACAAATGGCAGCGAGTATGTTGCAACCTGCTTTAATTCCTCCGGTATTTGTTTTAATGCATTTCGCTGCCGGTTATATAAAGACGATGATATTTGATCATCAGGTATTTGTGTCTGCATTAATCCATTAATAATGAGTGCTTGATTTTTGATGCCAATCTCCCTTAATTCCTTGGAAGCCCGCTCTGCCTCAAGAAGGGATGACACATCAGGCCGTGCCACCAGAACTAACGTTGTTCGGGCTTGGTCAGCAAGTGCTTCCATTGTCATGGCATAGATTTGCTTTTTCTCTGCCAATCCTGATAAAGGACCCAAACATGATGCGCCATGTGTGCTTTCTTCGAGAAAACCGCTCCATGCAGTAGGCAGCTGAAGCAGGCGAAGGGTATGGCCAGTAGGAGCTGTATCAAAAATAATATGATCATATGATTCCACAACAGACGAGTCTGAAAGCAGATTAGTAAACTCATCAAAAGCTGCAATCTCGACCGTACAAGCTCCGGAAAGCTGCTCCTCCATCGTTGTCAAAACAGTATCAGGGAGCTTTCCGCGATAAGGTCCGATGATCTTATCACGATAAGCCCGGGCAGCTTCTTCAGGATCCAAATTACATGCAGAAAGGTTTTGAACACTTGGGATAGCCATCGGTGCATTTGTCAGCTCCACTTCCAGGACATCCTGCAGATTGGAAGCAGGGTCCGTACTGACCAGCAAAACTTTTTTCCCCTCATCAGCCAATTTAACAGCGGATGCACAGGCTGTTGATGTTTTCCCTACACCGCCTTTACCGGTAAAGAACAGAAATTTTGTGTTTGCGACCATTTCCGTACTAAATGGTTGAAACATAACCTTCCACTCCCTTCTATATTAAATCAAGCTTCTTGCTGACCTTAGACTTTTTCTCAGCTAGTTCTTCTGCTTTGATGCCAAACCATTCGGCAAGTTCATCATTTGAAGGATACTTTCCTTCCTTAATTATAGCTCCATTTAATAAAGTGACTGGAAGAGCATCTGGCCCCTTATCCTGGAGAACTTTGTTCACTTCATTATTATCTGCAAAAGCTGCCGGCTCACTTCCCAGGTTATACCTTTTAATTTCGTACCCCTTCTTATCCAGTGCGAAAACTGCGGCTGCCATTCTTGTTAATTCCGGGTCAACACTTGGTCCGCACACGCCTGTCGGACAGCATAATGCTGGGTCAAATACTTCAACTTTGTTCATTTCAAACAGCTCCTTTTTACATCATATATTTATCTTTTTTGTTAAAGAAAAGCCAAGAGAGTAAAATCTCATGGCTATCCTATTTTACTTTCCGGTTTCAGCAAAGGTTTTGATGCGGTCGCCTATTTCATCCCGGACACGCTGGAAGAATGCCCATTTTTCTTCCTCTGTTCCTTCTGCTTTGGCTGGGTCATCAAATCCCCAGTGCTCACGCTTCACATAAGGAGGGGTCATCGGGCACTTATCCGCTGCATCACCGCAAAGAGTAATAACTAAATCTGCATTATTTAATATTTCAGGGTCAATGATATCAGAAGTCTGGTTTGATATATCAATGCCGGACTCTTTCATTGCTTTTACAGCATTCGGGTTCAAGCCATGTGCTTCAATCCCTGCACTGTATACCTTCCACTCATCGCCTAAATGCTTCTTTGCCCATCCTTCAGCCATTTGGCTGCGGCAAGAGTTTCCAGTACATAGAAAGTAGATTGTTTTTTTTGTCATGTTAAGACTCTCCTTTTTTATTATCATTTATTAATTGATGGCTTTGTTAAAGCCCAGATTTTGGCACTGAGTTAATTGGAGCGGAAGGTGCGAGACTCCTCTCACGAGATGAAAGTTAAAGTGAAACCCCGCAGGCGCGAATACGCCGAGGAGGCTCACGGACCGCCCGCAAAAGAGTACCTGCTCCGGAAATCAACGGGCGAGCTTGACAGAGCTAAATAATAAGCAACCAAATATATAATCCAGCTAATGTGATGAACAAGGTTGGAATTGTTAACACAATTCCAGTCTTAAAGTATGTTCCCCATGAGATTTTTACACCCTTCAGCGATAATACATGCAGCCAGAGCAGGGTTGCGAGAGAACCAATTGGCGTTATTTTCGGACCAAGATCCGATCCAATCACATTCGCATAAATCAGTGCTTCACGGATGACTCCGCTCGTATTGGTATCAGCAATCGCAAGAGCGTCAATCATTACGGTTGGCATATTATTCATTACAGAAGAAAGAATTGCAGCGATAAATCCCATCCCGATTGTCGCGGCAAATAACCCCTGGTCTGCCGTAAGCTGAATCAAATCAGCCAATACATTAGTCAAACCGACATTTCTTAATCCGTATACAACTACATACATGCCAATGGAGAAAAAGACAATTGCCCACGGCGCTCCTTTTACAACTGTCCGTGTATTAACAGCATGACTCTTTCTGGCCATCATTAAGAAGAAAATGGCCACGATGCCTGCAATAATTGAAACAGGAACACCTACGAATTCACTTGCAAAATAGCCAATTAACAAGATTCCCAGAACAAACCAGGACAATCGGAACATTTTGTTGTCACGAACTGCTTCTACTGGCTTCTTTAATTGTGACAGGTCATAATCCCTTGGTATGCTTTTTCTAAAATAAAGATATAGAACAATGATGCTTGCTGCCAAAGAAAAGAGATTTGGAATGATCATTCTGGAAGCAAACTCAGCAAACCCAATCCCAAAGAAGTCGGCAGATACGATATTAACCAGATTGCTGACAACCAATGGAAGTGAAGTTGTATCTGCAATAAATCCGCTGGCAATGATAAAAGGGAAAACCATCTTTTCATTGAAGTTTAGGTTTCTCACCATTGCAAGCACGATCGGTGTTAAAATAAGTGCTGCTCCATCGTTGGCAAAAAATGCAGCTACAAGAGCCCCTAAAATCGAAACGTACACAAACATTCTTACGCCGTTTCCCTTTGCTGCTCTGGCCATGTGCAATGCTGCCCATTCAAAAAAGCCAATTTCGTCTAAAATCAGTGAAATGATTATGATGGCAACGAAAGCCAGAGTGGCATTCCAAACAATGGAAGTTACATCGATTACATCTTTGAAGTCAACAACGCCCATAATCAATGCAAGTATGGCTCCCCCACAGGCAGACCATCCAATGGATAAGCCTTTTGGCTGCCAAATGACTAATACGAGGGTGATCAAAAAAATCACCGATGCTAGTACAATTTGAGTCAATGTATTCCCCCCTCTTACTCACAGGAAATTCGCAATCCCTGTTCTTCCAATTCTTTTAATTTAAAATCCTGATTGGGAAGGTGATTCAGCAGGTTTTGAACCAAAGGATAATAATCGCTTTCTTTTTTTAATGAGTAAATGATCCACTGGCCTCGTCTTGCTTCCCTAACCACCCCGGCATCTTTTAATTTTCGTATATGCTGGCTAATGGCAGGCTGGCTCATTTTAAAAATCTCTACAAATTCACATACACAGCAATCATTTGCATCTAATATTTTCACCATGGTCAAACGAGTTTTATCGCCTAATAACTTTAAGATTCCTGCTGCTTTAACTATTTCAACTGTGGATACTTTCATCCGGTCATCACCTCCGCTTTTCACACATTAATATATAATAATCTGCTTATATAAGCAAATGATTTTATCTTTATTAACAAAATCTTAACATTTAGTATGGCTTCCTCTTCATTTTATATGTTCCTAAATAATCCTGCTCAAAAGCGAACAAGATTGCCAAAACAAAAAAGGTTTTTTGACACAAAAAAAAGCCGCCAAATCTGGCAGCTGGGATCCGACCTTCTACATCTTTTGTCTTTTTACTTCCTCATGTTCATCTAGATCGAGATGGGTTTGGGTATAGCCGTTTGCGACCCATTCCGCTCTCAATGCGGAGTCATATTGGGTAAGCCCTTTTTCTTCGGGCACCTTATCTGCATCCACACTTTCAACCTCGTCAATTTTTGCGCTGTTTCTCATGTCGGTATCCTCAAGCACTTCATCGCTATTCCTATGCTTATTTCTATAAGCTGAAGCAGCCAACGCAACTCCGCCTGCGGAAACAAGAGAACCTAAAACAAAACCCACAGTTGATTTTTTCATGTTTTATTCCTCCAATTATTTGATGTTTTCCTCTTACTCTCTTTAATACCCGCTTCTTGAAAAAATAATCTCACATCCAATAACTGTAAGGTGGTTGAAATACTTTTGTAACGGAGTAAATATACTTTAATACTCTGTTATATGTCTGTTCTTTTTCTGAATCTAAATAGTGGTATCATTAATTTATCTGTAAATTAAGACACATATATAAAGAGAGTGACAAAAAATGCTGAATGTGAACGAAGCTGTAGAACAATTAAGAGAAGCAGGTATTGAAGCAGAAGATAAGGATGTTGTCCGCTGGATTGAGGAAGGCAGAATAAAAGCGGAACGAAATCAGAGACGGAAAACATCCTACAAAATGAAAATAAAAGATTTGACCGATTTTATTTTCCAAAAACAAGCCGATCAGCATCAAAAGAAATTGGATAGCATTCTGAAAGAAGTCAAAGATTTAAAAGCGCAAATTGAAATATTGCAGACGCGGATAAATATTGAGGAATCCAAAGTGCGCTCATTAAAGAAAATGGTTCACAAACAGAATGCCATTTCACCATCCGAAGAAATGAGCCCGTTTGAATTTCTGGGCCTTAATGGTGAACCGGATGTACAATTAATGAAAAAAGAATTTAAAAAGCTCCTGAAAGCCCTCCATCCCGACAGAGGCGGAGATGAAAGGCTTTTTAAAGTATTCAGTGAGCATTATAGGAACTTACAATTGTAAGAATTAGAAGCCGAAATTAACACTGTTCTCAAAAAGCAAGCACGGGTATGTCATTGCAATGAATCAGCCATCTTTTTTTGATTGGGATTAAAGGTTCAGCTTCGAAAAAAATATTTAAGCAGATTCTCATACTACCGAGTTTGAAAGACCAGGTCTTTATCGTCAAACACGTAATTAATAGGTCCTGATTCAAGTGTTCTATCATCAAGCTTCAATAACTTTTATGTAGAAACATTTCCTGCTAACGTAAAGTCTTCCTGATTTGGTGTTTTAAATCGTTTCGTAAAAGATGAAGCCCCTATAGCCAGAAGGGAAAATTTGATCGCTTACTATGGGGTTCTGAACCGGGCAAAAAATCAGTTTTGAGCATCAACTCTTACTTAGTCCACATTTGTCATCTGTCAAAATGACACCGAATATATGAGTAATATGAGCTATCTAGCTCATTCGCTTTCCTGCTTCATGGACCTTTCATGACGACCTTGTTTTCTTCCTCAACCGATTTTCCGGCTTCATGAGCACTTCATGACGACCTTGCTTTCTTCCTCAACCGATTTTTCGGCTTCCTAGTTCAGTACCCACACATTCAAAAACAAAACATTAAAATAGCCGGGCTACAAGTACAATAACTGTACCAGGGCCAGGCATCTTTTACTGGCGGGGAGCAAATAAAATGATTGAAGCCCCTATAATACAGACTCCTGCACCAAGCCAGTCATAGAAATCAGGTGTTTTCCGATCAATGCCCCATCCCCATAAAATGGATAGAACAATAAAAACGCCACCATAGGCCGCATAGACTCTGCCGAATGAAGGAAAGGCCTGAAAAGCAGCGATAACACCATAAAGGGCAATGATAAGCCCTCCGCCTATTCCCCAATAATACGGCTTTCCTTCTCTAATCCACTGCCAAATCAGATAGCCTCCGCCAATTTCAGCAAATCCAGCTAAAATAAATAGGACAACTGCATGAAACACCATTACCACCGCTTCCTAATTATGTATAGTTCCTGCTTCATTATAAACAAAGAAAAAGAGCAGGGAGTATATTCCTTGCACTATATCCCGAGTCTATTCACCATAATAGCTTACACGATCCTCCGGCCGCTTTTTCCCAATGCATAATAAATCCCATGCTGCAGACTCTGCAGACACTCAAACTTTTTGAGATTCGTCAAGGATTGGGAAATCATAGTTGCCAACTCCGCCGAAATGCCGACCAAAATTACATCTGTGCCAAGCAGTTTTGCTGCAGTACTTAATTTATCAATTAACTCCGCTGTATGCTGAGAGATGTCATCATTAAGACCAGTAAGGTCAAGAAGAAGATGGTTCGCTTTATAATAGGGAAGTTTCGTTAATGTATGCGAGATTAAATCTTCCGCACGCCCTTCATCATATTTTCCTATCAGAGGAACGACAATAATCCCTTCAAGTACTGGAATGATTGGAGATGAAAGCTCCTTCACAAGCTTTTGCAGCATTTGGGTTTTATCGTCCACTAATCGCTCCAGCTTTTTTATTTGCTCTGCTTCTTTCCGCCTGGACTGCTCGTGGATATTTTGCTTTATATCAACCTCAGATGGAAAATATTCAATAACGCTATATGGGTTCTCATGATTTTGCAGCCGTATAATCTTATACCAATAACTCTGGCCAAATAAGCCTGTGAATACTCCCGCATAATGGGATGGTACGAAAATCCCATCTGTTTGTCCGGTGCCCAGCTGATTCATTTTAAATTCCCAGTCATCCTGAATATGTAATGTAAAAGCTTTTTTGTCATTATCTATTTTTACAATTTCCACTTTTCCCCATCCTGCAGGTGAATAGGTACTTGATATCCACTCAACCACATTTGATGTATCGATAAGTTTCATTTCCTGGAATCCTTGTCCTACTATGATGCCTTGGCGATAACCAGTTGTTTCAAGAACGAGATTTGTGGCTTCCTCACCAGATATCTCACGAATCGTATCAAAAAAGGTTTTCATGGCTGAAATCCAGAAGAATACTACATCTCCGCCTTCAAACAGGACCTCTCCGGAATTCAGGTCCCACTTCAGATTCACTCCGCCGACAACTAACTCTTTTTTCCTTTCCACATCTTTCCCCCCATTATTTTGTTATCACAATCATTCTCATTCGTGAAGATAAATATCATCACCATCTTCATTACGCCTGTCTCTTTACTGCACTTCCATAAACACCGAAGCTATTTTTCACAGAGGGATAGTAACCAGTATTTATTACCCGATTTCCATTATGTTTAAACCTTGCCTTCTATCGAATAATTTCCAAAAATCGTGACATTTTCATAAACTTCCCTGGCCGTGTATCATCTGGGAATCCATGGCTGACATCTCTATATAAGCCTAATCCATCCCTTTGTTTTCTTTGCTCTTTCCCCGTGAATGCTTTTTACAGGAGAGCAGACAATTTCTTTAATGTGCCCAATTAACATAGAAGATTTCTCCACACAAAAAAAACCATGACAGCCCATTCGCCTATCATGGAAATTTTGTTATTGCGGCCGCTTTGTTTTTCGCTTTAACAATTCATTCTTGTCCGCCTGAATGATTTTTTTTCGAACATCGGGCGGAATAGATGAGGATGATCCTTTCGGTTGTTTTGGAGCTTTCATCCGAAACTGCCTCCTTGCCGTTTTATTTTACCACCTTATATCGTTTATGGCTGATCACCGTTTTTATTGGCTCATCCTTCTTTGGATTGATGCCTAAATCAACAATGACGGAGTTGTCTCGTACCACTACCACTCTTCCCTTTTTTCCTTTTTCTGCACCGCTTGTGATGCTAATCGTATCTCCTACATCCGCTTTTTTCAAATTATTTACTGTTTCTTCAGCCATCTCGATTCTCCTTTTAATACTTTTATTTACAGCTGTTTTTTATCCGCAGCTGTCTTCGCTATGTCGCTAGTATTGCCGTTTCCTTGTTTCACAAAACCAATTTTTAAAATTTGAAATGACATCCTTATCGTTTTTGTAAGCCTTTTTACATTAAGATTTTTTAAATTATTATTCAACCCCGCTCTTATAATCATCATAACACTGCCAGCGGGGAAAAACGAAATAGATAAGCCTGGCTGACATCTGTTAAAAATAAAACACTTCCGATTAAATAGAAAACGCCAAGCAGCATTCAGGTATTTTCCAACCTCGATGTGTATATCTTCATGCTGCTCCCGGACGACATGATTAAATTTCATGGAATAACACCTCTATTTTTGTTTTCCGCGATAAAAACCTTCCTGTTTTTATCTGTAAAAATCTACTCTTAGGAAAATTGGTCAAGGATCAGGCTAACCAGCAATCCGGCTGCAGCAATAAAACCTGTCATTGGCCCGCTGTCTTCAAACGCTTCAGGCATCATCGTGGATGCCACCATTGCAATAATCGCTCCCCCAGCAAAGCCGGCAATCCCTGAGACCAACTCAATAGAAGCACCATCCAAAAATAAGAATCCTGCCAAAGAAGCAAGTCCCGAAATGACGAATACCACTCCCCATAGGATTAGGATCTTCCGCTTTGAATACCCGCTTTTTGCCATACCTGAGGTGCTTGAAAGACCCTCAGGAAAATTGCTAATAAAGATGGCGGTAACCAACAGGAAGCTAACTGACTGTTTTTCAAGCAGGCTCGCACCAATCATGATCGATTCAGGGATAGCATCCATAACCGTACCGATGAACAGAATGATTCCGTTTGTGGAATCATTTTTCTGTCCAGACCTTTTGCGGTTCTGTGCACCTTTTTTTGAGATAATCATATCAAAAAGTGTAAAAGTGATTGCTCCTGCAACAAATCCTATGCTCGTTGGCATTAGTCCGCCATTTTGGACTGACTCCCCAAGAAGTTCATAAGCAGCCGCTCCGATTAATACACCCGTTCCGAATGCCATTATGTATCCAATCATTTTTTTCCGAATGGGTAAAAACATTGCTGTCAATGCACCTAATAAAACCGCTGATCCGGACACCCCTCCCCACATAACCGCATCCCACATCAATACCCGCTCCTTTTAAAAAGCTCCATTTTGCTATGATGTAGTATTACCCTGTTCATGAGTTTTTTAACGTAAGAAAACGCAAGACGCCGCAATGAGACAAACCGAAATGTGGAGGCGGCCGGAGCTAGACAAGTATCTAAGTTCAAAAGGATATAAATTCTGATATGAATAAAAAGCCTCCAAAATTGGAGGCTTCATTTATTATTTTTTATTCTTCATATCCGTAATATATTGCTTTACGACTTCATATACATAATCCTGATTGGCTTCAGCGGTATTTGGATTATATGCACCGCCGTTCGTTTTGTTATTGGACAAAACACGAATTCCTAAAAATGGAACGTTATATGCTTTAGAGATTTGAGCAGCTGCAGCCCCTTCCATTTCTTCTACTGAGGTTTCATATTTTTCATGGAACCAATTAATGCGGTCCACTTCATTATTCCATACATCGGCTGATCCGATTGTCCCTTCGACAACCTTGCCTTTTGTGTATTTATCTTTAACTGCCTTAGCTGCAGCAAGAATTTCTTTATCGCCTTCATAGTAACGGATGGTTTCAGCATTTGGATCTTCGCCGGCGCTGCCTTCTGAAGCCATTAAATCCATCGGAATCCACCCCATTGGTTCGATACCTTCGCCTTGCTCCAAATGCCCTGTCTTTAATGAACCAATATTAGTCGTTCTTTCTCCTAACACAATATCAAATACATTTAAGCTCGGATCATGACCTCCGGAAGTACCCTGGTTAATGATAGCAGCCGGATTATACTTTTCAATGGCTATCGCTGTCGCAGCAGCTGTATTTTCCATTCCTTTTCCTGTCTTCGCAACGATCACTGGATACTTGTCCAGTTTCCCTTTGTAAAACACGAACGTTCCTGATTTTTCAATTTTTACTTTATCTAATCGCTCAGCAAATTTTTCAGCTTCGATTGGCATAGGCCCCTGGATCAGAATCGGCCTTTGAGCACCTTCTGCCTCTGTTTCAAATTTTGGTACAGACGTGCATCCAGCAAGCATCGATACAGACAATAAAGCTGCTGCTGCTAATGAAGCGAATTTCTTTCTCATCAATAATCTCTCCCCTTCTCTTGTTATTTGACACACTCGGATTGGACCATAGAAAAAGGCCTGGAAAAAGCAGAATGACGACTTCCACCTTCCAGACCTGCGGAGTTAAAGTAATGTTCGTAAATTACAGAACTTGTCCAAATACTTTAACCCGTAGTCCGGTTCTTTCATTGGGAACCAGGTAGAAACGCTCAGACCATATTACCGAGCATATACGAGTGATGAAATAAAATAATATTACTATGCAAATATAACAAATAACAAAGAGAAGCGCAACAAAAAATACGAATAATATTACTAAAATACTATAAAAGGTTCGTTTATATCAAAAAAATAATAAAATATTCCTTACTTAGCTGGATAATTTGCAAGGATTTCTTAATGTACCACCCTCACCACAAATTTTATTAGGAGGTTTTGAGATTTATATTTGCAAATTCTCCTATATTTCTGCAACTTTTCTTGTAGTTTCAGGTTTTTAATTTTATCTGCAGCTTCCCTGTTAAAGGATACACTGGCCCATTAAGAAAAGCGCAAGGCGACTGGAGCTAGACAGTTGTCTAATTTCAAAAGGACATAAATTCTGATATAAAAAAAAAGACCCAGATTCTTTTCTCTGGGACCTTATCGTTATGCTGCTTTTTCAGCTCGTGCAGAATGTGAATGGCTATTCTTCATCAATCCAACTACAAATCCAATCAGACCGCCAGCAATAGCTGGGAAAATCCACCCTAAACCAACCCCATACAATGGAAGGATTGCATTAAATAGGGCATTGATTGGTGCAAAGCTAATTCCTGCTGCATTTAAACCATCAAATAAACTAACGACAAATGTGAGGAGCATGCTGCCCTGATAAACTTCCTTCTTACCTTTAAAAATTGGATGAAGGAAAGTCAGTGCCATCAACGCAATTGCCAGTGGGTAGATACCGACTAAAACGGGAACAGAGATAGCAATTAATTGGCTTAGCCCAAAGTTTGCTAAAACCGCACTGAAAGTCGTTAATACAATGACAAAAGTTTTGTAAGAAATCTTTGGCATCAATTTATTGAAGTAAGATGAACAAGCTGTAATCAGACCGATGCTTGTTGTTAAGCATGCGCCAAAAACAATCACACTTAACAGGATCGCACCAAATGATCCGAAATAGTGCTTAGAAGCACCTGATAAAACACTGCCGCCGTTCTCCAATAGTCCTAGGCCACTCACGCTAGAAGCGCCAATAAAAGAAAGTGAGGTATAAATAATCGCTAAAAGTCCTGCTGCAATGACGCCCGCTTTTGCAATCGAAACCATAATTTCTTTCTTCGTTGAAGCGCCTTTTTCTTTCACTGCATTTACCACAATAATTCCGAATACAAAAGCAGCAAGAGCATCCATCGTTAGGTAGCCTTCCTGGAACCCTTTAAAGAATGCACCGCTTAGAAAATTTTCAGCTGGAGCCTGAAAAGCACCCATTGGATTGAAAAATGCTGTACCAATCAGGATGGCAATGACAATTAGTAAAAGCGGTGTTAAATATTTTCCTACGATATCAACAATACTGGATGATTTCAATGAAAAATAAGCTGTAATTCCAAAGAAGATGATAGAAAAAATAATGATCCCTATTACACTGCTGCCTTCTGAAAGATATGGCTTAATTCCAATTTCGAATGAAACCGTTGCTGTTCTCGGAATCGCAAAAAGCGGACCAATTGATAAATAAAGCGCTACAGTAAATGCTAATCCAAAAAGCGGATTTACACGGCTTGCCAATGATTGTAAATCACTCTTACCTGAAAACCCCAAGGCAAGGATGCCAAGGAGCGGCAGCCCAACACCTGTCAGGATAAATCCTGCATTTGCTTGCCAGATATTCGTTCCTGCTGATTGGCCCAGCATTGCTGGAAAAATTAAGTTTCCTGCGCCAAAGAATAAAGCAAACAGCATAAACCCGACCGTTACGATGTATGAAAAAGGTATTTTATTGCTCATATTCATCCTCCTAGAATTCTGCCTATTTTCATCAATGGAATTCCATTAATTTAACAATCTATTAAATCCAAATCTTCCGAATAATTTTTTCGCAGTAATTTTTTTATTATTCTATACTGTGTAATATATTGCATAATTCAAGATAACACACCCGGCATACTTATGCAATATATCGCACAAAATTTTTGTCGAATTATGTGATATATTGAATTTTTCTAGAAAGTTCTCTATACTAAATTAATATCTATTGGAATAATTTTAAAATAGGTAGATAAATAGTATTTAGATAAAGAAAAAGGTGGTTACAGCTATGCCGATTCCTTCCAATTTCTCATCACCTACCCGCATTTCAGCAAAAGAGCGTGCATTTTCACAAATCCAGGAATGGATTATTGACGGCACCTTGCAGCCTCAGGAAAAATTGACTGATGCCGATCTTGCCAAAGCATTAGGCGTTAGCCGTACCCCTATCAGGGAAGCACTTCAGCTGCTTAATGTCCATGGATTTGTCGAAATGTTTCCAGGTGTCGGGACGCAAGTTACTGAGGTCAAACCTGAAGATATTAGCAAAATTCTCCCTCCTTTAGGTGTTTTGCAAGCGCTTGCCGCTGAACTGGCTGCACCGGATATCAACCAGCAATCTATTGACCTTCTTCGTGAAGTTAACAAAAAATTCGCAAAGGCTTTAAAAGCCGGCGATACTTTTACAGCATTGAAGCAGGATGAAAAATTCCATAATATCATTATTGATCTTGCACAAAATTCATATATCTCGAATACGGTTTCAATGCTGCAAGCACATGTCATGCGGCTATATTATAATAAAACGATTATTCTAAAAGAACGCTCCATTAATGAACACGAAGAGATGTTAAAAGCGTTTGAACAGCGGAATAAGGAAAAAGCCGGCCAGATAGCGCGAACAAACTGGCTTCGTGCGATTGATGAGTATTATTCAGAAGAAAAATTATAAAATGACAAAAAGCAGCCATAACAGGCTGCTTTTC
Organism: Cytobacillus sp. NCCP-133; assembly: GCF_026011715.1. Lineage (GTDB taxonomy): Bacteria > Bacillota > Bacilli > Bacillales > Cytobacillaceae > Cytobacillus. The sequence continues at coordinate 179,271 of NZ_BRVM01000005.1, read as the reverse complement.
TTTTATTTGCATTTTTTTCGTTTTATTTGCAATAGCTGTATATGCAAATTCTCTAATTTAGCTGCAAATCAATATAATACTTCCAAAATTAAAATATCGTCAACCCGGAAGCTGCCGCAAACTAAAAGCCTCCATTTGATATGGAGGCTCCTTAATTAAATGATGCGTGCAGTCACAATGCCTTCAATTTGATGAATCTGGTTTAGCAGGCCTGGAATGATATCGCCATTCACTTTGTTATCTATATCAATCATGGTATATGCATATTCTCCGCGGCTGCGGTTCACCATGTCCGCAATGTTCAGCTGGTAGCTGGAAATCGCCAGTGTGATCTGTCCAACCATATTCGGAATATTTTTATGAAAAGCTGTCACACGTCTTTTGCCTGTATAAGGAAGTGCAGCATTTGGAAAGTTTACTGAATTTTTGACATTACCTGTTTCAAGGAAATGCTTTACCTGCCTTGCTGCCATGACAGCACAGTTTTCTTCTGATTCTGTCGTGGATGCGCCAAGGTGTGGAATCGCCACGGCATTTTTCATTTTTAATACATTTTCATTCGGGAAGTCTGTGATATACTTGCCCACTTTTCCGCTTTCAAGAGCAGCAGCCATATTCGCTTCATTTACAAGCTCGCCGCGTGAGAAGTTGAGAATATGAACCCCTTCTTTCATCATATTGAACGAATTCTCGTTAAACATTTCTCTTGTGTCGTCGGTTAACGGAACATGAACCGTGATATAATCAGATTCTGCAAACACCTGCTCAATTGTCATGGCGCGCTGGACATTACGGGATAAGGTCCAGGCTGTGTCGACGGAGATGAATGGATCAAACCCTACCACATCCATATCCAGTTCAAGCGCATCATTTGCCACAATGGCGCCAATCGCACCAAGGCCAATCACTCCAAGTGTTTTCCCTTTAATTTCTTTTCCTACAAATTGCTTCTTTCCTGCTTCTACAAGCTTAGGGATTTGATTGCCCTCATTTTTGAGCGTTTTAGTCCAGGCAATTCCGGCGAATAGATTCCGGGATGAAGCCATCAGAGATGTCAGTACCATTTCCTTCACAGCATTTGCGTTGGCTCCAGGTGTATTAAATACAACAATGCCTTGCTCCGTGCATTTATCGACTGGGATATTGTTGACACCTGCACCGGCACGTGCTATTGCCTTTAAATTATCGGCAAATTCCATTGAATGCATATTATAGCTACGCAGCACAATCGCATCCGGATTATCGCTTTCATTGTCAATTTTAAAATGATCCTTGTTAAATACTTCAAGGCCGCTTTTTGCAATGGCGTTTAACGTTTTAATCGTCTTCACTTTGTCTAAAGTCATGGTACTCAATGTACTCTCCCCTTTTCTTGTTACTTTGTCAGATTTTAAACAGAAAGAGGCAAGGGTAGAATCCCTTACCTCTGCCCAGGCGAACGGCTTTGATACCATGTGCTCCCTCGCGGTAATCCGCGTTTCGCCAGTTACACATGGCCTTTTCAGTTTTTTAAATCTTATCAAAGTCTTCAGAAAACTTCAACCCTTTAAAGCGCTTACATGAAATAAAAATATTTTTCTTTTATTTCCCCTTTAAATACACATAAAAAATGCCTGGCTCTCAAAAACCAGGCACTATTTCAATCGGATATTTTTAAAAGTTCATACTGCTTCCCAAGATACCGATAATTTTGCTTCCGGTACATTTCCTTCGGCGTATCTTCCCCATCGGCAACAAGGATAACCATCTTATCATTAAATTGATCCATCACATACTTTTGCAAGCAACTGCCAATGCCTTTTTTCTGAAAATCTTCATCGACCATAAGACCATCAATTTCAGCCGTTCCTTTTTCAATAATGACATCGACTGATCCAGCTGCTTTTCCTTTGTAGTATGCAAGAATCTGCTGTATAGATTCACTCTGATAATTTCTTAGATGCTGATCCTGTTTCTCTTCAGCATAACTTTCCCCATAAACCGAATCAAGTTCATACTGTAACTTCAAATAATCATCCCATGTTTCGACTGACACATTTGTGACGGTTATATCCGGATTCTCCCCCACATCAGGAAATTCCCTAGGCTGAATGGCATACAGCTCCAGGAATCCGATTGTAAAGTCCTCGTCTTTTTGTAAGAAGTTTAGAAGCTCCTGCGGGAAACTCCTCCCCTTCAGGAAAATAAAACCGTACATGCTTTTGCCCAGACTCCTGATGATATGATCTTAAATAATCGTGAGCATCCAAAAACTCAGGTACCGTCGGCATTTTTTTAAAACGGATAAAATTGCTATCATACTGCAGCAGCATTTCCGGATTATGATTATGGATGTAAAATCCATTTTCCAGCACGACCTTGCCAGGCTTATAAATATTGTTGAACGTTATATGTTTCATCGGTTTCTCCTAATAAGCAAACATTTAGTTTTTCAGGTATTTATATTCATGATCGGTTACGAGCACACTATGACAGCGCACCAATCTTTCTTTCAAATCATCGGGCGTATTGCCATTATGGTAAGCACATACAGAAATAATGCCTTTGTCCGCTCTGAATTTGTCTAATTTTTTCTCATACTCTTCTACTTTCGGAATATATTCTTCTACATTCCCCCATTCTACAAGCCCCCAGGTATAAATGGCTTTACCGCTATCCAGGTGAGGCTGCAGCGTTTTACGAAAATAATTAATTACGGTATCTGGATTAAAATCACCATTTGAATAGTAGAAATCAAAATTATTTACGAAATGGACTCTGGCTAATTCAGCACTGCTTAAATGCTTCCCCAATTTTTTCTTCATATGAAGAAGATTCCGGTCATTCTCTACATACATTACATGTCCGCCATTTCTAACTCCAGCCAAAATAAAAGATGTTGCATTTTGAAGGTAACAATCTAATTGATCGTACTGATAAAGGATATGACCGCCATTAGACTTTTTCAAATCATCTATCAAATCTACTAAAATATCGTTCATTTTTTTCCCCTTAAACTTACATGATGTTTTTTAAATTATATCATGATACTGCCAATGTAAGATTATTTTACCTGCTTGTTATATATACCTTCACTTTTAGAATATAGGCAAACTCCATCGCATAGTGAATCTTGTTTTCAAATTCCTCCAATTCATACTCATCAATAAGCGGATTGTTTTGAGAATTCTGTTCAATTTTCAGTTTCTTTAGCATGGCCCGATGTTCCGGCATAAAGTGAGCAGGAAGCCATTTTACTATTCCTCTATCTCTAAGTGGCATTGTAAATCCCTCCATACTTTATTGTAGAACATTTGTTCGAATTTTAAACCTTAAAATTATTTTCCTTTTATCGGCTTAAGGAGGAGGCATGCGGGTAAAACCAATTAATAGGCCTTATTTGGATACCAAAACATGAAGTGTTAGAATAAATTTTAGCTCTCTCTAGAAAAAACTTATGTAAAGATTGGTGACCCAATGAAACAACTGCATATTAAACACCATTGGCTTGGGAGACTTTTGGCGGCTGATCCAGGACTTATCCGGTTTCAGAAAGCGGGCCGTGCCACACTCAGCTTAATGGCATCCGTCTTTACAACGCTCTTTATCATCCACGCAGCCGGTAATAATATACTGACTCCAGCGATTGTTTCCGGCATGGCAGGGATGCTTGGAATTATGATTGTCATGGATGATGCCAGACAGAAAAAAATGCTCACAACCCTTTTGCTTGGCGTTTCCTCCATGGCCGGCATAACAATCGGCTCCTTGCTTACAGGGCATACTTATTACATAGACGCTGTAATGCTTGCCATTATTTTCGGCAGCTTTTATTTAACCCGTTACAGCATACGGTATTTTTCTTTATGTATGATTGCTTTTATGACTCTATACTTTTCATCCATCTTACAGCTGGCAAGGAGCCAGCTGCCCTGGTTTTACATTGGCATTTGGATTGGAATTGCATATGCCTTCCTTTTCAATTTCATCCTTTTCCAAAATACCGCTAAAAACTTAAAAAGAAGCATTCGCTCCTTTCATATCCAAAGCAACTTGACATTTAACCTTTTAATACAGGGAATACAAGATAAGAAATTGAGCCCTGAGCAAAAAAAAGAGCTAAAGAAAAATGTTCATAAGCTTCAGGAATATGCCATCACTGTCTCAGAATATATAAACGAAGAAGATGTAAAAAAATTATGGACTGGCCTGTCTCCTTCCCAGCTGCGGCTTTATATTTTTGATACAGGGATGCTGATTGAAACGCTCACTGACTCCGCTCGCAGTTTAAAAAATGCAGACGCTTTTGAAATTGATGAATTAAGGAGACTGCTTATTTGGGTCATTCAGTCCCTGCGTGATGCAGAGGTTCTTACCCAGCATTATGAAGAGCAAAACCTGCAGGAAGCAGAATTGGCTGTGCAGGCATTGCGCCTCTTGATCTTGGATTTATTTAATCGTGATGAAAAGCCCGCAGGATGGCTCTTTCTTATTCGAAGAATTGAATCAATTGCCAACCATGTAATTGAGGGAGCTGCAACCATGCAACAAGCCCTTTATAGGGAAAAAGCGTTTGAAAGTGAAGATATTAAAACAAAGGTTGATCCTGAAAAGGAATCAAATGAAGAGAAGGCAGAAGACAAAGAAACTAGCCTGAAGCCTTCTACCAAAAAGGCTTATCAAGCTTTGATTGCCGGGGCTTTATCCATCATAGCCGGACAGAGCATTTCCCCTGCTCAGCCATACTGGGTGCTTTTAACCGCTTTTATTGTCCTGATAGGGACTGAATCAATCGGCCGCATTTATACAAAAGGGTTCCAGCGTTCAGTCGGAACGATTATGGGAGCCGTCATTGGATTTTCACTGGCAAAAGTTGTTTCTGGCCATACATCTCTTGAAGTCGTATTAATTTTTGTCGTCGTCTTTTTTGCCTTCTATTTATTTGAGGTTTCTTACACCTTAATGAGTATGTTTATTACGATGCTGGTCGCCTTTATGTATGACCTTTTACTTGGAGGAATTTCATTTTCGCTTATTAGTGCCCGGGTTATTGACACAATCGCCGGTGCAATGATCGCTTTCGGCGTTTCTACCTTTGTTTTCCCTAAGAAAACGAAGGATAAGGTAGCTGAAGCCTTTACAGACTTTTTAAATGAGCTGAAGCCGTATGTAACAGCGTATGTGCGCGGTTTTAGAGAGGATATAAATATAAAAGAACTATCGGGGACCGCGTTTACGCTCGAACAAACATTTCAAACGATCAAAACGGAGGCCCAATCACTTACCCAAAAGCTTGTGTCTCCCTGCCATTCGGACATAAACAAGTGGATTACGATGTTTGGAGCCATCAATTACTATGCAAAGCACCTAGTTGCCTCCTCCTATCGAAAAGGCTTCGACTATCCGGATGAATTGGTTAATGTTTTCCAGAGGATTAAAGAAAAGCTGGAGCTTAATATCGATACATTAGTGGATTTGCTAAAAGGAAACGGGGATGGCCCTCTTGTCTATAGCCTGGATAAAGAACGGGAGCAAATCGAACGCCTAGCCCCTACCCGGAAACAGTCCCAGCGAGACCTAATTCATCACCTGTACTATATTTGGCGAATCAATAAAGCTTTGATTGAATTAGCAGAGGAATTTGGTGCGGGGAAGGATCAGTAACTCCATCACACAAAAAGCTTTCCGCAAAAATTATAGTGGGAAGCTTTTCTTCTGAATTATTGTATAATAACAACTAAGCCGGGGCCATTGGCCAAACCCCGGCTTTTGAAAAATAATGCTTAGACTGCGACAATCACTTTACCCCTTCTCGCTTTGCCTTTTCTTAATTCCTTTTGAAGGAAACGCTTAATACTTCTACGTTTGCGTGCTGCTTTCGTAGCCATCATTTAACGCCCCCTATAAAATTTTTTAGATGCTCTGCCATTATCTTAAGCAGCTTTCACTTTTAATATAAATGAGCTCGGTAACATTTTCAATGCACAAAAAAGCGGAAATTTTTAAGAATCATCCTTAATTATTCTTTTTTACCTTTAATAATCGTAAACTGTTCAAGGTAACCAGCAAAGTTGCCCCCATGTCTGCAAAGATCGCCAGCCATAACGTCAGCCAACCCGGAATCACAAGCAGCAATGCCAATAGTTTTATCGCTAGGGAAAATGTGATATTTTGCTTAATAATCCCCAATGCTTTACGGCTCAGCCTAATCGTATATGGCAGATTTGTTAGATCATCTGACATCAAGGCAATATCGGCTGTTTCGAGGGCGGTATCCGTTCCAGCTCCGCCCATGGCAATTCCCACAGTCGAGGCTGCAAGAGCTGGTGCATCATTTACGCCATCTCCAACCATTGCCACGTTTTTATGATGAGCGCGCAGTTCTTTTATAAAAGTCAGTTTATCTTGTGGAAGCAAATCTGCTTTAATATCAGCAACCCCCGCTTGCTTTCCGATTGCATCAGCTGTAAGCTGATTATCACCTGTCAGCATAACGGTACTGATTCCCATGCTGTTCAGCTTACTGATGACCAATCTGGAACTTTCCCTCATTTCATCTGCTACTGCAATCAATGAAAGAATCTCTTGTTCCGTTCCTAACACCATAACTGTTTTTCCCTGCGCCTGAAGTTCTGTAATCTTCTGACTAGTATCCCTTTCCACTGTTCCATGGAGTTCTTCAAACAGCTTAGGGCTTCCTACGTAATAAAGCTTTTCATTCAGGAGCGCCTTTACCCCTCTCCCGGTGAGGGATTGGAAATCCTCAACTGTCACAGAGTTAAAATCTGCTCCATTTCCCTCTGCCTTTCGCATGATGGCTGAAGCCAAAGGATGCTGTGAACCTTTTTCAATCGCGGCTGTAACTTTTAATAATTCAGTTTCATCACCATCATAAGCGACTACATCCGTAACTGCAGGGACACCCTTGGTTAACGTACCTGTTTTATCAAAGGCAATCGCTTTTAGCGATCCAGCCTCTTCCAGGTGTATGCCGCCTTTTATCAGCACTCCATTCCTCGCTGCGTTGCCGATCGCTGTCACCACAGCAACTGGCGTTGAAACAACCAGTGCACAAGGACAGCCTACAACCAAAGCTGCCAAACCCTGATAAATCCACTCGCTCCAATCCCCTCCGAGTAATGGCGGGACGAGGGCGATTAACAGCGCTAAAAGAATAATGGCCGGTGTGTAATACTTTGCAAATTTATCAACAAATTGCTGGGAAGGCGCTTTTTCCGCCTGCGCTTCTTCCACTAAATGAATGATTTTCGAAATTGTCGTATCTTCCACCCGTTTCGTTACTTTCACTTCGAGCAGACCTTCTTCATTTAAGGTTCCTGCGAACACCTCATCATCAGCCGATTTGGTGGCGGGAACACTTTCCCCCGTTATCGCTGCCTGGTTCAGAGTCGATGTCCCTTTAATAACGATTCCGTCCATAGCAAGCTTTTGCCCAGGTTTCACAATCATGACATCCCCGATTTGAATCTCATTAACATGAATGATCATTTCTTCTGTACCGCGGCGAATTAACGCTTCTTTTGGAGCAATATCCATCAATGATTCAATTGATTGACGAGCTTTATCGATCGAATAGCGTTCAAGTGCCTCACTAATTGCAAACAATATGACAACCATGGCGCCTTCTCCCCATTCGCCAATAATTGCTGCACCGATAATGGCGATGGTCATCAGAGTACTCATATCAAAATTCAATCGGAACAGATTTTTAAAGCCTTTAAGGAATAAGGTGTATCCACCAATTAAAATGGCTGCTGCATATCCGATGATCGGATAGATATGGTCCTCACCATACTGCTTGCTTAAAATCCAGCTGATCATCAGGAGCACGGCAGAAAAATATACTTTGTAGTTTTCTTTTTGCTTCCAAAAAGGCTCACGCTCAGCTGTTCTTTCATTTTCAGTGCGCAGCTTCAGCTTTTCAAAGGCTCCGGCCTTTTCAATAGCTTCCATTGCAGCTGTTCCGGTAACCGTAATTTTGGATGCACCAAAATTAACATTCGCATCTAAAACGCCATCCAGGCGCTTCACGTTCTCTTCGAACGTTTTGGCACAGCCTGCTCAGGAAAAGCCCTGAACACGATAGGTTTTCGTTTGCTGTTCAGCTAATCTCGCTTGTTCAGACATTGGATTTCACCTCATTTCTATGTTCCATAGCAATAAGCAATAATTGCTTAATATGAGCATCATCCAACGAATAAAAAGCCAATTTGCCTTCTTTTCGAAACTTTACGATTCCTTGCTTATGAAGGGTGCGTAAATGGTGGGATGCTGTTGCGATAGTGGAACCAATTATATTGGCAATGTCACAGACGCACAGTTCTTCATCCTGACAAAGTGCATAGGAAATCTTTGCTCTATTTTCATCTGCAAGCGCCTTAAACAATTGTGCTACACTAGAAAGGTCTTCCTTCTGCAGTTCCCATTGTATCCGAGTCACCTTTTCTTTGTCATAACAATAAATATCACAAGTATCTTTAGACCCCAAGTTGATTCCCCCTCTATATTCAAACCTTCACTTGAGTATATTATACCTCTTGAGAAAAATTATTCAAATATTTATTTGAATAATAATATGAAAAAAGGAACTGGATTGCTCCAATTCCTTTTACATTATTTACTTTTCTTCTGCCTGTGCCTTCAGCTTCGCCAATAATTCATCGGAATTCTCCGCAGAGATGAACTTGCCGTCCACCACAGCATATGGAGACTGCCTGCATTCCTTGCATTTGCTTTGGCATTCATATTCTTTATAATTGATATATTTCTGATTTAGAAAACGGTTAAAATCAGAATAATTTTCTTCTTTTAAAAACTGGTCAAGATTTCGCTGGCAAAATTCAATCATAACTGGTTTTTGCTTTGAGAATAGTTTATTAATCAGCTTCACCTGGAAAACATCCTTTTGCTTTTTCTATTCATGATTAATTTTGTTTTGCCGAATCCATTTGGTCGCTACCCATTTCTCGCCCACTGTGACAGGTAGGCTGCAATGTACAGATAAACGGTCAAACTGGCCATCTTCATTTGCATAGTGAAAATAAATACCCGTCCCCTTTTTTGGAACAATAGATAAACCAGCCTTAGGAAAAACCGTTTCCCCGCCTGCTGCCACATCATTTAAATAGATTAAAAAGGTACCTACACGCTGACCGCCTTTTTTGACATCCGCCATATTAGGTGGAAAAAAATCAAAATGGGATTTGTATTCTTCACCAATCCCGTAATTTAGCACTTGCAAGCCTTCCCCATTTTCAGTCGGGAAACCTGTTAATTCCGAGATTCTTCTCTCGATCCTGGCTACAAGCTCATTCTCTCTAATATGAAAAGCCATCCCTTTGCTTGTCCTCCCAGTTGCAGCGCGCTCCTCCCCGGAAGCTGTGTCTACAACACGGGATGGCTCCAGGCGGCTCTTCGAAAGGCCGATGATTTCATCACATTCTTGATGACTTAGCACGTTATCCAAATGCAAAACAAACGGCTTTTCATTTTTCGAAAGAACTTTTATTTCACTGTCGCTTGTATAAAGGGTATTTCCCTTCCTGCCAATCCCGGGAACCTCATTATTATACCGAACTTGCTCCCCATCTGTCGTCTTTATCGCTTCATTTCCAACAATTTTAAAAAGCGTTTCATAAGCAAACCGATTATCAAAGCCCTTTTTAATCAAAGCATTCGCAATCGCAATCGGGCTAACATCATTCTTTAAAGTACTTACAATCCAATCCTTCAGTTCGTCTGATATCTGCATTATCTTTGCCATCTGATTTCCCCCTGTAGGATGACTCCCTGAAATCATTGTCACTTTACTCTATTACTATCAATATTATACTATTTATCTGACAGCGGCTAAACCGATTTACCTATAAATTCAGATTTTTACGTGTTGGTTGTGAGTGGGAAACTGTGATGCTTTTGAGATCGCCTTGTGGTTATCATTTTCTCTTTTTGAAGTTATTTGGTGGCGAGATAGGGGATTCAAAGCGGCCTTTTTCTCTCACTCAACTGTTTTCCGGCTTCATACAAACCAGCCACTGATTCAACCTCAAGCCCCTTATTAAACCAAATAAAAGACTGCCCTAATGAGGCAGCCGAATTTAAATAATTCAATATTCCAGAGGGTTCTCTCCATATCTCTCCCATAGTTTCGGATACATTCTTTTTAGCCCTTCTTCATCATCTGCATCCCAATCCAGTTTGATGTCGGGCTGAACATATACATCCCCGGATAGCTTTTCGTATAAATGATCATAATGTTCCTCATCATAGCCGGTCTTTTCTTCGTATGCCATACTGGCCACATAGAGCAAGTCTTCAAACTGGGGAATATCTCTTTCTTCTTCAAGACAGCCAAGAGAAGGGATTAATGTTTCAGGATCATTTAAACTGGACTCATATACTTTATTTCCTTGATAAAGAAGCCACGCCCTGAAATAATCGAAGCAATCGTCTGAACAGCCGCCCATAATGATGTATGCTGCTGCCCAAAGACTGGATAAATATGATTTGTTATAATTCTGATTCAACCAGTAATCAAACATCACAATGTCTTTTAAAGGCCTTTTTGACAAATTGTTTATCAGCCACTCAAGCTGTTCTTCAGGATTTTCCCCTTTTTTCTTGGCGGTCATAAGCAATTCCCAAAAAAGTGCTTCAGTCATGGTGCTTTCTTTGATAACTTTTGCATATAGAGCTGCCCCTGCATAACCCTTTTTCAGCTTTGATTGGATGAGTTTATTTGCCTCTTTTTGGCACCGATCTTCCGATTCAAATTCTTTCGTTTTAACAGCTCCTATGGATCCAACTTTTCCATAGGTAACTGTAATAACTTTTCCTGTCACGTTTATTTTCCAAAATTTATTGGATACATCATCTTTATAAATAAGTAAAGTTTCCATGTATGGGTTCTCCCTAATACGATTTTTCACTAGCTTCATAATTCCATTTTACTTCAAAAAAGAGTGGAAAGTCTTTAGTTTCTTATTTTATTTTCTATTTCATATGGATTGAGTTTATTTATTTATTTATTTATTTATTTATTTATTTATTTATTTATTTATATTCTTTCCTAAAGATGGTATTAATCCGGCTGTAATTTTACATAAAAACCATTGAAATTTAATTCTCTGCTGTTATAATGCATCTAGACTCTATTAAAAGGAAACAAGGTGATGTCTATGGATAATAATTGCAGATTCGTAGTCAACGCTGTTGGCAAAGGCGGAGAAACATACCATACTCAATGTAAAGATAAGAAAGAACTTCAAAGATGGATATTGGAAAATCAAGATCGGATTTCTCAGAACGAAATCAAAATTACAGACAAAAAGAAAAACCCTTTCTTAAAATTATTAAGCATTAATAGATAACAAAACAGGATAGAGACCCTTCTCTGTCCTGTTTCTAATGATTGCTTACTAAAAGTTGATGTTATATAAGTCATCAAGAGAGATAACTCCAGATCCAATCCATGAGATTCCAAGTGCAATCGCGATTAATACCAAGTTAAGGTTAGCCATGATATTTTGGATGGCTTTATTACAGTTTTAAGAAAAAAGCGATAGATACGCTACAAATAAAACAAATAGAATTGGAGAGAAGAAACATGGAGTCATCATTGATCAAGGAGCTAACCACACCGGAAGAATGGAAAAAAGCTTACCCATTGATGAAGCATCTGCGTACCCATTTGGATGTGGAAAGTTATCTAGCACTAGTTTCAGAAGCCGTCCAAAAAGAAAACTACAGAATAGCGGCTTTATATGAGTCTGGAAAAATGAAAGCTGTCACCGGATTCATGCCGATGATCACCTTGTATAATGGCAGATTTATTTGGGTATGCGATCTAGTCACAGACCCGGACCAGCGATTCAAGGGTTTTGGCAGTGCCCTCCTTTCATATGTTGAGAATTGGGCCAAGGATAATGGATATAGCGCTGTTTCCCTTTCATCAGGATTGCAAAGAGAAGCTGCCCACCGTTTTTACGAGGAGAAAATGGATTACGACAAGGTTAGTTATGTGTTTTTGAAGAAGCTATTGTGAGGAAGCTCATTTTCAGAGCTTCCTTTCTTTTTCTATTTATCTTACTCTTTCTAGATGATTAAGTTAGTTTGCCAATGCGGCTCCCACATCCCATGTCATATCTTCCTGGCCGCATCCTCCTTTTCTTTTGCCAAGTTCGATTAAAATTTACCGTGAGTCAATTCTGAACTTCGGCAGCTTTTTTCGCATGAAGAAGGCCTGTATCTATAGACGGAGTACAAACCTCATAAAATTTTATTTATTAATCGAAACAGAATCGGTATTTTCTCTTCCTTTTAAAAACATCTGATCCAATGCAAATAACTTCGAGCCGGTCATGGCAATCGACGCTGACATAGCCAGCAGAGCGAGATCTAATTCGTACCCTGCTGTTCCATTGCCAAGGAATCCTCCGGCTAATTTCACCTTTATGATAGCACCAGCCATCAGCAAAATGAATACTGCAGATACCACTCTGCTAAACAATCCGAGGACTAATGCAATTCCGCCCACCAGCTCAACTCCTGCTACAACCACAGCAAGGAAACCAGGCAACCCAATAGAAGTAAACCATCCAGCTATGTTTTCAATGCCTCCCAGGAATTTCACTATTCCATGCACAAAAAATGTTAACCCTAAAACAACTCGCAATAAAAATGTTCCTGCCTCATATTTGTTTTCCATAATATTATTCTCCAAACTGCCAAACACTATGGCTTAGGTTTCCGTATCGAAAGCTACGATGCAATAACTTTGCTGACTTCTCCTGATCAGCTGCTCCCATTGCATAAAAAAGAGGGATAAAGTGCTCATTTCCATAAGGCGGCACTGCAATATCCACGTTCGGAGCCAATGATCTATAATTGAATAGTGATTCCAAATTCCAATCAGTTATTTGTGTTTCGAGCCACTCCTCAAATCCAATTGCCCAGCTGTCAGCAGGTCCACTATCTTTGGACATATCAACTGCACCAAGATTGTGAACTGTTCCTCCACTGCCAATAATCATAATATCCTGCTCTCTTAATGCTACAAGTGACTTTCCAATTTTGTACTGTTCCTCTGGTGCCAATCTTGGATTAACAGACATCGAAATGACCGGGATATCCGCTTGAGGGTAAAGCATTCTGAGCACGACCCAGGCGCCATGGTCCAGACCCCGCTTCTCATCAATTTCAAAAGGTATTTCCTGCTCTGTAAATAAATCTGCAATTTCATGTGTTACCTTTACGCTTCCCTTTGCAGGGTATTCGATCTGATACAATTCTTCAGGAAATCCGCCAAAATCATAGATCGTTCTGAAGTTGTCTACATTGCTCACCATTTGGACAGGTGACTCCCAATGAGCTGAAAACAAAACAACTGCTTTTGGGTTATGAAGTGAAACACTCAATGATTGCAAAAACTGAGTATATATATTTTTTTCCATTGCCAGCAGCGGTGCACCATGGGCAATAAAAAATGATGGCATCATGAAATAGACCCTCCTTAATTTATTATCTTTATAGTAATTAAAAATTCATATAATAAAACAAATAGGGCTGCCAAAATGTTTTGCAATATGAATATTAATTATTTATAAGATAACAATTTAGCCTCTGGATTGTCAAATCTTTTTTTGCTAATATATAAATATGTTTTTTATTAGGAAACTTTTGAGGTGATTACACTGGATATCGGAACAAAGATAAGGGCAATAAGAAACCGCAAAAAAATCACCATTGCACAAATGTCTGATGGAACAGGCTTATCTAAAGGATTTATCAGCAATGTGGAAAATAATAATACATCTCCTTCCATTAATACGTTGAGTACGATTGCAGATTTTCTTGACGTGCCACTTCCCTATTTACTGCTAGAAAAGAAACAGCATATGAGAGTCGTCAGAAAAGGCGAAAGAACGACTTCCACTTTTAACAATCTTAAAGTCGAACATTTAACATCAAAAGGCGGCCTGAGGATGATGATTGTTGAATTCCCTCCTGGCGCATCCATGGGACAGTACCATGCGCATGAAGGTGAGGAATGCCACCTGGTGCTTGAAGGAAAAATTTTGGCGGAGCAAGGAGAGGAGTCTTTTATTGTTGAAGCAGGAGACTCATTCAGCTGGAATGCCAGTGTCCCGCATTTTGTCAAAAATATTACGGATGAAAATGCAGTAGTCCTGATCTCCGTGTATTCTGCTACCGAATTAACGGATGTATTATAAAATGCCCAAATATATGGGCATTTTTTTATTTATTGGATTCCTTACATAAATGCGGCTGCATTCTTTCATCAGCTTGGCTATTAAGCTATTGCTTTGTGGCTGATTATTGCAGGCATTCGGAAACTAAATACCGAAAAAGATTTTGTCACATACTCTTTTATTAAGGCTTATTTCTCATAGATTGTTGTTTTTGCTTATAATTCAGCCCGTTGATTTCCGCTGCGGGACACTTGCTTTCCGCGGGGAGGAATGAGAGCCTCCTCGACACCCTGCGTCTGCGGGGTCTCCCGCTCCCTCTCCTCCCGCAGGAGTCAAGTGTTAGTGCCACAGGCAAAAATGGAGAAATGTATTATTCACATTTTAAAGATAACGCTGAATTAAGAAAATGGCTATCCGATCATGAGCATCAGTTGAATATGAAAGACGTAAAAATTAAAGATAAAAATAGACATCCATTCTTGCGGTGGATGGAATTTGTTAAATAAAATTGACAAAAATTTAATCTCTAAGTTACAGATGGGACAATAGAATGAATTATTGCTTAATAAATTGACAAATTATTCGTTTCATATTAAATTACTATCATATCGATAGTTATATCGACATAACTAGGATGCAAGAATATAAATTAATTTATAATTTAGAGTACTAAAGTTATACTTCAAAAAAACTTATAAATTATTTCGCTTAATCTTTTGAGCGGGGGAACCAATCGTACTTATAAAGTAAGTACCTGGGGTGAATCCTTTTTAGGTAGGGTACTCTCAAAACCCGAATCCGACAGCTAACCTCGTAAGCGCATTGAGAGGAAAACACGGCCGTATTGCACAGTGGTTTTTGCCTCTGTGTTTTTTTACTGCCTTTTTTGGGGTATATCCTGTAAATGGATATTATCAAGAAGTATTTTTTTGTTATTCTAACCACTGGAGGAATTTGAATATGAAGTTATCAACTAAGATCATTCTTGCCTTGATCGCTGGCGGAATCACCGGCCTTCTGATTAATTTATTTGCATCAAGCATTTATCCCGAACTTGATCAATTTATCTTTACACCACTTGGAAAAATCTTTCTGAATCTTATCAATATGCTTGTTGTTCCGATTGTTTTCTTTTCAATCACACTTGGAACTGCCGGCCTTGGTGATCCGAAGAAGCTTGGGCGGATTGGAATTAAAACCATTGGATTCTTCCTGCTCACAACGAGTGTTGCCATTACAATCGGACTTGGTCTTGCGTCTGTCATTCAGCCGGGAAATATCGGAGAATTCGATATTACAAATGCTGAGTTTGAATCAAAAGAAGCTCCGCCAGTAACTGATACACTATTAAATATCATTCCAACCAATCCTGTGAAAGCGTTCACTGAAGGAAATATGCTGCAGATTATTGCTTTCTCCATATTTGTCGGATTTGCATTAACCATGCTTGGCAGCAAAACAAAAGGGATATTGAACCTCATTGAACAAGGCAATGACATTATGATGTACCTGGTTAATCTGGTTATGAAGTTTGCACCATACGGAACATTTGGCCTGATTGTATCTGCTGTCGGCAGCCAAGGGCTTTCTGCAATTAAAGCAATGGGACTATATATGATCGTGGTTGTCGCTGCACTTCTTATTCATGCCATTTTGACATATGGAACTTCTGTAGCGTTTTTTGCTAAAAAGAGCCCAATCTGGTTCTTTAAAGGCTTTGCTCCTGCAATGGGTGTTGCCTTCAGTACTTCGAGCAGTAATGCGACCCTGCCAATTTCTATGAGTACAGCCCAGAAAAATTTGAAAGTGCCAGAGTCGATCAGCAGCTTTGTTCAGCCGCTTGGAGCGACTATTAACATGGATGGCACGGCAATCATGCAGGGGGTTGCTACAATTTTTATTGCCCAAGTATTCGGTGTTGATTTGACTTTTACACAGCTGATCACTGTTGTCCTGACAGCGGTTCTTGCCAGTGTCGGCACTGCTGGTGTTCCTGGAGTAGGATTAATCATGCTCGCCATGGTTCTGAATTCAGTGAACCTGCCAGTTGAAGGCATAGCCTTAATCATTGGAATTGACCGACTGCTTGATATGACTCGTACGGCTGTAAACATTACAGGCGACGCCGCATGCGCTGTTATTGTGGCGGAAACAGAGGCGAAAAGAGAAGGATTGAAAGCGAATTAATGGATTAAATAAACCCAGCCAATTGATGGCTGGGTTTTTAGTTTATATTGCTGCCTTTATTGGATTTGGCCCGTATTTATTGAATCTTTGCTCACTGACCATTAGTGTAAAAATAAGGATAATAATTCCTCCGAGTATAGGATCAAGGTGTGTTTTGCACCACCGCTGTACAAGAAATTATTATAGCAATTTTATCGTACTTATTGTAATAGATTTTCATTTTGAATCAGTATGTATTTTTTGGAAAATATAGCTTCCGTTAGCCATATGGAATAAAAGGTATAAAGCAGGTAAAAATAACTACCAAACAAAATCCTCAGGAGTGAAATGATGAAGAACCCGTTTGAAGCCATTGCAGAAACCATAAAGAACTTTGCTGATAATGAACCGAAACCGCCTTTGCATGTTGGTGAGGTTATGGATTTATGGACGCTTTATACAGCCTTTCATGAAGCTCATTCCCTCTACTATATTGCCCTTAATATGACCACTGACACTGAACTATTGCACACCATTCGGAAGGCAATCGAAGGAAGCCAGGCAGATACCCAAATGATTGAGGATTTTCTGCTTAAGGAGGGCGTTCCCTTGCCGTTAACAAATGCTGAAAAGCCGCTCTCGGATCCGGATTCTGTACCAGAAGGGGTAAAATTAACGGATGATGAAATTGCAAACTTAATATCTGTAAAAGTAGCAGCAAGCATTGTATTTTGTGCACAGGCTATGATCAAAACGGTAAGAATGGATGTCGGGATGCTGTTTTTTTCAATACAGGTTCATTTAATGGAATTTGCTTCTCCACTCAAGAATTTAATGAAACAAAGAGGCTGGCTAAGAATTCCCCCAAGCTACAATCCGCATGGTATTCCAGAAAAAAGTAAATAATGGGAATTCCAACTGAAAAAAGAGCAGAAATATGTTCTTTTTTCAGTTGATTCCCGAACACTTATTCAATAAACATTCTTCCCAGCATGAATCCCGCATACGCAAGCGTAATTCCCGCCCCATATGTAATGGCAATATACAGCATGAAAACCTTTCTGTGCTCATTTAAATGGAGGTGCATCATTTCCAGCTTAAGAGTGGAAAATGTCGTAAACGCGCCCATAAAACCAGTTCCCATTAACAAAACAGCCATTTCATTAGGATCAGTCCCTATTATAACGCCCAATAAAAAAGACCCCAATAAATTGACAGTAAGTGTCCCGATTGGAAAGGAAGTGTCCGTTTTATTGTTTAACAGCTTGCTTAAAGAAAATCGGGCAACTGCTCCCAGGAATCCTCCAATTCCCACCAATAAAATGTTTATGACACTCATGATTCCCGCACCTCTTCGCTTATTTTAAATCCGAGCCTGCTCATCACTAATCCTCCCAGCACACTTATCAGGACATAACTCAGTCCCATTAGCAGCTTTCCATCCTGAAACAAGGTGACAGTTTCAATACTCAACGTGGAGAAAGTAGTGAATGAACCGACAAAACCCGTTCCAATCGTTGCAGCCGCAATTGGGGAGATGGAAAATTTCTTAATAATGTTTGTGGTTAGCCATGCCAATAAAAAACTTCCAATCAAGTTAACCAGCAAGGTGGCAAACGGAAAAACACTCTCCGTAAATAATATTACTCCGACAATGTATCTCAGCGAAGCTCCCAGCATTCCCGCCAAACCGACAAAAAAATAGATCATTTGATTATTTCCTCCCAAAACTAAAAATCTCCCAACTGATCAGCAACCCATCCATATTTTTTACTGAACGAATAGTCTCCCAGCGGCATAAACGCACTTCTGCCATCTATCAAGTTCGTTCTTTATAAATCCTAACATGAAAACCAACTCTGACACATAATTTTTATAGGGGTGATGACAAATGAAAATCATAGGCAAACTCCGCAGAGCTTTGAACAAAGAGGCAGTGAAGTTTTTCCGCAACCGGTCAGCAAGGCATCTAAAGAATGAAACAATTGCAAAGGAAATGCATAGTTACTCTCCTAAAAAGCATAAACCTCCTTGAAAGAAAATGCATTTAAAAAGGAGGACAATTTTTAAAGAGGTAAATATATCTACATAAATTAAATAACAGGTACTAATTCCATAAGCCACTATAACCTGGTAAAAAAATAATAAAAGTTGCGATTTTTGTCACTGCACCGATTCATTTTCAATGGTAATCTTAATAAGAACTGAATGTTATTATTGAAGCAGGAGTGGACTTAAGTGCAAAAATTAGTCATCCCATTTTTTCTTGGAACTCTTTTAATCTCAGGCTGTTCTGCTAATGGACAAGGCTCTGAGGATTCCGATTTGCATAAGCCTAAGCTTGAATACAAAATAGGCAGTAATGATTGGTCTGCGGTTACTTCTCTCACTAACAGCACTAAAGTTCTTGAAGCTTATCAATTTGCTGTGGAACATTCGGAAGTGCTTGACTATATGCCCTGCTATTGCGGATGTTATGAAGAAGATGGACATATTAGCAATACTCATTGTTTTGTTGATTCTGTTGCAGGCGACACGGCAAAGCTCGACAGCATGGGCTTTGGCTGAGGAATATGTGTAGATATTGCCCGTGAGGCAAAACAGGAATTTGAAAAAGGAACGAACATAAAAACGATTCGTACAAACATTGACAAGAAATATGAATCACTAGGCACAGCTTCTACCCCTACGCCAATGCCAGAAAGGTAAAATGACAACAAAGAGCACACAGACTATTTTGGACTATGTGCTCTCCTTTTTATACTATGCCCCTACCTGCACCATCGTCTTAAGCTGCTTTCTCGCCCTGAAAATCCTTGTTTTCACAGTCGAAGGCTTTAAATTTAAGACGGTGGCAATTTCTTGTTCCTTTAATCCTCCATCAACCTTGAGTAAAAGAACATCTTGGTAGGTTCTTGCCAGCTGCCGAATTGCTGCCTTTATTTCCTTAGCAACAAACTCTGATTCTACTTCTTGTTCAACATTATGCTTTGTAATTAAGCAAAGACATTCTAGCATTTCCTGCTCCATCGGGACCGCGGTCTTCTTCCTTTCCCTTCTAATAACATCCAGTGCGGTCCTTCGGGCAATCACAGACAGCCAAGCTTCAACTTTGTCTTCATTATTTATCGTTTCAGCCTTTTTCATGGCCTTAATAAAAGTCTCTTGTACCACATCCTCTGCGAGAAAAGCGTCTTTTGTAATCGAGAAACTTATATAAAAAAGGCGTTTGTAATGTAGTCTGTAAAGCTTTGAAAAATCCATTCTTTCATCCTCTTTTCCTTACTGTTCTATATTCAGTGAAATAGTCACTTTGAACAGATCACCATCTGTATCTATATCAAGATTACCTTCATGAAGATCGACAATCGATTTGGCTATGGCTAGGCCCAACCCTGAACCATCTGTATGCCTTGACTTATCTCCCCGTTTAAACCGTTCAAACAGTTCTTCACTCTGATCATCGAGTTCATATTTGGAAACATTTTTAAATGTAATCACTGCCTGGTCTTTATTGGCTCTAATCGCAATGTATACCCGAGAGTTTTCTAAAGAGTACTTCAATATATTCCCTATTAAATTATCAAACACACGCCAAAGCTTTTGACCGTCGACACTTGCAATGATCGGAAAGCCAGGATTTGTAACCCGGAAGTGAAGATTAGACTCTGTGATCGCATTATCATGTTCTCCCAGTGCCTGCTGCAGCAACTGAACGAGATCGACTCTTTCCTTTCTAAGTTCAATATTTCCGCTGGCCATCTTTGAAACTTCAAATAAATCATCAATCAATACCTTCAATCGTTTGGACTTTCGATCAATGATTTCCAGGTAAGCTAAACGGTCCTCTTCCGTAACCTCTCCAGACTTCAATAGTTCTGTATACGTAATAATAGAAGTTAATGGTGTTCTTAAATCATGGCTGACATTTGTAATTAGTTCTGTTTTGAGTCGCTCGCTTTTTGCCTGCTCGCTAAGGGAGGTTTTGACCCCCTGCTTAAGGATATTTATATTTCCAGCAAGTGTGGAAAGTACATTTTTACCAGTAATCGGGAGGTCCTTTCCCATATGTCCGGTTGCCAGTTCATTCGTTGTCTCGATGATCCGATTGAAATAGCCTATCCGTTTGACAAGTGCCATTATAAGCGGAATGCCGACGAAAGCAAGAATCATCAGATATAATAATGCAAAGAACGGATGAAAAAACATGATAACAGAGCCCATCCCATGCCCAAATATGATCCCGATCACAATAAACAGCTGCGTGCCTGTACTTCGGTTAAGAAATGCCTCCTGTAAGGTAACGGTAGTTTTCTTCGCCAATTCCTTAAGCAGTATCCAAAATTTAAGAATCAGACTTTTTTTCCATATAGCCTTCACATGCTGCCAATTCTTGAATTCATCAGCAATGTATTTTCCCTGTACAAAAGCCAGTCCGGATAGAACAGATGCCCCAATTAATATAATGATCATTTCCATTACATCTGAAGACATCTCATAATTGAACATAAGCAGATCATTCAATAGAAACAGTGACAGCAGCATCCCGATTGCAGTAAACCCAAAACAGTATATTCTCAAATCAATTGGCAGCTTATTGAATAATGGCCTCCATCTTTCCATTTCAGCAGGTATTGCCTTTGACTTTCTGCCTGCAACCAAAGCGATTATCAGTGCTAAAACAGCAGAGCCAGCATAGACGAATAAAACAATCTGTTTTTCCTTAAAGTTATTATTTTGTTCTACAAATATATTCGTGTCGGGAAGATTTTTAGCAAGGCCGATTTGACCTTCAAAATAACCGCCTTCGGATTCTACTAAAGACCGAGCAATCTCTTCATATCCATCCAAATAATGAAAGTAGTAACCTTTGTCCATTGTGTAATCTGTGAGAAATAACATATTCTCCTTCTTCATCACTTTTTCTGGCGACTCATCATTGGACAATTTTAAATTCGTATATACTTCGCCCGTAGCCGTATCTTTGAAATAGTAAGTAAATGATTTGGAATAAAACCTGTACCGATCCCTTACTTGTTCCTTTTCTTTAAAAAAATCCTCTAACCGCTTTTCTTTATCCTTTATCACTTTAGGGCGAACGTGTTCATCGCTCTCAAAGTTTTTGTTAATGTCATTTATTTTCTTATTCATTTGATCTGTTAAAGCTTTTGCAAATTCACTATTTTCAGCGGCCTTTGCCTCCTGAATCCTATCTTCATATTGGGCTTTAATATTATCTATTTGTTCAGGCAATGTGCCATATCGATAGCGGTGCTCCTGAATATCCTCTTCCGTAACCTCAATGGCTTCCTTTGCTTCCTCAAGTGTCACATCATTCAGCTCAAACGCATTTAGAAATCCAGCAAATTCGTCCACATCGCTTCTAAATTGAGCGGTGTGGAAATAGTCAGGATTCGTATATTCCTGGCCATAACTTAATAGAGATAAAACCCCGCTTGCCCCATACGCAAATAGAAGTGTTATAATAGCGATTGTCCATTTATTTTTCCATTTTGTATCCAATTCCCCATACCACCTTCAAATATCTTGGATTCTTCGGATCGATTTCAATTTTTTCACGGATTTTTCGAATGTGAACCGCCACCGTATTTTCCGCATTATAGCAAGGCTCATTCCAAACCCTTTCATAAATTTCATTTATTGAAAAAACACGTCCAGCATTTGTCATTAGGAGTTCCACAATTTTATATTCAATCGGAGTCAACTTCACCGGTTCTCCATTTACAGATACTTCTTTTGCTTCCTTATCCAGCTGCAAGCCATTCAAATCTATGACCTTTTTGACTCCTTCAAAGGTACCGAATGTCACATATCGTCTCAGCTGAGATTTGACACGGGCAACCAATTCCATTGGATTGAAGGGTTTTGTGACATAATCATCAGCCCCAACCTGCAATCCCAGAATCTTATCAGTATCCTCCGTTTTTGCACTTAAAATAATAATCGGTATATTCTTCTTCTCCCGGATTTTGTATGTAGCAGAAATTCCGTCCAATTTTGGCATCATCACATCTAAAATAATCAAATGCACCGGCTGTTCATTCAACATTTCCAGTGCTTCAATACCATCCTTTGCTTTCAATACGGTTATGCCTTCATTTTTGAGATAAATTTCAATCGCATCCCGGATTTCTTTTTCATCATCTACAACGAGTACATTATAGTTTTCCATAATCCCCCTACTTTCTCGCGGCCCGTTTTCATATTTTTATACTAAACGTAAAATCTTAACATTAACGTAATAGAAATCTTAAGAATTTCTTAAGATTGAAATCTTATTTCGTAAGTTCTAGCACATCTATTATTTTATAATGGGTGGAAATGGAAAAACAGGCTTGTAATGAAAATGCATAAAAAAAGCACCTATCTTCAGCTGAATTTTGCTAAAGATAGATGCTATTATAGATGTGTGCTGGCTAACAGCAGGTTTTGCCATCCTGCAGACTGTTTGAGAAAGGTTCAAATTCCCTTCATGAAATTTGATATTTCAGATTTTCCCTCTCACTTCCTATTGTCAAGTGATTAAATATTAAGGTTTTTTTCTTGGAAACAGGTATATAATAATAGCTTAGTTTATGTTTTTAACAAATGGGAATTATGTTAAATAATATTAACAAAGGGGTGAACATATGTCGAAAAACAGATATAAGGATAAGGCTAAAAACGCAGTCAGCAAAATAAAGGCTAATATAAAAGGGAAATTCTTCGAAATGACGGATACACCTTCCATATCGGTAAGACAGCTTGCTGAATTTATTCAGCAGCACCCAGAAACACAAATATCAAAGAAAGTGCTCCTCGGAAATACCTTTACTTTTTACCATTTAAAAATAAATGACGATTTTCTTTATATGGAAACCAATAACGGCCGCATCTTACAGCTCGATGGTGCATCAAATGGCTATCAATTTGTATCATACCGATCCTATCGGGATTTTTATGACTTACATACACAGATAAGGCTGACTTAACAAGAAGAAGGCAGTGCGCCTTCGTAACAAGCAAAGACCGTCTCTTCCCGCGAGGTTTCAAAGTAGCTTTCCTTCGTGCCCACCCCAGACAAGCACAAGATGGCCCTTCCAGAAAGGCGTTTCTTGCCTCTTTCCAAGGTCCTTCTTGTGACCTCGATGGGGTAAGGCGCTGGATTTATCCAATGATCTAAGTTCGAATTTTCTTATCTGTAAATAAAAGTTCGTAAATGAGCCATCCCTTCAGGAGAGGCTCATTTTTGTGCTGTAAAATTGTTATTTTTCATTTTCATTTAAAGGAAGCTGACTTTCTAAAAATGCACTTTAAGAAAACTCATCATTTCCTTTATTCGATCTTCCTCTGATTCGAAAAATCCCCCTTTGATGAACATCGAACCGAAATGGCTCCTTTTACAGTGTTCACCCTGTCTCCCTGCTGCTCTTTAATTGTGAGTATATCTGCTGATAAGCTGAAGCCTCTTTCACCATGCCTTTTTTCTGATACATTTTACAAAGCTGTAAAACCGGAGATGGATCTGTTGGTTTTAGCTCCATTTCCCAGAAGAAGCATTCGATGGCTTGATCATATTGGCTAAACTCTGCATAATATTGGCCAAGTTCCATCATTTTGTCAGGATCCTCCACGATTGCTGCCATTCTATTAATTTTTCTAATTGCCAGGCTGTGCGGGAACTTTTTTGAAATAGGCTTTATTTTTTCATAAACAGCTGCTATATCATGCCCTTCCATCAGTTTAGCAATAAGCTGCAGAATCCGCTGCTCAGTCTGCATGGGATCATCTTCCTCATCAATCTGCTTCAGGAGGAAGAGAAACTCATCCAAATGCGAAGCGACAAATTGAGCATTCAGGTGCTTTCGCAGCTCATTTAGAACCTCATTATATTCATCCGGCATGTCCTCCATAAAGGGGAACAAATAGGTGGCTGCTTTCTCATACTGGCGATCTTGAATCAATTCTTCGATAAAACCAAGAGATTGATGGATACCATGATATGGATTTATTTTTTCTTGTGATAATGCAAGAATCCAATTTTCCAGAGGTATATAATGCACGGCTAGATCTGTGCTGCTTTTTACTGCATCAGGTGTAAGATTATTTTTATCTTCCATCCATACCAGCAGCCATTCAGCATAGCGGTCCTGACTTTTTAAAATGGATTCAAGCAATTTAATGCAGTTGGTATTTTTACGATTGGCGAAGCAGAAGAACTCTGAATATAAAGGATCTTTTTGATGGATAGCTGAAATGGGTGAATTCTTGTAGAAGCTTGCATAAGAGCTGAACTCACGGGTGTTGAGGATATCGTCCACACTCACCAGGGAAGGTGAAAGACCAGACAATATGTGAGTGGATTGAAAAGCCTTTAAAAAGCTTCCATTCCTCCTGAAGTGAAAAAAGATTTTTTCGATGATTCGACTGAGTTCTTCTTTTGTAAAAAAAGAATCAAGTGCTGCTGTGATGCAGGGTATTTCCAGGAGGGAATACTTGCGTTGAAGTATGGTGAAGAGCTTATTTTTTGCAGGAATGGTTAAAGGTGCATCCGGGTTCAAAACGGGGATGAACGGATGATTTTTTTCTAATACAATCCCTTCTTCCATCATTTTTTCCAAGAAAGTGCCTTTTTGGATATGCTCAAGACGCTCGCCATATATAAGATTATTGTTATAGAAAACGAAATAGAATCTTTCATTA
Organism: Cytobacillus sp. NCCP-133; assembly: GCF_026011715.1. Lineage (GTDB taxonomy): Bacteria > Bacillota > Bacilli > Bacillales > Cytobacillaceae > Cytobacillus. The sequence goes on along the minus strand of NZ_BRVM01000005.1, from coordinate 154,192 downwards.
GGTTCAGTTTCGACCTCTGAAACCTTAAATCTTGCGAAAAGTGCGGTCCGGACCACTTCTCCAGTTATTACAGCTTTTTTGGATTTAAACGTTATATGTGCTGGTAGCATTTGTTCACTTTTCATGATAAACTCAGCCTCCTGTAGAATCAGTTAGAAATAGACTAGGAAATTGTGTTTCTATAGTTTGATTATACGCTACTGATTTAAAAAATGCGACCACCCCAAGAAAGACTGTAAGATTCACACTCATTCCCCCCTCGATCATCGGGAACGATCCCTGCATCTGCAATGTACTATCTATTGACCGTTTTTTCCACAATTCATCGTTAACTCCAAGCCCCGAACGAGCGGGAAATCCCTAGCATAACTTTGCCTCCTGTCAATTGTCTGATTTAGTATGGCCTATCTTCCCTCTTTTATAAATAATTGGCATTAAAAAAAGAAGGACGAAACCAAAAGGTTCTATCCTAAAAAAAGTTGTTCTTATAAATTTTCAAAAAAGACTCTGATCACATCAGCACCGCCAATAAATGTTCCTAATGAGCTGCCCAGGTTGGCAAGCACCACAATCAGCAAAATCCGGCTGACTTTATTTCGCCAAAAGCCTTTCACACTAAAAACATCTTCCGTAAGAGTTTCAAAGTCTTTTACACTTGGACGGCGGATATATGCTTGCGTGAGCCCTGCAAACCAGCCTGCTGCAAGCAGCGGGTTTAGTGAAGTAATCGGTGCTGCCACAAATGCTGTTAAAATCGTGAGCGGATGCCCCATCGCAATCAATGCTCCAAGAGCTGATAACGAACCATTCCAAATAATCCAGCTAATGGTCTGTGCAAAACCAGCTGAAGGATTTGCATAAAAGGTATAAGCTATGATTGCTAAGATGAAGATCGGAATGCTCCAGCCAATCACTTTAGGGGCATTTGATTTTGGCGGGCGTGCAGTCAGGCGAACCATATCCTGTTCTTTCTTAATTTCTTCCTTAATTCCGGGAACATGAGCTGCACCCAGCACAGCTACTATTTTTTCTCCCGGTGCTTCTTTGATTTTTTGGGCGAGATATTGGTCTCGCTCATCAATTAAGGGTGTCTTCAGACGCGGGAAGCTCTCCGTAAATTCATTCAGAATCGCATTAATTGTATCCTGATTTTTCATCTTCTCCAGTTCTTCTTCTGAAATCTTATCTTTGCTGAAGATGCTGGCAATCACCTGGCTAAGTAAAAGTGCCTTCCCTTTTAAACCGAGATTTCCCCAAATTCTTGCAAACGTAATTTGGATATTTCGGTCAGCCAATACCAGTTTGGCTCCCGTTTCTCTCGCTGACTCAATTCCTTGTATCATTTCCTGTCCCGCTTTAATGCCAAATTGATCTGCCATGCGGTTTTGAAAAGAGGAAATAGCTAAATTCATTAATAATAGAGAAGCTTTTTTCTCCTTTATGACTTGAATGATGTCCATTTCCTTCCACTTGCTGCCTTCGTTAATCGATTGATATCTTTGTTCATCCAGCTCTACACAAACTGAATCGGGCTGTTCAGCTTCTATGACCTCTTTTACTTGTTCTGCACTATGCTTTGAAACGTGCGCTGTTCCAATCAGTATGTATTCCTTGCCATCTAAGTGAATCCTCGTTATGTTTTCCTCTGCCATAAATACCTTCCTTTTGAAAGAAACAAAATTCTTGCAAACATTCATTTTACAATCTTATATATGTTTTATCTCTTCATTATACCATGAACGATTCTAACAATGTCCAAGTTAGTTGGGAATAAAGTACTAATTTCAATAAAAAACTGAACAGAACAAACGTTTTGTTATAAAATAAGAGAGCATGAAAAATTTGCAAATAACTCATGAAGGTGGAAAAAATTTGAATGGGACCGCTCATGCAGCGATTGGAGCAGCAGCAGGATACGTGGTTGCGAACACTGTTAACGCCAGCACATCTGAAACATTATTATTGGTGGGCTTAGGCGTAATTTCCGGGTTAATTCCCGATTTGGACATCGATGGAAAGCTCCGGGACCGGATCACCTTATCACATGAAGTGGTTCGTACTGTCTCACAATTGATCGGAATATTAATGGTTATCTACAGCTTTTGCGAGGGAAGCTCTATAGAGAAATGGATGGGGATTGCCATTGGAATTGGAATGATTAGCATAGCCTCCCGGATTAAGCAAAAACATATGCTTACACTTACCGGAATCGGTGTCTTGGCAGGTGGTGCATCCCTTCAGGAATTGTGGATGATCTTATTTGGGGTTTATATGTTTATCGCTTCATTTATTGCACATCGGAGTTATACCCATTCCATCATTGGTGTCATTTTCTTTGGCTATATCGCATTCAGATTCGAAATGTCCCTTGGAATCCATGGCGTTTACTATACCTGCCTTGCAGGATATATCTTCCATTTGGCTGCCGATTTGAAATTGCTGCCTTTCAATAAACGGGGCATTAAGCTGTTTCTCCCCATTTCGTCCAAAGAAATATGATAAGAAAAGCGCAAGGCGCCTTGACCACCCCCGACAAGCACAAGACGAGCCTCACGGAAAGACGTCCTTTGCTTTTTGGGAGGATCGGCTTGTGACCTCGAGGGGGTAGACGCCTGGAGCTAGACAGTTATCTAAGTTCCAAAAGGATATAAATTCTGATATTTGGACAAAAAACCGCTCAGTGATCCCTGGGCGGTTATCATTTATTTCTGTGCTTATCTAACATGTCTCGAGTTTTATCAAGCTGAAATTCCAATTTATTTAACATTACACACAATTTGACCTGGAAAACAGGATTCTTCAAAATGCACTTGACTATCCTAAAGGCAGTAAAAACAAAATAGACGCGACCCTACTTATTTTTCTGCAAATGCAAATCCCCTATTTGCCATGCCTTACGAAGTTTGTCCATTGCATTCGGCCCCATTCCATGCAGCTTCATGATTTCGGCTTCAGCGGCACCGGAAAGCTGCTCCGGATGAAAATAGCCAGCACCTTCAAGCGCCCGCCGAGCGGGTTTAGCAAGCTTTTCAGGAAAATGGTTCTCTTTGATTTATTTTTCAGACATTGTTATTCTCCTATTTAAATTTAAATCATTAATATTTCACGGATATCTTCTTCTGTTAGACCCTTTGCTGTTCGGTCATCCGAATCGATGATTTCTTCAATTAAGTTTTTCTTTTTGTCCTGCAATTCATTCATTTTTTCTTCGATTGTACCACGGGCCAAAAGCTTAATCACTTGGACAGCCTTTTTCTGGCCCATGCGATGTGCCCGATCAGCTGCCTGTTCCTCAACAGCAGGATTCCACCAAAGATCATATAAGATGACAGTGTCGGCTCCTGTCAGGTTTAGACCTGTTCCCCCGGCTTTTAACGAAATAAGGAAAAAATTCCGTTCTCCTTCATTAAAACGCCGGCAAATCCCGACCCGTTCGCCAGAAGGTGTTTGTCCATCAAGATAGAAAAATGGCAATCCTTCCAAAGCCAATTCTCTGCCTATCAGATCAAGCATTTTGGTAAACTGCGAAAAAATGAGCACCCTTCTGCCTGATAGCCTTGATTCTTCTATAATGGTTTTGAGCTGCTCAAATTTGGCGGAACTTCCATTATACCCTTCTATAAACAAAGCAGGATGACAGCAAATTTGGCGCAGTCTGGTCAGCCCGGCAAGTATTTTAATTCTATTTTTACGGATTGTATCCTTATTAAGGTGCTTTAGTGTGTCTTCCCTTAACTTTGCCAAGTAGGCAGCATACAGTTTTTTCTGCTCAGGGAGAAGCTCAGCAGAATCAATCGACTCCATTTTTTCAGGAAGTTCGGAAAGGACATCCTCCTTCAGTCTCCTCAATAGAAATGGCTGTATTCTTCTAGCAATGGTTTTTCTGGTTAAATGACTGTAATCCTTCAAACCTTGAAAGAGTTCGGGAAAAACAACATGGAATATTGACCAAAGTTCCTCCAGTGAGTTTTCAACCGGTGTGCCAGTCAGCGCAAAACGGTTGCTCGCCTGTATCTTTTTTACAGATCTTGCTGTCTGGGTTACCGGGTTTTTAAACGCTTGGGCTTCGTCAAAAAATACGCTATGGAATTCCTGGATTTCATACCATTTTTGATCTTTCAGCAGGAGCGGATATGAGGTGATCAACACATCAACCCCTGTTATATCCCGCTGCAGTTTTGCCCTTTCCCGCTGGTTGCCATCCATAACAACGGCTTGTATTTCAGGTGTAAACTTGATCAGTTCACTCAACCAGTTATACGTTAAGGAAGATGGACACACAATTAAAACAGGAAGCTTTTTTTCCCGAATCTCCGGAACCTCTGATTGTATAAACGCAATGCTTTGCAGCGTCTTTCCAAGACCCATGTCATCTGCCAATATACCGCCAAAGCCATAATGGGCCAGTGTCTTCATCCATCTGTAGCCATGCTTTTGGTAGTCCCTCAGAACTGAATCAAGAAAATCAGGCACTTCCACCTTCAGGCTGCCCGGATCTTTAAGAGACTTTAAAAACGACCGGAAGGACTCCTCTTGTGAGAATATCTTCTGTTCATCAACACGATCAATCATTTTGAGTCCTTGGACAATCGGGATATTCAATCCGCTTACCAGATCCTCTGCCTGATTAGGAACAGCATTAAGAAAACGCTGAATTTCTTCAAACTCCCTTGCTTCCAGGGATAGAAGCGAACCATTTCGCAATCTGTAATATTTCCGTTTTTCCTCAAGGGCAAATAAGATATCCCGTATTTCCTGATCAGCAATTCCGGTCATTTCAAACTTGAACTCCAGCCAATTCGTCCGTTCCTTTTTCATTCGGATCCGAATCTGGGGCTTCGCGTTTTCCTTAAAGATGCGATTTCTTACAGCTGTTGTAGCATAGATTTGCAAACGATTATGCAGTTTTGGAATGGCATGATAAAGAAACTCATATTCAAGCTCTTCATTTTGAAGAAAATAGCCACCGTCCGTTTTCGCAAATGAACTCTCCTCCATCAACTCCAGAATTTCATCTTCCTTTGCCACATCCCTTATAATCCTTGCACCGCCACGAGGTTCCCGCCTTTCCAAAGGATTGATGACAATATTTTCATAGTGGAATTCCAGTCCGGCAAGGAGGCGATTATGAACACGGTCTAAAAAAAGTTTGGCAGCAAGCGGAGTTTTCAGAAATTTTTTGGACATTTCCTCGGAGATTTGGACTTCTCCTAATTTCCGAAGGCCAGGTACGACTTTTTCCAAAAACAGCTCCATTTGTTCCGATGCAATCGGAATCCTATTTTTTCCTGATGCTTCAAGCATTTGGGTAAGGTCGAACAGCCGCTGACAATCCTCCTTATTTAGTGTGATGAATTTTCCAGCATACACAACCGAAGTATATGAATTTAGGACAAGCATTCGGTCAAGCCCATTAATTTTCAAGAAAGACTTCCCATCAGCTTCTACTAATTCAAATCGTAATGGCAGACCTTCGTCTGAAAAGTGCAGCTTGTCAAATGTTTTTCCACCTATCTCAAGCTTTACGATTTTAGCCTGGGCGATATAGGGCTTTAACCGTTCCCAGGTTGATGGCGGGATCAGCACCATATGCTTGCTTGCAGTATAATCAAATTCATCCAGCAAGGCATTCAGATAAACGGATTCATCGTGTACAACCTGGATTAGCTGCTGAATGACGGCATCCGATTCCGGCGAAAAACAATGCAAACTTTGATTATATGTAAATGTCAAAGATAGTAAACATGGCTTTCCCTCTTTCACCGATAGAAGGAAATCACGAATATCAAGCACTGGCGTTTTCCCAAATTTTAATTTTAAGGCGAACAAATATTGCCCTTTGCCCAAATGCACCGGCTGACAAGTGAATTCAGAATCAAGCAATTGCCTGTTTTCAAAATGAAGCTGATGTCCGCTTGATCGGACAGGCGACTCACTGAAAAGTGAAAATAAATCATTGGAAAGCATATCTTCCGGTAAATGGGAGGCATTTTTTTCTGAGGCCCTTGCTCCCAGCTGCTGCCTTTCATAAATGGCCAGCAGCACAGCCGCCACATGCTGGCATTCTTTATCGAAGGATGCCAGCTTTGGACAGGTGCATGAAGTTATAAAGCTCCTGCCTGAACCCTTTTCAACCGTAACATTAAAATCTTCCGCTGCAGTGACCGTTGCTTCACAGCGGTCTTTCATATATTCATGAATACTTACTTTATTATTCCGAAAAAAAGCGTCCCCTCTTTTGAAGGAGACCGAGCCGCATAATTCATTAATGCTTTTATGAGTTAACTTAATATCCACACACCTTCTCCTTCCAGGGAATGATATAAAAATTGTACCATAAGGAAGGGAGAAAATTCATTATTTGGAGAGAGACCCTTGCCTCTCTCCACGTCTTCAGATACAAGTCTGTTTTTCCAGGCGATAAATCCACTTATAATATTTAAGTATAGTTAATAAAAGAATCGGATCCAGAAGTGCTGCATGCCACAATCGCCACCAGCCATAATGAAAGAATCCCCAAGGTTCCGGAAGCAAAGTTAAAACTTCATAAAGCACAATGGCCATAACCCAAATGGCCATATAAGCTCCCTTTTTAATAAGATCTGAATTAAATGGATACCAATTCAAAAACATCATATTAACCGGCGGCACTAAAAAAATATGCGCTATCAGTCCGCCCCAGTTAGGTTCTTTTTCGAAATACCAATAGCCCCAGTATTTAAATTCAATCATGCAGTCAAATATAAGCTGAGCTGCAATCGTAAAGGTCCATATATGCACAATTTGATTTTTGGTCAGCAGTTTGTTTGACTTGAAAGCAGCAAAATTAAAAAGGGCAATCGAAAGAAGCAGTCCAATCATATGTAAAATCCTTTTTTATTTGTTAATGTCTCTTGACTGGCTTTTATTATTCCTTATTTGGTAACAATATGGAAATTAAATTGAAAGAGATTAAAAAATGCTCTCATACCACGCTTGGGAAGACTGTCGAGAGCATACTGATCCATCTTCTAAATATCAACCCTATTTATGGCCATACATTCTAGTTTGGTTTCCCACTTCTATCAGGTGCAAATGGCCAAGGAACGGCAATTTTCAAAAAATAAGCAGGACATGGCAGGAAAGCAAGAAGGGACTGCTTAACTAAAAGCAGTCCTTCTCCTCACGGCTGTTTCTCCAGGGCCAGTTTAATCCCAAATCCCATTAATACAACACCTGAAACACCTTGCAGCACATTATTTACTGCAGGCTTTTTCAGCCAGCTTCTGAAAAAGTCAATAAGATACACATAGAAAACAAACCAAACGATCGTAATCAAGCTGTAGATAATTCCCATTGTTAAAAATTGTACAAAATGATTCCCTTTCGCACTTACAAATTGGGGGAAAAACGTAAGAAAGAACACCGCAACCTTTGGGTTGGATACACAGGTGAAAAATCCTTGCAGAAATTGGGATTTGTTTTTCCTATGCTTTTTCGCCCCTTCCGAATGAACCTGTATCGATGTGAGTGATTTCAGTGAAACGATCCCTAAGTAAATGAGATACACCGCGCCTGCATATTTAATGATTGAAAAGATGTAGGCAGATTTTACAATAAGCGCTGATAAGCCAAATACAACAGCCATCGTATGAACAAGCAATCCTGCCACCGAACCAAACATGGTCTTAATCCCGCTTTTTTTCCCGCAGGTAATAGTGTTCTGTATTAAGATGCCTGTATCAGGTCCCGGCAGAATCACTAATAAAAATGACATAATTAAGAATATATGAAAATTCTCCATGCTTCACACCCCGCTTGTAAAATTCAAAATATTGAATTTATTATAGCAGATTAGCATCAAAAAGAGCAGATTTCTCTTTTGGAAAATCTGCTCCATTTATTATGCATTCACTTTTTAGAGTCGTTCTTCAACTTCCGCTTCTGCTAACTCATGCTCTGCAATATAGCGGTTGCTCGGATGGGTGCGGCATTCATCTGAACAGCTGCGCATATATTTATGCTCGTTTTCTTCAGAGCAAAGGATTTTTTTATTGCATGCAGGGTTGGCACAGTTTACATAGCGCTCACATGGTTCGCCAGTAAAATGATCCTTCCCTACGACCACATGCTCCTTCTGGTTAATAGGAACGCCTATACGATCATCAAATACGTACAGCTGGCCGTCCCATAGATCTCCCTGCACTTCAGGATCTTTTCCATAGGTGACAATTCCGCCATGAAGCTGGGCAACATCTGTAAAGCCTTCTTTTAGAAGCCAGCCGGAGAATTTTTCACAGCGGATTCCGCCTGTGCAGTAAGTAATAATCTTCTTATCGCCTAGAAGCTCTTTATTTTCACGGACCCATTCAGGCAGGTCGCGGAAATTTTTAATATTTGGTCTGATTGCCCCTCTAAAGTGGCCAAGGTCATATTCATAATCATTTCGTGCATCCAAAACAATTGTATCTTCACTCTGAAGCCTTTTATAAAATTCCTTGGGCTCAAGATACTGGCCTGTTATCTGGTTCGGATTGACATCATCTTCAAGACGAAGAGTTACCAATTCCGGACGGGCACGAACCTTCATTTTCGGGAAGGCATGGCCATCCGCCTCATCTATTTTGAACACCATCTCCGTAAAACGACGATCCTGCTTCATTGCTTCCATATAACGCTCGGTCTGTTCCACTGTCCCGGAGACTGTCCCGTTGATCCCTTCATTCGCAACAAGTATACGCCCCTTCAGGCCAAGCTCGTTACAGAACGCTTTATGCTCACTCGCGAATTCCTCTGGAGACTCAATCGGAACATACATATAATACAGCAAAACTCTGTATGGTTTTTGACTCATTTTTTTATTTCCACCTATCACTTTATATTTGCAAGATATATCTGTTAATAGGTTAAAACAATATATACTTACCTAGATAAGTATAACAGATGCTGTCAAGATTCAAAATTTTAGCTGCCCGAAATTTATTATTTCCAAAAGGCAATTATGCCTCCCAAGTAAACTATTTTCCGTGCCCTTCTGCTGCCCAACATGCTTTTTATGCTCTTTCCCTTTTAAATAATTATACGATTCCGAATGTTGTTATATATATGGAACATACCCCTCTGCTTGCCCAACGCTCTTATGGGATTAACCTCCGACACTCTTCTAATGCGAAAATTTTGAACCTTACTGACAGAAGTTTTTGATCCATTTCACAATCCCCCTATCAAATTTTATATGTTGTTTCATGCCAATGTTTTGAATTAGTCCTGTGTTGGCCTTTCCAGCCCATCTTTTGAAGTTCCTTAGCAATCATTTGATTGAAGATTCCATGTCCAACCAGGATTGCTGATTGATGCTCTTTAGCATAAGATATTAATTTTAATGCTGCTTCTTTTGCCCTGGCATTTGCTTCCGGGTATGATTCACAGCCCTTCCCATATCCTAGGAACCACAATACTCTTAATAAAACAGCCCAATACTTTGGTTTTAATTTCAAGCTTTTTGGCCCAATTCCTGTTGATGGCAATTCCGCTTCTCTAAAGAGAAGTTCTGCTTTAATTTTTGCAGCAGGATTCAAGAGCCTTGCTGATTCAATCGACCGCTGCAAATCACTTGTGATCAACATAGATGCTGATCTCACTATTTCAGCTGATCCAGAAGGGAACGTCTCATTTTCTAAAATTCCATAGCTGTCATACTTCTTAACCCATTCGTTAAAATCAGGAAAAGTCATGGGGCTGTCATTAATATGGGAGGACCGGCCATGTCTGATCAAAGTGATTTCCATACATTAACCCCAAAATTTATATATTTTCTTCCAATCTGGATAATTTAAATATCATGGAGGTGAAAACCATGGCAGAACAAGAATATCCAAATGTGAAGCTCGGCGGGAAAAAAGTCCATGAAAAAGGGAATGGTGGCGACCAGGTACGCGGACATGAAAAAGAAAACAAAAACGGCACATTTAATACCAATCCGAAGTCGGATTTATAATTGAAAGATTAGACACCCTCTCAGGCAGAGGGTGTTTTTCCATTAAGGAAGCAAAAACAGCCTTTAAGTGAGGACAGCACTAAAATGTATGCGGATAGAAATTTTCACTTGATGGATATTCCCGATTTATTTGCGGATAGAAGAATACAGGATGCAGCCATCGTTTCTTTATTTATCAATTCAAAAGTGCATGTGCTTTCTTGTTTCCCATAGTCAATTGCATAGATTCCTTTTGAATTAAGGACTTCATGATCTGACCCCTTATGCCTATAGGCTGCATATTTTGTGCAGGGATTTCCAAAGATGTCATCCCCGTTAAGACATCCTCTATTTCCTTCACTTCAACACAAATCCAATAACCCTCTTCTTCTATCGGCTTGTCCTCTGCAAAAAAAGCACCTACCTTGTTCTTAATTTCTCCGAAGCGAAGAGATAGTAAAGAGATTGCTTTCGATATTTCTTTTAAATACTGTTCAGGCGGGCAAAGAACCCGAAATCCTACAAGCTTCAACTTTTCCATACTTTTACTTCAGAATGGGCCAATGCTTGTTCAGACATCTATCTCTTTCCTAAGCAACAGGCAAAGCAAGCTCTCTAAAACGTCTAACTGCCTGTTCAAGATCAGCCTCAAAACCGAGTTCCTGTACTGCTTCACCAATCTTAACAATCGCGTTTTCTAGCATCTCTTCATTTATATTCCCCATATGTCCTACCCGGAATGCTTTCCCAGCCAGGTGGGCAAGTGCTCCTGCAACAATTACTCCTTTTTCCGCTAAAGCTTTCCGGAATTCAGCGTCGTTCATTCCTTCTGGATATAGAATGCAGCTAAGAGTGTCAGCTGCAGCATTTTCTTCCGCTAGTGCTTTCATCCCGTAAACGGCAAGCGCTGCACGTACTGCTTTCCCGTATGCTGCATGGCGCTGATAGCGATTCTCCATTCCCTCCTCAAGCACCAATCTCATTCCCTCATCAAATCCATAAATAAGATTGACAGGCGGAGTGGCAAAGTATTTTTGAGGATCATGCATAATTGGGAGCCAATTGTAAATATCACAATAATAGGCAGGCACTCTTTCAATTTGGTTCCGAGCAGCAAGGGCAGTCTGGTTAAAGGCAACAATAGCCAAACCTGGAGGGACCCCAATGGCTTTCTGTGAACCCGTCAAAACGATATCAATCTTTCCGTCTCCATAAGACTTGCTCATGTCCTCTTCCATTGCCGCAGTTGCACAGACTCCATCCAAAATAACAAGGGCCCCATGCTTTTTTATTATAGGCACGAGTGCATCCAAATCAGCAGCAACTCCTGTCGATGTATCCGCATGCGTTATCGTCACTGCCTTAAAAGTTTCACCTGCAAGCTTTTCCTCGACCAAAGCAGGATCTGCCTGCTTCCCCCACTCAGACTGAATCACTTCTGCCTCAATTCCAAAAGCTTTTGCTAAATGAATGAAACGGTCCCCAAAGAATCCCTGGCTGATAATTAAAAGCTTCTCCCCTGCAGCAACCGTATTGACAAGTGCCATTTCCATCGCAATTGTTCCCGAGCCGGAGATCACAAACACCTCGCCATCCGTTTTAAGCATTTCCCGAGTCTTTTCTATCGCACTCTTATAAATTGCAGCAAACCTCGGATCCGTATGCCCCCTCGTCTCCTGTGCCATCGCATCATAAATCGAATCCACAACCGGTGTCGGTCCTGGAATTAGCAGCATCTCTTCATTACGCATGATCCATCCTCCTTATCCATTTTAACTATCTAAATGTTTCGACATTTTTAGGTGAATACCTCTTTTTCTTTTTGGGGTTGCAGGATAATCATTTATTTATCGCTATCCTGAAATACTATAGTATATTTTCGACTCTTATTTGCTCCTGAATGGGGGAAGTTTAGGGATTTTATTAATCTAGTAGCTGTGATTGGAGAAGCAAGCAGAAGGAATTCTCTAAATCTTTTATTTGTAATTGAATCTCCAATAAGCAGATAAAAATCACTCAAAGCTTGAATATGAGCATTATGGCTATTCTTTCTGCATTCAGGGCAATGCCATGTTCTTTTTAACCTTTTTAACGGTAAATAGTTGCAGTCCGGGCAGTGAATTCCTCTTAATATTTCTCTTTCCTCTATTTGGAATCTTTTTAGAATATCCGGATCAGCCTCACTATTCTGCTTTTTCAGCATACGGATCATTTTTTTAAGAAACTTTTCAGGGAGTGAATTTTGATTCAAGTATTCTTCAATACTATCTATTTTGGAAGGAAGATTATTTTTATGGACAATTTTGTTATTGAGGCGAATATTTGAGGGAATGGTTTTGATGCCAGTATGAGGGTTACTGATAATTACCATTGAATAAACAGGCACAGTAGGGAACCCATTATTCAAAACCCATTCTTTAAATAGCATTTCATGTCTTTCAATTTGCATCAATGGACATGGAAAAACTGTTTCCTCCCCATCTTTTACTCGAAAAAGCTGTTTATAAATTGTATCAAAATATAAAATGCCGCTTATATTCTTTACCTCGAGAATAAGTATAAACTTTTCGGAAAGGAGAAGTGTGTCAATTTGTAAATAATGCGGACCACTAGGCAACCTTAAATCATGCAATATAAAATATTTTTTCTTATGAATGAGGTCAAGTGGAAAATCCAATGAAACTTCCCCTTTAAATCCCGCCTTTCTTTTTCCAAGTTCCTCTTTTATCAGTGGAACTTTCGAATGTGTTGGCGGTAATCTGCGAAGAAGTGCTTCTAATTTTAAGATTACAAGGGGAATTTTTCGTTCTTTAATAATCCTATTTTCACTCCCTATAAATTTTATAAAATTTTTCTTTGTTTAATTATCAAATTCCTTCTTTTGGGCTAGAGGTAACAGATATCCTTCTTGGTTATCTCCTTTATAAAAGGATTTATCCATCTTATTGCCTATTTTATCTAACATATAAAAGAGCTAATCCACTGCATAAAAAATTTTTCCTGCTTTACATCTATTTAGCACTTTTTCTTCTCAATAATCTGCCGCCAATACCGACTTTAGCTTGCTGCTATAACCTTTCTTCTGATTACTTTCTAGGTTATCTCCTTTTTAAAGGGATTTATCCACCTTATAAATTTTTTTATCTACCGTATAAAAAAATTTATCCCTTACATACATACTTTTATCCGCCTTATAGCCACCAGTCCTTACCGTACAAAAAAAGACAGGGCTCACAAGCCCTGTCTTTTCCCAACTTAATCTCAATAATGAAAATTCGTTCCATCTGTAGTCGCTTCAATAATCCCGGCCCGGATGACAAAGTCGCCAAAGCGTTCGCCTTGCTGCCGCTCACGGGCATACCGCGGCAAAATGTCGCGCAGCTCGCTCAGAATCTCTTCTTCCCCGATATTCTCGCGGTACATCTTGCTCAATCGGCTGCCGTCGAATGCGGCGCCCAAGTACATATTGTATTTGCCAACCGCTTTCCCGATAAAGCCGATTTCACCCAATGCATGTCGTGCACATCCGTTCGGGCAGCCGGTCATGCGAATGGTGATTTCTTCGTTTCTCAATCCTGCTTCGTCTACAATCCCTTCAATTTTATCTATTAAAACAGGAAGGTAGCGCTCTGCTTCGGCCATTGCCAATCCGCATGTCGGCAGAGCCACGCAGGCCATTGATCCGCGGCGCAGTGCGCTATAGCAGCTGCCATCCGTTAAGTGATACTGCTCGATCAGCGCTTCAATCTGTGCCTTATCTTTCGTAGCCACATTCCCGATAATCAAATTCTGATTTGCGGTCAGTCTAAAGTCACCCTTATGAACCTTAGCAATCTCGCGCAATGCCGTTTTCAGCTTATAGCCTTCGAAGTCAGCTACACGGCCGCCTTCTATGAACATCGTAAAATGCCATTTCCCGCGGACACCCTTCACCCAGCCATATCGGTCTCCATTGGATTCAAATTTGTAGGTCCGAGCCTCTTCAAGTTTCCATCCCAGGCGATTCTCCAGCTCTTCTTTCACAGTCTCCAAACCAAGACGGTCCACGGTGTATTTAAAACGGGCATTTTTCCGGACAGAGCGGTTGCCATAATCACGCTGAATGGTAATGACCTTCTCCGCTAAATCATAGATCTTATCCGGCGTAATAAATCCGATTACTTTGGATAGCTGAGGATAGGTTTCTTTGTCTCCGTGTGAGAAGCCCATTCCACCGCCAATTGCCACATTAAAGCCAGCTAGCTTGCCGTTTTCCACTATCGCAATGAAACCAAGGTCTTGTGAAAAGACATCAATATCATTGGAAGGCGGAATAGCAATCCCAATCTTAAATTTACGAGGCAAATATAGCGCGCCATACATCGGCTCCACTTCATCCGTCTCTGGGGATCCGGCTACTTTTTCTTCATCCAGCCAGATTTCATGATAAGCCCGTGTACGAGGCAGCAGATCATCACTCAGCATTTTGGACAAATTATACACTTCCGAATGAATTTCCGATTGGTCCGGATTTGAAATACACATAACATTACGGTTAACATCTCCGCATGCGGCAATGGTATCAAGCATTGTGGCATGTATACCCTGGATCGTCTTTTTCATATTCCATTTTAATATCCCATGCATTTGGAAGGTCTGGCGTGTGGTCAGCTTTAAAGTGCCGTTTCCATATTTTTCTGCCAAATCATCTATAACAAGCCATTGTCCGGGTGATGCCACCCCTCCTGGCAGTCGCAATCGAAGCATAAACTGGTAAGCCGGCTCGAGCTTTTGCTTTTGTCGTTCATTCCGAAGATCACGGTCATCCTGCAGGTAACTTCCGTGATGCTTCATTAACCGGTTATCATCATCCGGAATTCCGGCACTGATTCTGTCCTGCATCACTTCCGCGAGCGTTCCGCGCAAATAATTGCTTCGTTCTTTAATGCCTTCAACGTCACTCGGAGGTCCGTCCGGCGCTTTTAAATTGGGGTTCACCATGCTGAAAACTCCTTTCATTCCACATCAATATACATCGCGCTGGTAGCGTTTATTTTTCTGCATGTCACTAAGATAGGCTGCAGCCTGTTCGCGGCTCATGCTGCCTTCTTTTTCAATAATATCTATGAGCGTGTTATGGACATCATGTGCCATGTTTTTCTCATCGCCACAGATATACACAGCTGCACCTTCATCCAGCCACTGGTAGAGTTCCTTGCTATTCTCCTGCATACGGTGCTGGACATAAACTTTTTCCTCACTATCGCGGGAAAAGGCAACATCCATCTTCGAAAGGACACCTTTGTTAAGCCACTTTTGCCATTCTGTCTGATAGAGAAAATCTGTCACAAAATGCTGGTCGCCAAAAAACATCCAGGACTTTCCTTCTGCCCCGTTTTCTTCACGTTCCTGCATAAACGAGCGAAACGGTGCAACTCCTGTTCCAGGACCAACCATAATAATTGGCGTATCCGGATTTTCAGGAAGCTTGAAATTTTCATTATTCTGGATAAATACAGGGAGCGTGTCACCTGACTGCAGGCGCTCCGCACATAGAATCGAGCAGACGCCTTTGCGCTCACGGCCATTTGAATCATACCGGACAGCCCCGATTGTTAAATGGACCTCATCCGGGTTTGCTTCATAGCTGCTGGAAATCGAATATAAGCGGGCAGGCATCTTTCGTAAGATTGAAACAAACTCCTGTGCCGAACCATTCCACGGTTTATAGTCGCGTACCAGGTCAATTAGGTCCCGGCCTTCCATATAAGATTTTAACCGATCCCTGTCTGAAGCAAGCAGTTGCAATTCTTCCTTTTCAGAAAGCTTTGCTGCTTTTTCCACAAGCGGTTTCGTTAAAACCGTAATTTCATAATGAGAACGAAGCGCGTCTTTCAATGTTACTATTTCATCTTTAACCTTTACTGCTTCCTCTGGATCCCAATTCATTTCCTGTAAAAGCAAATCTACAAGCTCAGGGTCATTTTCCGGATAAACGCCTAAGCTATCACCCGGCTTATAGGTTAGTCCCGACCCTTCAAGAGACAATTCAAGATGGCGTGTTTCTTTATTGGATCCACGCCCATTTAAATTGATATTTTCAAGAACCTCTGCTCTAAACGGGTTGGTCCTGGAGTAAATGGATTCGACAGGTGCGGAAACAGACGCAGCCGTTACTTCTGAATGGCTGACATTCTGTCCTTCACTTACACTCAATCCATCTAACACTGCTTCCATCCATTTTGCAGCTGGCTCTTCAAAGTCAAGATCGCAGTCAACCCGAGGGGTGATTCTTGATCCGCCAAGTTCTTCAAGCTTCTTGTCAAAATCCTTACCAGTCTGACAGAAGAATTCATAGGAACTGTCGCCAAGTGCCAATACAGAGAAACGCAAATCCTCAAGCTTCGGCGCTCTTCTCCCATGCACAAACTCATGAAAAGTCAATGCATTATCCGGCGGGTCCCCTTCACCATGTGTGCTTACTACAATTAATAAATTGTTAACCTTTTTCAAATCCTTTGGCTTAAAGTCACTCATTGCAGAGACTGTTGCTTTAAAGCCTCGCTCCTCAAGTGTTTTTCCTGCCTTTTTGGCAAGGCTTTGTGCATTCCCTGTCTGCGATCCAAACAATATGGTCACTTCCTTAGAAATTGCCTTGCCAGATGCTGCAGCTGGAACTTCCTCCACTGCGACTGCAGGTGCAGCCTGTAATGATGATGACTGCAGAGCTGCAAGATAGCCGCTAAGCCAAAGAGTTTGGGTTTCTGATAAAGTCGGCAGCAAACGATTAAGGAGCTCTGCCTGCTCCTGATTAAACGGACTGTTCATTACCTGAAGTTGCAACACGATCCACCTCACAAACCAGCACAAATGACTGGTTTTATAGTATTTCTTTAAATTTCCTCTTTTCCTATAAAAAAAGTCGGTTTTAATAGTAAAAAATATATATCTATTACTTTACCGAATGATTTAACATTAGTAAAATAAATATTAATTATCATAGCTATTAATAAAACTAATAATAAAGTGGTGATTAAATGTATTACGATGCATTAAAAACTTTTGTCACATTGGCAGAAGTGAAAAATTTCACAAAAACAGCCGAGCTTCTGCTAATGTCTCAGCCAAGTGTCAGCCTCCACATCAAAAACCTTGAAAAGGAGTTCCAGACTACGCTATTTCATCGGTCTCCCAAATATTTAAAGATCACGCCTAGTGGTGAAATATTATATGACAGGGCCAAGCAGATGATTACAATCTATGAGCAAACAAGGCAGGAAATCCTTGAGCAGCAAAATACAATTAAAGGCGAACTAAAAATAGCGGCCAGTTTTACAATCGGCGAATATATTCTGCCCCCCTTATTACTTGATTTGCAAAAGGAATATCCTGAACTAAACCTTCAGGTAACCATTGCAAACACTGAAGAAGTTATTCAATCCACCCGTTCGCATCACGTTGACATTGGGTTGATTGAGGGCCAGACAAATGAAAAAGAGCTAGCCGTTACCCCTTTTATGCAGGATGAATTGTTCATTGTGTCTTCTATTCATCACCCACTGGTCCCTAAAGATGAGGTCAACATTTCAGATCTTCAGAATCAGGCGTGGATCATGAGGGAAACCGGCTCTGGCACCCGTGAATATTTTAACCATTTTATTCGTTCAAATGGGCTAAAAGTGAAATCCCTGCTCACGATCAGCAGCAACCAGGGGATAAAAGAAACACTCATAAGCGGGATGGGCATCAGCATATTATCGGGAAGTGTGGTAAAAAGAGATATCATACAAAACAATCTATCTGTCATCAGGATTAAAAACCAGGAGTTTAAACGGACACTGTCTTACGTTCTATCCCCCATCATGCAGGAAAAAAAGAATGTCAGCATTTTCATTGATGCAGTACGGAAAAAATGGCTCGAAGATATTCCAGCAAAATAACTTATTATGACATTCAATAAATTTGGATGAACACTTTTTCACACTTGTCCCCACTTTTTCATACGATGTAGGAAAGGAATGTATAAAATCTGCCCATTTTATTCAAAATAAAGAAAAAATGGCTGAGGTGAAAAAGATGGGATTATTGAATGCCTTTAATGAATGGCGGGAAACGAGATATCAAAATCATGTCAACCGCATGAAGGAAGAAAATAAATGTCCGGACTGCTACGGCAGAGGCTTCTCACTTTATCCTGGCAATGAATTTGCTTATCATGCAAACCAGTTTGACTGCCCTGGCTGCAATGGAACCGGTTTATATTCTGAATGGAATAGCCTTTCTTAAAAATTAAAAGCATGATCCCGCTCGTAAAGCGAAAAAGGATCATGCTTTTCTTTATGTTATACAAATGCTTTCTGGGATTCAAATTCCAGTTTAATCTGTTTTAATAGCTCTTTACTCGTCAGAACTTCATAGCCCGTTAGAGCCATTGCCTTTGCCCCGAGAATCATCGCTTCTCTTCCCTGCTCACTCATGGCAGCTTCGCGGAATTCATGCGTGTGGCATGCATATGCCTCCCTGCAGATTTTAATGTATGGATGAATAGAAGGAGCGGCCTGACTAACGTTTCCCATGTCGAGAGAACCGGAACCATCTTTTTGTCCCATAATTTCTTCCTCTTTCACTCCCAATGATATCAATTCTTTAGCGAAAGCATCAGACAATGGATTGTTAGTGACCATATTATCATAAGAAAGTTCATAAAATGACCATTTCATTGTGGTGCCGGTTTGAAGAGCAGCACCTTCCGCGCATTTCTTCACCTTTTCAACAAGTTCATTTACATATTCCCTTTTTGCAGCACGGACGTAAAACTGTGCAACAGCATAATCTGGAACCACATTGGCTGCTTTTCCGCCCTCTGTGATGATGCCATGAATTCTGGCATCGGGAGTAATATGCTGACGCAGTGCGTTAATGCTATTGAAGGTTTGCAGAACAGCGTCAAGTGCATTGATTCCCAGATGCGGGTTCGCAGCAGCATGTGCTGATTTACCAAAAAACTCAAACTGGATTGCGTCCATTGCCAGTGATGAACCGCTCTTCACGTAGTTATCCAAGGGATGAAGCATAATGGCAGCATCCAGTTCGTCAAAAATACCCGCTTCCGCCATTGTCACTTTGCCGCCCTTTGTTTCCTCAGCCGGTGTTCCAAAGACGATGACCTTCCCGCCTGTTTCATAGATGACTTTGCTTAATCCAATTCCTGCTGCAATCCCCATCGTGCCAATTAAGTTATGGCCACATGCATGTCCGACTTCCGGAAGCGCGTCGTATTCAGACATATAGCCAACAATTGGCCCTTCTTTCCCGCTATCAAAGGTTGCCGTAAAAGCTGTTGGCAATCCGCACGTGCCTGTCTCTACTGAAAAGCCATGCTTCTCTAATTCATCCGACAACACCTTGCAGGCCTTGAATTCTTCATGCCCTAGCTCGGGGTTTTCACCGATATATTTGCTTATGTTATAAAAATCAGCTTTTAAACTGTCAATTTGATCAATAATTAACTTTTTCCCCATCAAAACGCTCTCCCATCTTATAAATCGATTTGTTCTTTATTAATACCAATGATAATACAGCCTTCCTGTTTTTTCACTATTAAATACTTTCTTTATTATGAAAAGCTGGTTTCGCAGACTTTAGTGCTTTTTAACAGGAAGTGAGCATAGGTTGTTTCCTATTCCAGGATGCTCGCTTTCCACGGGGCGGGAGTGAGCATCCTCGGTGCGCAGGACCTTTAGGGGCTCACCTGTCCCGCTCCTCCCGCAGGACTTTGAATAAGCTTTCTTGAGTAACACCACACAAAGGAAATGCGAATGTATTTTCGCGGGATTAGCACCTTACATTCCAACCAACCTTATTCATCACCGGTTTTTTATCTTTTAAAAAAACAATCTTTTAGAAACGAGCCTATTAAAGTGAACATAAATCCGTTCTATGTATTTTTTGTAATAAACTAAGGAAAAATATTCATTGTGTCCGTAAGAGGGATGCCCTGTGTATCTGATTAGACATATTAGCAGAAAATTTTTTATGAAAGCCAACATTCAAAAATTGAGGTGTCATATCCATGCCAATGCTGAATATGGACGGTGCCAGCCTGTATTATACTGTAAAAGGAAGCGGTACTCCGATTGTTTTTATCCACCCGCCTACTTTGTCTTCAGTGAACTTCAAATATCAATTAGACGGACTCTCGAACAATTTTCAAGTAATTGCTTTTGATATTCGCGGACACGGAAAAAGTCCCTACTCCCCTGAACCTGTATCCTATCCCCTTATTGTTAAAGATATCATTCGCCTATTGGACCACTTAAATATAAACAAAGCGTTCCTGTGTGGATATTCAACGGGTGGTTCTATTGTTTTGGAGTACATGTTGACGTTTGCTGAAAGAGCTCTGGGGGGAATCGTGATTGGGGCAATGCCAGATGTAGATGACGATTATTTGAGGAAGAAGATTTCATTGGGAATTAAGCTTTCAAGTAAGGGTGCTATAAACTTATTGGCTTGGTCTATCTCCTGGAGTAATTCCGATAATCTAAAGCTATTTAAACAAATGTTTTCTGAAGCAAAAAAAGGCGATTTTCGAAACATTGAGCAATATTATCGATATAGTTTGAAATACAATTGTGTCAACCAGCTAAATGAAATCACTCTGCCTATCTTACTGGTTTACGGTAAAAAAGATAAGCCCTTTCATCCCTACGCCCGACAATTGCATGAAAAATTGCCCCAAAACGACTTGCATGTAATCGAGGATGTTGACCACCGTATTCCCACAAAGGCTGCGAAAGAGCTTAACCAGCTAATTTTTCAATTTATTACTACAAAGTGACAGGCACCTATACCTGGTATAGATGCCTGTCATTCATCGAAAAATTTTAATTCTTATTGGTAATTTTCTCAGGCGGCCATTCAATGATTAGTTCAGCTTCCCAGCCTTTGCACACATCCACCCAGCCCTTTGCAGGCGAATATTCCTCTATTTCAGCTGGTGTCAGTTCAATTGCCGAATTGCTGCTTCCGCATGCAGGGAATAGTGTTTCGAACCTTTTCATCGATTCGTCAAGGTAAATATCAAGTTCTTTAGCCAATCCGAATGGGCATACTCCCCCTACAGCATGGCCGGTTTTCTCCAGGACTTCTTCCCCCTATGTACACCATTCTATTTGATCCTATATAGTTGTTTATTTTAACATACTATCCTTCGCTGTCAGGGAAGATCCCCCGTTTTATCAGAAAATTCCCATTTGCTCTTAATGCTTTTGTGCACTACTATAGATTATATAATTTGAAATAAAGATGCATTAAAGAAGGATTGCTTATGACACTATCTATTCGTTACAAGTTTATGGGCGGAAGAATTGCTAAAACAGGACTGGCTGTTTTTATAACGGCTTTTATCTGCCATATGCTGAATTGGCCAGCCATGTTTGCGGTCATAACAGCCATCGTTACCATTGAACCAACTGTTGCCGACTCGATCCGAAAAGCTTATGTCCGGTTTCCTGCAGCAGCAATTGGCGCCGGATTTGCAGTGCTTTTTACTTTCTTATTCGGAGACAGCCCTTATACCTATGCCTCAGTTTCACTGGCTACGATCATTGCCTGCCATAAGCTGAAGCTTCATGACGGAATGCTGGTCGCGACCTTGACAGGTGTCGCGATGATTTCTACCGTCCATGATCATTATTTATCCTCTTTTTTAATTAGAATGGGGACAACCTCTACCGGCATTGTCGTTTCAACTGCTGTGAACTTTTTTGTTATGCCGCCGGATTATTCTAATTCCATTATGAGCAGCATTCACTCCCTATACAGAAGAGCTGGGGATCTATTACATAAGCGTGGCTTAGAAATTTTTAACTTACAGACTCCTGACCAAGAAATTCGTTTGGCATTCCAGAATCTGATAAAAAACATTGAAAAAACAGAGATCTTATGTACTTACCAAAAAGCGGAATATAAATATCACCGTTTTAGCCGGGATGATATGCGGGACTTTCATTATGAATACAAAAAGCTAACGATATTAAGGCAAATCACTTATCACATTGGCAACTTAATCTTTCTGCCACCAAGCCAAATAACATTAAATAAAAAAAAGCAAAAATTTAGAAAAGATGTGCTCGATGATCTGAGAGCAAGCCTGTATGATCCCGGCTTTCTTATAACGGATAGTCATCATCAAAAAATAATTGAGGTTACCCAATGGTTTATTGAACAAAAACAGCAGGTTCCCGCAGGCGGATTAAAACCGCGTACACACCATCATGTCCAGCCGGAAACAGCCATCTTATATGAGATTCTGTCCATTCATGATTTAATAGAGGAACTGAATCATATTCAGAATATGGAAATAAAACACCGCAGGCTCCTAAAAAATCTTAAAGCGGCAAGCCCCTATCAAGGCATGCGGGCGAATGAACAAGAACTGCGCAAATAAATTTTGGGTTTTCAAACTAATAAAGACCGAGGATATAATCCGCGGTTTTTTCTATGTATAGATAATATAATCACTTTGCAATTTATTTTTTTCAATCAGATTGCTTATTGCTTAAATCCCGTTCAACCAATCACCATTCCTTCTTTTTTTGTGATATTATCATTTTAATACATTCAGAGAAGGAGTTTTGTCATGAGCTCTTACAGGGATATTTCCAATGGTATATTCCCTTCCGTTTGTTCGCTTGATTGTCCGGATCAATGCGGTCTTCTTGTCCATAAAAAAGACGGGATCATCGTGAAGATAGAAGGTGATCCCAATCATCCCGTTACAAATGGGAATATATGCAACAAAGTCCGTAACATGCCCAACCGGCTATATGATGGGAAGCGGCTGCAATTTCCTTTAAAGAGAGTGGGAAATAAGGGTGAAGCCCAATTTGAGCGAATCAGCTGGGAGGAAGCTATTGCAACGATAACTTCCCAGTGGAAAAGTCTCATTAAAGAATATGGGCCGGAGAGCATTCTTCCATATAGCTTCTATGGCAATATGGGCAGACTTTCAGCAGAAGGTATGGACCGCCGTTTCTTTCATAAACTTGGCGCATCCCATTTGGACAGGACAATTTGCCAATCTGCTGGTACTGTCGGATACAGCTATACAATGGGAGGCAGCCTGGGCATCGATCCAGAAGACACCATTCATTCAAAACTGATCATTTTCTGGGGCATCAATGCAGTTAGCACCAACATGCATCAGGTGGTCCTTGCCCAAAAGGCGCGGAAAAATGGGTCCAAAATCGTTGTGATTGATGTTCATAAAAATCAGACCGGAAAAATGGCCGATTGGTTCATTCCGATTAAACCTGGAACTGATGCTGCGCTAGCACTTGGGATGATGCATATATTGTTTGCCGAAAACATGGAGGATCAAGACTTTCTTCAGAAGTACACAGTGGGCCATGAAGAGCTCCGAGATCATGTGGGTCAATATGATCCGGCAACGGTTTCAGCTATTACAGGTGTGCCTATTAAAGACATTTATAAGCTTGCACGAATATACGGGGACACGTCCCCTTCCTTTATCCGGATTGGCAATGGACCGCAGCATCATGATAATGGCGGCATGTGCATACGAACCATTTCCTGCCTTCCTGCCATCACCGGACAGTGGCTTTTGAAAGGCGGAGGTGCCATTAAAGGAAATTCAGGTTACCTTGCTTTTAATACATCTGCCCTGCAGCGGCCAGACCTCCAGGAACAAAAGAATACACGCATCATCAATATGAATCAGCTCGGCCATTCCCTGATTGAACTGGAAAAGCCGGTTAAATCACTGTATGTGTACGGGACAAACCCCGCTGTTGTAGCTCCGGAAGGCAATAAAGTCAGACAAGGGCTGATGCGGGAGGATTTATTTCTTGTTGTCCATGATTTATTTTTGACAGAGACTGCGAAATTCGCTGACATCGTATTGCCTGCAGCATCTTCCTATGAAAATATGGACCTTTACTCTTCCTACTGGCATCATTACATGCAAATCCAGCAGCCGGTCATGAAGCCTTTTGGAGAGTCCAAGTCAAATGTAGAGGTATTCCGTCTATTAGCTGCAGGCATGGGATATGATGAACAAGCTTTTCAGGAAACAGAAGAGGAAATGATTGAAAAAGCTCTTGATTTCCCTGCTAATCCTTTTATTGAGGAAATTAATCTTGAAACCCTTAAGGAAAAACAATTTATCAAAGCGAAAACCAAGCCGCTATTCCCTGGAAGGCTTCTGACACCAAGCGGAAAAATAGAGTTATATTCTCAAAGAATGAAAGATGCCGGCTACCCTCCTTTGCCCGAATACATAGCATTGGAGGAACAAGGCAACTATCCTTACCTATTTGTTCCGGCACCAAACCATAATTTCTTAAACTCTACCTTTTCCAATAATGAGAAACATGTTCAGCTTGAAAAAGAACCTCGGCTTCATATAAATGCCAAAGATGCGGAAAGGACAGGAATCAAGAATGGTGATAGGGTCCGCGTGTGGAATGAACGTGGAGAATGCGAACTTAAAGCAGCTGTTGGCGAACTCGTCCTTCCTGGGGTCGTCGTTTCACAAGGGCTTTGGGCAGATATGCCCGGCACCCAGCAGCTTGTCAATTCACTGACTCCGGACCGGCTCTCTGATATGGGGGGCGGTGCAGTGTTTTTTTCGGGACGGGTAAATGTGGAAATCGTTTTGTGAAAGATTTAAATCTGAGCATCATTGAATATGTTTGTAGGTTTTTTTAAAGACAGGGACAATCTCCTGTCTTTTCTTTATGGCAGTTTTCCTTGCGATTCCCACTTAAAAGAATTCAATTCCGCTCTTATAAATTTTCCAAAATTATGTTTATCCAAATACCAGATGGGAATGTGGATGATGTAAAAACAAATATGGATGGAGGCTGACTATGTATATCCACAAAAAAGAGCTATTGTTCCCTGTTGAAGTGAAAGAACCAAATCCAGCTTATGCAGCTGCAGTGCTCGAGCAGTTCGGCGGGGCAAATGGTGAACTCAAGGCTTGTTTACAGTATTTTGCACAGAGCTTTAGTACTCCTGATCCTGCCATTCGCGATTTGTTAATGGATATCTCTACTGAAGAGATCTCTCATCTCGAAATGGTTGGCTCTTGTATTACTCAGCTGATGGGTGGACCGGACAAAGACCAGATGATGAATGAAATGGGCAGTGACGAACGCAAAATGACCGGAGAGGGAAATATGCTGTCAGATGCAAAAGGGTATGTCAATAGTATGATCCATCAAAATTCAACTGTACAAAAAAGCACCATCCTTGACGGACATGGGCTTGATTTTGTGGATTCTTCCGGAACTCCTTTTACTGGAAACTTCATTAATAATGTCGGTGATCTCGTTGCCAACCTTCAATCAGACCTTGCAGCAGAGCTTCGTGCAAAAAAAGTATACGAAGAACTTTATCGCCATGTTGCGGACCCCGGAGCAAGAGAAATGTTCCAATTCCTGATTGACCGTGAAGCGGCCCATGCAACTCTATTCGAAGAAGCAATCGAACGTGCAAAGGAAATGGGAAGCAGGAAAAATGAAAGCACTGGAAACCATGTTAACTTCTATCCGAATCTTTCATCTGGCGGACAAGCAATGAAGGAATTTAAGTTTGCAAAAACCTCTGAGGTCTTCGAAGGGCCTATTGCGAAAAAATAAACATAAAAACCCTCTTGCCTAAAGAGGGTTTTTGCCATTTCTAATATCATTAAATACATACTGCTGGCAGAGTCAGGCATTGGTTAAAATTCCACACAAAACGGCTGAAGTTCATTATTCAAACAATACTCTATCCTCTGCTTAAAGTTATTCCATGTCACCATTTCCATGGCATTTTAATAGGAAAGAATCCCACTTCAAGACTTTCTGGACTTGTAGCCGGTTTTCCTCCGACCGGTTTACCTAAAAACAACGTATTGCAAATGGAGCTATTCACATTTTGGAAAACACCGCAGAACTTGGTTACCTCGATCTCAATTCCTGATTCTTCCTTCGTCTCTCTAATTGCAGCATTTATAATAGACTCGCCTTCTTCGACCTGTCCGCCAGGCATTTCCCAGCCTCTACGCGGACTCTTAATCAATAAAATTTCATTTTTTTTTAATAATTCTTTTATGTATAAATTGATTTCTTTTTTTCCCTTCAGCACGATAACTTTTTCCCTGCGTCTTCAAATTTCAGCAATCGCTTTTCCATTTTCTTTTTCCTGGGTCCGTACGTTGTAATAATGAACTTTAAAAACGCCCAGTCCATTTTTTCCTGACAGCCTTCAGCCATGTCCGGCCGGGTTTGCCGAGGTTCGTGATCCACCTTCTCAATACTCTGTACAGGCAGATATAATGGAAGCTCCAGATAAATAACGGTGTCGCATTTTTCGCCCCTAATGTTAAAAGTGCTGCTGTAACTCCCCTCTATAATCCACTGTTTCCTTTTCACAACTTCAAGCTGACTTGCCGAAAAATCATCAAGTTCGCTCTCGACCCAGCCAGGCTTCCAATAGAGCGCGTCCAAATGACAGGCTTGTAGGCTTCGTCTAAATACCGCGAAAATGTTGATTTGCCTACCCCTGCTGAAATTCCGATTACCATAATCCGATTCACATAACATCATCCCCCTTTCGATGAATAATAATCCAATCCTTGGAGAGAATATCCATATCTGCTTTTTCAGGAGGCTTTGGAATGCAACAGAACAAAACGCGTTTAACAGCAGCGGAAATCGCTTCCCTGTGGACTTCATATATGAATGACAGTATGGCAAAGTGCATTTTGGGATTTATGCTTAAACATCTTGAAGATAAAGAAACAAAAGGAATCGTCCAATATGCATACGACTTATCTTCCACCCATCTAAAAAAATTGGAAAAGATCTTCAAACAGGATAAGCTTGCCATTCCGGATGGCTTTTCTGACAATGACGTGAATATGGACGCACCATGGCTTTTTTCTGATATCTTTTGTTTGACGTATACTAATCATATGGCCAGAACAGGATTAATCTCTTATGGCGGCCTCCTGTCCATGAGTTCAAGAGAAGACATTTGCGATTACTATACAAAAGGGCTTTATGAAACCTCTGTGCTATATAATAAGTCCAATAGGCTTGCTCTCAAAAAAGGACTGCTTGCGAGGCATCCCTACATAGAAACTCCGAATGTAACTGAATATATTGAAAGCAAGAATTATTTAAGCGGCCTCAATCCGCTTTCTAATAAAAGGCCATTAAATGCCATTGAGATATCCCATTTATACATGAATGTCTTGACCAACGCTATGGGTGTTAATTTATGCCTCAGCTTTGCTCAGACATCGCCAGTAAAAGAAGTGTCGGACTTTATGCTTAGAGGAGCTGAAATCGCCAATAAACATATAAAAATCTTTACAGACATTTTGCTGCAAAATGACATACCTACTCCTCGCTTGCCTGATGTCAGTGTAAGCAATTCAGTCACGCAAACCTTTTCTGATAAGCTAATGATGTTTCATATGAGCTTAATAAGCGCTGCCGGAACAGGAAATTATGCAACAGCAGCTGCCGCGAGCCAGCGAAGCGATTTGGCCATGAATTACGAACGGCTGTCAATAGAAATTGCCAAATATGCGAAAACCGGTGCTGATATTATGATCAAGCACCGCTGGATGGAAAAGCCTCCTGGCACAAAAGACCGGAAAAAACTCGCTGCAAATAAAAGTGGTTCCTAAGATACAGCCACAAAAAAAGAGCTCCTGCGCTCTTTTTTTAAAAACTTTTTTCATCGCACGGCAGCTTATGTCTCTTTTTTCATATTAGCTTGACTCTTGCCTTCCCCCGGTACACATAGATAGCAGTCATCTTCCTTTCCTCGCTTTAGTTGATTTTTCCAATTTATCACATTCTGCAATGGCTTATACATGCCTTACTTTATTTTTTGGAAAGCTTATTTTTAAAGGTTTTTCTCTAAAAATGCTATAATATGAAGGTATTTAGCAAAAGAAGGGCTTGAGGCGTGTGGCATTGAGGAAGAATAAACGTATTTTAAAAGAAGTAAGACAGCTGTTCATGATCACGATTGGCGCCATGATTGCGGCAGCTGGACTAGAGTTTTTCCTGGTACCTAATAAAATTCTGGATGGTGGAGTGATTGGCCTTTCCATTATTGCCGCCGAATTAACGGGGATTACCATGAGTTTATTCCTGATTATTTTGAACTTGCCATTTCTTTATATCGGCTATCGAAAACTTGGGACGAAATTTACAGTACATACTTTATATGGGGTAATTGTTTTATCAGCAAGTACTGCTTACTTACATCATTTCCAACCGGTTACGGACGACTTATTTTTAGCAACAGTAATCGGCGCTGTCATTCTGGGAACGGGTGTGGGTCTTGTGATCAGAACAGGCGGCTCATTGGATGGAACCGAAATTATCGCCATCCTCGTCAGCAAAAAACGTCCTGTATCTGTCGGACAGTTTATTATGATTGTCAATGTATTCATCTTTATTCTGGCAGCTTTTCTCGTTTTCAGCTGGGAAACGGCGATGTATTCGATTATCACCTATTATATCGCTTATAAGATGATTGATATTGTCGTGGAAGGTTTAGAAGAATTAAAATCAGTAACGATCATTTCGGATGTGCCAGAGGAAATATCAGATGCACTAATTAAGCAATTAGGGCGCGGAATGACTTATATTCAAGGCCAGGGTGTATTTACGGGCGAGCCAAAGAAAATTATTTATACCATTGTTACCCGGATTGAATTATCAGCGCTTCGTTCCATTGTGTATGACATTGATCCAAATGCTTTAGTGGCTATTGAGAATATTGCAGACGTTAGCGGAAGCAATTTTGATAAAGGCGGAGCACATTAGGAATTCTCAAACGAAAAAAGGCAGTCCCTTCTTGTGAAAAGTGGCTGCCTTTTGTTTAACATGTTTAGATAAAAAGAAGCAAACTAAGCGCCATAACCGCCATCCCGGCAACAAGGCCATAAATGGAGGTATGTGCTTCATCATATTTTTTCGCTGCCGGCAATAACTCATCAAGTGAGATGAATACCATAATACCGGCAACCGCAGCAAAAATGACACCAAACATGATATCGTTTAAATAAGGCATTAAAATCAAATAAGCCACCAATGCGCCTATTGGTTCCGATAGTCCAGATAAAAAAGATAGCTTAAAAGCTTTCTTTTTGCTTCCGGTTGCAAAATAAACCGGTACAGATACAGCAATTCCTTCTGGAATGTTATGAATGGCGATCGCTGTTGCTATGGCAATCCCTAAGCCTGGGTCCTGCAGTGCTGATGTAAAAGTCGCAATTCCTTCAGGAAAGTTGTGAATGCCAATAGCAAGCGCTGCAAATGTCCCCATTTTTAATAGTCCCTGATTCTCCACAACCTTGCCATGATCATTCATTTCTTCCACTGTTCTCACTTCATGCGGATTTTCTCCTTTAGGAATAAATCGATCAATTAATGCAATCAGGATCATACCGCCAAAAAAGCCGCCGACGGTTGCCCAGTTCCCGTTTACTACACCCATTGCCCCTACAAGTGCATCCTTCGCTTTAACAAATATTTCAACCATGGAAACATATATCATGACCCCTGCAGAAAAACCAAGAGCTAATGACAAAAACTTTGTATTGGTTCTAGAAGTAAAAAATGCCATTAAACTGCCTATCCCTGTCGCTAATCCCGCAAACAACGTTAAACTAAACGCAAATAATACTTCCTGCGACATTTTCTTCTCTCCTTTTTTATTGCCGCCAAAAAGTTTCCCTAGAGAAACTTTTGTGCTAAAAAAATATATATTCATTTTTTATAAAAGTATATGCGCCTAACTGAAAAAGTTTACTTTGGTAAACATTTTATCTCCAAGGCAAACGAAATGCAATGAAAAACACTGTGTTTCTGTAAATCTATAAAGCTATTTTTAAAATTTTCCCTAGTTATTATAAGATTCTCAAACAAAAGTGTGCATAAGTAAAAGACATCTTTATTTCTAAAAAAATTTCATGAAATAATAACCTTTAAACTAAATGAAAATCCCCTGCCCGAAAATACCATACGGGAGGGAATGGTAATGCCTTCTTAATTCAATTATTGCTGCTGTAACTTTCTTCAAGCTCATCAATCAGGCTGCCGACATGAGCAACTGCCTCTCGGATTGGATCCTGTTTGGACATATCTACGCCGGCCTTTCTTATTAGTTCAAGAGGCTTTAATGTTCCTCCTGCTTTTAAAACTTCCAGCCATCTTTCGACTGCAGGTATTCCTTGCTCAAGGATTTGTTTGGATATAATTGTTGAGACAGTCAATCCTGCTGAGTACGTATATGGATACAATCCCATATAATAGTGGGGCTGATGCATCCATGCAAGTCCTGCTCCTTCATCCAATTCCACCGAGTCACTCCAGAAGGATTTCAGTACCTCTCCTTTTTGCTCGGATAGCAGACTTGCTGTTAGCGGTTCTCCATTCTCGGCAAGATGATATACTCTCCTCTGCAGTTCTCCTTCCAGCAGATGCGTGACAAAATTATGGTAATAGGTTCCAAGCTGCTGAAGAATGACCCATCGCTTCGTTCGGCTATCATTTGTTTTAGAAAGCAGGTGGTTGCTCAACAGCATTTCGTTCATTGTGGATGGTGCTTCAATAAAATATCTTGATGATCTTGTATTGATCATTCTTTGGTTTTTTCCAGCCAGGTAAAAATGGCCGGCAAGACCACCAAGTTCATGTACAAGCGTAAAAGCACCGCGCATGGTATCTGGCCAAGTCATCAATACATAGGGATGTGCACCATACGGGCTGGAACAGAATGCTCCTGTTGATTTGCCAACGTTATCTGCATAGTCTACCCATCTTTCAGAAAGAGCTGTATGAATCATCTCCATGTATTCAATACCCATAATCTCCAAAGCTTCCTTCACAGTTTCAGCTGCTTCCTCATAGGTTGTCTCCAGTTTGAAGGCCGGATCAAGCGGGGCCTTAAGATCGGCAAACGTCATCTTTTCCAAGCCTAAGACCCGTTTCTTCAGATTCGCAAACTTGCGCATATGTGGTGCTAATTCCTCCTGAATCACATCTAACTGGATATGATACATTTCTTTCGTAACCAGCTGTTGCTGAAGCAGCATATCTGTAACAGAATCGTAGTTTCGCGATCTTGCCATGGTTACTTCATGATTCACATTCGCAGAGTAGGCTGCTGCAAATGTATGCTTATACTGATTCAATGTTTTATTAAAAGATTCGTAGGCATTTCTGCGTATCTCAGTGGATGGAGAGGAACTATATTTTCCAGAGTACAGTGCAAATGAAAGCGGCAATTCATTTCCTTCTTCATCTGTAAATGATCCAAACTGCATATCTGACATTTTCCCCGGTTATAAATGGTAAAGAGGCACTAAAAAGTGAGCCAAGCGCAGCCAGGGTTTCTTCTGTTTCCTTCCCGAGTGCATGTGGTTTTTTTTCATGCAAATCCTCTAAATACTTTTTATAAGGGGTAAGCTCCGCCTCTTCCTCCAGATACTTTTCTAACTTCCCATCAGGAATGGCCAGTATTTCCGCTTCTACAAATGAAAGTGCTGCATTTAGTTCAGAACGTGCATCTGAAGCTTTTGCTGCATCTTTCTGTCTTTCAGTCTCAGTGTGATCCCGACAAACGCAGGTCTGCATACATAGAAACAAGGTTAAACCGTTCCAACAGATTTTCTCTTGCCTCCAGGCAATGCAGCAATACGTTAGCATTCTCCTTTAGCCTGCCTTTATACTTTGTGACGCTCGAAAAACCTTCTTTTACCGCTTCCAATTCTTTTTCCCAGTTTTCCATTGATTCAAATAATGCCATCAAGTCCCACTTTTGACCATTTAGTACATCTTTTTCTTTTCATTCTACTTTTTGCTTGATCACTCATCATGTAACCTCCATCCTATTTTATTCGTTTCCTTATTTGCACTTATTAAATCCTATACCACAACATAGGACCAGTACCCTTTTTAAATAGTGTAAATTGGATGGCCCCAAATAGGCTCTTAAGTCCTATATATTTACAGCATGTCTAAGAGCATTTTACAAATAAGCCCTTAAATATTAAGAGGCAATCTTATCGACTTCTCTTTGCCAGAGCCAGGATTCTATTTCTCCGGGTAGGTCTCTCTTAAAAATGTAATGGATTGATGAATTAATTCCTTTAAGACTTCTACATCTATATCGGCCACTTTGTTTATGTACACACACGCTTTTCCTGAAGTATGTTTTCCAAATTTCTCAAGCAATTTTTCGCGCTTTGGGTCACCTGTCGCAAAATATAAGCTGATTTTTGCTTTCCTCGGTGAGTAGCCAACAAGTGGTGCATCCCCTTCATGCCCCGTCGCATATTTGTAATGATAAGATCCAAACCCAATTATGCTCGGTCCCCACATTTTCGCCAGATAGCCAGTGGTCTCTGTAAAAAGATCGAGGAGCTTATAGGCATCCTCCTGTTTTTTGGGACTTTCCACTTTTTCTATAAATTCAAGAACACTATTATCATTCTCTTTTGTTTTTAATTCGTACATTTACAGAGCACCTCCATAATTTGATGTGTAATACTTCTCTATATTTGATCTGATTCCTTTAAAAAAAGTTATATTAAAAGCTTCAGCTTTTCGCCACTGGTTCTTTGACAGGCTCTCCTGCGTTATTGCAAAAGTGTAGGGGCTCTTCTGCTATAAACTTAATTTTGCTTTCTTCAAAACATAATAAAGAGAGCAATTGGCAAAAACCAATTGCTCTCCTAGCCAAATCAATTATTGATTTCCTTTTTTAACCCATTCAGCAACAGTGATTGTTCTCTTTGCCTGATATTTAACGGCTTCTTTTACGTCTTCAATCATTTTTCCGTCCTGATCTACGGTTACGCTTGTTCCATAAGGGTTTCCTCCAGCGCCGAAAAGAACAGGATCGGTGTAGCCAGGTGTCGCGACAATTGCGCCCCAATGATACATCGTTGTATATAGTGAAAGGATCGTTGCTTCCTGGCCGCCGTGCGGATTTTGTGCAGAAGTCATCGCACTTACCACTTTATTAGCCAATTTTCCTTGAGCCCAAAGTCCGCCTGTTGTATCCAGGAACTGTTTCATTTGAGATGGCATATTGCCGAATCTCGTTGGGACACTAAAAATGATGGCATCTGCCCATTCCAGATCATCATGGGTTACTTCTTTTACATCTTTTGTGGATTCTACATGTGCCTTCCATGCGGGATTGCCTTCGATTGCAGATTGCGGGGCAAGTTCAGGAACCTTTAATACCTTTACTTCTGCACCTGCTTCCTTTGCCCCTTCTTCAGCCCATCTTGATAATTGATAGTTTGTCCCCCCCATGCTGTAATAAATAACTGCCAATTTAATGTTTGCCATATCGATCGACTCCTTTTTAGTTGAATTACCGAATAACCTTGATAATATCCCCATGTTTTTTATCACCTATTCTTTCATTATCTTCCCTTTTTCCTCATCCATTAACATTTTTTCTGTTTATACCAGCTTGCCGCTGCCTGCACTTCGCCAAAGGTTAACTGGTGTCCTTGATTTTCCCAATGAAGCTCTACTTTAGCACCTGCATTCTCAAGGAATGTCTTTAAATCATTTGACTCCTCTGCAGGACAAATAGGGTCATTGTTTCCAGCAGCAATAAAAACTGACTTTCCGCTTAAATCAGGCAGCTTTACCCCTCGTCTTGGCACCATCGGATGATGAAGAATTGCCGCTTTTAATGCATTTTGGTAGTGAAATAATAAACTGCCTGCAATGTTTGCTCCATTGGAGTAGCCAACCGCCACAATATTCCCTCGATTAAAACCATATTCTTCTGCTGCTTTATCTAAAAACTCATTTAACTCCTTCGTACGGAAAACAAGATCTTCTTCATCAAACACTCCTTCAGCCAATCTTCGGAAAAATCTGGGCATGCCATTCTCCAGTACATTTCCACGTACGCTCAATACTGACGCATTTGGGTCAATGTGGCCGGCAAGCGGAAGCAGGTCTGCTTCTGTACCGCCTGTTCCGTGCAGCAATAATAATGTGGGATTTGAAGGGTCCTTCCCTTTTTGGAAAATATGTTTCATCTTATTGTCTCCTTTGTCAGTCCAATTCTCTTACTTCGAAGGGGATCAATCATCGTTCAATGCGATCTCTTCTGGATTCATACTCTCTAATTCAAATATTTTTATTTCGAGATATTTACTAAAAACATTATTTTTCTGTTTTCCGCTTAATTTTTTCAAGCAAATTCTTTAGATTTTCCATTTCAACGGGGTTTAATTCTTCAAAAAAAGAATCCACCCACCCTTCATGCTTAGGCATAACCTCCTCAAGGAATTCATTTCCTTTGTCTGTTAATGCTATATGAATTGCACGCCGGTCTTTAGGACATGCAACCCTTTTTGTTAGTTCTTTCTCCTCGAGTTTATCAATCACATAAGTCATCGACCCGCTCGTAATTAAAATTCTTTTCCCAATCTCATGGATTGTCTGCATGTCTTTGTGATAAAGAGCCTCTAATACCGAGAACTCTGTCATGCTTAGACTGCAGCTGGTGATATTTTCCCTAACACGTTCCTGAATAGACTTCGATGTTTGCATTAGAAGCAGGAATGTTTGATTGGGGCAATGCCGAGCCATTTTATCACCTTCCTTAATACTTCGAATTAAATTATCTTGAATTCAAGATAATTATAAATCAGATTTATGGCCTTGTCAAACCATGCTTCGATTGAAAACCTATTTATCTCATTCCACATATTGACACCCTCTTAAACATAAAGGTATATTTAAATGCCAATGCTTCGTGTAAGTAAACGCCAAGCGAGCAACTTTCCTGCCATACTCACTTATCAGCCACTCTACCCGCTTTTCCTTATTGAGATCATCCTTATTTTCGATCTCCGCTCTCTTTCTCTCAATCACCTTCCACACGCTTTCATCTATTTAGACGGGAAGCTTTCTTATGGTTGAATACTATTTTCATACAACCCTTATCATTACATTTATAGTAGAACTTCAATGTTTTTCACGGTGATCATTCCCGGAATAATCGTTGATGGTGTTATAATGACTTTATATAAAAATCTTACATAATTACGGAAGGTACGGATTTTAATGAGAGTAATTTTATTTGCGGTGGTCTTTTTAGCGTTTAGTTTAGCGCTTAGCGGATGCAGCCAGGAAGAAAAGAAAGAGGAGAAAATTTATGTAGCAGCTGCTTCCGATTTATACCATGCCCTATCAGAAATAGGGGATGAATTCACGGAGGAAACAAAGATTGAGGTTGAATTTACCTTTGGCTCAACCGGCCTGCTTACACAGCAGATCCAGGAAGGCGCACCGTTCGATTTGTTTACAGCAGCACAGGAGTCTTATATCAATAAACTAATTGATAAAAATGCGATTGAAAAGGATTCAAAAGAATATTACGCATTAGGAAGAATCGCGATTCTAAGCAAGGATTCCGACGGTAAGCCAATCGATTTAAATGGCTTGTTAAAACCGGAAATTAAAACGATAACAATCGCCAATCCTGAGCATGCCCCATATGGAAAGGCTGCAAAAGAAGCCCTTGAATTTGCGGGTATTAGGGATGATATTGAACCTAAAATCGTCTATGCTGAAAATATCAGACAAGCCTATCAATATGTGGAATCCGGCAATGCGGATGCAGGAATTATTGCATATGCACTTCTCCAGGAAACTGATTTGCCATATGAGCTCATAGATCCAAAAGCTCACGCACCAATTAAACAAACACTTGGAATCCCTGTTCATTCGGAGAAAAAAGAAGAAAGCAAGCAATTTGCAGAATTTATTCTGAGCAAACAGGGCCAAAAAATTTTAATGAAGTATGGGATTGATTTGCCATAATGGAAAATATTATTACGCCATTAATGATGTCATTGAGGATTTCTATTTTCGCAACCCTATTATCTTTTGTAATTGGGATTTTTTTATCCTGGTGGTTTGCTTTTAAGAAAAACAAACTGACGAAGTTTTTATCAATCATTGTAACTATTCCACTTGTAATACCGCCAACTGTTTTAGGGTATTATTTAATTTTGCTGCTTGGGAGAAATTCTTTTATAGGGCAATGGTTTGAAGCAATGACCAGAGGGCCGATCATTTTTACATGGAAGGCTGCTGTTATTGCTGCAATGATCGCTTCCCTGCCCTTACTGATTAGCCCAATACAGGCAGCTTTTGAATCTATCAATAAAGACACCGTAGATGCTGCGGAACTTGACGGATCCAGCCATTTTCAGCTGCTGGTCTATATCATTATCCCCCTTTCATATAAAGGAATTCTGGCCGGGCTGGTCCTTGGTTTTGCAAGGGCAATGGGGGAGTTCGGTGCAACCTTGATGGTCGCGGGAAATATCCCCGGTAAAACGCAGACACTATCTATCGCCATTTATGATGCTGTCCAGGCAAACAGAATGGCAGATGCTCATCTAATGGTTATCATTCTAACAAGTGCTACGATATTCTTTTTGTATATCATTCATAGATGGTTTAAATAAATCAGCACCCCTCAGAAGAAAGGGATGCTGATTTTATTGTTTAATGGAATAGCTGTATATGGATTGTTCACCGATTTTCCCAATCTTTCTCCTGCCTGTACCCTGAAAACCTGCTTTTTCATATAATTTTTTCGGCAGCATGATTTCATCTGTTCACTGCCAAAACTACCTCACTGCATTCCGGAAATTCCCTCTTTAGAAATGAATCGAGCTTTGACATGCCTTTCCGGGCAAATCCTCTTCCTCAATAGACTTCCGCTGCTGATTTATCTAATGGGAGCAAGAAACCGATTGATGCCCCTTCGCCTACTACCTTTACTAAAAGTTCTGTTAATCCAGATAAGTACCCTTCTATTGATTCAATCTCAAGTATCTCTATATTCCCCAAGCAGTTCACCCTTTTCTCTTTTCAGTCTTTTAACCTCTTCTTCCAAGTAATCAAGGCGTTTATAGATTCGATAGAAAATTGGGAGATACGCAATAATCACAATGATCAACCACCACATAATCGTGTCTCCTTTCCTAATTACTCTATTAACAATAAAATTCCTTCCCGAATTATTAATTAGAAATTTTCAGTAATATGAAGCTTTATAAATTTTGGTTGAAACCCCTAACTTCTGAATACCAGTCCTAAAAAATAAAGAATTGTATGCTTTTCTGGCATTAGAAAAAAGCCTCGTTTATTTTCCGACCTCATTGAAGTCAAATAAAGTTGTGCTGCAAAAAATCCTGCGCATGAATTATGTAAAAATGTATGAAAAGGACAAAGATCTGCTCGAAGATGTTATGGTTGAAAACCAGCAGGCAATTGAAATGGCAGAAGCGTATAGTTCAATTTTAAGCGGAATGATGGACGCCTTTGCCTCAGTTATTTCCAATAATCTAAATATGGTCATGAAATTTCTCACATCGGTAACCATTATTCTGGCTCTGCCCAAAATGGTTGCAAGCTTTTTTGGCCGGACCTGAATTTCCTGCAGCAACACAAACAACATTGCCGGCATCCCATGCAGCATTCACAGCTTTCACCATTCTCCCAGCAGATTCTAAGATAAGTTTTCTCTGTTTATCGAGTCTTTTTTTCATAGACTGCTTCCTTAATCTCTTTATCCTCCCCGCCATCCAATAGATATTGCCACTGATTAATTGCTTGTGATAGAATCCATAATGCTGTCTCTTTTAGCAGTTCTATGATTTCTTCATTATCCTCTGCACTTGCGATTCTAATCTGATAATCTTCAAGAGTATTAACCCGCAATTTCCCCCAACCTTTTTTAACGGAAAACCCTATTGGTTTGAGACTCTTTTTCCTGACCATCAATATATTCAAAAATATCCGATCCTATTTCCCCATGGGTCTGCAAAGGCTGCCCATTTTATAAGAACTTCTTTTCTTTAAAAAAATAGCATTTGATTCGCCTAAAAATTTATCCTTGATTGAATAAATATCATTCAATCAAGGATAGGAGGCATTTTTCAGGAATTTTCTACTTACAGCTTGTCAGCCAGTTCTTCCAAATTCCTGATCACTACGTCAGGGTGTACCCCTAGCTCATCAAAAGGTTTGTTAAAACGGTTTATCCAGCACACTCGGAATCCGAATGTCTTTGCTCCTGCTGCATCCCACGGATTGGAAGTGACAAAAAGAGCTTCATTTTTATCAATAAATAATTTATCTATTCCCAATTCATATACACCCATATAAGGCTTATAGATTTTCAGCTCATCCACACTAATTACATCACTGAAGACTTGTGTTAAGCGTGCATTTTCCACAAGCAGATCCAGCATGGCCTGAGTGCCGTTTGATAAAATTGCCAGCTTGCGGCTATTCAATTTCTCTAAAGCCTTCTGAACTTCAGGATAAGGATTCAAATGCAAATATTCCCTCATTAAAGCACTGCGGACTTCCTTTCCAGCATCCAGACCGAGCGCTTTTAATGCGTAAGCTAGTGCATCTTCAGTGACCTTCCAAAAGTCTTCATATTTGTCCATCATGGAGCGGAGCCAGGTGTACTCAAGCTGCTTTTGTCTCCAGGCTTCACTTATCTGCATCCCTCGATCCGGAAAATACTGTTCACATGTTTCTAAAACAGAGTGAACGTCAAATAGTGTTCCATATGCATCAAAAAATATTGCTTTTACATTCATTCAATTTCCCTCCTTGTATAAAACAAATAATCCTATTCATGTCTATATACAATAGAATGGCTCTCTTCACCTTCATGAATCTCTTCCCATTCGATTATAAAAGAAGTTCCATTTTTTGAGCTTTCTTTTAATAGCAAATTGGCATTTAATGCTCTTAAAAGCAGTTTGCTGAAGGGCAATCCCAAGCCTAGCCCTCTAACTTTCAGCTTTTTTTGCTCTCCGCGATAAAAGCGTTCAAAAATGAATGGCTGCTCTTGGTCAGGTATTCCTGATCCATTGTCATGCACTTCAATAGCCTTTTCCCCTACAGTGACCGTAATGACCCCATCTGCATCAATCGCTTGGACGGCGTTATTCAGCAGATTGATTAACACTTGCTGCAGGCGATAGGGATCCGTAGTCCTGTAAATAGTGGTATCGGGAACCTTGACCTTATATTGAAAATCCCCTTTTTGTGTCACTGCCCATTGGCGGACAATATCCTCAATCAGCTTATTCATATCGCAGTTTTCTGGCCTAATGGAAAAAGCGCCAGCTGATAAGGAATTAAAATCAAGCAAGTCTTCAATCATTTTCTGCAGGCGATTGACTTCTTTTAACGAAATATCAAGGAACTCCTGCTTCTCATCACCGGTAACAACATCATCCCGGACAGCCTGAATTAATCCGCTGATCGATGTGACCGGTGTTTTGAGATCATGAGTGACGCCGGCAAGCAATTCTGCCCGGAGTTTTTCCAGATGCATGAGACGGTCCGTCATTTCCTTAAACGAAGTAATCAAGTCATGGATTTCTTCCTCATTAGCAGATGCTTTTAAGTCAATGTCATAATCTCCTTCGCTTACCTTGGAAGCAGCAAAAGCGACTTCCTGAATCGGCCGTGAAATTTTCCGGGACAGAAAGTAAATCACGCTCCAGCCAAGCAGTCCAAGTCCAATAAGCATAATTAATAGGAGCCGGTACTCCTGATTGACGTTCGTCAAATCATCAGCATTCTGAACGACGACAACCCAGCCTACTTGACTTTCATTTACCAATATTGGCGCCTTAACTGTATATACAGCCTGGCCGTCTTGTATCTCCAGTTTTTTAACATTCTCTTCACCGTCGACCAGTTCAGGCGGCAATGTTCCAAGTCCAGGTCCAACTTGGCTGTTTCTCTGCATGCGTCCGGCTTTTTTGTAAAGAACCTGGCCATCTAAGTCACTGATAAAAACCTGTGGCTCAAATTTAAATTCAAGCAATTTTGCCCTTTCTTCCAGCATTCGGTTAAAAAATGGGTCAAATTCAAGATTGCCGTCCTGTTTCACCACACGGTCTGCAGTTTCAACAGCTAAGTACTGCATTAAATTCAGCCGATTATCAAGAGTTTTCTGCCTGATCCACCACATAGAACCGGCCGCTAAAATCAGGAGTCCTGCTACAAGGGTAAATAAATAGCGGGTCGTCCAATATCGCAGCAGCGTGGTCCGTTTATTTTTTTTTGTAAACATGGAATTGGTACCCCATCCCTCTCAGCGTTCGTATCTCGCCTTCTGCATCTGGCCATTCGGATAATGCCTGCCGAATTCTTTTGATGGCCAAATCAACTGCACGGTCGCTCCCATCATAATCCATTCCCCAGACATGCTCAATCAGCTGTTCTCTTGTAAAGGTCCTGTTTGGGCTCTTGGCTAAAAATAACAGCAAGGATAAATCCCTCGGGGTTAATGTAACTTCTTTTCCATTCAGGAAAATAGTATGCGAATCAAAATGAACGGCCAAACTGCCAAATTGCTTAATATGTTCATCCTGGTATATATCTGGAGAACGCCTAAGAACAGCGTTTACTCGCGCAATAACTTCGCCCCCGTTAAAAGGCTTAGAAATATAATCATCTGCACCTGTATTCAGGCCTTTTAATTTGAAATCAATGTCACCCAGTGCAGTCAGCATAATAACAGGACAGGCGCTTTTTTCTCGGATTTTTCCAAGTACACTCCAGCCATCCATTCCAGGCATCATGATGTCCAAAAGCACGAGATGAGGAGATTCTTTGAAAAATAATTCAAGTGCATCTTTCCCATTATAAGCTGGAAGGATTTCAAATCCTTCACGCTGTAAATAAGCGCATAAAACTTTGGATATGGCCAATTCATCTTCGGCGACAAGGATCTTTTTCATTGTTCAGTCCTCCAATATTCTTACTATACAAAAAAAACCGAATTTGTATATACGGGAATTTAACTAATTCTTTATAGTATGCCTGCAGAAATCTGCTCGGCTTCACTTTGCCCATCGGTGATTGGCTGATCTGTTGTGCTTTCCTGGAATTTACCGCCATGGCCATGGCCTTTGCCTGGATCCTTAAATCCCATACCATGCCCGCCTTTCATGCCTTTTCCACTCATGCCAAACAGCTGGATACGTTCCTCAAGCACTTCCTGCAACTTTTCACTATACTGTCTTTTTTAATCTTATACCCTACTAGGTTTTTATTCTAAGACAGAGCATTATCATGCCCTGCTTTTACTATATAGGCCTTTTATGTCAGGAAGATGTCAGTCAAAAAAAATCGCCTTGGCCAATTTCGGCCAGGCGATTTTTTATACTGCTTCTTCTACTTCATTCCTAACAAACTTTCGTTTCTGAATGTAAATCAGCCTTATGGACAGACAAATACCGGCAGCAAGCAGCCCAATTGTCAGCCCAATCCAATAGCCTGTTGCTCCCATGCTTGTATAATGGGCCAGGACATAGCCTACGGGAAGACAGATTAGCCAGTAGGCAATCAGTGTCACGATAAAGGAAATATTGACATCTTTATATCCCCTTAAAGCGGCTTGTGTGGTAGCCTGAATGGCATCGGAAATCTGAAAAAACAAAGCATATATAAGAAAGTGGGCAGTCAGGGCGATAACTGCACTCTCATTGGAATAAAGTGCTGCTACCTCATAACGGAAGAGAACAACGAGCAAACCGGTTAACAAGGCAATAAAGATTGCCAGGTAAATACCGAGCCAGCTATAAACCTTTGCATCTTTGTATCTTCCTGACCCTACTTCAAACCCAACTAAAACAGTTTGTGCCATCGAAATGCTGATCGGAATCATATAAAGGAAGGATACGATATTTAATGCCGACTGGTAAGCAGCAATCGTGGTTACATTGAATTTACTGATTAAAATGGTCACAACTGCAAACATGCTCGTTTCAAAAAAGATTGACAGCCCCATAGGCACGCCAATTTTTAAAAGCTCTTTGCAGCGCTCCCATGAAAAATCATTGAAGCTGCTAAAAATATTGTAAGCCGAGAATGGCTCTTTCGTTTTAATAATAAGAGCTGTCATGGCCAGTATGAACCAATACGTAAAAGACGTGGCATAGCCTCCCCCCGCTCCTCCTAACTCAGGAAAACCCCAGTGGCCAAAGATCAGGACATAATTCAAAATGAAACTGAATGGCAGTGAACAAAATAAAATCACCATAACCACTCTAGTCCTTCCTAGTGCATAAATAAAAGATCTTAATACGTTAAAAATAAATAAAGGGATAATTCCAAAGCTGAGCCCCACTAAATAGCCCCTTGCCGTTTCTTCCACATTTCCCGGCAAATTCATGCTGTCCAATAGAGGATTCAGCAAAAGTGAACCAGCCAAAA
Organism: Cytobacillus sp. NCCP-133; assembly: GCF_026011715.1. GTDB lineage: Bacteria > Bacillota > Bacilli > Bacillales > Cytobacillaceae > Cytobacillus. The sequence continues at coordinate 111,907 of NZ_BRVM01000005.1, read as the reverse complement.
TCACGATCACCGCAATGATAAAGCCCAGGTATACTCCATTTTTCACAACAGAAGTAACTTCTTTATTCTTCTTTTCGCCGAATCGCTGTGCTGCAATCGGTGATACAGCCATCAAAATCCCGCTAAGCCCAGTAAAGACAGGGTTCCAGATAGAAGAACCAATCGCAACCCCGGCTAAATCGGAAGCATTATACCTGCCAGACATAATTGTATTAAAAAAGACCATTGCAAACATGCCCAGCTGCGTAATTAATATTGGGATCAGCATAATCGAAATTTGCCTGATCTTCTCCTGTAAAGTGAATGTCTGATACATCGCTAAGATCTCCTTAAAAATAGTAAACACAAGTTTTATTATATTACATCTTTTAGCGGAAAGACCTAACTTTTTTATCAGCCAGCAGTTGAATCAGAAGTTGCTGATCGTTTGGAAATGTTGATGCCTTCGTTTTGTTGCTGATATATTGAGTAAGATGATGATAAAACTTAAGAAGTTGCTGAAAACCTCTGTTTTCGACTAAAACCTATCATATTTTGGAGCTATTATTTCACAAAAAAAGAAAAAGAGCCCCACCCTTTTTCTAAGATTCATTCATATTTTTCATTATTTTCTACGATTTTCAACCTCTCATCGCCATCTTCAACAAGGTGTTTAAGCTTAATTAGCTTATTATTCCAGAATTGTTCATAAAACGAGAGCCACTGCTTCAATTCAGTCAGCGGTTCGGGCTGCAAATGATAGATTTTTTCCCTTCCAACCTTTCTTCCGCTAACTAATTCAGCCTCTGTTAGGATGTAGAGATGCTTTGAAATAGCTGTACGGCTTATCGGAAAATGAGCGCTGATCTCAGAGATAGGACGTTCTTTTTCTGCCAGCAGCCTTAGGACCTCTCTCCTCGTCGGATCGGCAATTGCCTGAAACACATCATGCTTCCTGGCAGATGAGCTCATTACTTTTCTGTAACCTTGCCAAGCTTTTCGAGAATTCCAGTCCATCCTTGAGACATTCTTTCCCGTATAACCGCACTGCCCTGTCCTGCTTTCGCAACAATTTCATCAGGCTGTTTCCATCCCCCATGGATTAGCGTAAATTCTGTTTTTCCGCCAAGGTCTTTTAAAATAAATGAAACAAACCAGCCATCTGTATCCCATGTAAAAGAAAGCTTATTTGGCTCATCCAATTCAGTTACCTTGCATGGTGACGGTCCAAAAGGGGATTGCAAATGAAACTCGTAATCCAGTTCCGGCTTAAAATCATTTGGCATAAACCAAGCTTCAATTCCTTCAGAGGTAGAAACTGTTTTCCAAACTTTTTCAATTGGCGCATTCAGTATTACAGTTTGTTTAATATCCTGCAGTGTTTGCATTAAAAAGTCTCCTTATAGATAAAATACAACCTTTTGGTTTCATTAATTATTATATATAACCTTTTGGTTTCATGTCAACCGTGCTTTATAACTGTTCCCAAAATAAACACTTAAATATGCAGGTTAAACCATATAATTTACAGAATACTTACTAACTATTAGTTGTTATTTGGAGGTATAACGATGGAGCAAACAAGACCTGCACAAAAGCTGTCAGATTTGGAAACAGCAATTCATTCATACGTGCGCCCTGACACCTTTCCGCTTGCAATTCGTGTTATGAAAAAAGAAGAAGTCCTGCCTGAATGGGTAAAGCGCCCTGCCAAGGATTTTGGAAAAACGTTCAGCATTTGCCAGGGGGTGACGATGGCCAGGAGATACGGCTGGGCCCTTGCCATGGGAGGAGAGGATTTATCCTGTCCGATTGCTAAAATTGCATTTGGCTTTGAAGAAGAACTTGATTATTATACAAAAGGCAGCCTGACAGATGGCATGTACACTAAAACCTGTAATCTTGGTGAATTAACGGAAGCGGCTGTTCCGAAGTTTACAAAAGACGAAGCTGGGACTGTTTTGATTGCCCCACTGGGAAGGGCTTCATTTGAACCGGAAGTGATCACTGTTTATGCAAATTCAGCACAAGTAATGAGAATGGTTGCCGGGGCCCTCTATCATACTGGCGGAGAAATCACTTCAAGTTTTACCGCCCGTGCCGACTGTGCAGATATCGTCATAAAAACCATTAAGACGAATAAGCCTCAAGTCATCCTGCCTTGCTATGGTGATCGGGTGTTTGGACAAACCCATGACCATGAAATGGCTTTTACCATCCCTTTTGCCATGGCAGATGCGTTCATTGAAGGATTACAGCAGACTCACAAAGGCGGTGTCCGCTACCCTGTTCCTACTTACCTTCAGTATGAAGCAAAATATCCGGACACCTATGAGAAACTGAATGATATGTTCGACAGCAACCTTTAAATACTTTTGGCCGGGACTCCTAAACGGAAATTCCGGCTTGTTTCGCTTTTATTAAAAGGTACAATAGAGTAAAGAACGCAAACGAGAAACGAGAAAAGAGATGAATGACAATTGGTCAACTTCTTTCCATCCATTTACGACCTGGCCATGCAGCCGCTGGAAAAAAGTAAATTTCAGAAAATAAGAAAAGGGATTCTCTCCAAGGCTACTGGCCGTGTACTGGAAATCGGGGCAGGCACCGGAGTTAACTTCCCATTATATAAGCACGCTGAACATGTTGACGCCATAGAACCAAATGAGGGAATGATCGAACAGTCCCAGCCAAGAAAGGCAGCTGCCGCTGTTCCCATCCAAATCCACCGGCAATCAGCAGAAAATCTTGATTTCCCTGACAACACATTTGATACCGTTGTGGCTACACTTGTTTTCTGTACAATTCCCAATCCTGAAAAAGCACTCAGGGAAATCTTAAGAGTAAGCAAGCCAAATGCAAAAATTCTATTCTTCGAACATGTAAAAATAGACCAGCCAGCCCTTGCTTTTGCTCAAGAAATCTTGAATCCGGTCTGGAAACGTGTTTGCGATGGCTGCCACTTGAATCGTGATACACTGAAAACGATCCATGATTGTGGATTGCAGGTTATAAAAGTAACTTCTCATTATAAAGGCTTGTTTTTAGAGATCGAAAGCGAGAATAAGATTAATTGATGAATATGGTCGTTTATTTTTATAGCGGCCATGTTTATCTTTGTATTCCAATATCACAGTTGATCTCGCTTATTGACTACCTTTCTACTCTTCACTATCACCTTTTCGACGCTAATCCAGCTCATTAACTACCTTTTTACACCTCATTCCCACTTTTTCGTCGTTATTTCAATCCATAAAAAAGAAGGCTTTAATAGCCCTTCTTACTTAAACCTTCTTTAATTCGTAATTCCGCTTATCTGCCAGTTTTTTATCATCCTGCTGCAGGGTACCCGCTGCTGCTTTTTCAAGGAGTGGTTTCACCCTGATTATATCCTGGATTTTTGATGCTAGACCAGGTTCCAATTCCCCATCAAATTCTACCAAAATCTTAAATTCATCCGTCCCGCTTTCATTTGAAACAATGGCCTGGAAAAATGGATAGCCTGCTTCTTCCATTACTTGAGCTAATTGTTCTTCCCGGACAAACATTCCTTTCACTTTCACTCCATCACTAACACGCCCGAGCACTCCGGCGATCCGCTTCCCTTCATATCCTTGAACCCATCGGGATAGATCGCCTGTCCCAAACCGGATGAGCGGATAACTTTTATCAAAAAGAGTAACAACGATCTCTCCTTCTTCGCCTGAAACATCCTTTCCGGTAAGCGGGTCACATATTTGCACAATGACGGAGCCTGTTACTTTTAACCCTGGACCTTGCTTATCTTCAAAAGCCAGGCACCCGCAATCCGCTGTACCATACCCTTCATATACTGTAATTCCACTGTCTTCGCATCTTTTGCGCATCTCTACAGTCAACATTTCTGCGGTAAAGAAAACCTTTTTAATCAAGATTTCTTTTCCGATTTTCCATCCCTTATCTTCAATGGCATCCAGCAATAGATTAAAAAAGCTTGGTGTTCCCACATATCCGGTCACCCTTACATCCCTCATCAGCTGAATTTGCAGCTCCCGGTTGCCTGTTCCTGCAGGGACGACAGTCGCACCAATTTCGCGAAGAGCCGAATCAAACATAAAGCCGGCTGGTGATAAGTGATAGGAAAAAGTATTTTGGACAATGTCCCCTTTCCCAAAGCCGGCTTCTTTAAGTGCCTCTGAAAAACGCCAAAAATCCTTATCATGCGTTTGCGGATCATAGATTGGGCCAGGCGACATAAAAATTCTTGCCATTTCACTCGGCTCCATCGCTGCCAAATTTCCAAAAGGCTGGCTGTCGGATTGAAGTTTCGGCAGACGATCTTTTTTAAGTACTGGAATTTTTTCAAGGTCACTCGCAGATTCTATTTCTGATGGAGATATGCCTGCCGCATCCATCTGCCTTTTAAATCCACTGGCGTTTTCATATGCATGCTGGATCACATTCTGCAGGTTTTTCACTACAGCCACCTCTTCCTTCTTTTATACGATTTAATATCTTTATAGCTTTTCCGGCCCTTATCACCCATTCCAAGATAAAATTCGCGCACATCCTGGTTGGAAAGCAATCGTTCCACCGAGCCATCCATCACAATCCGGCCATTCTCCATGATATATCCATAGTCTGCAATGGATAGTGCAACATTTGCATTCTGTTCGACCACCAATATAGTCGTTCCCTCTTCCTCATTGATTTTCTTGATAATGCCAAAAATCTCTTTTACCAAAAGGGGTGCTAAACCTAATGAAGGTTCATCCAGAAGAAGAACTTTTGGCTTTGCCATGATTCCTCTTCCAATGGCGAGCATTTGCTGCTCCCCGCCTGACAAATATCCTGCCTGGCGATGCTTCAGTATTTCAAGCTTCGGAAAATAATGATAAACTTTCTGGATGTCGCTCTTAATATTTTTTCGGTCCTTTCTTGTATGTGCTCCCGCAACCAAGTTATCATCCACAGAAAGATGCTTAAAAACACGCCTGCCTTCCATGCATTGAAAGATGCCTTTCTTTACGATTGTTTCGGCGTCGCTAACATCAATTCTTTCCCCGTACAATTCGATAAATCCATCTGTCACTTCGCCGTTTTCACTTTTTAACAATCCGGAAATGGCTTTTAGTGTAGTTGTTTTCCCAGCTCCATTGCTTCCTAGCAAGGCAACGATTTTACCCTTGGGAACAACCATCGACATCCCCTTTAAAACAAGGATGACCTTGTCGTACATTACTTCGATATTGTTAATAGTCAGCATGCTTTGTCCTCCTCATTTCCCAAACTGGTTGATTCTCTTTTTATCATATCGCTCCAAGTTTATTCTCCAATTTTCGTCGTATATTCGCTAAATCCGACATTTTCTTAGCTAGATTCATAGCTTTATTCGCTGATGTAATCCTTTGTTCGCTAATTCCGTCATTTATTCACTAAGTTCACAATTCAGCAGCCAACATCATTGGCATTCAAATAAAAAAATAACAGGAGACGGGTATAAAACCTCGCCCCCCATTTTTTTAGTAGCCGATATAATCTGTAAACGCTTCAAACTTGCCGTTCCTTACTTCGGCCAAGCGAATTTGGTTAGTTCCTGCATGGTTGTCAGATGTGAAGGTTACTGGTGCAGCCAATCCGCCAAGATCAAGGTTTGAAATCTTTTCAAGTCCGGTTCGAATGCCTTCCCCTGTTGTTGGATCTTCAGCAAGTTTTATCCCTTCGACCATAATCTTGGCAGACACCCAGCCTTGGATAAACTTCTGGTTTTTATCTTCCAATTTTTCGCCCTTGCTCTCAACAAACTTCTTAACATCTTCCATACCTGGCAGATCTTCGTATGGGAATGCATGTGTTACGACACCAATGAAGCCTTCCGCTGCATCTCCAGCAATTGGAAGCAACCCTTCGCCGGTTGCCCAGTTTAAACCGATAAACTGTGTATCAAGTCCAAGCTTTTTCGCATCTTTCAAAATCGTTGCTGTTGCTCCCCACGTTTGCTGAATAATCGCATAATCAGGGTTTTTCTTTTCCATATTTAAAAGCTGTGAAGTCGCATCAAGCGCCTGAAGGTCCACAATTTGCTCATCAACTACTTCAATGCCTATTTCCTTGGCAAAATTCTTCGCATCTTCGACAGGTGATTTGCCGAAAGCAGTATCATTGTAGATTAAAGCAACAGTCGGCTCTCCCTCTTTATGGTTTTCTTTGATCCACTTCAATACAGATCTTGCCTGATCTGAATAAGAAGCGGCTGCCAGGAAGTTATATGGACTTTCATCAATATTTTTTATGTTCTCTGAGTAAGAAGCTGAAATGAAAGGGAGCTTGTCGGCAGCTACCTGCTGGCGAAGGGCTTCAGTATCGCCTGTCCCCCATCCTAAAATGGCCGCTACTTTATCTTTGGATTTTAATTTTTGATAAAGTTTCTGCGCTTCTGGAATTTTGTAAGCATAGTCATCACCGATTAGTTCCAGCTTATAGCCATTGATCCTCTCTTCTGCAATAGATTCAAAAAATGCTTTTTCCCCTTCTGCATATGGTGTTCCTACATCACCAGTTCCGCCTGTCAGGTCAAAAATACCACCGACTTTTACGGTACCTTTCTGATCACCCGCTGCTTGTTCGCCGCCTCCTGAACAGCCAGCCAGCATCCCAGTCATTAGTGTTGCCGCAAATAAGCCTGCCCAAAATTTCTTCATAATGCTCCCCCTTTATTACCTCATTTTTATTAAAAATTGAAAGTATCTTCTTTTAAATAGAATACTTTCAAAATTTTCAGAAATTATTTCCCGGGAATTAATAGGAAAATGGCCACAATTTAAAGTAGTCTTTAATGTTTTTCCATATTTTCGCTAATCCCTGAGGTTCATATATTAAGAACAAAATAATCACCAGACCGAAAACGACTTCCTTCATGCCTATTAAGACTGCTGATAAATCAGGAAAAACACCGCTCAGCATTTCTACCCCTGACCTTAGTAAAACCGGAAGCAATGTGATAAACACCGCTCCATAGATGGAACCGAATACACTGCCTAATCCCCCTACTAAGATGATGGCCAAGTATTCAATTGAAACTGTAATGCTGTACAATTCCGGACTTACAACCATTGTGTAGTGACCCAGCAAAGCACCGGCAATTCCCACGAAAAAGGAACTTACAATGAATGCTAATACCTTGTATTTAAATAAATCAATCCCCATTACTTCCGCTGCCACATCACGGTCACGAACTGCAATAAATGCGCGGCCAACCCGTGATCGGAAGAGATTCAGGGAAAAGATCGTTGTAATTACAAGCACAACAAACATTAAATAATAATAGCTTTGCTCACTGTAAAAAACGAAACTGCCTAATTCAGGTCTGGATAATACCATTCCGGCTGTTCCTCCAGTCAGTGAATCCCAGCGTGATATCACAAACAGGATGATCACCTGGGCTGCCAAAGTAGCGATTGCTAGATATAACCCTTTCAGCCTTAGAGATGGTAACCCGAACAGGCCTCCTACAATGGCCGTGACAATGCCAGCTGTCGGCATGGCAATCCAGAAGCTAAGCCCAAGCTTTGCTGTTAAAATAGCAGAGGTATAGCCTCCTACACCTAGGAAAGCACCCATCCCTATGGAAATCTGTCCTGTAAAACCTGTTAGAATGTTTAGCCCAATAGCTCCAATCGCTGCGATTCCGCAAAGCGTTGCCAGGCCAATGATATAATCGGATGCAAACATTGGAAATACAGCAAAGACAGCCAGCAGAATAAAAACACGCATCCTGACTCTGGAAATTTTCCAGATGGCCATATCTTGTTTATAATTCACATGAAATTCTCCACAATCCATTACAAAAGGATTTCTCATCGTTTACACCCTCTCGATTTCTTTTTTGCCGAACAAACCATATGGTTTGAACATTAGGATCAATACGAGGATGACAAACGGCATAACTTCTTTCAGACCGCCACCAACCAATGGATCCAGGTATCCTCCAGTTAAGCTTTCGAGTATGCCGATAATAAGCCCGCCAATAATAGCGCCCGGAATACTATCAAGCCCGCCAAGAATGGCAACAGGCAATACCTTCAATCCGATAGCAGACAAAGAAGCGTTCACTCCATTGATATTTCCAAGCAGGATACCCCCAACTGCAGAGACAATTGCGGCAATTGCCCAGGCTACGGCGAAAATCATTTTGACGCTGATTCCCATCGACATCGCTGCCTGCTGATCATCCGCTGTTGCCCTCATGGCAATCCCAAGCTTCGAATACTTGAAAAAGAGCGTAAAAATGACAAGCATAATGACAACGATTAATAGAGACCAGAGATACACCGGCGCAATGACAATTTCCCCTAAATGGATCGGCTGCTCTGAGAACACTTTGGGGAAAACTCTAGTTTCATGGCCCCAAGTAATATGGACAATCCCTGCGAGTACACTGGATAAACCAATGGTCGCCATAATCATCGATATGACAGGCTCTCCAATAAAAGGCCTCAGGACAATTCGTTCAATAACAAAACCAAGCACGGCACTAAAAATCAATGCAATCATCAGTGCTGCGATAAATGGGATGTTATAAGCTGTAATAAGCGTCAAACATACATATGTTCCAATAAGGAGGAACTCTCCCTGTGCAAAGTTAATGGCATCGCTGGATTTATAAATAAGAACAAAACCCAATGCAACCAGTGAATAGACACTTCCTACTACAATTCCTGTAACGAGCATTTGCAAGAAAAAAGTCATTAAGCTGCCCCCTCACCTTTATCCATAAAAATGACTTGAAGTGTCGTTTGGATGGTTTGTTCCAAACCGTCACGATATTTAATCGTTCCATTGACCTCTATTTTTGTATCTTTGGTATACAGGCCGTCGATCAATGTTTGATATTTTTTAGCGACAAACTGCCTGCGGACTTTCTTTGTTCTTGTTAGTTCCTCATCATCTGCATCCAGTTCTTTGTATAGCAGAACAAATTTCTTTACACGTGCTTTTTCAGGAAGTGACTGGTTAATTTTCTGAACCTGTTTTTCAATCAAGTCCAAAACCTCAGGCTTGGATGATAAATCTGTATAGGTTGTATAGCTGATTTGATTTTTCTCAGCCCAGCGGCCAACATTTTTCATGTCAATATTAATCATGGCTACAACATAAGGCCGCTCCTTTCCTATTGCTACTGCTTCCTGGATATAGGAGCTGAATTTAAGTTTGTTTTCAATAAATTGCGGAGAGAACATCTCTCCTGTATCAAGCCGGATAACATCTTTAATCCGGTCAATAATATACAAATGCCCTTCTTCATCCAGCGTGCCAGCATCTCCTGTATGCAGCCATCCTTCCTGGATTGTTTCTTTTGTGCTTTTTTCATTTTTGTAATATCCTTTGCACACACTGGAACTCTTGATTAAGATTTCTCCTTCATTAGAAATTTTCACTTCTGTTCCCGGAATGGGGATACCAACGCTATCAAGTTTGATGTCGCCATCCCTATGTACAATGGATATGCCGGAAACTTCCGTCTGGCCGTATATGCTTTTGACATTCACTCCAATGCTATGGAAGAATTCAAACACATCTGGTCCAAGCGGAGCGCCCCCTGTATATGCTCGCTTTATTTTGAGCAAGCCGAGATGGTCGCGTATGGCACTAAATATTAGGTAATCAGCAATTTTATATAGAATCTTGGTTCCTGAACTGACTGGTATATTTTCAAATTGAGCTTTAGCCACTTTCTCTCCAATTGGCTTGCACCAGTTATAAATCTTTCGTTTGAGCCAGCCGCTATCCTGAATTTTCACTTGAAAACGGGAAACCATATCTTCATAGATTCGCGGCGGCGAAAATATCACCTGCGGACCTATTTCCCGCAAATCTTCCAAAACGGTTGTCGGCTCTTCAGGGAAATTAATCGTCATGCCGTTATACAGCCCCATCGCCAGTGTCATCATCTGTTCGCCAATCCAGGCCAGGGGCAGGAAAGAAACATACTCATCCTTATCTGTCAGCGGGTCAATCGATGACAGATTCTTAGCCATGTTCACCAAATTTCGATAGGTTAACATAGTACCTTTTGGATTGCCTGTTGTACCCGACGTATAGGAGAGAATGGCTACATCATCTTCAGTACCTTTGTCAACTTCAAGCTGGAAAAATTCAGGTTCCTTTGATTGAAACGATTGTCCAATCGCCAGGACATCCTCAAACTTAAGAAGAAATTCCTCCTGATAATTCCTCATTCCCCTGGGATCGTAATAGATGATTGTCTTTACTTTCGGAATGGCATCTTTGATCTCCAGCAGTTTATCCACTTGCTCTTGGTCTTCAGCAACCACAATCGTTGCATCGCAATCATTGATAATATACTTGAGTTCAGTGGACAATGACTCCTGATAGATACCGACAGATATGCCCCCTAGGCTTTGCGCTGCCAATTCACTGATAATCCACTCGATTCTGTTATCACCTATTATTGCGACCTTATCTTCCCTTTCAAGCCCCAATGCAGCCAAACCCTGGCTGAAAAGTTTAACTTTTTCCAAGAAAGATTCATAATTGAACTCGTTCCAAATTCCATACTCTTTTTCTCGCAATGCTACCTGAGAACCGTTCTTGTAAGCCCTTTCAATTAATAGCTGCGGAAACGTCATGCTCATAGAATTTCTCCCCTCCCTCTTACATTTCGATAGATTTTCAGCCGCTTTTTATACGGCGTTCTCTTCGCCTAGATACGCTTCAATTACTTTCTGGTTGTTTTGTATTTCTTCTGGTGTTCCAAAGCCAATCAGCTTGCCAAAATCCAGTACGGCAATATGATCGGACAAATCCATAACAACTCCCATATCATGCTCAATCAGGATAATAGTTGTATTCATTTCTTCATGAATATCCATGATATAACGGGCCATGTCTTCCTTTTCCTCGCTGTTCATGCCTGCCATAGGTTCATCCAGCAGAAGCATTTCCGGTTCTAAAGCAAGAGCCCGGCCAGTTTCAACCCGCTTCTGCAGGCCATAAGAGAGTGTGCCTACTGGCGTGTTGCGAATATGCTCAATCTCCAGGAAATCAATCACCTGTTCAACTTTTTCACGGTGTTCGACTTCTTCTCTTTGCGCCTTTCCCCAATACAATCCGCCTGATAGGACTCCTGTTTTCATCCTCACATGCCTGCCAAGCATAAGATTGTCCAATACAGATAAATGCGGGAAAAGCTCAATATTCTGGAAAGCTCGGGCAATGCCTAAGCTGGCTCTTTTGTGAGGCTTATAGCGGGAAATATCCTCCCCTTTAAAATTGACCGAGCCTGAAGCCGGCCGGTAGAGTCCGCTGATGCAATTCAGCATACTCGTCTTGCCTGCACCATTTGGCCCAATGAGGGAAAAAATCTCACCTTTTTTAACTTCATACGAGACATGATCCAGTGCTACTACTCCGCCAAATCTTAATGTCACATCTTTAATCTCTAAAATACCCAAACGATCAGCCCCCATTTTTCGGAAAATGAAATAAATTTTATAAAATTATGAATAGTTTTAATATTCTTTATGTAATACTTTTTTCCTTTTTTTTTTAATATATTTTTATTCGTCCCGAGCTATCTCTCATTTTTATGTAAGTTGAATTTTTGATATGACTATTTCCTTATGAAAATGTGTTTTACACGATAAGTGCAGGAGGAATTCAGAAGATTTTCAAAGTGCACCACGGGGTTTAAGGGTGTACTTTTATCAAAAGAAAGGAAAATTATGAATTAGTCTGCAAGTCATTATAAATAAATAAAATGCAAATTATCGGTCTTTTTCCGGATTGTAGATTCCTTGGCATGTTTATGTTATGTTACTCTTAGTTCAGAATAGGAAGTGATAAAATTGATTAAAATTGAGATTCCTCAACCCAATCTGGTTATTACGAAAAGCAGGCAAATGGGGCAGGCAGTCGAAAGCGACCTTAGCAGTGTTTATGGTTTCACTGATTATCATAAAATACCGAGAGATAAAGGCGGCATGATTTTGTTTTTTGATGCAAATGAAGATCTTTTATTTGTGGGGAAGGCCCGCAAATTAAGACAGCGCGTTAAAAAGCACTTTGAAGATAATGTATCGCCAATCAAAAACCACCGGGATGAAGTCTATAAGATTGCCGTTATTTTTGTAGAAGACAGCATGGAGCGGGAAATTTATGAGACCTATATCATTAATGAATTACAAGCAAAATATAATGTAGACAAAGTCTTCTATAAATAAGAAAAGCGCAGGGCGCCTTGACCACCCCCGACAAGCACAAGACGAGCCTCTCTGAAAGGCGTCCTTTGCCTTTTTGGGAGGATTGCCTGAAATGTGGAGGTGACTGCCCATTCAAGGAACGCAGACTAAAAGCGCCACGTCCAGTGACAACGTCTGCATGAGTACAAAAGGATATAAATTGTTATAGCATAAAAAAGGCCGGCCTAGGCCTTTTTTTAAAAAAGAAACAGACCCTTATGATGGAGTCTGTTAATCGATTTCTTTTTTATTTTTTCCTCTAATGAACCTATAAGCCAAATACGCAATATAAAGCGGAATCGCTATATAAATCAGATTGGGAAACGGGCCATAGGAGCCCCTGTAAATTACGTATAATACACTCCCTAAAAAGATTGTGACGATTGTTCCGTATTTTGGAAGAGGAACTTCCTTGAAGCTGGGAATTCGAATTCTGCTCACCATTAAAAAACAAAGTGCCGTGAAAACTACTGTCGTAATTATATTGGGAATAAGGTCACCGAAAAGTGTCAGGATTGCCATAATCCCACCTGCTGCGGTAATTGGCACTCCGACAAAATAATTTAAGGAAGATTTGGGAGTGCTTATATTAAACCTTGCCAGCCGGTAGGCGCCAAACAACGGGAATAGGCCGGAAATAATTAAACCAATAAATCCAAATTGAAAAAAATATGTATAATACACCAAAAACGATGGGGCAACTCCAAACGTCACAATATCTGCCAGTGAATCCAGCTCTTTGCCGAGAGTACTGTCTGCTTTAAGCATTCTTGCTAGTCTGCCGTCCATGCTATCGAACATCATGCCAATCAAAATAAGAATGGCAGCATTTTTGAAATGTCCATTGGCTGCGAAACCAATAGACAGAAAGCCGCAATATAAGTTCCCCAATGTCACGATGTTTGGGATCGTTTTAATAAAACGCACTACTGACCATCACACTCCAAATCATGAAAAAGTATATTTTTTATGTATTCCCATCCATTATACCATTTAATCTTATAAACAGCCTCTACTCAAATAAAAGCAGCAAAGAAACACTAGTTAGACGCTTGTCCAATTCCATTCAAATGTTTCGATTATGTAGTTTAGTACCCAAACTACATTTAATTTTAAAAACTTTGATGTAATCTATGTAACGTCCACTTTATTGCTGGAAAAATTCCTTTCGAATGCTTTCCAGCAATAAATAATTGCTTCCGGTGTCTGAATATGGAATTTCTCATAAAAGCCCACCCCTGTCCTTGATTCATTCTCGTTTTCTTCTAAAAGACTCGATCATCTTTCATCGTTTCAACTGTCTTCGCCGGCAATCCCGCAATCTTTGTCAAAACTTCCTCAGTGTGCTCTCCTAATGCTGGAGGCCTTGCCAAAGCTGTGTTACTCTCCCCTTGCATCTTTATATAGGGATCGTTTAATCTGTTTTCAATAATACCCCTAAAAAGAGGAAAGTCCATTAGTTCCCCTGTTTCCAATATAGGACTCAAGCAGCAGTCAACTTTTTGCCCAAACTCAGTCCATTCTTTTAATGTTTTGCTTTTAAATAATTCAGTCACTTCTATATAAGCAGGGTTGCTCCCAGAGGCATTTGTAAACTGGGAGTTAATCCAATCTTCCCTCCCGGCCGCCTGGCAGAAGTTTATCCAGAACTTTGGCTCGAGTGCGGCAAGTGCAGCAAATCTTCCATCTCTCGTTTCATAAATGGAGTAAGCTATAATTTCCCCATTTAAAACAGAAACCCCATTTGGGTATCCAGTCTCATTTTCTATCAGCAGATGGTTCCCCATGATGCCAACCATCACTTCAGCTATTGAAATGCAGTGATATCCTCCTTGTCCGGTTAGCTTACAGGAGAGCAGAGCAGCCAGAATCCTTTCGCTCGCTGCCATGCCTCCCATATAATCAGCCATCGTATTGGAAGGATGGATAGGCGTTCCGCTGCGATCCTTTAACTGGGCAAGCGCACCGCTTACAGCCATATAATTTAAATCATGGCTGCCCAGATATTGATAGCCTTCCTTTTCGCCGTAGCCAGTAAGAGAACAATAGACAATATTCGGGTTATGACTTTTAACAGAGTCATAATCCAGCCCCAGCTTTTTCATGATCCCTGGACGAAAACTCTCAAGGACTGCGTCACTCATTGATATCAGCTTTAGAGCAGCATTTTTGCCTTCAATGCTTTTTAGATCAATCGCAATGCTTTTTTTGCCGCGGTTATTGGCTGAAAAGACAGCACCCGTACCTTCAATTTTGATATCCAGATGCCTGCTGGGATCTCCATTTACCGGCTCTACTTTTATAACTTCGGCTCCCAGCTCTGCAAGCCTCTGTGAGGCATATGGACCTGGAAGATAATTTGAAAAGTCGATTACTCGTATTCCTTTTAACATTTTAAATTCCTTTCTGCCCGACTAGATTTTCCCGTCTGCAAATAAATCTTCGAGCTGTTTGCGCAGCATGAATTTTTGAATCTTCCCGCTTGCATTTCTTGGAAGAACATCACAAAATACATATTTTCTTGGACGCTTATAATTGGCAAGTTCAACACTATTCTTGCATATTTCATCGAGTTCGGCTTCAGTTAGAGAAGAATCTTTTTTTACAACAAAAGCTGTTACCGTTTCTCCCCAGCGGTCATCTGGCTGTCCCATTACTGCTACATCAAGAACTCCATTATGAGTGTATAGAACATCTTCCACTTCACGGGGATAAATGTTTTCTCCACCGCTTATGATCATATCGTCGACACGATCTTTTACATAGAGGAACCCTTCCTCATCAAGGAAGCCAATATCCCCTGAGTGATACCAGCCCCCATACATGGCATTTTCAGTTGCTTCTTCACGGTTGAAGTAACCACTCATCATGCATGGCCCCTTAACAATGATTTCTCCCGTCTCTCCCGCTGGAATTCTATCATTAGGATTAGAAGGACCATTTTCATTCGGCCTTACAATTCGAATTTCATGGTTTAGGCAGGCTTGGCCCGCGGAACCGGCTTTCCTGATCTGGTCATCTTCAGCTAAAAATGTAATCGCTGGACCCATTTCTGTCATTCCGTATGCTTGCACAAGGGATATGCCTAGTTTTTCACGGCAGGCATAAACAAGTGCCGGGGCCATTGGAGCTGCTCCATAAAGCCCTAGCTTTAGGCTTTCCAGGTTATATTTATTCAGTTTTTCCTGAAGAAGCATATTCCACATCGTCGGGGCTGCAAAAAATTTTGTAATCTTTTCTTCGGAAATTATCTGCAAAACTTCTTTTGCTTCAAAGTGATGAAGGATCGTATTTTTTGCCCCTACATGCACTCGGGGCAAAAAGGCACAATGAAGTTCGGCACAGTGGAACATTGGTGCTGCTACAAGACCATGATCACTGCTTTCCAGCTTTGTCGCTCCAATTACGATTAGGCTTTGTTCGACCATATCCCTATGCCGATGGACGACTCCTTTTGGCCTTCCTGTTGTGCCGCTGGTGTACATGATGGCATACAGATCGTTTTCATCAATATCTGCAACAATTTCAGTGTGGGGTGCTGAATCGACTTTCTCACGGTAAGATGCTGCATAATCCGATTCATTTTCATCAATATACCAGAATGAAATATGGGGGTAACGCTGGGCTATTGGTGTAATGCCTGTTGTAAGCATTTGCTCAATTAACACTACTTTTGGTTCTGCATCGTTTAGGATATAAGCTACTTCCTCTGACATAAGCCTGAAGTTGATCGGATTGAAAACTGCACCTATCTTCGCACATGCAAAGAAGGCTGTCGCAAGTTCCTCTGTGTTGAATAAATAGGTTGAAACTCTGTCGCCCTTCCTGACACCTGCTTTTAGAAGAGCGTTTGCCAATTTATTAATTTCAAGGCTCCATTCCTTATACGTAAGACGCAGATTTTTTCTGACATCATACAAAGCTTCTTTATTTGGAAACTTGCCAGCTGTTAAATCAAATATTTTTCCAATAGTAGTTGTCATTCCCATTCCTCCCCATTTATTCAATCTAATCGTTCAATAATTGTCGCATTTGCCATTCCATGGCCTTCGCACATGGTTTGCAGTCCGAAACGCCCGCCTGTTCTTTCGAGTTCATGCATCATGGTGACCATTAAGCGGGCTCCGCTTCCACCAAGAGGATGGCCCAGTGCAATGGCACCGCCATTTGGATTTAGCTTGGCAGGATCGGCCCCCGTATCTTTCAGCCAGGCAAGCGGGACAGGAGCGAATGCTTCATTTACTTCAAAAACATCAATGTCATCAATTGTTAATCCAGCCTTTTTTAGTACTTTTTCTGTTGCAGGTATAGGTCCTGTCAGCATCAAAGTAGGATCTGACCCTATTACCGACCGGGCAAGGATTTTAAATCTCGGCTTAAGGGCAAGCTCTTCTGCTTTTTTACGGGACATGATTAATAAGACTGCTGCTCCATCACTGATCTGGCTTGAGTTTCCAGCATGAATCACTCCATCTTGTTTAAAAACCGTTTTCAGGCTTCCGAGCGCTTCTACTGACGTTTCTCTTCTCGGACCGGAATCTTCCGAGACAGTTACTGTTTTCCCATCATCCAAAGTCACTTCAAGCGGGACGATCTCCTTATCAAAGTATCCTTTCGCCTGAGCTTTCAGTGCTTTTTGATGGCTTACATAGGAGTACTGATCCAGTTCTTCCCTTGTAAATCCATATTTCTCGGCAATACGTTCTGCGGATAAGCCCTGATGGATAATTTCATGCCTGCTTGTCAGCTTTTCACTGAAGCCAACACCCTGATAGCTCGATCCGATTGGAACACGTGACATGCTCTCGACTCCTCCGGCGATGACCACATCCATATCTCCAGCTAAAATGGCCTGTGCAGCAAAATGGACAGCCTGCTGGCTTGAACCACATTGGCGATCAATGGTCGTTCCTGGAACTTCAATTGGAAAACCGGCAATCAGGGATGCCACCCTGGCAATATCCCCTGTTTGTTCGCCAATTTGCGAAACACAGCCCAGAATGACATCATCTACAATGGCAGGGTCTATGCCAGCACGCTCAACTAGTGCCTTTAAAGCCTCTGCCGCAAGGTCGTCCGCCCGGACCTCCTTCAGCAAGCCGTTTTTTCTTCCTACAGGTGTTCGAACCCCTTCTACAATGACTGCTTCGAGCATCAATTTTTCCTCCTTATAGCCCCATGTTTTTTGCTATGATCGTTTTCATAATTTCATTGGTGCCAGCGTAAATGCTGGCGACCGGAATATCCCTGTACCTTCTGGCAATCTCGTATTCTTCCATATAGCCATAGCCGCCATGAAGCTGCATGCATTCGGATGCAATTTTCCGTGCATTGTCTGTGAGCTTCCATTTAGCCATGGATACTTTTGTCACTACATCTTTGCCCTCCAAATGCTCCTCAATCAAGCTATCAAGAAACGCCCTCCCCATTTCGATATCAGTAGCCATTTCAGCTATTCTAAATTGTGTGTTTTGGAATTGGCTGATTTGTCTTCCGAACGCCTCGCGTTTTTTGACATAACCGATGGTTAATTTAAGCATTTCTTCTGCTGCCACTTGTGCGGCAACCGCTACAACAAGCCGTTCCTGCTGCAGTTTATCCATCAAATAGAAAAAACCTTTTCCTTCTTCACCAATTAAATTTTCTTTTGGGACTTTGCAATCCTCGAATATCAGCTCAGCTGTGTCCTGGCAGTGCAGGCCGACTTTACTTAACTTCCTTCCTCTTGAAAAGCCTGACGTATCCCTCTCTATCGAAAGCAGGCTCACTCCTTTATGCCGCGGAACCGCATTCGGATCTGTTTTGCAGGCCACAATTATTAAATCGGAATGAATTCCATTTGTGATGAAGGTTTTTTCCCCATTCACAACATAATGGTCATCTTCAAGCTTCGCCGTCGTCTTAATTCCGGCTAAATCTGAACCTGCTCCCGGTTCGGTCATGGCAATGGCAGTAATGATTTCACCTGTAGTACATTTTGGCAGCCACCTTTGTTTCTGTTCCTCGGTTCCATAAGCTGTGATATACGGCACTACTATGTCATTGTGCAGGCCTATTCCTACCAAACCAGAACCTACACGTTCCAGTTCTTCGTTGATCACAACTGAAAATCCCCAATCTACATTGCTGCCGCCATATTTCTCCTCAATATCCGGACATAAAAATCCCTGATCCCCCATCTTCCTCCAAAACGCCCGCGGTATAATCCTGTCCTCTTCCCATTGTTCATAATTCGGATATGCTTCCTTCTCCAGGAATTTCCGTAATGACTTTCGAAAAATTTCATGTTCTTCCTTTATGTACGATACAGCCATCCCTTCCCCTCCGAACCTGTAAAATTTTTTCGCGATACCTCATATTACTTCACCTTACTTATGCGAAGGCTTACATATATATTGTACAATAATTATCATTATTTTTAGAACATTTAGAATTATAAATCCATAAAAAAAACCTAACCTTTTCAATAATCATAAGGTTAGGTTTTGAATTTTATTTTGGCTGCATGCGAATCCCGCCGTCAAGACGTATTGTTTCACCATTAAGCATTGGATTTTCCAATATGCTTTCAGAGAGCTTCGCATATTCCTCGGGATATCCCAGTCTTGAAGGGAATGGAACCATCTTGCCTAAAGAATTTCTGGCCTCTTCAGGAAGTGATTCGAACATAGGTGTATTAAATAATCCCGGCGTAATTGTCATAACACGAATTCCATAAGCAGCAAGCTCTCTGGCAATCGGCAAAGTCATGCTGATTACACCGCCTTTTGAAGCACTATACGCGGCCTGCCCAATTTGGCCTTCGTATGCTGCAACAGAAGCTGTATTAATAATCACGCCTCTCTCACCTTGTTCATTTGGATTATTTTTTGACATATGGTCTGCTGCTAACCTAATTACATTGAAAGTGCCTATGAGATTAATAGAGATCACTTTTGAAAACATATCCAGTGCATGGACACCCTTTCGTCCGAGCAATTTGGCAGCAATGCCAATTCCCGCACAGTTGACTGCTGTATTGAATGAACCCAGTTGATCTTCAGCAAATTCCATTGCTTTCTGCACATCCTCTTCCTTTGTCACATCGGTTTTAAAAAATTGAACATTTTCCCCTATTTCATCTGCGAGCTTCCTTGCGCGATCTTCTGCCAAATCTGCGATAAGAACTTTTCCGCCTCTGGCTGCTATATGCCTCACAGTTGCCTCACCAAGCCCTGAGGCACCTCCTGTAATAATGGCCCTGCAATCTTTTATTTCCATATTGAACCTCCTATTTAAAATACGTTTTCAGAAATTCATTTCCATTAAAAGGACTGCTTTTCCTGCCGGCTTGTTTAAAAATCATTTTATTTATATTTGTTCGATTCTTCGCTAACAAGCTGTAAGCCATTTTTTGAGTCAAAAGTAAAGCTCCGTGTCCTATTTCTTGTTTTTATCATTTTGTACCTTAGCTCCTCAGCCAAATCAATAATGGACTGAATATGCCTTATGCCAATATCCAAATAAATGCTCTGCCCATTTGAAAAAAACAAACTCGTTTGGCTATTCGATTCAAATCTTAAATCTTTAACATGATGCAGAGCAATCCAGACACAGTCTGGCATAAAGGGAGATTTGTGCGGAAACCAGTACATATCCAGATTTGCATTAATGCATACCGGCGGGGTACTCGTTGAACCAAGAATGGCTTTTGTTCCCCTAATCGATCCTTTTAAATCTGAACAATAATGCAATAAGCTATCATTCATTACCTCAAAAGGGGGAAGCTCTAATGAAAATGTCTGGCCAACTTCCATTATTTTCGAATAGCTGCCCCTGGATGAAGAACCAGGTAAGATTGCCATAGTATTTCTTCTAATTACAAACTTTTCATTAATACTCACAACCATATATATTCCCCTTTTTAAAGTTTTTGTGACATATTTCACATTCTTACAAAAAGGAGTATACTTAAATAGAAAGGTATACCCCTTTCAATTCTCTCTCTTGTGTGAGTCCTCCAGGCTAAATCCAAGAGAGGGTTCATACTATTAACACCTCCTTTACGAAAAAGCGTTTTAATTTATTTTGCCAATAAAACAATTGAATAAGGATACTTGGAAGCAGATGCTGAGAGGGGGATTTTCAAGGTGGTTTATCCGTTAAAATGATTAAAATGAACGGCAAATTCTGCACTTTTAAAAATATTATACCTATGATTTCTATTAAATGTAAAAATATTTTTCTATAGTTTTCCACTAATTTTTCAAGATCATAATCTGACAAAATTTATAATGATAAATATCACTGACATGATTGCAGGTTTAAGTATATAATGCTCTTTTTTTTGAAAAACGGCTATTTTAAATGGTTTTCGTAACTGAATCTTGATTTCTATCTTTGGTTTTTGTCTATTAAGTAACTTTCATTAAATGTTCACATTCTCAATATTTTGTTAGCCTGATAAAAATGCAGCCTCATGATGAAGGCTGCATTTTTATCAGGCTAAATTACGGGCTAAAAGCATTTCTTTCAGCTGTTGTCTGATCCTGTATAATTTTGTCTTCACTGTGTTTGGGTTTAAATGGAGGATTTCTGCTATTTCCCTTTCCTTTAATCCATGTTTTGTTTTGAGCAGAAAGACTCTCTTTTGATCAGGGGAGAGAGAATCGACATATTTGTATATCTGTTCCTGCAGCATGTTGATTTCAGCTTCTTGTCCTGCATCATTATGCTTTCTTTCAAGACATTTTTCAAAATCTACGGAGTCTAGGATTCTCTCATTTGTCTTTCTTTCTTTTCGGACGAAATCAATGGCAGTTCTAGTCGCAATTGCTGATAGCCATGCACCCAATTTATCCTGATCATCAATAGTGTCCATCTTTTTATATGCCTTGATCAGTGTCTCCTGGACAACGTCCTGTGCGAGATAATGATCTCGGGTGATGCAAATAGCAATATGAAAAAGCTTTTTATAATACAAATGGTAAATTTCTCTCATATCTAAATGGATACTCACTCTCATCCCCCTCTCTGTTTTGGCATCCTTGCCTGCTATTCAAACTGGCGTTTGAGAAAGTCTGGTACATCTTTTTCATTAAAGCTCTTAATATCTATCGACCTTTGTTCATCAAAGTAGAAAGCGATAATATAGTCTCCATCAATAAAACCTTTTGCGTTCTTAATGCTGCTCTCTATTTGGTCTTTGTCAGTTATTTTCAGAGTTAACGGGTTCTCATTCATTTCCTCAAAAATCTCCTCGTATGAATATCCCCTTGCATAGTCAATATCAATATCCGCTGCTTTTGCGGCCAATGCATATGAAATATCATTTCCTGTCACCCTTGCCTTATCAAGCAATGACTTTTCCTTAAGCCATTTTTCAAACTTGATATAGGACGGGTCCCAATGCATATAGGCCTTTTTATTATCACTATAGAAAATTTCTATATACGCATATGGTTCAACTTGGATTTGGCTATCATCATAGGCAGCAGAATCAACTTCTTCAGTCAGTATTTCCACCGTTGCAGTTATATCTTCAGGATCAGTAATCACAGCCTGCTTATTAACAGGGCCAGACGGAGTAATCGTAATTTTAGTCGTTTCATCGGCAGCTACATTGTAGATTTCATTCGTCGCCATTTTATATTCAGCTGATTCAAAAATAAGCTTATAAAATGGATGGTATTTCGACTTATCGATTCTGTAATTGCGAACAAGTTTTTCCCCGTTTTTCAGCTCATACACGATAAAGGCAGTATTCTGGTTATTGGATTGCAGTTTATTCATGTCTTTATTTCCGACAATCTCCTTATGAAGCCTTCTGACTAAATCAATATTTGCGTAATCTTTAAGATATATAGGTTCATCTTGATCAGCATCACTATATAAGTAAAAACTCTCGCTGAAATGAACCCGTTCAATTTCATTGGCCGCTGGTATATTTTTTTCATATTGTGTTAAGTCAAATTGGAACAATATGAACAACACTGCCATAGCAGCTGTATAAATCACCAAGCCTTTAATATGAATACTTACTCGCCATGATTTCTGCAGAACCATCTCAGCAATCACAAAGCCTAGCAATGCACCAAACACATATCCGGCAATAAGCCAGCCCATCCCGTTTCGCATTTCTCCAAAATACATTCCACCAAGAAGCATGCTGCAAAATGCTGCTCCATATTTAAAGATAGGTTTTGTAATCGGAAAAACGAGTGCCTGCGACACAGCCTCCAGCTTTCTTTTTCTATAGATCCACAAGCTTAGCCAGTAAAGTGAGAATAACAAGATAAGGTAAATAATAATCTCGGTAGCCAAAAGACTACGGTGACTCATTTGCGTTATTGAAACCAGAGGCGAAAACTTCTCAAACTTGCTCTCCAAATAATATTGGCTAGGATAACCATATACATAGAAAGGCAAATTAAAAGCTAGCAAAATGATAAGGCCGACTGGCAGCAGCAGGAGTATATATGTCAAGGTCCCCTGGACTGCAGATAACCCTGTAACCATACCAACAAAAACTCCAGCAAAATAAATGAAGGCATTATACAAAATCGTAATTCCCAGCCATTTAAATATTTCGCCTAGAGAATAAAATTCATTCAAATACAAGGGCTGATATAGAATAAGGACAATAATAGAAATCAGGAAAACGGGCAAAACCAGTAGAAAAAATCCAGCGATTGCATATTGATGAAAAATAGATTCTCTTTTAACCGGAAGGCTATGAATTAAATCGCTATACTGTTTTACCTGCAGGAACCGGAATAAGAAAACAGACATAACGACTGGAATGGCTATATTTAAAATAATTTGCAGCTGAAAGTGATATTGGAACAGGTTATCAATATCAATGAATTTACGTTGTTCCGCTGAAGAAGTCATTATAATCTCAAGTGGAACTGCGAAAAAAAGAACAAGAAAGTAAACAATGGAAACCCAGCCAACACTCCTTGCAATGGTTTTCCCTATTTCTTTATTAACCAAGGATATTTTGGACTGCATATCCAACATCCCCCATTTCGTAAATAAAAATCTCTTCAAGTGTCAGGGGAAGCAAATCGAAAATGACCGGCTTAAATCGCTGAACGTATTCCAAGATTTCCCCTGCCTCTCCCTTGACAATACAGATCATGACGCTGCCCCTTTTTTCTTTATGTAGTATTTTCATAGAATCAAAGATGGCGGGCATGGAGCCTTTGAAAGCTACTTGAATTTTATGAGTATCCGTTTTAAGGTCATCTAGATCTTTTTCAATGATTAAGTTTCCCTTATGCATAATAGCTATATAGTCACACAAATCTTCCACTTCACGTAAATTATGAGAAGAAATCAAAACAGTCATTTCTCTAGCAGCGACTTCGTCTATGATCAGGTTTTTGACCTTTTTCCTCATAACAGGGTCGAGTCCATCCATAGGTTCATCCAGGATTAATACTTCAGGTCTGGCAGATAATGCAAGAATAAAGGCTGCCTGTCTCTGAACCCCTTTTGAAAATCTATGGATTTTTTTATTTATATCCAATTCAAAAATAGCTGCCAGCTCTTTAAAACGGACATGATCCCAGCCGCTATAAATACTTTTATAGAAATGTGCCATTTGCTTTACCGTATATTGGGGAAGAAAATAAGGATGATCTTGGATAAAAAAAATCTTTTCTTTTATAGATGCATTTTCAAAAACCTGCTGGCCATCAATCGTAACGGATCCTTCATCCTGTACATAAATGCCCGTCAATAATTTCAAAAGTGTTGTTTTGCCTGCCCCGTTAGACCCCAGCAGCCCATAAATTGATCCTTTGTTCACATGAATGCTGATCTTTTCGATCGCTTCCAATTCCTCAAAAGATTTCCGGACATTACTGATTTTGATCATTTTCAATCCCTCCCCCTACGATTGTGTCAATTTCTTTTATCATCTTGAATAATTCATCGGCTGTGATGCCGAGATAGAGTGCTTCTGAGATGAGTTTCGATAGTTCTGTTTTCACTTTTATAATTTTTTCACTATTTTGGTTGGGAGTTGCAGGACTGACAAAACTTCCTTTTCCTTTAATAGAATAAATATACCCTTGAGATTCAAGTTCTCTGTATGCCTTTTGAATGGTATTTGGATTGATTGTCAGCTGCTGGGCCAGCATTCGAACGGAAGGGAGCTGTTCATCAGCCTTTAAAACCTCTGTAATGATCAGCTCTTTTAACCGTTCAACCAATTGTTCATATATAGGCTTCCGGCTCCTTACGTCTAATTCAAACATGCTAACCCTCCCAACTGTATATAGTGTACTATCATTCATAGTACAGTTAATACAATTAGATTATATTACAAGGATTTGGAAAAGAGAAGGGGCATTAGACATTATTTTGTAAAATTTTAAATCCATTAAAAAACTGACTCAGCATAAGAGCTGAGCCAGTTCAGAAAAATATCTATTTAGCTGACTTTACATTCATTGAAGGTGGAGGCAAAATCATGTTGGAGCGTCTGTTATTCGTAGCAATAATATATACTGCTGCTACAGCAATGCCGACAGCAATGAAAGATCCAAGGTTGAAGATGCCTTTTTGTGAATACCATACAATCGAATAGCCAACAGAACCTGTTAATAGGGCGTAATAGAAGAATGGGAATAGCGTTTTCCGGATTACCGCTCCCTCTTTTCCAACGAGGCCAACTACGGCGGATGCGGCTACAACGTTATGCACACATATCATGTTACCAGCTGCCCCGCCAACTGCCTGAAGGGCAACAATCCATGTTGCATCAACGCCAATCTGAGATCCTACATCATGCTGGAATAGCGAAAACATCATATTGCTTACCGTATTGCTTCCTGCGATAAAAGCGCCAATTCCACCAATAAAGGTAGAGAAAAACGGCCAATATTCTCCAGCCAGGGCTGCTACACCATTCGCCAATTCAATTGGCATTTTATCGTATCCAGCAGCACCGCCACCAGAATTCAAGAAAACCTGTACCATTGGAACCGTAAATATAAGTGCTGTTGAGGCTGCAATCATTGTCTTTCCAGATTGCGACCATGCACGTTTATAACCGCTTGCATTCATTCCATGAATAAAATAAGTGATGAGTGAAACGACAATGAAAATGGTTCCTGGCAAATACAGAGGCTGGAAGCTTGCAGTTATGCCCGATTCAAAAATATTTTCAAACTTTACAGTCCATGCTTGAAGCCACTCCATTAAAGGAAGCGTTTTCAAACGAGTTAATACCAGGAACAAGCCCACTAATATATAAGGAGCCCAGGCACGAAACATGCTCATGCTGCCGCTTTTGTGAGCAATATCTTTGATTTCCAGCGATCCTATCCATTCAGGATCCCATTTGGATTTCTCTTCAAAATCCCACTCCTGATCTTTAGGAGGCATTAAGAAACCTTTTTTCGCAGCAAAAACGACGATTGCCAGACCGACAAGTCCGCCAATCATAGATGGGAACTCTGGCCCCAAAACATTTGCAACAATTACATAAGGTATAGTCATGGAGAAGGATGCAAACAAGGCGAATTTCCAGACTTTGATGCCCTCTGTAAACGACTTATTCTTTCCAAAAAATCTTGTCATTAATGCTACAACAAATATTGGAACAAGCGTACCGGCGATCATATGGAGAATTGCAACCTTACCTGCAATTAATGTAGTAAGAGCAAGGAAGTCATTGGTAATAGCCGGATCTGCAGATAAACCCGTTTGTACACCAACAAGCATTGGGGTACCCACTGCACCAAAAGAAACTGGCGTACTTTGAATAACCATTCCGGCTACAACAGCTGCCATTGCAGGGAATCCCAAGCCAACAAGCAGTGGTACTGCTACAGCCGCAGGAGTACCGAAACCGGCAGACCCTTCAATGAAGGAACCGAATAGCCATGCTATGATGATTACCTGTATTCTGCGGTCACCTGAAATATCAGTGAAACCCTGGCGGATCGTTTTAATACCTCCGCTTTCCTGTAGGGTATTGAGAAGCAGAATTGCCCCAAAAATAATGTAAAGAAGAGTCCCAGCTACAACAAGGCCATTAATTGATGCAGCTGCGACATTTGCACCAGGCACTTTCCAGACAAACAAGGCCAGGCCAACTGCAACGATGTAAGAAATCGGCATCGCATTACTTGCCGGCCATCTCAGTCCCACAAGGAACACTGCCACTGCAATAATCGGCAATAGAGATAAAAAAGATAACATCCCTGTACCCATAAAACACATTTCCTCCTTTGTTTTGTAATAGCGAACAATAATTGCAATTTGTTGCGAACAACGAAACACTGTTATACAACTATAACGTTCTTGTTATACAACAATGGTTCGTGCTATCCTTAATTATACAGACCTTTTTCGTAATTTCAATAATTTTCTTAAAATTTAGTTTATACATTTTGATTAAAAATTTAGTATATATATACAAAAAAATTTGCCCGATATATCTTTAATAAAAGATTTATCGGGCAAATCCAACTAACTTATAGGGGTAACATGACCCAAACGGGAAGATATTTCTTTCCCTCTCCTAACCATAATCGATTTAAGCATTTTAAGCCGATCATCGGTCATTCTCATAGTAGGGCCTGAAATACTGACTGCCGCAACTACCTTTCCCAGGTGGTCAAAAATGGGAGCTGCTACACATGTAATCCCATATTCATTTTCCTCCAGATCCAGCGCATAGCCACTTTGCCTGACGTGGCTGAGTTCCTTAAGGAATTCTTCTTTATCTGTGATTGTTTTATCCGTATGAACAGGCATTCCTTTCCGATCCAAAATATCAATGACGACACTTGATGGCAGGTGCGCAAGGATGGCTTTTCCTACTGACGTGCAATGCATAGGCGCCCTTTTCCCTACTTTAGAGTGCATTCTCAAGGTTTCATTTCCTTCCAGCTTTTCGATATATACAACTTCTCCTTGATCGTATACAACTAAATGAATAACTTCGTTAGTCTCATTTTCAAGTTCCTGCAAAAACGGCCTTGCCTCCGCCCTTAAATCGATGGAGTCAAGAAGTTTTGAACTGATTTCTAGGAACTTATAGCCAAGCTTGTATTTGCCTGTATCGCCATCTTGTTCGATATACCCATATTGCACCAGGGTAGATAGGATTCTGTATACAGAACTTTTATTAATGTCTATCTGTTTAGCTATCTCTGTAACTCCAAGACCGCCTTTTTTCAGGCTCACCAGTGTAATGATATCCAGGGCCCTGCTAACAGATTTAACCATATTCTCTCTTTCCAAATCGCTCACCTCTGGTGTAAAACCTTTATCTCCAAAACATTATAGCATACAAGCCCTAAAGAGTTTAGGTTTAGACGGACTTGACGCTTTCACGCGCTGCTGCAAACGTGTTGCGGAGAGTCCCAATTCCTTTTATTTCACATTCAATGACATCACCTGGACCGACCATTTCAGCTCCAACCGGACTGCCTGTAAGGATTACATCACCCGGCTTTAGCGTCATGACATTAGTCAGGTAGGAAATCATTTTACGGATAGAAATTATCATCAAATCTGTATTGCTGTTCTGCTTTTCTTCTCCGTTTAATTTTGCCTCTACATGCACGCTGAAAGGATCTAGTTCTGTTTCAATAACTGGTCCCAGCGGAGTAAAAGTGTCAAATGCTTTTCCTATCGTCCAATGTCCGTCACTATGGAAGAACTGAGGTGCTGTAACATCATTCCCTACACTATAGCCGAAGACATAGTCAAGCACATCCTCTTCGGGTACACTCTTTGCATCTTTTCCTATGATAACAGCTAATTCCGACTCAAACTTCACCTGCTCTATGTCTTTTGGTATAACAATTTTTTCTTCTGGTCCAATAACTGAGGAACCAGGCTTAAAAAAGAAAACAGGAATTGCAGGGAGCTCTTCCGGCAGATCTATTTTTGCCGACACATAGTTTGCTCCGATGCCTATAATCTGATTGGGAACTATCGGAGCAAGCAGCTTAACCTCATCTTTGGCAAATGCATTGCCCGTAAACTCCCATTCTCCAAACATATTACCTTTAATCTCTTTAATTGTTTCATTTTCCATTACACCTGTATGTACCGTTGATTCAACTTCAAATCTTGTAAATTTCATGAAAACGGTCTCCCTTCTATTCTGTTATCTCGGTTAACTTTGACTGTTGGATAAGTATTCTTATAAAAACAGGGCATAAAAATGCCCTGTTTCCCTTTAAAGAAATTATTGCTGTACTGCAAACTTGGTTTTTGCCTCAAGACGGCGGCGGTGAAGAATTGGTTCTGTGTATCCATTTGGCTGGTCATATCCATCAAATACAAGATCACAAGCGGCAATGAATGCAACAGAGTTATCAAAATCTGCAGCCATTGGGCGGTAAGCTTCATCTCCAGCGTTTTGCTCGTCTACAACCTTGGCCATTTTCTTAAGAGTTTCGAGTACCTGTTCCTTTGTACAAATGCCATGATGCAGCCAGTTCGCTACATGCTGACTGGAAATCCTCAATGTCGCACGGTCTTCCATCAAGCCAATATTGTTGATATCAGGAACTTTTGAACATCCAATCCCTTGTTCAACCCAGCGGACAACATACCCTAAAATACCCTGTGCGTTATTGTCCAGCTCTTCCTGGATTTCCTCCAGGCTCCATTGTGGATTGTCATCGACCGGTATTTGAAGGATATCATCGCGAAGATCAGAGATTTTCTCCATCAGCTTATTTTGAACTTGTGACACATCAACCTGATGATAATGCAATGCATGAAGGGTTGCAGCTGTAGGAGATGGAACCCAGGCAGTGTTCGCTCCTGCATTCAAGTGGCCAATTTTTTGCTCCATCATATCTGCCATCATATCCGGCATAGCCCACATTCCTTTTCCGATTTGTGCACGGCCCTGGAATCCTGTTTCAAGTCCAGTGTTAACATTGGACCTTTCATATCCTTTAAGCCATGCAGTTGATTTCATATCATTTTTGCGGATCATTGGGCCAGCTTCCATGGATGTATGCATTTCATCCCCAGTGCGGTCAAGGAACCCAGTATTAATAAATACGATCCGATCCTTTACTTCACGGATGCAAGCTTTAAGATTTAAGGAAGTGCGGCGTTCTTCATCCATCACGCCAATTTTTATTGTATTGCGTTCCAGTCCAAGCAAATCTTCTGTACGGTCAAATAACTCATTGGCAAAAGCTACCTCTTTAGAACCGTGCATTTTAGGTTTAACAATATAGATTGAACCTTCGGAAGAATTCTGGTAAGGGCCATTTCCGAGCAATGTATGCTTCGCGATCAAGCTGGTTACAACTGTATCAAGAATACCTTCCTGTATTTCATGCCCGTTTTCATCCAAAATCGCACTATTTGACATTAAATGGCCTACGTTGCGTATGAACATAAGCGAACGTCCAGAAAGCGCGAATTCCTTCCCTTCCGGAGAAACATACGAACGGTCAGGATTTAATGTACGAGTCAGATTCTTGCTGCCTTTAACAAAGGATGCAGAAAGGTCACCTTTCATGAGTCCCAGCCAGTTGCGATATACGAGAACCTTATCTTCGGCATCAACGGCTGTTACAGAATCTTCACAATCCATAATGGTTGTAACTGCAGCTTCAAGCAATACATCTTTTACCCCAGCATCATCTGTTTTACCTATCGGGTGACTTCTGTCAATCTGAATTTCAAAATGGAGTCCATTATTTTTCAGGAGGACTGCCGACGGCTGACCCTGCTCTCCCTGATAGCCGGCAAACTTCGATTCATCCCTTAAGCCTGCAGTTTCCCCATTGCTTTGAGCAACCGCCAACTTCCCTTCTTCAATCCTGTATTGGACAGCATCTTTATGTGATCCGTTTGTTAAAGGAACCGTATTATCCAAGAATTCTCTTGCAAAGGAGATAACCTTTTCCCCTCTGACAGGGTTATATCCGCCACCTCTTTGCGCTCCATTCTCTTCACTGATTGCATCAGTTCCATAAAGTGCATCATATAAGCTGCCCCATCGTGCATTGGCAGCGTTGATTGCATAGCGTCCATTATTTACAGGTACAACCAATTGCGGGCCTGCCTGGACAGCCACTTCATCGTCCACATTTTCAGTTGTAATATTGAAATCCTCAGCTTTTGGTTCAAGGTAGCCGATTTTTTCTAAAAATGCTTTATAGCTAGTAAAATCAAATTCTTGATGTTCACGATGCCAGGCATTTATCTGCTGCTGGATTTCATCCCGCTTTTTAAGCAATGCTTTGTTTTTAGGTGTCAAATCATTTAAAAGCGCTTCCAATCCAGACCAGAAATTCTCTTGATTGACTCCGCTTTCCGGAAGTGCTTCCGAATTAATAAATTCATAGAGTTCGCTTGCGACTTTCAGCTTTCCAGATTGCACATAGTTTCCCATTGATCAATTCCTCCTTGGTTCTTCACTTTCCACTTAATGTTTGTTATTAACAAACAGCGTTTTTTTATTTTCTCTAAAAAAATAATAGCATGCTTTTCACATCAGTTTCAATAATTTTCATGTGATTTGTGATTCTTTTCCTTTTTAATTTGCTCTGATCATTCAGCCTGTTGACTTCCGGCGGGCACTTGCTTTCCGCAGGGAGCCTGGGGGCTCGCACTTCACATGCTTCCCGCTGAACATTGAAAAACATCCAAGGATAAACACTCCCCGAGGAAAATACGGATGCATTTTTAAGGAGTCAATTGCACACTTGCTGCAATCAGCTCAGATGGTAAAGCTTAGTTTTGCATTCCAAAAGCAACAAGCTCTACAAATCTAAAATGTTCACCCTATTTTTGCCTGAGCCTTTAACTCTTTCTTTATCTCGACACATCGTCCCGGAGATGGGAAGAGCTTCCCTGCATTAAGAAAATTATAAGGATTAAATACTTCACGGATATCAGTCTGCGCAGCAATCTCTTCTTCGGAGAAAACAAATCGCATTTCTTCCCGCTTTTCAATACCGACACCATGCTCTCCGGTAATCGTTCCCCCTACATCGGCACATACCTTCAGGCACTGGCTTCCAGCTTCCAACGCTTTTTTCGATTCTCCCGGTATTCTGGCATCAAACAGTACAAGCGGATGGAGGTTTCCATCGCCAGCATGAAAAATATTGGCAATCCTTAATCCAAATTCTTCACTAATCTGATTTATTTTGCTCAATACTTCCGGAAGCTTGCTTCGAGGAATCACTCCATCTTGCACCAGATAATCCGGGGAGATTGCTCCCATGGCACCAAAGCCGGTTTTTCGGTTCGCCCACCATCTTGCCCGCTCCTCTTCATTTTTCGCTGCACGTACCTCACGGACATTCCGTTTTCTGCAAACCTCAAGAATTTGATTGATTTGTTCATCAATCCCTGCAGCGATTCCATCTACTTCTATAAGCAGAACAGCTTCTATATCTTTTGGATGGCCCACCGGAAAGGCTGCTGCCTCTACCCCTTCAATTGCTGTCTTATCCATCATTTCAAGTGCAGCCGGCACAATCCCTGCAGAAATAATGTCTGATACTGCCTGGCTCCCGTCTTCAACACGATCAAAGTAAGCAAGTACTGTTTGCTTTCCTTCCGGATTTTTCAATATTCGGACTGTTATTTTCGTAACAATGCCCAATGTACCTTCCGAACCTGTAATTAGACCCAGCAAATCATACCCCGGCGCATCCGGAATGCCGTCCTTTCCAACTTCGACAATTTCACCATTTGGCATGACTACTTCAAGACCCAGTATATGGTTTGTGGTCACACCATATTTCAAGCAATGTGCACCGCCCGCATTTTCTGCCACATTCCCGCCTATTGTACAACAATATTGGCTTGAGGGGTCCGGGGCATAATAATAGCCTTTATCTGAAATCGAATTTGTCAGCATCAGGTTAACAAACCCGGGTTCCACGACAGCCCGGCGGTTTTCCAGATCAACACTGATGAGCTTTTTCATCCGCACCATACTGATAATAATTTCTCCATTCAGCGGAATTGCTCCACCGCTAAGTCCAGTTCCTGCTCCTCTTGCAAGAAAAGGGAGATTATTTTCTGAACAGTATTGAACAACCTCAGCAACTTCCTGTGTATTTTTTGGAAAGACAACCGCCTTAGGCAAATGCTTATGAATGGTAAATCCGTCACAGTCGTAGGCAACCAAATCTTCTTTAAGATAAAGAATGGAGCGGGCGCCGCCAACAATTTCAGCCAAGTTTACAATATGCTTATCAGTTGATTTAATCTGATTCTTCGCCTTCACTTTTCTCCCTCCTTAGTTTGGTCTTCCTTTTGATAAGCCCAATCAAGAAGCTGTACGGTATGAACAATTTTTTGGCTTCGCCCATATTTTTGGACCCCCATTGCCATTTGCAGCATACAGCCTGGATTGCCCATCGAAATCATTTCTACATCAGCCGGTACATTTTTCATTTTGCTTTCAAGGACGGCATTGGCCATCTCCGGATTTGTAATGTTATAAATCCCTGCACTGCCACAGCAGCGATCTGAATTCGGCATATGGATCATATCCACACCCGGGATATCCAATAATATGTCACGTGGCTGCTGGCGGATTCCCTGTCCATGAGCTAAATGGCAGGCATCATGGTAGGTAATTCTTTTATTAATCTCCGCCTTCGGTTTTTCATAGCCTGTATCGTGAAGATACTTTGAAATATCCTCTACTTTTTCAGAAAATTCCTCTGCTTTTGCGTGCATCTCTGGGTCTTCCTTGAATAATTCGGCATATTCCTTCATCATGCACCCGCATCCAGCTGCATTGACAATAATTTTATCGAAATTTTTGAATGCCTCCATGTTCTGCTTAGCCAATTTTCTTCCCATATCCCGGTCACCGGCATGAACATGAAGAGCACCGCAGCAAGTCTGATTTTGAGGAATGACAACATCATTTCCGTTACGTGTAAGGACACTTATAGTCGATTCGTTAATATCGCTGAACATGACATCCATTACACAGCCAGTTAACATGGCAACTTCCTGTTTTGTTTGCCCTTTTGCTTTGATTACTTTTACATCCTTATACTTCTTTTTAACCGGTTCTTTCACTTCCGGCATGATGGACTCCATATCCACCAGATGCTCAGGCATTACATTTAAAAGTTTCGTCTTTCTGACAACTGTTTGCATTCCGCTTTTTTGGTAAAATTTCAGTAGGCTTCCAAGTGTATTCAAACGACTTTGATGCGGAAAAAGATCACGCAGGAAAAACTTGCTGATTGCACCCTTTACCCCCGTTAATGGCATAGCTTGCCGAATCTGGCCTCGGGCTTCCTCAATCAAGCCGCCCACATCGACATCGGCAGGGCATGCAGTCGTACATGCGCGGCAATCCAAGCACTGAAATACCGGATCCATAAATTGTTCGTTCACCTGAAGCTTCCCTTCAGCAACTGATTTAATCAGATGGACCCTTCCCCTTGGAGAATGCTGCTCTTGACCTGTCTGCTCATAAGTCGGACATGATTCAAGGCACATGCCGCAGTGGACACAATCAGCCCACTTCTTTTCATCCGGCGGATCGCTCCATAAATAGTTGCCTAATCCTGAGGTACATGGCGGATCTTGCTTTAAATCGAGTTCCCGGACACTCACTTATATCCCTCCTACAAATCTTTTTGGGTTCAAAGTTTTCAGTGGATCAATTTTTGTCTTTATACCCTGGAGCAAAAAGAAATAGGAAGGGTTCTCTCCCCAGACGCTTATCTCTTTTCGCATTTCAAACGTCATATGCTTAACAATGGCGTATCCGCCAGTACTTTCAGCAATCTGTCTCACTTTGGCAGCGGCATCGGCGACATCTTCCGCAGCTCCCCTGATTGTTACCTGGCTCAATCCATGGCCAAGACCTCCATGCGATTCGATTGAAACATTTAATAGGTCTATTAGAAGTTCAGCTTCTTTCATTACATTTAGGATGGACATATTGACCGATCCAATTTTAAGGGAAGCTTCTGTTTCAGCCGGCAATTCTTTGGCTGCCGTATTAGGAATATGCTGGTAAAATTCGGACCAAAATGATTCTGACTCTTCTTTTGAATGTATCCTCAAATCTGCGTCAGCAGGGAGAATGTTTTTTATAAATTCTTCCTGATATCTAACAGAACTCTCGACATCTTCAAAAGTCAAGGCAAGTGTATAGGAATTTATGCCGGCAAGCTTATTTGCCAGTGCAGGATTTAATAGTTCCATCGTAACAGGTTCAATCATAGAATCTAAAATGTTCACTGCAAGGACTTTTATCTTCTCCATCTTTCCTTGCGGGAACGAAACGAGAACCAAACTTTCACATTTGGGCAGCGGCCTAAGTTTTAATGTAATTTCGGAAACAACCCCCAGTGTCCCCATAGATCCAATAAATAGCTTGTTCATATCATAGCCGGCGACATTTTTTACGACTTTTCCTCCAGATCGTATGACCTTTCCATCTGGGTAAACTGTCCTTAACCCAATAACGGCATCTCGGGCGGATCCATAGCCCAATCTTTTGGGTCCGCTTTCATTTGCGGCTATAATTCCGCCAATTGTTGCCATTTGGGGCCAAAATGGGTCAAGGGAAATTTTCTGATTATATTTTGCCAAATAATCCTGTATGTCGTTAAATGGTGTCCCCGCTTTTACGGTCACCGTCATATCTCCAGGCGTATGTTCCACAATTCCTTTATACCTTTCAAGAGATAGGAGGATACCCGACTTTTCCATTAATCCGCCAAATCCTCGCTTAGTTCCCCCGCCCGTAATAT
Source organism: Cytobacillus sp. NCCP-133 (assembly GCF_026011715.1). Taxonomy (GTDB): domain Bacteria; phylum Bacillota; class Bacilli; order Bacillales; family Cytobacillaceae; genus Cytobacillus. The sequence continues at coordinate 76,959 of NZ_BRVM01000005.1, read as the reverse complement.
TGATGGTTAATTTATTTGAATTAGCATATTTTAGAACGGCTGAAATTTCTTCTTCCGTTTCTGGGTAAACCGTTACTTCGCCTGAGTTTCCATAGGGATTGAAAACTGCTTCATCCCTAAATATCTGCTCTTCATTGAGCAGCTTTTTTAATGCGCTCATCGATTCTGCTCCAATCAAAACAAACACCGCCTTTTGTTTTGTAATAACAAACAATGTTTCTTTATTTTTTCAAAAAAATACACTATTGTTCCTGTAGTATACTCATTTGCAAAAACTGCTCCACCAAATCCAGATGTTCAATCATGCTATAATGTGCCTGTTCCGGCTGCTTATTCCTAATAGATAAAAAGATATCCATATGCTGCTCTTCTATTTTTTTTGCTATTTCAGCCTGTGTCTGGATATATTGATGGAAATCCATCATAGATTTTTTCATTGTTTCTGAAATGAACTGGACAAATTGAATAAGTATATCATTTCCTGCAGCATGGGCAATCGCCATGTGGAATTGGTAATCCTCCTCCCATCCATGGATGGCTGCACCGGAAATCAGCTCTTTCATTTTGGCGAGATCCTTTTCTGAGCGATTTTTTGCCGCCATTTCAGCAAGTCCTGTTTCCACCATTTTTCTTGCCTGAAACAATTCCTGTATGTCTTTTATGCCTGGATGCAAGTGGTGGCTATTAAATAGTTTCGAGGAATCAAACCTGCAAATAAATGTTCCTTCTCCCTGTTTTATCTGGACGATCCCTTTCCCCTGTAAAGAAGTAAGTGCATCCCTGACAGCAGATCGCCCAACCCCGAACAATTCGCATAACTCCCTGACAGACGGAAGTTTATCCCCGGGCTCAAAGGAATCTTTTGAGATCATCTCTTCAATTTGCTCAGCAGCCAATTCTGAAATTTTCCGGTTAGATATCTTTTTCACATTCATCTTCATGCCTCCTTTCCATAAAGATATCACATATCTGATAAGTTGATTGTTAATTATTATTAAAGCATGATGAATTGCAATAATCAATAAAATATTTAGAATTTATTTAAGATTATAATTATTAAACAGCTTCATTTTTAATAAGCTGACTCCATATAGTGCATTAGACAGCAAAAAAACCTGACCATCATACTGTTCGTTTGTTGGTCAGGTTTTACGTTCTTATTCTTTTATTCTATTATTCGGACTACACGCCCGTTAAATACTGATTTCCAATAGCCGCTAGACATATTTGCAATGGCAACACCGGTAGAACTTTGTGAGCCGATAAACTTTCCGCCGCCAAGATAAATGCCGACATGTCCGTCCTTTTTATATGTATTAAAGAAAACAAGATCGCCCGGCTTCATCTGGCTTGCAGAAACCTGACGCCCAGCATATTTAAGTGAATCGGTACTTGCTCCTACTGTAATTCCTGCCTGGGCAAATGACCAATGAACAAACCCTGAGCAGTCAAATCGCCCATTTGCAATATCATAGGCATTTCTTCCGCCGCCAAACACATAAACGGAATTGCCAATATATTTATTGCCTGCAGTTGTAACAATGCTGACTGCACTGCTTCCATTTACAGTTTGTTTCGGTGCTGAACTGCTGGAGCTGCTTGATTTTGATTTATTTACAGAAGATTGATTATTCATAACAGCTGCCCCACCAGCTGAGGGAGTTGCATATGAAACTATAGAGGCCGCCATACTTTGTTCAATCTGAGCCAGCGCGGCTGCATATTCGCGATCTTCTTTTTGAAGCTTTGCCTTCTTTTCGGCAATCACATTTTCTTTTTCTTTCAACTGCTGAGTTAAAGAGCTATTCTGCTGCTTTTGCTCTTCCAAATTGGCCTGCATGCCTTTTAATTCGGTCATCATGCTGGTTAATTTGGCTAACTCTGCTTCTACTGCAGTCTTTTTATCTTCCATAGCTTGTTTATCACGTTCTTGTTCAGCCATTAATTCTTTGTCTGCCTGGACGAATGTAGTAACAGCCCCTACTCGGTCAACAAAATCACTGAAGCTGGTCGAACCAAGAAGAACATCTAAATAAGCAACTGTTCCACCGCTCTCCTGGAAAGACTGGGCACGTTGTTTTAAGATAGTACTTCTTTTTTCAATCCTTTCTTCAATGACAGCCATTTCAGCTTTTAATTGATCAACTTCATTTTGAGTATCCTCAATATTGGCTTGTGTCTCTTCTATTAATTTATTGTTATCTTTGATTGCTTTCTCCACTCTATGTATTTTTACATTTAGGTCTGCAATTTCTTTTAATACTGAAACAAGCTCTTGGTCGGCCTTAGCAAGCTGTGATTGTAAATCGGTTCGCTCCTGCTGGATTTCACTTTTCTGATTTTGCAGCTTATTAATAGACTCTGCGTATGCGCCAGGTATCGAAAATGCACTACCAAGCCCTAGCATAATAGTAGTATTTAAAACGAGCAGCCTCTTTTTCAATGTCATTACCTGCTTTCTTATATGTACTTGGCTATCAAAAGCCAATATGCTTAATATAGATCTATTGAACTATGTATATATTTTTTTAAAATGATTTTAAAAAGACGTAGTAAATTTGTCTATCCATGGAGGATTATACCACCCGTTTTTAACAGGCTTGTAATATTAATATTACAAAAGTATTTCAAACATGACATTAAACCACATTTTTCGCCAGTTGCATATGACATTTTTCCTGTATGTTCTTTTAATAAAAAAGGCTGAAATCTTGAGCCACAAGATTTCAGCCTTTTTTAACACTAACCGCTAAACGGATTTTCCGGTTAGTTGCTAATCATTAAATTTACTTTGAATATTCTGGTCAAATACGAAGACCGACATTCCAAAGTCACGTTCTATATCAATATCTACGAAGAGGTCTATCAACTTTGCCTGCAGAAATTCTTCCATTTCTGCCGGACGATTTTTCTTATACATTTCTTTAACCATTTCTGTTCGGGCCGCCCTAAGCATTTGCTTTCCTTCATCTGCACTGGCTATAAACTTTTCAACGGGGGAAAGATTGCCCTCCATTTCACAAATTGCCCAGTTTTTGCAAAAAGTCGTCCGAACCTGGCTTGGCCCTTTGCCCATATGCTTTTTTCTGAAAGAGCGCACTAAATTACTAAATTCAGCCTCATACTTATTCATCTTCCAACCCTCAAATACACATTTAATAGCTAAACAAAATTTAAAAAACTCGAAACCTATACTAGTATTGCTTTACTAAGTTAAGCAATAATCGGAATAATTGTCAAACAAAAAACCGGTGCCAGGTATCTAGACCAATCGGACAACAGGCCTAGGTACCTGGCACCACAAACCTCATTAACACTATGTCAGTATTAATTTCTTGCCTTAATAAATTTTTATGCTAATATCTTTCTTAGTTGAGCAGAATTTAGGAGGCGGCTTATATGGACAGCCAAATCAGCCAGAGCAGTAAAATTGTTAGGTTTCAAGATGGTGTTTTACAGGAAATAGTTGATGAGATTGTTTCGGAACACCCATTAACCATTCATCTTAATGGCGAAGAGTTCGCCACACTGGTTTGCAGCCCGGAAAACATCATGGAACTGACAATTGGTTTCCTTGCATCAGAAGGCTTTATCCGGAGATCAGACGAAATCAAAAACATTCAAATAGACGAAAGCAAAGGGTTTGCATATGTAGATTTATATATAAAGTCTGAAACACCCAGCCATGAGTTCCATTCCAAAAGGTTTATTGGTTCATGCTGTGGAAAGAGCAGGCAATTTTATTTTCATAATGATGCACGCACTGCGAAAACATCAACTTCTAAAACTACTTTGACTCCGCAGCAATGTATTTCATTTATGGAACAGCTGCAAAAAAGCAGTGTAACTTTCCAGGAAACTGGCGGAGTACATAATGCCGCATTATTTTCAGCAGATGAATTAATTGTTAGAAGAACTGATATCGGACGCCACAATGCACTAGATAAATTATTTGGCTATTGCATCGAAAAACACATACCAGTTAGGGATAAAGTCATTGCATTTAGCGGAAGAATTTCTTCAGAGGTTTTATTGAAAGCGGCAAAGATCGGGGTTGGCATCATCCTTTCAAAATCTGCACCTACTAATCTTGCCATTAAGCTGGCAAATGATCTTAATATTACAGCAGTAGGTTTCATTCGGGGAAACAGTTTCAATGTATATTCTCACCCGGAAAGAATTATATCGAAAAAAACAAGTTAGCATTGAGATATTTTGGAAAAGGTTCAAACTCGCCGCCTTCCCATCTTAGATGATGGCAAGCTTGTTGGAATTGTCTCTTTACGTGACCTTGACGTTCTTAACAGGACAGAATCTGTTGCAGGCGAGGTTAATGAAGATATCACATGATGGTCTTAGAGGAAACGGAAGGAAATAAATTAAGGAATTACGGATATAGGGGATACAGTAGAGAAAATGAATCGGCCTATATTTTTCCATTTCCGCATTAATATTAGAAGCGAAAAACCCAAGGTTAATCAGCAATTTAACGGAGTAAATAAGAATAGCAAGTTAAAGCTATTACACTTTAACTTGCTATAAATTAGAACATTGGATGTGGAGGGTCAATTCCTAAAACCGTTTCTCCATTAACAGTAAGCCAAATATAATAATGGTCAATTTCCGTTTTAAGAATTTTCTCAATTTTCGCGATTAGGTTTTCCTGCATTTCAAATGATAGTTTTGCAGTTTCTTCTCCTAATTCATATTTCTGCAAACCCATTAAATCTGCAATATATCTTGCTTCTTCATAGGAAACTTCTACATACTTATCATACTCTGATAAGTATGCAGCCTCTGATGATTTTACATTAATTACAAGTACTAACAGAAGGCTTAATAATAAGAATCCAACCTTTTTCATGTTCTCTCCCCTTTTAAAGTTTTATTAATCTATTTTTTATTTTTAAAAACGTATTTAAAATATGTGGATTGTACATTGTTCCACTGCATCTAATTAATTCCTCTATAGCTTTCTCAGCAGATCTTCTTTTCTGATAGACCCTATCAGTAGTCATTGCGTCAAAAGAATCTACAACAGAAATTATTGCTGCCTCAATTGATATATCTTCGCCTTTTAATCCCTTGGGATACCCTTTACCATCATATCTCTCATGATGCTGCTCTACTACTCTCCCAGCCTCTATTAAACTAGGAAGTCCTGTTTTCTCCAATATTTCTCTACCATATGTAGAATGGTTTTTCATAATTTCCCATTCTTCTAGTGTAAGCTTTCCCGGTTTCTGTAGAATTTCTAATGGCACTTTAATTTTACCTATATCATGTAAAAAAGAAGCAAGATTTAATCTTAAAATTTGCTTAGAATCTAAACCAAGAACATCGGCCATTATCATGGACATCTTAGTAATTCTATCGCAATGATCACTGGTGTAACCATCTTTCTCTTCAATAGAGACAACTAAATCTCTTAGTTCGTTTGTGACGCGGCTGTAATAGTGAAAGACAGGATGAGATGTAACATACAGAAACTCTGTTGAGCCTATAGATTTAAATATATGATGCTCATTAACTGGCCATCTATGAAAAGAATCCCCTGGCTTTAAAGTCTTTTCCCCTGTAGAGTCTTTTAAGAGTAATTCACCAGAAAGTAAATGAAGATATTCTAAAGCTTCTCCACCCTCTAATGGCTCCAATCCCCATCTAGTACCAGGATCCAATTTATGATATATAACCTCTGTTCCGTCCCCGGAAGCAAGTAAGGAAATTTGCAATCCCTTCATGTGGACTGTTTCAATGAAATTATCTTCATTTATAATGCCCACCTTATTACCCTCTTTCTAAAACTTTCTCTTCTGCAGTGTAGTCTATATGAATCTCTTAAGCCATTTGCTTCATTTTTGTCTATATTTTCATTCTAGTACATGATTTTCCAGATTTCCACAGAAATTTTGCTTATTCCGTGATTTTCTTCAAAAACTCGCCAAAAGCCACACCTATTACCCTTTAAATTTTACAAATAAAGGATTATAATGACCTAAAAACCAGAGGCTGTGCTCGCCTCTGGTTAATCTCACTCTCTTTTATTAGGGGAAACGTCTCTTTCATTTTTTTCCCTTTTATGAAGGTCTTGGTCTTCAGGAAGCTGTGTATTTCTTTCCATTCCGCTTGTGTCTTCTCCCATTCCTTTAAGAAAAGTAATCAGGAGTGTAACAGCTCTATTTACTTCAGGATCTTTCAGTACCCTGACCAAATCAAAATAACTCGTTCTATCTTCTGTTTCTTTATATTCCGCAACTCGGGCTATACCGGAATTTAATTTTAACAGCAGTGGCTCCAACTGCTGGACATTTATCGTACCAAGTGTTCCAACCATTAGAAGGAGGTTCTTAATCGTATTCGTCGCTTCCGGCTTATCTACTGCTTTAACCAGTACATTCATTACTTTATCTCCCTGCCCAAATAAGCCATTTAATAAATTGAGCACGCCTCGGTCATGCATATGGTTAACGATAGAGAGAAGTTCGAGAATAGATTCCTTATTGTCTATAAGGGCGTTCTCTACCTCTTCCAGGTCTTTCTTTCGTTTATCCTCCGCACTTAGCTCAAATCGTTTAATTTTATTAATCGCTTTAGCCATGCTGCTTCCGCTCCTTTTTAACCAGATCTCCAGGGAAGACATAATCCTTTCTGGCCCACTTTTTCTGAACATTTACCCCTATTTGCGGCTGAGGATTTCCATAGCGATGATTGATTTTTGGCAGTGGATTGGTTCCTTCCTCACTTAGAATTTCCATTTTCACCTTTGTTTCCTTGTATGCCGGAGTATCCGTATCCTTATCAGCATAGCTGCTTGTTAAGAGGTTAATAGCTGCTTCGCCTCTATCGTTCATCGGCAGGTAAACTTCCTTGCCTTTAACCCTGTCCGTAATATGGCATTTTACTTTTACATTTCCATAAGGAGAAGTCAGGCGCACAAGGGTACCATCCTTCAGTCCGCGTTCAGCCGCAAGATCAGGCGAGACTTCCAGGAAGACTTCAGGTGTTTTTGAGGTAATTCCTTTTGATTTGTAAGTCATATTGCCTTCATGGAAATGCTCCAGCAGGCGTCCATTATTGACATGAATATCATACTCTATCGGGAACTCAAGTGCAGGTGTCCAGTCAACAGGATAAAGCCTGGCTTTGCCATCCGGAAACGGGAAACCTTCTGTATACAATAGTGGACTGTCAGTTCCATCTTCTGCCACCGGCCATTGCAGACTCTTGTATCCTTCCAATCTTTCATAAGTTACACCAGAGTAAATTGGCATCAGCCTGGCTGCCTCTGCCATAATTTCACTTGGATGAGTATATATCCAGCCTGCACCAAGGCGGTTGGCCACTTCAATAATGATCTGCCAATCAGGCTTAGATTCTCCAACCGGATCAACTGCCTGGTATAATCGCTGAATTCGTCTTTCTGTATTTGTGAATGTACCTTCTTTTTCTAGACTTGGACTTGCCGGCAGAACGACATCTGCAAACTCGGCTGTACGAGATAAGAAAATGTCCTGGACTACAAAGAAATCCAGTTTTTCAAAAGCGGCTTGCACATAATTAATATTGGAATCAACAATTCCCATGTCCTCTCCTTTTAAGTACATGCCCTTGAGTTTTCCTTCATGAATGCCTTCGACCATTTCATGATTGTTCAATCCCACTTTCTCAGGCAGCTTTACTCCCCATGCCCTTTCAAACTTGTTTCTCACTTCAGGATCTGTCACTTTTTGATAGCCAGGCAGATTATCCGGGCTGCTTCCAAAGTCTCCTGCACCTTGTACATTATTGTGGCCCCGTAAAGGATAGGCACCCGCACCTGGTTTAGCATAGTTTCCAGTTACCAGAAGCAAGTTTGAGATAGCCGTACTCGTATCACTGCCGCCAAGGTGCTGGGTAACGCCCATCGCCCATAGGGCACATACAGTATTTGCTTGATAGATCATTTCTGCAATTTTAATTAAACTTTCCTTTGAAATGCCAGTTATTTTTTCTGCATACTCCATCGTATATTTCTCAAGGTTCGTGACAAACTCGTCTAAGCCATTCACTTTTTCTTTTATAAATTTCTCGTCTGCCCACCCCTTGTCGATGATATATTTTGTCACAGCAGAAAGCCATACCATATCGGTGCCGGCACGCGGTCGAACAAATAGGTCTGAACGTTCGGCCATTTCATGTTCCCTCAAATCCGCCACGATGACCTTTTGGCCATTTAGCTTCTGCGAACGTTTGATCCGTGTTGATAATACGGGATGTGATTCAGATGTATTTGAACCGATAATAAGGACTAATTCAGAGTTTTTAACATCTTCAATGGACCCGGCATCCCCGCCATGACCGACAGTGCGGAACAATCCTGCCGTCGCAGGTGTCTGGCAATATCTTGAGCAGTTGTCGACATTATTTGTTCCAATGACTGCTCTGCCCAATTTCTGCATTAGATAAGATTCCTCATTAGTACATTTTGAAGAAGTGATAAAGCTTAGGGCATCAGGCCCATGACTTTGTTTAATTTCAGTGAATTTTCGCGCAATCAGATCCAACGCTTCCTCCCACTCAGCTTCACGGAAAGATTCCCCTTCTCTGATTAACGGCTTGGTTAAGCGCTCCTCACTGTTTACAAAGTCCCAGCCAAATTTCCCTTTTACACAGGTGGAAATTCCATTGGCAGGCGCTTCTGCCTGGGGCTCAACCTTAAGGATTTCCCTGCCCTTTGTCCAGACATCAAAACTGCATCCAACACCGCAATAAGTACACACCGTTTTCGTTTTTTTAATTTTTTCCTCACGCATTGCTGCTTCCATATCAGAAATGGCCAGGATAGATCCATAGCCTGTTTCCACATTTTTGGTAATTTCAATCATTGGGCGAAGTGTATCTTTCGCTATCCCTGTAAGAAAGCCAGCTTCTCCTTCCATCCCTTTCTCCATCATTGCGTTACACGGACAAACAGTAGAACAATGGCCGCATGAAACACATGATGATTCATTAATAGGAACATCATTATCCCATATAACTCTTGGCCGCCCGCGTTCCCAGTCAATTGATAGAGTCTCTGTCACCTGAACATCCTGGCAAGCCTCTACACACCGGCCACACAGAATACATTGATCAGGGTCGTATCTGTAAAAAGGGTGTGATTCATCCTTTTCATATGGCTTTTGATCAAATGGGGTGCTTTGATGATTGATTTTCATGGCTTTAACTGTGTTATGTACTTCACATCCCCCATTATTATAATCACAGACTGTACAATACAGCTCATGGTTATAAAGAATTTTGTCCATGGCAATCGTCTGCGCTTCTTTCACATCAGAGTCTAGAGTATCAATAACATCCCCATCTTTAATTTTTGTAGAACAGGATCGCACCAGTTCACCGTTTACAGAAACAATGCATGTGTCACATGTTTCAATCGCACCCAGACTCGGATGGTAACACACCTGAGGGATCTCAATTGAACTGTCATTTAATAATTGCAGTACGGTTTGGCCCGCATTTGCTTTCATTTCTACTCCATTTATTTTTATGTTCAGAGGACCTGGCAACTCAATCAACATCCTTTCAATATTTCAGTTTCATAAGTTTTGACTACCCGTGTATAAGAAAGTTAAACGTTTAGTATATGATATTGGCCAATTTAGCTCCTCATTCTTTAAAAGTGGGGGAAGTGATATCAATCATCACCTGGAAGAATGAAATTCATTATCATTGAGGTGTAATCACTAGTAATGGAAGCTGTTAAAATGGAGAAAAAATCATTTGCACAATCAATTGAATATAATGAAAAACAATTTACAAAGCGAATTCTTTTTAATAAAGGAGAAAGTACCGTTTTTGTACTTAATTTTATGCCTGGACAAGAGCTACCCGCCCATAAACACTCTGGCACTGATGTGTATTTATTAGTACTACAAGGAAAAGGAACACTATTCATAAATGGAGATCCCTCTGAAGTGACAGCAAAGGATGTGATTCATGCAAGCGGAGAAGAAGAATTTGCATTTCAAAACAATGGAGATGAACCTGCAAGCCTCTATGTGATGCTTTCTAAAATACCAAATGAAAGATATGCCCAAGATATTTAATATAAGAAAAGCGCAGGGCGCCTTGCCCATGAAGGAACGCAGACTAAGACCGCCACGTCCTGTGGCAACGTCTTCATGACCCGCATCCTCCCAACAGCTGCCGCTTTCGGTCGTGCGATGTTTATCCTCAAAAAAAGCTACCGCTTTTTTCTTAGTGCCAAAAGATTTGCTGACGAAGCCTTCCTTGTCCTGCGGGCCTCAGGCATAAGACAAGCCCTGTAAGAAGGTGTTCTTTCCTTCTGTAAGGGATTGGCTTATGATCCCGAGTCCCTAGGAGCCGCAACTAGACAAACCGAAATGTGGAGGCGACTGCCCAGGGACGACAGGCATAAGACAAGCCCTGTAAGAAGGTGTTCTTTCCTTCTGTAAGGGATTGGCTTATGATCCCGAGTCCCTAGGAGCCGCAACTAGACAAGCTTGTGACCTCCAGGGGGCAGGCTGCTTGCTCTAGACAGTTCTCTAAGTTCAAATGGATATAAATTCTGATATCATAAAAAAAACAATTTCTGGTTTAATTCGTTGATACCAATCAAGGCGTTCACTGCTCTCCGATAGTCCTTTGCTCCTAATGCTTGAAGTTAAATCTCCATCCTGCAGTTAACAATGAAAATTAAAAAGCATCTTCCTGTTGCGGAAAATGCTTTAAACTTTTTATCTTCTGCTTTTCAGTTTTCTTTTTATTGCAGGGACAACATACCGCTTTACTAAGGTGGCCCCATTTTTTAAAATAAATGCTTTTATTAATCTTTTTATAACCATTGGACATCCTCTCTTCCTCTTGCAGTATTTTTTTATCTATACCTTTCCCTGAGGCCGCCTAAACCTTGCATAAAAATAGATTCTGAAAAACAAAGGCCTGAGAGGAATTTATAAAAGTAATAATCCAATCTTTTCTTTTTTTGTAATCGATCAATCTTTGTAACCCATTCTTTCTGTTTAGTTGAAAGCAGGGCGTAGTATGCTGATAGGAAGTTGATTACTAGCTCTGAAGATGTCAGAGGGCATAAAGCAGAAATCAGGTCCTTTTACTGCTTAAATGGATTTTTCCACTCCATTAAAACAGCATAATTAAGTGACTCCTCATCTTCTAGATAATTTTCAACAATACTCACAGGGGTTCTACCGCATTTTAATAAAAATGTGATAACAGGATCTTTCATCCCCCCGTCAATCACCTTTTGTAAATATTCCAGTGGTGATAAATTTTGAGCTGCTTTACTGTATCCAGGCATGCGGCCCCTCCAAGCATCCGTTCAAGCCTTAGCTGCACCACAACTTGATACATTGACTGCATCATTAGTTTTCCAAGTCCAAGCTTACGGAACTTTGGAGGAACACTGATATCCACGATATACAACGTGTTTCCATGAGGGTCGTGATTTCGGATATAGCCATTATCTGTTATTTCTTCCCATGTGTGTGCAGGATGTTACGGATCAAAATCAACTATCAGCCCTGTTAAGGATCCAGCCAATATTCCATCCACTTCAATGCATAGTGCACCTTCAGGGAATAGTTCTGTGTGATTATTCAATTGCTCTTTATTCCACCAAAGTTCAGATGGAAAAGGAGGAGGAAAACATTCAGACTGAATTTCAATCAAGTCATCAAAATCCGCCTTTGTATAGCTTCGAATGGTAACAGGCACCGGTTATCTGCATCAAATACATAAAAATCACTTTTGTACCCCATTTTTTATCCTTCTATGTTCCTTTTTTCCCAATCTATATATAAATCGGTTCTGCGGTCACGCCAGGTTGTCACTGAGCCGCGTTCACGAACTTCATATAATAAGCCTAAATCAAGGTCGGCGGTTACTATCATATCGTCATTCAGCTCACCTTCCACCATAATCCCATTAGACGGGAATGGAATGTCATTAGGTGTGATAATAGCCGCCTGGCCGAAATTGGCACGCATGAAGTCAACGGTAGGAAGAGATCCGATTGTCCCGGTTACCACCACATACACCTGGTTTTCAATGGCACGTGCATGGCTTGTGTATCGGACACGATGGAAGCCATGGCGGTCATCCGTGCAGGAAGGACAGAAAATAACGTCTGCGCCTTTTGCTTTAGCCATACGGACGATTTCAGGGAACTCTATATCGTAGCATGTCAAAATGGCGATTCTGCCTTTTTCAGTATCAAAGACATGCAGCCCTTCACCCGATGACATATTCCATTCATGAACCTCAGTGGGTGTAATATGCAGCTTAGCCTGCTCTTCAATTCGGCCATCTGGATAAAATAAATGGGCAACATTAAACAAGCGGCCATCTCGATTAATAACATGGGTGCCGCCGATGATATGCATATTTGTTTCTTGAGCAAATTTTGAGAAAAGTGTTCGATATTGATCTGTAAATCCAGGCAGCTCATTTATTGTCAAACTGGTTCCCTGCTCGCTCCCGATTGACAGAAGCTGGGTTGTAAAAAACTCCGGAAATAAAACAAATTCCGATCTAAATTCCTGAGCTGTTTTAATATAATGCTCGCACTGTTTTGCAAAGTCTTCAAATGAACGAATGGTGTGCAAATGATACTGCACTGCGGAAACACGAATTTTCAATTGTACTCCCCCTCATCAGCAAAATTATAGATGAGTCATACTCTATCTTTAAAAGATTATCACTGATTTCTCTTCAATGCACAATACCTTTTTATCGCTTTACGAAACTTTTTAATTAACAGTAATTCTACTTTACAAACCAGGCTTATGGGATTTTTTTATCTGCAATCTCATACGTGGCTTTTGCTTTTATTTATTTCCTATTTTAACAGTTTGCTTAATCCTGTAATAAGCCCAACACCCTTTTTAAAATCTTGATTTGCAGCATTTACTACCTTTAGATATAGGCCTAATAGAGAAGCATTTTGCTTTTTTAATTCGGCTACTTCTATTTGTGTTTTTTCGAGTTCTTTCTTTAATTGACCTATTTCTTTTCTCAAATTAGTAAGATCAGTGTTATCTTCGTTTGCCTCTTCCACTAAATCCTTTATAGTTCCCCTAGGCTCTTTATTGATTTCTTCTACTAATTCCTTTAATGAATCATCCTTTAATAATTTGTTGGCCATCTTGAAAATAGACCCGAAATCAAGATTTTTCTCGTCTTCAATTAAGTTTGCCGCCAGCTTTTGCACAGCTTCCGATTTCTCAGATGATATTTTTTTGTTATTGTTTCTATATTCCTTGTTTTTTTCTTTCATAATTTAAGCCCGCCTTTTCGTTTTCTCTTATCATTCTATGAATCTGCGCCCTATTGGCAGTGGACAAACATCTATTTGGATTATGAATTGGGGGAATGTCCCTAATATAGGAAAAACCCCGGTGCTTCCGGGGTTTCTCGCAAATATCCTTTCTGTCCTAGGCACACTCCAGGAGTGAGCAGATTGCGTTTCTGATCGCGCCTGCTGTTGAAGGTGCTAGAATACTTGCTAATAATAAAACGACAGCCAATAAAATAACAACCAAAATTGTTAAAGGTGCTAGCATGGTCATATCCCCCCTCTATAGTCATTTAATAAGGGAACCCTTACGTAGTCATGTTATGTATAATGTGTGGACATGCATAAGCGAACATCATAGTCCAGTAAAAAAGTGCGCTTGTCCATTAGTTTTTTTATTTCTCTATTAAATTTCTAATTAATCATCTGAAGAAAATGACAAGAATTTTTTCCCATTTAGCTAAAAATCAAAGGCTCTTTTCTCGTAGATTGCTTTTTTCACTTAAAAATTTTTTACCGCTGATTAATATTAGTTCGAAAGCAACTAATTTTACGAAAGTAACTAAACCAAAAGAACTTTTACTCCTTCTATGTATTACCCTTAGGATGCAAAAAGCTGGCCCCTTAAATAAAGAGTGCCAGCTTTCACTTTATATTTTCTTTAATTCATTTGAAAGGAATTCAACATCCGTCCCAACAATGACTTGGAGGCTGGTTTTGCTCAGTTTAATGACCCCTTTTGAACCGAGCTGTTTTAATCGAGCTTCATCCACCAGCGACATATCTCTGACCTTTAACCTAAGGCGGGTGACACAGTTGTCAACCTCCACAAGATTATCATTTCCGCCCAGTGCAGCAAGATACTGATTTGCTGCTTCCACGTAGTTGTCTTTAACAGAGGAGTTCTCTTCAATTTCGCCTTCTATCTCATCTTCTCGTCCTGGCGTTTTCAAGTCTAATTTTTTTATAAGGAAATAGAAGATCACAAAATAGAGAAGTGCATAGATGAGGCCGATTCCAGTCAGGAGTATCGGCTTCTCTGCAATACCAAAGTTCAGAAAATAATCCAATGCCCCTGCTGAAAATCCAAATCCATGATGGATATCAAGAATATATGCTATAGACATAGCCAAACCTGTTAATATAGCATGAATGAAATATAAAACAGGCGATAAGAACATAAATGAGAATTCAATCGGCTCTGTAATACCAGTCAAGAAGGAGGTAAATGCGAGGCCCGCCAATGCACCGGTCATCACTTTTCTTCTTTCCTTTTTAGCTGCTGCAATCATTGCGAACGCCGCTCCAGGCAATCCGAACATCATGATTGGGAAGAATCCGGCCATAAAAATACCGGCAGATGGGTCTTTAGCAAGGAAGCGCCATAAGTCTCCTTTAATGACATCCCCTGCTGCATTTGTAAATTCTCCAAACTCAAACCATACTAGTGTGTTTAGAATATGATGCAGACCAATTGGAATTAAAAGGCGATTCATGAAGCCGAAAACACCTACACCCGCAGCTCCAGCGCCGATAATCCAGTCCCCGACGCTGTTGATCCCTGCCTGGACCGGCGGCCAAACATAGCCAAACAGGAACGCGATGATTAGCATCACAAGCGATGTAATAATCGGAACAAATCGCTTCCCGCCAAAGAATCCAAGCCAATCCGGCAGTTTAATATTATGATATTTATTGTATAATAGCCCTGCAATAATACCGGAAATGATCCCTCCGAAAACCCCCATATTGATTGTGTCATTAATAGCAACAGCACCTTCTGACAACACGAAATAGCCAACTGCGCCGGCAAGCGCCGCTGCTCCGCTGCCATCCTTCGAGAACCCAATAGCAATCCCTATCGCAAACAGAAGAGCCAAGTGGCCAAATACCGCATTCCCGGCTGCAGAGATAAACGGAATTCCTAAAAGGTCATCCTGTCCAAGCCTCAGCAATAGTGCCGCAGCCGGCATAATCGCAATCGGAAGCATCAAAGACTTACCAATCCTTTGTAAAAACTCCAACATTCCAAACACCTCTTTCTTTTTACATTTTTATAATTTCTATGAACAGGCTTTATTTTTCAGAACCAGGCACCACCCGAAATATGTCGAAAGTCACAGAATAGGAAAAAAGAACTTGGTGAGGTTCCTCACCAAGTTCTTTTTTCTTTTTGCTAGTTTAGTAGAGCAAGTATTGTTCACGTGTTTGATTGAACTCGTTCAATTCCTGTTGCCATCGGACAGAGATTTCCTCTACAGATTGCCCATCTTCAATTGCAGCACGGATCCATCCATTCCCCATGAGGTTATCAAAAAATGAAATGCCTGCATTATTTTCAGCACGGAATTGGAAGTGATCCGGATACATATCATGAATCGCTTTGACGATATGAAGTCCTGTCTCTACCGGCTTGAACGCATTGCGTTGTGTAATATGGATTTGAATACCATGTGAGAGTCTCCCAGCATGTTTTGAAAAGCTCGGCATAAAGGAAGCAGCTCTGAAAGCCACACCAGGCAGATTCAGACTGTTCAAGTGAGATGCCAAATCATCAGCATTGATGAACGGTGCACCGATTAATTCGAATGGCTTAGTTGTTCCACGTCCCTCAGAGACATTTGTTCCTTCGATTAATGCAGCACCGGGATATACCAACGCTGTCTCTATTGTTGGCATATTGGGTGAAGGCATGACAAATGGGAGATTCGTGTCGTCATAATACATATTGCGCTTCCATCCGTTCATTTCTACAACCGTTAAATCTGCGCCTATACCAAATTCCTTATTGAACAACTCTGCAAGCTCACCTACAGTCATGCCGTGGCGAAGCGGAATTGAATAGTTTCCTACAAATGAAGAATATTTCATGTCAAGCACAGGTCCCTCAACTTTTGTCCCTCCCTGGGGATTTGGACGGTCCAAGACGATGAAAGGAATATCGTTCTCTTCGGCAGCTTCCATTGCATTAGCCATTGTATAAATGTATGTGTAGAAACGGGTTCCTACATCCTGGATGTCAAATAGAAGCACATCTACATTTTCAAGCATTTCCGGTGTAGGCTTTTTTGTATTCCCGTATAAACTGTATACTGGCACGCCTGTTATTTCATCGATATAAAATTCAACATATTCCCCCGCCTGTGCGCTTCCGCGGACTCCATGCTCCGGTCCATATAAAGCAGTCAACTCAACATCCGGGTCATTATGCAAGAGATCAACAATGCTGTTAAGATCCTGATCCACCCCAGTTGGATTTGTAATCAGCCCTACTTTTTTTCCTTCAATCAGATGCTTTTGCTCTTTTAAAAGCACTTCAACACCCAGCTGGAACTTTTTATCCTTGCCTTTCGCTTTGCCATTTCCATTGTCTGCAAGCACTACAGATAAAGAAGAGAGTACTAGAATCATTGTCAAGAAAGACATAAACCACTTTTTCATTTGATTTCCCTCCGTGTTTGAAAACGGGATCTGGACAAAACCTGAAAAAGGCTTGTCCAGTCCATTTCGGTTTCGATGATATATCTCTAAATTTAATAGATATATTGGAAATTCCGTTGATATCACTTTTCTTCACTGATCTAAACAGAAAGAACTTCAAACTTTAATAGCGCAACCCATGTCCAAATTTATATAAACCACTGCCATCCTGCCCGGGAATTGTCACCGGCAATTTACCGGAAGGGTTGACTTGGCCGAAGATGGCTGCTGCCGTTGCCCCAAAGCTTGCTGTTCTGAATCCGTATTGTGCAAGGTAGGCATCAACTTCCGGATATGCCATTATGTCATATGGGTTGCGGATGCCAACACCTATTACCGGTGCGTCGGTTTCATCTATAATGGAGTTAATCAGTTTCATTTGATCGCTGTTCGGTGATCGGCCCGATACATTATAAGTGTAGGATCCAACAATTACTGCACTGGCATCCTTTATTTGCTGACGCTGAGCGTCCGTTAATATATATTCTGATGTTTGCATAACAGCTGTATTTTTGTGACGCTTACTAATTGCCTCCCCCAGGCTTGCAATGTACGTATTCCCGACGACTACAATCTCATCAGCTTCTTCAACCTTTAACGGCAATGCAGCTCCTTCATTTTTTACTAATGTAATGGAGCGCTCAGCTGCCTCTTTTTCCACTTGCTTATGCTCTAGAGATCCAACAACCTCAAGTGCTTGTGCAATTTTTTCTTCAATCGGGAGGGGTGTTTCTTCTTTAATAATTCCGCGTTTGAGTTTCAGCGTTAGAATTCTTTCAACGGAAGCCTCAATCTGTTCTTCTGTAATCTCACCGCTTTCCACTGCGTCGAGCAGACCATCAGCAACTTCTTCGAGTCCCACAGGCATGAGTACAATATCTGTTCCTGCCTTTACTGCACGGATAGCAGCATCAATCGGACCAAAATGGTCTGCAATAGCTTTCATGTTCATGGCGTCTGTTGTTATGACACCTTCATAGCCCATTTCATCTCTCATTAATTCGGTTAGCACTTTATACGAAAGTGTGGCAGGAACCGCGATCTCCTCACCTGTTTTTTGTGAGATCGCTTTTGTATCATCGATTTTAGGGAAGGTTACATGAGCAGTCATGATGGCATCAATTCCTGCTTCCATCCCTTTTTGGAAAGGATATAATTCAACTTCTTTTAAGCGATCCTTTTCATGAGGTACTTCCGGCAAACCAAGATGGGAGTCTACTGCTGTATCTCCATGCCCTGGAAAGTGCTTGGCTGTTGCCGCTACACCCGCTGTTTGCAGTCCCTCTGTATAGGCGACACCCATTTTTGCGACAAGCTCAGGGTCTTCACCAAATGATCGCACTCCAATTACCGGGTTATCCGGATTATTGTTTACATCCATGACAGGTGCAAAATTCATATTGATTCCAAGGGAAGCCAGCTCTTCACCAATCGTTTTCCCGACTTTACGGGAAATTTCTTCTGATTTGGCCGCTCCAAGTGCCATATTCCCCGGCATATCTGTTCCGGATTGAAGACGAGTAACGATACCGCCTTCCTGGTCAATTGTCATTAACAAACCGAACTTTTCAGAAGCAGCTTGGTAGCCGGATACTAACTTCGCTGTCTGCTCAGTTGTAACAACATTTTCACGGAATAGTATGACTCCGCCTAAATGATAATCCTGTACAAGCTGTTCAATCTCAGGAAGCATTTCAGTTACATTGTTGCCCTTCCAATTGCGGAAATCAGGCATCAGCATCTGGCCAACTTTTTCTTCAATTGAAAGTTTGCTGATTGCATGGCTGATAATATTATAACGATCTCCCTGTTGCTTGATCACAGTCGCTTTTGAAGCTGGCTTGCCTTTGACAGTTCGGTTTGAATCCACTTTGTAATCAATAGCGATCCGGTCTTTAAACTGGCCATCCTTCACACTGATGAACGTTCTGCCGTTGTGACCGGTTAAGGTCACATGGCCATTCTGATCAACGGTCGCAATATTTTTATTGGAAGACTTCCATTCAACACCAGAAGAGACTTTCATGAAATGTCCTTCTTTAAAGACATGAATGGCATTTAACTCAATTTTCTCGCCACTCGCATCAGCGGCTATTTGCGGCACATTTTGCAGGATGATTAGATCCTTAATGTTTCCTTCCGCCGAAACCTTCTTCATTTGTGCACCTAACCAGAGCTGCGAGACTGCCAGCATTAAGGCGAGAAGAGAAAGAAAGATTCCTTTCCGCGCTTTTATCATTTCTTACACCTTCCTAACTGCATTTTTTCGAATCCCTTATGCTTACCTTTCTCCAATTCATGGAACCCTAGTAATTTCTCTCTTGCCAGCCATTTCCTGTGAACTCTGGTTCAACTGTTTGGCTTTCTGAACTCTTCACTTTAATGTTATCAACATACCATCCTCGTCCGTTTGTGGAACCATCTGTCTCGTATCTGAATCGAACATGTTTTGTTCCAGCAGGAATCTCCACTTCTTCATTTTTCCAATCAACACTGCTTCCTGTGATTGGTTCTGTAGCTTTTGTCCAATTAAAGCCATCCTCAGAAAATTCTACATAGCCCTTATCATAATTGGTTTCGGTTCTGTACCATGTCTCGAAAGACAGGACCGCATCTTTTTCAACATCCACTTTAGCTGTTAAAAGGTGCTGGGCTTTATCACCATATCCAGAGAACCAGGCGTCGCCTTTTCCAGGAATGGATACCGGAATGGCATCGGCTACTTGCCTCGCAAAGGCTCTTCTAGCAATATTCGTTGTAACTGTATTTCTTGAAGGGTGTACACGATTTGTTAGGAGAATCGCAATTGTGCCGTTATTTCGGTTAATTACAATGGAAGTTCCCGTATACCCTGTGTGCCCAAGCGAATTCCCTTCAGACAATGCATCCATAAACCACCCCTGGCCCAGCTCCCAGCCGAGACCATGATCATTTCCAGGAAATTGCGGAATTTGATTTTCAATAAGCATTTTAACTGTTTCTTCTTTTAAAATTTGGTTTCCGCCATATCGCCCGTTATTCACATACATATGTGCGAATTTCGCAAGATCTGAGGCGGTTGAAAAGACACCGGCATGGCCTGCGACACCATCGAGTGACCATGCATTCTCATCATGAACTTCGCCCCATACGAGTCCGCGGTTTATGGCAGGCTGATATTCAGTTGCTGCAATTCTGTGTTTCAAAGATTCAGGCGGGTTATACATAGTATCTTTCATGCCCAGCGGTTTAGTAATATGCTCTTTTACAAACTCATCAAGTCTTTGTCCTGATAGGCGTTCGATCATGGCTCCCAGCGTAATCATATTCAGATCGCTGTATGAATACTTTTGTCCCGGCTCATTGGCTAATGGATAGTTAAAGACAATTTGCAAACGGTCCTTTCGGCTGCCGCCCTGTGAATGTAAAGGGATCCAGGCAGTGAAACCTGATGTATGAGTCATCAGCTGACGAATTGTAACACTCTCTTTGCCGTTTTCAGCAAACTCGGGTATATACTTTGCTACAGGTTCATCAAGCTTAAAATAACCTTCATCATATAACTGCATAGCAGCGGTAGTGGTAAAAATTTTGCTGATCGAAGCCAGGTCGAAGATTGTATCTTCTGTCATTTCAATTTGATTTTCTGCTTCGGTGAATTTATCATCCTTATAACGGTAAGCATACCCATAGGCATCCTGTTTAACGATTTGGCCCCTTCTTGCAACAAAAGCTACAGCCCCAGACATGACGCCATCTTCGATCATACCTTCCATAATTGAATCGATTTTATTAAGCGGCTGCTGAACCATTCCAGCACCTGTTGCAGACCCAGGATGCAGTACTGGAGAAATCGGTCCAGGGCGATCCCATGAAAATACCGGATGTACTTTGTGATGCGGACTCTTTTTATCTCTCATTTCCATCGTTGATCCAGCTCCTTCCCCGCCTTGCGCAGCTACTGGAAATTCTGCTGGAATAAAGAGTGATGTGGTAATTGCTGCAGTAAGCGCAATATGCATATATGTTTTTTTCATATTTCCTCCCTTATTCTTATGATTTTTGCCCATACAATAACCTCCTTTGCGTTTGAAAAGGTTTACATTACATACTTTTAGCTTAATAGAATTTGAGTATAGTTGTCTATACCACATAAGTCCTGTTCTAGTTAAAAACTTCCAATCTAAAGAGACTGTCGGATAGTACTTTTAGACTATTCTGAAAATTTATATTGCTAAAACTATCTTTTTTCTTTTCTTTTTTTAGATGAGTAATATTTTTCAATTTCAAGCACCTTGACTATTAAAGGATTTTAATTATTATCTCACTATATACAACACTTTGAGTGTGTTTGCTAGTTTATAGATTTCTTCGCTTATTTGCTGAATTTAATCGCTAAACCGCTCAATTTGCAGAGTACTAATTTACTTCGAAACCATAAGAAAAGCCTAGGGCACCTAAAGCTAGACAGTTCTCTAAGTACAAAAGGATATAAATTCTGATATCATCAAAAAAGCGGAACCCTATTCAGATTCCACTTTATTTTCGAAATTGAACATTATACCTTCTTCCGTATCCGGTCATCGTTTCGATTGGCTGCCGTGCCTGTGGGCAATTACAAGTGTGGTGTGGCTTATAATAAATTAAGAAACGGCTGATCATCACTCTTCTCCCTTTTCCGGTATGTGTGTATGTATTTCTCTATAAATCTCTTCTATACTTGTTTGCATCGCCAGCACTTAACTCCTCTATTATATTTAGCAATACGGAATTTATGCTGTTCAATTTATAGAGGATGAATTTTCAGTAATCAATAACTTCTTTTCGATTTAAATTGAACCTTGCGGATGATTTGATTAATCACCTCGGATATCACCAGCCCAACCGCGATTGCTCCAGAAATCATAAATGCTTTGGCAGCAAGCTGAATGGCGGTATTATAATCGTTCTCAACAAAGTTACGCATGGCATCATAAGCCAGTCCGCCTGGTACAAGCGGTATGATGCCAGCAACGCTAAAAATGATGATGGGCGTTTTATACATTCTGGCAAAGATCTGACTGATCACGGCAATTGTAAAAGCTGCAATCAGTGAAGATATGACCGCATCGTAATCCAGGGTTACCAGCCATATATAAATGAACCAGCCAACCATCCCGACAAATCCGCATTTCAGCAATGACTTTTTTGGTGCGTTGAATAAGACACCAAATCCCGCTGATGCAATAAAACTTGTAATTAAGTGTATGAACATACAAACTTCCTCCGCATAATAAAAACTTCCAACAGTGAGTAACTGATGGTTAGTCTATCCCCCACTTAGGATTAATAAGCAGAGGGTTTTACTGCTTTATCTGTTAATCCGGAATCATAGCGTTTAAAAAGTAAACACTAGAGCTATGCCTGCCCCTATGGCGAAGGCTGTGAGAAAAGCTTCAGCACCCTTGGACAAACCGGAAACAAGATGGCCAGCCATTAAATCTCTGATCGCATTAGTAATGAGCAGCCCCGGAACCAAGGGCATCACCGAACCGATAATGATTTTATCAAGTTCAGTCCCTATTCCAGCTTTTACAAACACATAAGCTAATATTCCAATGAATAGCGAGGCAATGAACTCGGAAAAGAACTTGATCTGAACCACCCGATGCACATAAATAAAAGTAGCAAAACCCAATCCCCCTGCAATCATGGCAGGAATAAAATCCATCCACTGTCCCAGAAACATGATCAGGAAACAGCCGCTGGCAATCGAAGCCGCCAAGACCTGCTGATAAACAGGGAAGGTGTAGTCTGCAGTTTCTATTTCCTTCAGCCTGGCAAGTGCCCTTTTCCCATCGAGCTCACCGCTGCCGATTTTTCGCGATATCCCATTAACCAAAGTTACTTTGTACAAGTCCGTTGAACGCTCTGAAATTCGGATAAGTTTGGCAGGTTCAATACCATCAGTTGAAAAGATGATACCTGTTGGGGTAACATAGCTGTGGGAATCAGGAATTCCCAAAGAGGCAGCAATCCTCGTCATCGTGTCCTCCACGCGATATGTTTCTGCACCCCCTTGCAGCATGATTTTACCCGCAAGTAAGCATAATTCAATGACTTCTATAGTTGGCGAATATTCATTTTCCATTCTCTCACCTGCTTTTCATTTCCAAATTTTTTAAAATTCACTTTTATAAGGTTACATCTTAAAGGAAATAAAAGCCAAAAGGAAGACCTTTGAGAGAAAAACTTATAACAATTACATAAAAATCAGCTATTCATTTTGATAGCCGCGTCTCTAATTATTTATCTGGCTCTCGACTGATATGCTGATCTTGTTATCAATCATCCCAGCACTGCAAATGTTCAGCTTTAATCTAGATTACTTTTTTCGAAGCCCAAATCGTGCATTTAGCTGCCCTTGGATCATTTTATTGCGCGCCTGTTGATCGTCCTTCTTCTTTTTCCTTTTTAATTCTGTCCGTATTTCTTCTGTTCTGACTCCCTCTTCCCTTTTGTTTGCAATATCAATGAGCCTCTCAACATCTGAAAAAGAATATTTTCGGCTTCCGTGGTCTGACCTTTCCGGAAAGACTAATTTCCTTTCTTCATAATAGCGTATCTGCCGCTCACTTAGACCTGTCAGCTCACTGACCGTACCAATCGAAATAACTTTTCTGCTTTTATAGGAAGCTTCATTCTCCAATAATTGTCACCTCAATTTTAAAAATGTTTTCTTTTATTATACTAATCATAAAGCATTTCTCATCTATCGTATAAGAAAATCTAACATAATTTCAAATACTGCGTGAGAAAATCTAACATAATGAATGACGGTTGCATAATTTTTTTATAGAATGACAGAAACCTAAAGAAAAGAGGAGATTCATATGCGATATTTAAGGAAGGCTATAGAAAAAAACGCCACTATTTGATTGATTTACTGATGAAATCCGGCGGTGAATACCAGCACTCAGAACCAGTGCTGCAAAAACTGACTTTAACAGAGCTCGAAAGTATTTTTAAGAAACATAAGAACATGAATCGGTTTTGAAAAGTAGATGGGGATGGATGAAATCGAAAGATGCAATTGACCTTGCGAAAAAAATAATTGAACTGGATTTATTGCATGACCAAATGCGGGAAAGCTTTGCTGCAGCGGACGGGGATGAGGCTTATGAAATTTTAAGAAATGTACAGAATAATTAGCATGGAACGCTTGATAAAAGCGTTCTTTTTATGCGATAGGGAATTCTTTCCCCTTTTCAGCCTGTAATTAATTTGTTACCATTTCATTATCGATTTCCGATATCGGCTTACGAAATTGATTAAGGGAGGTTTTAGTTTGGAAGATAAAATATTGCGGAAACTGTTTTTGGGATTTATTCAGATACACATTCTGCATCACGCTAAAGAGCACCCCATTTTTGGAATGTGGATGCGTGAGGAACTGAAGGAGCACGGCTATAGCATAAGCTCAGGAACCTTGTACCCAATTCTTCATTCAATGGAATCAGATGGCCTTCTTCATCAGGAGCAAAAAAATGTAGATGGCAAGATTCGCAAGTATTATACAGCTACTGAAAAGGGAGTTACTGTTTTAGAGGAAGCCAGAAAGAAAGCCTACGAGCTATTTAAAGAAATTAAGGATTAAAAGGGGATGCATGATGAGCAATACCAAACCAAGTTTTAAATCGTTACTTGAAATATTAATCGTGTCAACCAGACTGGGATTCACCTCTTTCGGTGGCCCAATTGCACATCTTGGCTATTTCCATGAGGAATATGTACGAAGAAGAAAATGGCTGGATGAAAAAAGCTATGCTGATTTGGTTGCGTTATGCCAGTTCCTTCCGGGTCCGGCTAGCAGCCAGGTTGGCATAGGCATCGGAGTTATGAGAGCTGGAGTTGCCGGTGGCATCATGACCTTTCTTGGATTTACATTGCCATCGGTTATCGCTTTGATTATTTTTTCTATCCTGCTTCAAGGAATAGATGTAGGTGATGAAAGCTGGATTCATGGACTAAAAATTGTTGCTGTTGCTGTCGTTGCACATGCGATCCTAGGCATGGCACAAAAGCTTGTACCTGACCTCCCGAGAAAAACACTGGCTTTACTTGCCATCATTGCAACGTTATTGTGGCAAACAGCCTTTACTCAAGTCGCAATCATACTTGTTTCGGGTTTCATTGGTTTCTTAATTTATAAAAATCATACTGAGCAAGATGAAGCAAAAATTCATTTTCCTATATCAAAGGGCTTTGCTATTGGATGCTTACTACTCTTTTTTGGCCTTTTAATAGCACTTCCAATCTTAAGAGAATTAACTGCTCTGAACTGGATAGCCTTATTCGATAGTTTTTATCGTTCAGGCTCTCTTGTTTTTGGCGGGGGCCATGTTGTCCTTCCATTACTTGAGCGTGAATTTGTTCCTGCCGGATGGCTTAGTGAGGAAGCTTTTCTGGCAGGTTATGGTGCCGCGCAGGCTGTACCGGGACCATTATTTACATTTGCCGCTTATATTGGAGCTGTTATAAATGGATGGCAAGGGGGCTTGCTAGCAACAGCAGCCATTTTCCTCCCTGCCCTTCTTTTGATCTTAGGTACACTGCCTTTTTGGAACACTCTTCGCCGCAATCCTAAGATTAAAGGAGCTTTAATGGGGGTGAATGGCGCTGTGGTCGGAATCTTAATAGCTGCCTTTTACAATCCGATTTGGACAAGCAGCATACTCGAACCAGTTGATTTCGCTTTTGCTGCTGCTTTATTCAGCATGCTCGTTTATTGGAAGCTGCCGCCTTGGGTTATAGTTGTCACTGGTGCTATTGGCGGGATTGTCCTTGGGTCTATCTTTTAATTACAAGAATAAAAGCTGCCGAAGCTCCTGCAGCTTTTTTAGCAATGCTAATATTACCTAATGATTTTCGAACTAAGCATTGAGTTCATTCCCAATAATTACATCAATAGGGTGCCAGTATCACCAGATACTTCGACAGAGAGTTATTCTATAAAGGGATTTCAAGCACCACTCTTGTTCCTTTATTTTCTTCTGAATGTACCTTAATAGATCCTTCTGCAGCTTTAGCTCTCTCTTCCATACTAAACAAGCCGACCCCTCTTGCGACTTCTTGAACATTAAAGCCCCTGCCCTTATCTTCGATGACTACCCGAATCTCCTCATCCATTTGTCTGATTGTGACTTCTGCTTCATCTGTATTAGCATACTTTCTTACATTCGTCAGAGCTTCTTGTATGATCCTGTAAATCGTAAGCTCTTTATTTGAGTTAAGACGGGATGTCAGATAGCAGTTAAAATGCACATTAATATTATGGTGTTCTGAAAACCGGACCAAATAAGAACGGATCGCCGGGATCAGTCCAAGATCGTCCAGAACAGAAGGACGAAGCTCCCAGGAAATATCTCGAAGCTCTTCAATGATTTCAGTGGCTTCATCCTGCATTTGGTCAAGAAGCGGATGGCTCATTTCCGCTTGAAGCCGGTTTATTGTTATCAGATGGCTATAAAGGTTCTGCCCTATCCCATCATGAAGCTCCCGTGACAGCCGTTTCCTCTCATCTTCCTGAATATCAATAATTCGCGTCATCATTTTTTGCAGTTCTTCTTCTGCATTCTTCCTTTGTGTGACTTCATGGCGAATGGCAAGATGCTGATATGGCTTTCCTTGTTCGTCAAGGAATGGAACAATAGTGGTATCTACCCAGTAAAACGTTCCATCTTTTGCCTTGTTTTTAATTTCACCTTTCCACACCTTCCCGGAAGAAATCGTTTCCCATAATTCGCTGAAAAACTCTTTTGAGTGGTAACCGGAGTTGATGATTCTATGATCCTGACCAAGCAATTCTTCTCTTGCATATTTTGAGATGTTGCAGAACTGATCATTCACATATTTAATGGTGCCTCTTTGGTCTGTAATTGCCACGATGGAGGAAGCATCAAGGGCAAACTTTAAATCAATCAGTTCATTGACGGATTTTTTCAGTTCTTCCACAACACGTTTATATTCGGTAATTTCTTTGCGGATGGCCAAATATTTATAAGGATTTCCTTTCTCATCAATAAAAGGGACAATTGTCGTGTCAACCCAATAAAAGGCGCCATCCTTTGCTTTGTTTTTAATCTCTCCCCGCCATACATTTCCGCTTGATATCGTCTCCCATAAATCCTGCATAAATTCTTTGGAATGATAGCCGGAGTTTATAATCCTATGGTCTTTTCCAATTAGCTCTTCTGGTGAATATTTGGATACCTCACAAAACTTTTCATTAACGTATTTGATTTTGCCTTTTTGGTCTGTAAAGGCAACAATCGTCGATTCATCAAGAGCAAATTGGAGGTCAACCAATTCATTTAGTGGATATGATTGCTGTTTCTTTAAGCGGGAACGGTCTTTTACTGAGTGAAAGACAATTAAAAAAAAGCTCTCTCCGCTAAGTACAAAAGAATTTATTCGGTGAAAAATTGAAAACGTCTGTCCATTCCTATGCCGGCCAAATTCGTGAACCACTTTTCCTTCTTCCGCTGCAAGCGGAGTGATCTCAGGCATTAATTCCTTTATATTCTTCCCTAGCAAATCGATTTCTTTATATCCAAAATGCTCTTGGGCCTGCTGGTTCGCGTAGGCAATGTTCCCTGCCTCATTAACGAGAATGGTAGCTTCACTGGAATCAGGAGCAATCTTTCTTTTAGTATGTAATTGATCATTCCCATCCATTTTCTTTCCTCCAGTTGCATTTAGATTTATCCATTCAATTTCTGCTCGAGCCTTCTGGCGGCTTCCCTTACAAAGCTTTTTTGATTTTCATTGATAGACTGTCCCGTCCGGCTTCCAATCAGCAGCACCCCTTTAGGAATACCCTTAAAATGGATTGGGACTGCATATGCAAACTTAAGGCCTTCAGCGAGCATGATTGGATATTCCAAAGCCTTTCCAGAAATATTCTCAGGAAAGTTTTCCACAGACATCGCTCTGCCGGTTGAAATAACTTTTCCGGCAATTCCTTTTCCATACCTGACCGTGATCCGCTTAAATTTTTCATTGATATTGCCAGCAGCATAATGCCACTTAACATCCGGGCCATCCGTATTCTGCAGGGCTAGACCAACAAAATCACATTTCAATTCCGATAGAACCACTTCACAGGCTTGATTAATCCGGCCAGACCCAGTCTGCCCACACCCATTATATACCATAACCCAGCAGCCCCTTCTTTAAAGCATAGGCAACCAGCTCGGGTCTTGTTCTCATTTGAAGCTTTTCCATTAAATTTCCTTTATGTGTTTCAACTGTTTTCACACTAATGACAAGCTGTACAGCAATCTCCTTATTGGAAAAGCCTTTGGCTATTAGGGTCAAAACTTCTTTTTCACGGTCAGACAAAAGATTGAATGTGTCAGTGTTGCCTTGTTTGACGCTTCCGATATATTCTTCCATAAGCCTTTTTGTAGCTGATGGATGCAAATAAGCATTTCCGCCGGCAACCGAACGGATTGCTGCAAGCAGCTCATCATGCGGCGCACTTTTTAAAATGCATCCTGACGCTCCGGCCTGAATAGCTCTGAATAAATATTCTTCATCATCATGCATAGTTAAGATTAGAATTTCAACATCAGGCATCAATTTTTTTAATTCTGAAGTTGCGGACAAGCCGTCCTTTCCATGCGGCATGCTCAAATCCATTACAACCACATCAGGCTTTAAGTCAAGTGACTGCTGGATCCCCTCATTGCCTTCCGAAGCTTCACCGACCACCTGCATATCCTTATGATTATTTAAAAGCATTTTTAAACCCATTCTAACCACTGCATGGTCATCGCACAGTAAAATTTTTATCAAGCCTGCTCCCCCTAACCATTGTTCGTATAAAGTGAAACTTCAATCAGTAGGAGGTTATCCTCCCCCAATAATTGCGTTAAAAAAATGCCATCCCAATAGGCAAACAAGGGATCCGCTTTGCGCAATCCCTTGATAAATATATTCTTAGTATAACGGAAGGGTAATATCTATTGAAGTCCCTTCACTAATTTTAGAGGTTATCTTACATTCTCCATTTATTAAGCACATGCGCTCAATCATTGCAGCAATGCCTGTTGATTTTTTCATTGCCTCACTTACATCAAACCCTTTGCCCTGATCTTTTATGTTGATTGAAAGCTGGTTCGGCTTCCACTGAAAAGTTATACTCGCACTCATCGTATCAGCAAATCTGGCAATGTTCGCAAGTGCTTCCTGGCAGACGCGAAATAGTGTAATGCTCTCCCTCTCGCTGATTGCCGCTTCTATCCCCTGATTATGCAAATCAATAACAATTCCATAAGTGGAAGTATATAATTTCAGGTAACTCTTCATGGCTGGAAGCAGGCCAAGGGTTCCAAGAGTAGGGGGATGCAACTCCACAGCCAGCAGCCTGATTTCCTGTATCGTTCTTTCGAGCATCTGCGCCATATCAGCTACATAGCCTTTCATTTCCTGCTGTTCTACAGCACTTTCAATAAACTCCATACCAGTGTATAGGCTATAAAGCGTTTGCCCTACCCCTTCATGAAGCTCCAGAGCTATGCGCTTAATCTCATCTTCCTGAGATTGGATTATATAAGAACTAATATTTTTCTTCACTGGCTGAGTTTCCATTTCACCCCTCCTCCTTCTGGATTATTCATTTATTTTGCCTGTTTCACACGATGGCTTGAAATATCGCTAAACATACCTGCAAACTGAACAACATCTCCAGCATCGTTCTTAATTGCACTTATCGTCAGCCATTGCAGATATTCTTCGCCATCTTTGCGGCTATTCCATATTTCTCCTTGCCAAAAACCGTTCGTTTCAATTGACTTCCATAGTTCCTGGTAGAAGCCTTTGGACTGTCTGCCTGATTTTAGTATATTAGGGTTCTTTCCGATAACCTCTTCTTTTTCATAACCAGTGATTTCTGTAAAGGCAGGGTTGACAGAAATAATTTTCCCGCTTCTGTCTGTTACCAGAATCCCTTCAACAGTGTGGTCAATCACCTGGCTGGCAATTTCCATTTTTCCTTGGAAGTACATCCAAATCACAAGTATAAGGCTTGCAAGCGCCACTTCAGACAACGCCATAAAACCAATTGCATAGTGGCCTGTTAAATTAAACAGAAGCGTCAAGATCAACGGCGGGAAAAATCCGCCAAGCCCGCCCATGGCAGAGACAATTCCGTTAACAATCCCAGCCTGTTTTTGAAAATACATTGGCACTAGCTTAAAGATGACACCATTCCCTATTCCCGCAGAGAAAGCAATGCTTAAGCAGCCGAATGTATACCATGTGATAGATGGAGATAATGAAAGAATGACTGCGGAAACTGTATAAATTCCAAAGACGAACATTAACAGAATCAAAGAGTGAAAACGGTCAGCAAGCCATCCACCAATCGGCCTCATCGCCGTTGCAAGGACAATAAACCCTGCCGTTCTTAATCCTGCATCCACCTTATCCAGTTCAAAATGCGCAACAAGGAAGCTTGGTAGATAAATGGTAAAAGCAACAAAGGAGCCAAAAGTAATAAAATAAAACAAGCTTAGAAGCCAAAGTTTTTCATTTTTATAGACCCCTTTGATTTGTTCAAGGAGTGGCGTATTAACCTTAACCTCTTTTTTATCACCAAGAAAGAAGTTTGCGGCAACAAAGATTCCAAGAATGATAAGGTAAATTTGCACCGTTAGAGACCATCCAAATTTAGTTGCTACAACCGGAGCAGCAAATGCAGTAACAGCTGTTCCCAGGTTACCAGCACCGTAAATCCCATTTACAAAGCCGTGGCGTTCTTTAGGGTAATACTTTGGAAGCGATGTCACCCCAACTGAGAAAACGGCTCCTCCGAGTCCTAGGAATAACCCGCCAATCAATAGATCTGTAATAGAATCCGCTATACTGATATAGTAAACAGGAAATAATAGCAGGATAAAGCTGAACATAAAAATCTTTCTTGCGCCGAATTGATTGGCATAGTAGCCAAGCGGAATGCGAAGCAGGGATCCGAGGATTACCGGAACTGCTGTTACAAGCGCCAGCTTATCGGCTGGAATATTAATATCTTCCTTGATAAATGGCATAAGTGATGATATTAATACCCATACCATAAAACCGGCTATTAAATTCATTGTCTGCAGAGGAAGCTGTATTTTTCTTATCATTGTTTTCACGCTCTCTTCTTAATTACATATTTTAAACCAGCATCCTGATCAAATGCGGCCCATTCCTTCTCCGATGCTTCCACAGCGGAGGTTAAAGGAACCGCAAAGAAATTCATATGGTCAAAATAAATGCGCAAGTGTGTTCCATCAGGGCATAGCCCGGTTTTTTGTATGATTTTAGAAACAAAGGGAGCTTTGTCATTCCCCTCTTCATCTAAAATCGCTACCTGAACATTCTGCATAACAAATGCATCCAAATCTCCTTTTTTAATGAGTTCCACAGCTGCCGCACCCTCTCTTTGCAGGATAGATATACATTTGGTAGCCCTGCAAATATTTCCAGAAAGAGCCGCCGGCATGGTCTTCAATAAAATTCATGGTTTCCTCTTCTGACTTCCATTTGCTCATGCCTTTTACTTCAGCTATAACAATATCCATGCCGCCCTCATTCTTTTCATCAAGGTACCAGTTCAAGCGAACCCCTTTAAATAACTCGGAAAGCATTTGATCAACCTCTGATGCAAAGTTTCCAGATGCCTCTCTGACAAAACAAAAATCAAGATAAGTCTCACTGTTCATTAAAATCACGCCCTCATGTTAATCGTCTTTTTATAAGCGAATACAGCCAAGGGAAATAATACAATATTTAACCCGCCAAAAATTAATACATTCACATAGTTTTCGTAATAGTATTGATGGACCATATACTGAGTAAATACAAGATTCATCATTAATATTGCGGCTAGTATGATGACGCCGATATAGCTACGCTTCATAACGCTTCACCCTCACTGCATAAATTGCCCCATTTTCCACTTTCACCTGAATTTCCGGAAGCGGCCTTCTAGGCGGTCCTGCAGTAGGTGCGCCTGTTTCCACATCGAATTTCCCATGGTGGCAAGGGCAAATCATTTCTCCTTGATCCTTAACCCAGAACACCGGACAGCGCAAATGAGTACAGGCGTTTTGGTAAGCTGCATATTTGTTTTCAGACAACCGAATCAAAATGGCATCATCATGTTCTCCAGGAAATTTAAATTCAACTGCATCCCCAACCGGCAATCGGCTTACATCTGTAATTTTCTTGTGGGGATATTCTTTTTCAGCCAGCCCCATTAATTCTTTTGCAGCAACCGCACCCCATGGAAGGGAAGATACAGCAAATACACCCGCAGCTCCTACCAAAGTCTTCATAAATCCCCGTCTATCCAGCCTTCGTTCATTATTCCGTTCGATATTATGGGTATAATTATCTTCATTAAAGGGAATTTTCTTATTTTTATCTGACATCCCTAATCCCTCCTAATACAGCTTTGTTATGCCCTGCAGGATTCCCGGCAGATTTACTTTAACGTTTGTTTCGCCTTCAAGGTACGGCATGCTTGTTACCCATTTGCCGTTATCAAGATTAAATTGCTTCTTTTTGTTTTCAATTTCCTCATCAGTTAGCCACTGCAATGTATTGGATGGGCAAACACTCGCACACATTGGCGGAATGCCATCCTTTGTCCGGTCGATGCATAAGTCGCATTTATACATTAAGTTCTGTTCAGTATCAAACTTCGGTATGCCATAAGGGCAGGCGATCGTACAGTTTTGGCACCCAATGCACTTTTCAACGAGGGCTGATAAAACAGCCCCTGATTCATGAATCTGGATTGCCTGAGCTGGGCAGCTTCGAGCACATGCCGGATTTTCACAGTGAAGGCACATTAGAGGCATTGTCTGCCGGTTGACGAGAGGATTTACGTCGTAAACATAATTCCTGTTGCGCTCCTCATGTCCTCCGCATTGCGTACATGCTGCCAGGCATGAACGGCATCCTATACAGTTTTCAAGTTCCAAGTACAGCCTCTTTTTCATTTATTGCACCTTCTTTATTTCGACTTTTTCCAGCTGTGCAGCACATGCCTTAAATTCCGGCATACGGGAGATTGGGTCAAGTGCTGCGATAGTTAATAGATTAATAGAATCTTCGTGTCCGAAATGGTAAGGAACAAAGACTGTATCCTTTCGGATCGCTTCCGTGATTTTCACCTTATAGACTGCTTCGCCTCTTCTGGTATACAGGCGGACTCTTTCTTCGTGTTCCATATAGTATTTCGCCGCTGTTTCAGGATGTACCTCAACGTAGGGTTCAGGACACATGTCATGCAGGAAGGGAATTCTTCTAGTTTGGTTGCCTGATAAATAATGGTATACTACACGCCCGGTTGTTAATCGGAGAGGATACTTTTCGCATGGCTCTTCAGCCGGTGGACGATATGGCAATGCACAAATTTTCGCCTTTCCATCCGGATGGTAGAATTTCTTATCAAGGAACATATGAGGAGTCCCTTTGTCATTTTCATCCTTACAAGGCCAGAAAACACCGTCCTGCTTCTCGATCTTATCCCATGTGGCACCATAGTAATCTGCATATCCGCCTTTACTTGCCAATCTGAATTCATCTGCAACATCTCTTGCCGTTTTCAGATGAGAGAATTGCTTTCCTCTGCCCAGCCGCTCAGCCAATTGCACTTGAATCTGCCAGTCTGGCTTGGATTCTCCTACTGGCTCCTGTGCTTTATTGATTTTGATGATACGTCCTTCAATATTTGTTACTGTTCCTTCATCTTCTGACCAAGTTACTGCCGGAAGGATAACATCTGCAAATTCCGCTGATTCGGAAAGGTAGAAATCAGAGCAAATCATGAAATCCAAGTTCTTTAGTGCTTTCCTTACAAAGTTTTGATTTGGTGCGGATACTGCAGGATTTGAGCAAAGCAGATACAATCCGCGGATTGTTTTTTCTTCCATTAGTTCAAACATTTCGTATGCTGATACACCCGGTTTCGGCATCTCATCCGGTGTGATATTCCACACCTGGCAAACCTCTTTAACATGTTCAGGGTTTGTTATCTTGCGGTAGCCTGGCAGCAAGTCGGACTTTTGCCCATGTTCCCTTCCTCCCTGGCCATTTCCCTGGCCGGTAAAAGTAGCTACCCCTGACTTTGGACGGCCAATTTTCCCTGTTATAAGCGCCATATTTGTGTAAGCTGACACATTGTCAACACCCTTATGCTGCTGTTCTACCCCACGCGCAAACATCACAATTGCATTTGGAGCCTTGCCGTAAAGCTCGGCTGCACGGACGATTTTTTCAGGCGCAACACCTGTGAGCATGCTAGTGTATTCAGGTGTGAATTCTTTCACGAGCTCTCTTGTTTCTTCAAAACCATTTGTATGCTTATTAATAAATTCATCATCTAGATAGCCTAATTCAATTAGTTGATTAACGATTCCATTCGCAAGAGCCAAGTCAGTTCCCGGCTGCAGATCCAGATGCAGATCTGCCCTTCTTGCAATCGGGGTTTCGCGTGGATCCACCACGATGATATAACCGCCTCTTTCCTGTACATTCCAGATGCGGAACATGGAAGTTGGGTGGCATTCGGCTGTATTGCTTCCTGCAATAAATAAGCAATCGGTTTCATGGATATCTGTCCATGGCAGCGTAGAACCTCTATCCACTCCGAAAGAACGGAGGAAGCCGCCGGCTGCGCTTGACATACAGAAGCGTCCATTATAGTCAATATAGCGAGTTCCAAGCGCAACACGTGCAAACTTTCCAGTCAGATAACATTTTTCATTTGTCATAGAAACGCCGCTGAATACGGATAGTGAATCTTTTCCATATTTCGATTGAAGCTCTTTGAATTTCTTTACAATCAGATCGTACGCTTCATCCCAGCTTGCTTCGCGGAATCCTTCAGTTGTTCCTTTTAATGAAGCATCATCCCTGATTAGCGGTTTTAAAAGACGGTCTTTATGGTTTGTTTGCTGATAAGCTGTAACACCTTTCGGACACATTTTTCCAACTGTAACCGGCCAGTCATAACGAGGTTCAACCCCGATGATTTTATTTGTCTGAGTATTAACCCTTAAGTTCATACCGCACTGCATGCCGCAATAGCTGCAATGCGTTTTAATTAATTTTTCATTTGGATGATTTAAATTCTCGATTTCTTTAAAAAACTTATCCCTTTGCATTCTGGTTTGCCTCCTTGACCTTCACTTCATGAGTAGGGAATCCGGAAAATTGTGCGATCCGGTATTTTCTTCGGCAAGGAAGGCACATTTCTGCAAGATGGTGGCCTTCCTTTGTTTTAAATTGAATATCATTCACTCCGAGCACATCGACGACATCTTGTGATTGTTCTGATGAAACATATTGATCTCCGCACACTTTGCATTCCTTCATGGCTTGCTCGGCATAGTGTTCTCTATAGTTTCTTGCCAGAACACTCATCGGGCGGAAAGGAATGTGTGCAAGCTTTCCAAATGGCAGGTATATCAGTGTAATGATGACTGACCACTGATGGATCAGTGACATTGCCGGCTGTCCTGCACCGTGTAAAAAGATGTTCATAAAGGTTAAAGCCAATCCAGTGATGCTTACTAAAAGCAACATGTATAATGGCATAAAATCATAAAGGAATTTCTGTTCCGCCCTTGCCTGCATATTTTTAAGGCGGCGGTAAAGAGCCATGCAAACTCCAGCGATTACCATTACAGCTGTAATATTCAAAGCGTTATATGAAAGGTTTGCGATGATTCCGTCCGCAGGGACTGTCATCACCTGCATTCCCAATGCAATGATGTTGTAGTGGCCATTGTCATCCATCGTAAAATACATCCATCCGAAAACGAGAGGAAAAGTAACGAAACAGGAAAGAATACATCCCCATCCTATTAACACGTGCTGGGTCCATCGGTAAATTCCCCTATTCCAGATGAAATTGTAAGTAGCAAGATGTTCGACAGAAGTTTTGGGCGTTGACTTTCTAAATAGCAATTTAAGGCCTTTTTTTAGGATAATCTTTGTTGGCGGCCTTTCACCCCAGGCGATGAACCTGTAGAAAAATCCTCCGAGGAAAACAATTGTTCCAACCATATATCCATAAAGATTCAAATCGACGTGTGTAAACATTCTTGTTCCGATAAAAGATAAGATTGCAAGTGCTGTAACCGATAAAAACATTGACTTTGCGAAATGTGATGCAAACGCGTTATTTAATGTGTTTCCTGTTTTCTGATTGACTGAAGCTTTTGCCTGCATATTAACTCCTCCTTATTCCCAAACAATTACCTTACTCTTATTGTAATAGCGGGAAGAGATTTTCCATATCGGGGAACTTCCCCATTCGGCGGGGGAAATTCCCCTATCTTTAAAAAAAGGATCAGATTTACTGTGTGTGCAGGGAAACTACAGCAAGCACTTAAGAAAAGCGCAAGGCGCCTGGAGTTAGACAGTTCTCTAAGTTCAAAGGGATATATATTCTGATATCAAAAAAAAGACCATTCAATGGCCTTTTGAGAAAAAATTATTTTCAAAAATTTATTTTCAAAAAATTATCCACTAATCGATAGGTCGCGGGATTAAAAAGATAAACTTATACTGTTTAATGCATTCACTGCAGAAACGCTAAGAACCCGGATCGTTTTGTTTGCCTTATCATTTCATTTCATTGAAATCATATTTTTTGCAGAAGGTATATAAAATACTAATCAAATGGTTCTCAGGAATCTGAAGAATGCTGATGAGGTTCATGGATTGTACTTCTAGCACCACTCGTTTTCTTAACAAAAAGGGAGGAATTTAGTTACTGTAAACTTGTGGAATTATTCCGGTGCAGGAAAATATGGTATAATTGGTTAAAAATAGCTAAATCAGTTGCCAAGAAAGCACGGGATAAAGCAGTCCGTGAGGGAAAAAGAAATCCTGAATGCGATCGTAGTCCATTTGCATTAACAGACAGCTTCCAAGGATAACAAAAACCAAAAAAGATTATTTATACAGAAACAAATATAAGAACCGTTACTCTGATAAAAGCAGAATAGTCGGTTCTTTTTTTGAAGAAATTTCTTTCAACTGTAAATTTAGCAATACCATATAATGTCCAGCCACATTTTCCCGCTATAATATCCCCATCCCTTCTATATGTCTGCGAGCTTCCTCATCACCCAGATCATAAATCAATCTATATATGCCAGCCATTGTTTCATCGTATTCATCATTTTTTGATTCTTTATGATACTCAAGAAAAGGTACATGAGCACGGGTGAACGTTTTAAGATCTGAGTCATAATTTTCGTTAATACAATGATTTAACTGGGCTAACTCTTCATCTGTGGCAAAAATTTTAAACTGCCAGTCAGCATCTTCTACAGGCTCTGAGTAAACCTGTGTATTTTCAATATCAATATAATATGTTTTTTTTATTTGTTCCATTATTTTCATCTCCTCATTCTTTTATAGCATATTTACCACAGATGAATGAAGTTTAATCATTCCTTTTTTAATCTAAAAGCATTTTAAAAACGTTTGAGGGGCATGATATAGCTGTGCAATATAAGAAAGGTGGCACAATTATGAATTTTTTAAGGAGGTATACTATGGGTATTCTAAGTGGTAATCCAAAAGACGAACCAATGCATTATGGCGAAGTTTTCAGCACTTGGTCTTACTTATTGGCCGGCAAAGGCATGGCATCCGCATATCAAACCATGCTAAGCCATTCCGGAGACGAAGACTTGAAAAAGCTGCTTGAAGAAGCAATTCGCCTATCCAAGCAGGAAGAAGAACAAATCGAGGCACTGTTAAAGGAGAATGGAATCGGTCTGCCTCCAGCACCGCCGGATCGTCCTGAAGCGTGTGTAAATGATATCCCTCCTGGAGCCAGATTCATGGATCCAGAAGTAGCAGCCAAATTATCAGGGGACATTGCTGCAGGATTAGTTGGGTGCAGTACCATCATAGGACAATGCATCCGGGAAGATATCGCAGGAATGTTTGGTCAATTCCATATTCAAAAAGCAGCATTGGGAGTTAAAATTCTCCGTATGAACAAAGAAAAGGGCTGGGTGATTCCTCCACCGCTTCATCTTCATAAAACTGATAATTGCTAATGAATTAATTAAATGGAAAGAGCAGGCCCAGATTCAGCCTGCTCTGCCACTTTATTTGTTAATTGTCTCTTTTTAAAGCTGGGGCTTAATTCACTCCACACATCAAAGAGATTTCCGTCCGGATCAGAAAAAAGAAAATTGCGGCCAGGGTGTCCTCGATCCTCAATATCCCCCGCTTTTACACCTTTATTGATAAGCTCTTCATGAAGTGCCTCCAACTCCCTTAATCCATCAACTTCAAAAGTAAGTGAAAAACGTTTTATCCCGTCTGAATCAAAAAGTTCATGCTTTGATTTTTTGCACACTTAACCATAAAGAAACTTTGGCTTGCCATATTGATAATAGCCATTTTCCCCTTGTCATCTTTATAGCTTTCAACACTCCGAGTTTTTCTAGATACCATGCTAATGAGTTATTTACATCTGTTACAGGTATGTAGGCTGTTCCAACTCTAAGAAGTCGTTGCCTCATTCACGAATCCCTCCCGCTTAAGTTTCCCTTTTGTAAATTTTATCCAAAGTGGTCATATCCCTTTTTTCCATAAAAAACCCAAGTTCATAATTTTTTCCCAATAAGTTGTTTATGTTGCTAAAAATAGGTTAAATGTAAAATAACAACTAGAACGGGAGCTTGATAAATGATTAAGGAAACAGAGTATTTGACATTTATTAAGGAAATTGGACGTCTGTTCAATGACTATTATAAATGCAGGGATGAGAAGATAAGACTAATTCTCCTTGCAGATATCCAGTTAATCGGAGAGGCACTTTATTAAACTGTTCAACTCCAGTGAAGGCCGAATTTTTTAATCGGCTCATTCCTTTTGAAGTTATGAATATACATGTATAGTATGCTGACGGAAGAAAGGAGCAGAAGTATGTGGTTTTGGATTCTGGTAATCTCCATCCCTATTATTATTTTGGCTATTTTAGAAGAAACGATTCAATTCCTTGTTAACCGAAAAGTTTTTGAAACGAGTGAAAGACAGTTTTCAATTAAAGAGAAACTAAGGGATGCAAAGAATAAATTCAAGTATAAGAAAAGCCACTCCCAATAAGGAAGGGCTTTTTTTTGTGTAAATAAAGCGATGGCTGCGTGGATGACCTGCTGGCAGCGCAATTGATGGATAGTCTGCTTTTTCAGAAATGATAGAACCTGTATAGGCAGGGAATCAAATTGTATCCAGTTTATTCTATTTATACAAAATTTATTTGACCGTCCATTTTTCTCTAACTTCATTCATTTCCATGGTTTTTCCTTTTATTCCATTACAGAGACATCCTGCAATATAGGATATCTCTGTAACTAGGACTCATCTGCTTCATCATTTTCTTCTGATTCATCTGCTTGCTGCTCGTTTTCTTCACCGGACAAACGCTGCTTTTTTAATTCAAAATAGATGTCCAAAACCCTTCTGCCAATTTCATAGTTTGCTGTGTGCCCGCTTCTTCCCTGATATGCCCATGGAACGATGACTGACATGGCAATTTCAGGATTGTTATGCGGTGCATAGGCAACCAGGCTTAAATTCATGACATCAATCAAAGGATCACCTGTTTTCCTAAGCGGGCCATCATAAAAAGCCTCCGCTGTGCCCGTTTTGCCAGCAGGAGAATAAGGTGCATCTGCAAATCTTCGATAAGCAGTTCCTTCCGGATGCTGCATAACCTGCCTTAATCCTTCTTTCACAGTGTTAAGCTCTCTTTCCGATACGCCGATTGTATTTAGAACCTTAGGCTGAATATCTTTCCAAACTGGCCCCAGCTCATTTTGTTCTATGGAAGGCTCCCGAATTTCTTTTACAAGCCGCGGCTGGATTCGGTACCCGCCATTAGCAATAGTAGAAATATATTGTGCCATTTGCATCGGCGTATAGGTATCATACTGGCCAATTGCAAGGTCCAATAAAAAACCCGGCAAGCGCAGCGGCCCCTCATAGCCGATTGATTCATTTGGCAGGTCAATTCCTGTTCTGACTCCTAACCCGAATTGGCCAAATGACTCTCTCATATCTTCAAAGGCTCTAGGATTTTTAAATCCTAGCGGCTGGTCATAAGCATATCTTGCATCCGCAATTTCCACAGCTGTTTTAAACATATAAACATTGGAAGAAATACGCAAAGCTCTTGTATCATTCATTATAGCCTGAAAATTAAACCAGGATTTCTTTACCTGCGGAGTTCCTGCGATTTTCATAGGGGCATCCAAAAAAGTGGTTCCTGGTGTAATGGCACCTGTTTTATAGCCCGTTAGTACCGTTGCTCCCTTTACGGAGGAGCCAACATTATAAGAGGAAGCAATTGTTCCAAGCGCATAATCCTGAAGAACCGTTTTGCCTCCACGATCTTTACCGATCATCTTTCCTGCCATCGTAAGGACTTCGCCTGTGTGGGGATCCATCAGCACGACAAAGGCTCGATCCATTAGGTAGGTTCCGCCAGTCCGTTTTGCTGCCCAAATTTCTTCCTCTAATACTTTTTCCACTGCCTGCTGGAGATCCATATCAATGGTAAGTATAAGATCTTTACCCCTTTGGCCTTCCGATATCATTTCGCTTCCAAGTATTTCACCTTTTTGCGTAATTAGCCTTTCTTTTGACTTTTGTCCATGAAGGACATCCTCATATTGCATTTCAAGATAACTTTTTCCAACCCGTTCATTTCTGCTGTAATCTCTAGTCAGAAAGTAATCCAGCTTTTCACTCGGCAGTCCTTCGTTAGAATCTGTAATTTTCCCGAGAACAGTCTGAAGTGTATTGCCAAACGCATAGGTGCGGTCCCAGTCAGTTGTCGTATTGACTCCTGGCAAATATTGAAGGTTTTCGCTTACCGCTGCATATTCTTCTGGAGTTACCTTTTCATTTTTAACTATTTGCGGAGTCATGGCATAGCCGCTTGTAAACTCCCTATAGATTGCGAGTACTTCAAGATCGTGCTCACTCAAGCGATTAAGATCTTCTTCTGTAATTCTCTCAAGCTGCATCTCATAGATTTCTTTATCTATGAGTTTTTTATTATTAAAAAGATCCCATTCCTTTTCGGTGATTTTTTGTTTTACTGTTTCAGGATTTTTCATAATCCAAAAATCCTTTTTATCGCGTTCCCTTACTTTGTCATCATTTTTTTGAATCAGCAAAGCCAGCAGCTCTGCCACCTCCAGCATTTCTTCTTGCTTAGCATTCCGGTTCGTGTATGTTATTGCACTCTTTGGGAAATTATCGACAATCACTTGATGATCTCTGTCCAGCATTCTCCCCCTTGGAACTGGATTGGCGATGATAACGTCCTCCGTTCGTTCAACCTCCTTTTTATATGTCTCTCCATTGACGATTTGAACGACCCCAAGCCTTAAAATAAGCAATGAAAAAAGAATAAAAACTGTAAAAAATAATAAATTCACCCTAAATGGCAAATGGCTTTTCTTTTTCTTTTTTCCCATGTTTGAATCTCCCCCCTTTTTTGAACGCTGTGTCTGTTTTTGCAGAGATTCTTTTAATTAATATCCTTGTTAATTTATTCCACAGACATTGTAAATTTCCTGCCAAATAATGTGCTGAATAAAATTATTCTTAAGACTTGACTTGGCAAAGAGAAAAATTTCACATAGAAAAAAACTGTGGCAGGATTTTCCGGGAATGATATGGAAAAGAGTAAACGAAGTATTCATTTTAGGAGGGATTATAATGGAAAGAACACAAAAGTTCTTAAATTATTTTTTATCGCACCGA
Organism: Cytobacillus sp. NCCP-133; assembly: GCF_026011715.1. Classification (GTDB taxonomy): domain Bacteria; phylum Bacillota; class Bacilli; order Bacillales; family Cytobacillaceae; genus Cytobacillus. The sequence continues at coordinate 35,336 of NZ_BRVM01000005.1, read as the reverse complement.
AGCGTAACCAACGACCTTATCAGTAAAATTGAAAGGAAAAACTTTGATTACAAACCTACTGAAACAAGTATGCCTGTAGGCAAGCTTGTTACACATATGCTTACTTCTTTTTATATGTTTGCAAAGACAGTAAAAGACGGCAACGCAGCTGTATTTGGAGAAAAGGCTGAATATATTCCGCAGAATCTTTCGGAGGCTGCAGCTATTTACACAGATAAGACTAAAGAACTGATTTCTTTCCTGACAAATGAAGAATTGGAAAATAGGATTGATATGATCCGGATATTCGGAATGGAGCTTACAGGAAGCCAGCTTCTTCAGATTGCCATGGATCATGAAATTCATCATAAAGGGAATCTATTTGTTTATGTCCGTGAAATGGGACACACAGATTTACCGATGTTTGTGAACAGAGGATAAGAAAAAGGACGCTTGGGACGTACTTTTCCTTTAAAAACTATTAAGCGGAGAGATTAATTCAGCCAACTCGTTTTTGGGAGAGTTGACCTTGATTGAGACTGGATACATATCCATTTTATCAGCAGAAAATGGTACGAGCAATGATTTCAGGTATTCGACATCCGTGAAATTGGGGTTAAGCCAATCATTATAATCACCTTCATTTAGTATAACCGGCATCCGATCATGGACTTCCTCTGTAACTTCGTTAGGCTCAGTTGTTATAATCGTGCAGCTCATTAAAGAATGATCACCATTATTCCAAGTATCCCATACGCCTGCAAAGGCAAATGGCTTTTCATTCTTCAGTATAAATCTGTAAGGCTGCTTCCCTTCTTCTGTCTTCTTCCATTCATAAAAACCGTCAGCCAGGATTAGGCACCTCTTTCTTTTAAAAGGTGTTTTAAAACTAGGTTTGGAATCAATGCCTTCTGCTCTGGCATTGATCATTTTATAGCCAATTTTTTCATCCTTGGCCCAAAAAGGGACTAGCCCCCACTTCATCTGCCTGCCAATACGCTGTTTGCCGTTGTTCATAACTGTCAATATATTCTGGCTCGGTGCAATATTATATCTTGGTACAATTTCCCCTCCAAAATATTCAAATTCAAACACCCTCTGCAGGTTATTAATTGTTTCAGTCAGGGTAAATCGCCCGCACATATTCATCACCTTTCTCTTTAACCAACGATAATCCTTTCTTTTGGATAATGATACTTATCGTCGTATTGTTCATTCTTATTAATAATAAACAAGAACGACAGAATTCCGATTCTCCCAATAAACATCAGAGCGATAATAACATACTTTCCGAAAGTACTTAATTCCGGTGTAATTCCCATCGACAACCCTGTGGTGCCAAAGGCAGAACAAACTTCAAAGATGATTTCCATAAGCGAAAATTTTTCAGAGATGGATAAGAGAATAACTGCAGCAAAACACAGGCCTACTGCCATCATTGTTACAACAACAGATTTATTTACGTCCTCTTCATGTATCTCCCTTTTGAAAATTTTAATTGTCTTCTTCCCCTTTGCAAAATGATAAATTTTAAGCATATTCAAAGCAAAGGTAGTGGTCCTGACTCCCCCGCCAACGGAGCTTGGTGAAGCGCCGATAAACATTAGAAAGCTGATCACCAGTAAAGTGGGCTCTGAAAACAGCGAAACATCCATTGTAGCCAAACCGCCATTACGCGTTGTAGAAGACTGGAAAAATGCATAGAAAAAAGCCTCATGCCATTCTTTGCCCATAAAAAAGCGGTTAAACTCCAATAAAAGGATTAAGATCGTGCCAAGACCCATTAAAAAGAAAAATGTAAGTGTCGTTAACTTTGTATAAAGTGTAAAACGGAAAAACGGCTCTCTTTTAAACAAGAAATCCTTAACTTCAATTAGCACAGGAAACCCAATCGCACCAAGTGTCAGCAATAAGATATTAATCAATTGCACATAATAGTCATTGGCAAACGGAACTAGTGAAGAGCCGGTTATATCAAAGCCTGCATTGGTTGTCGCACTAACTGACGCAAAGGCACCTTGCAGAAAAGCTTCCTGCCAAGTTGGGTAATAGTTCAAGAAGTAAAACCCCAGAATGATAGCACCTATCAATTCAATGGTAAGGATTAAAAGCAAAATGTGCTTTACAAGGACAACAAGTCCGGCAAAGGTTGTCTGGTTCTGGTCAATCATGATCAGGCGCCTTTCCTTAAGGCCGATTCTTTTTCTGGCGACAAGCCATAAGAAAGTACCCAGTGTCATAATCCCAATTCCCCCAAATTGGAGGATAAACATCAAAAAGAAAATGCCTGTTGTACTAAATGTATCGACAGTTGATACAACTGATAACCCGGTTACGCTTATAGCACTGACTGCAGTAAAGAGCGCATCTGTAAAGGACCACGGTGTGCCCGGTTTATGCGCAACGGGCAAACTTAATAAAATAACAGATACTGTAACTGCAACAATATAAAAGGATACGATTAGCTGTGTTGGTGTTAAGGAATTAATTTTCTCCTTAATCCATTTCATTTGCCTCACCGATTTCATTTTAGTTTTAGGTTTGAAATACCATAACGATAATTCAAAAATTGATTTCATGCAAGTTAAATTTTTATCGTTTTACAATTTTGTAATAACATAAATCTATTTTACAGACTGGAGCATATTAAAACTGTTGTGTACTTTATTTAAGGAGGAACTTATATGACAAAACAAGGCAGACAAAATTCTAACCAAACAAGAGAACAGATTGAAAAACAGGATAAAAGGAATGATATTGAACTAGGAAGCGAATTTCAGATTGGCAATAATAAATCACAAAGCCAGAAGAAGAGCGGAAGACAAGTTAATAAAAAATAAATTAAAAAATGAAATCCCCCGTTCGTGGGGGATTTTTAAGTTCTCACTGTATACAGCTGCCCTTCAACCGCAAATGAAATTCGGCCTGTTTCCTCAGATACTACAATGACAACTGCGTCCGATTTTTCTGTGATTCCCAATGCTGCTCTATGCCTGGTTCCAAGCTTTTTCCCTTCTATGCTTTTCCTTGCAAGAGGCAATATATTGCCTGCTGAGATAATCATATCTTCTTTTATAAGAGTTCCGCCATCATGGAGAGGGTTTCCTGGATAAAAGATAGTTTCCAGCAAGGTATGGCTGACTTTGGCACCGATTGGCGTTCCATTATGCAAATAGTCTTCAAGCGGCTGCCTTCTTTCTACGACAACGAGGCCTCCATGCCTTTTTTCGGACAAATGCTGTGCAGCCAGCGATAAGCTTGAATATACCTTTGTATAGGGAGATAAATAAGACTGCAAATAATAGGTTGAAGCAATATTTTGCGCTTCAGTTACCATTTTTTGCAATTTTTCAAAGTCGGATAAAATACAGCAGTTGAAGTCCTCAAGCGTTTTGGAAAGTGAATGAAGCTGCTCATCTATGCTGCTAATATATCGGTTTAAATCATTGCGGTATTGTTCCTCACCATAAATCACCGGACTTCCTCCAATCCTTTTTCATATTAGTACCTTCTCCTGTTCATAAAAAATTTATCCGCAAACCTACTTTTCAAAAAGAGGTTTAAAAGCCGGCAAAAATGACTAAATATTAGTATTATGCAACGAGGTGAGAGACATGTTAGATATATTTGCAAAACAATTTGAAAAGCCTGAAGGAATACTAGGAAAGCTAGCGGGAAAAATCATGTATTTTAAGAACCGTAAGATCAATAGATGGACTGTAGGTAAACTGAAAATCAAACGCAGAGACACTATTTTAGAAGTTGGATTCGGTCCAGGATACAGCATCCGGTACATCATGGACAATTACCGCCAAGTTGAAGCTGATGGAGTGGACGTTTCTGAAGATATGAGAACTGCAGCCGCAAAGTTGAACGGCGATTGCATCCAGCAAGGGAAAGTCAGATTATTCGTGAAAGATATTTTTGATTTCTTCCCTGAAAAAAAATATAATAAAATCTTTTCCGTCAATAACTACCCTCTCTGGACCAAACCGAGGGAATCGCTTCAGTATTTATATGGAATGCTTGATAACAACGGCAGAATTGTAATAACTGTTCAACCGCGGGAAAAGGGAGCAAATGATACCATCAGCAAAAATCTCGGGCAGGTCATTAAAGCAGATATGGAAGCAGCCGGATTCCATTCCATTTCTGTTTCTTACAAAACGGCTCGGCCAGTATTAACTGTTTGTGTAACAGGAATAAAATAAACAAAAAAGCGTGGGGATAATAAAATTCCCATGCTTTTATTATAGTGCTCTACAGCCGCGGCTCGCTCCTCCACCTCCGAAAGAACCATTTCCCAGCTAACAAACATAAAACCGGAACCCAACCAGGCTCCGGTCAAAATATCTTACTGTATAAAGTTCTTCGCAATAAGCTCGCTGAATTCAGGTTTATCCTTTAGGAATTTTAAAGTGTAGGAGGAATCCGCAAATGCCTGGATTGTTTCAGAATCAACATCATATGTGAATCCGATTCTATCCCACGCCCGGTCTACTACTTCTTTCTCAAGCTCTTGGCCGGTTACTTCCTTAATATCTTTAATGGTGATCGCTTTTGCTTCTTCCGGGTTTTCTTCGATGAATTTCACTGCATCCTTATGGGCATCAACAATTTTTTGAACTTTTTCCGGACTATTTTTCACAGCATCGCCCGTTGCTACAAGCACTGATGCCGGGAGCGTTTCACCGAACGATACTTCATCCCAGCCAATTACAACTTCAGCATTTGTTTCCTGTTCAATAACTGCAGCCCATGGTTCTGGTGCAACTGCAATATCAACTTTTCCAGTCTTTAGCATGCTTGCATACTGCGCAGGATTGCCTGTTAAGTGCTTCATCGTACCGCCAATGCGTGCAGAAGTTACGCCTGCTTCTTCTAAATATGTTTCATATTGAACGTCATGTGTGCAGCCCACACCAGGGGTAATAAAAGTTTTCCCTTCAAAATCCTTAAGAGAGTTGATGTCAACTCCCTCTCTGGCAAGGACAACGGTACCGCCAGTAGAAGCACCTGCAATGATTTTTACATCTGCTCCTGTTGAGAAGTTATTCATCGCTGGACCAGGTCCCACAAGACCTGCATCAATGTCGCCTGTTTTCAGGGCAGTCATGAATGAACCACCTTCTGCGAACGTCTTGTATTCCACTTTACTTCCATCGCCAAGCTGTTTTTCAAAATATCCTTGGTCTTTCGCAATCATCGCTGGAACATGGTTGATATTCGGAAAATAGCCAATGACAATCTTATCTTCGCCTCCGCTGCTTTTTTCAGATGTACCGCAGCCTGCAAGCAGCCCTGCAAATGTAATGAATAATGCAATCCATACCAATGCCTTTTTCATATTTAACCCTCCTGAATTAAGACTCAAGTCCCCATTTTTTAATGACTGATTTTTCAATACGCTGGAAAATCAATTGATCGACTATCATGCCGATTGCACCAATGATAATCATGACACCGATTACGATATCCATTCTTCCGAAATCTGAAGCATATCTTAATGTGTATCCAAGGCCTGGGCCTGTGCTTAAAAGTTCTCCGGCCATTAACGCACGCCAGGCAAAGGCCCATGCCAGACGTGATCCCGTAACAACATACGGGATAGACGCGGGGAAAATTACCCTAATGAAAAGATCAATTCCATTTGCCCCCATCGTTTGTGCTGCCTTTATATATAATGGAGAAACATTCTTAATTCCTGTACGCATGTTCAGTGCCATTACAAATGTCCCGCCAAGAATGGTTACGAAGATAACGGCTTTTTCATTTAACCCAAACCACATAATGGCGATTGGAAGCCAAACAATGCTAGGTACGCTTTGGAGCGCAAGGATGACAGCACCGAGTGTATCATCAGCTGTTTTTGACTTCCCGAGCAGGATGCCGATTAAAGTTCCAATCACTAGGCTGATGGCTAATCCGACTGCAAGCCGCTTAAAGCTCGCAATTAAATCATAAATGAGCGTTTTATCCTGAAGTCCTTCAGCCAATGCACTGAAAACACTCGATAATGAAGGAAAAATAAGCGGATGCCAAAGCTCCATTCGGGAACCTAATTCCCAAAAAGCAATAATGGCTGCAAAGAAGATCATTCGTTTAATGGCTGTTTGCATATTCGAGCTCCTCACTTACGACTTTGTCGATCTCCTTTTTAAGATAGCTCATGATATGATCTTCAATCTCAAGGATTTCCTTCTTGTACTCTTCCCGCGGTCGTGGTATATCTACGGTGATATCCTGCAGGATGGTGCCTGGTTTGGTTCCCATTACAATGATCCTGTCTGATAGCTTAATAGATTCAGAAATACTATGAGTAACGAACAAAATCGTTTTCTTTGTCTCCATCCAGATATTTTCGAGCTGCAGATGCAAACGGGAACGAGTCTGCTCATCCAGTGCTCCAAATGGTTCATCCATTAAAAGGGTCTCGGGATTCATCGCCAGGGCTCTTGCAATTGCCACACGCTGCTGCATTCCCCCAGAAAGTTCATGCGGATAGTGAGATAAGTATTTTCCTAGCTGAACCATTTGCAAGTACTTCAGTGCGGATGTTTCTGCAACCTTCTTTTTCATCTCTTTTTTCAGAGGAAATGTAACATTTTCCATTACGGTTAACCAAGGGAATAAGGCTGCCTGCTGGAAAACCATTCCCCTGTCTTTTCCAGGTTTGCTTATGGTTTTCCCATCGATAAGAATCTGGCCTGAAGTTGTCTTGGTCAGTCCTGCAACAATTGAAAGAAGCGTGGACTTACCGCATCCAGATGGACCTAATATTGATACAAATTGCCCTTTATCAATTGATAGGTTAATTTCTTTAAGCACGTCTACAGGCTGATTTTCTTTATCGTTATACTGTTTATTAACTTCATTTATCTGAATGAACATAAAAAATCACCTATTCCTATAAACCTTATTAATTTACTCGGATTACTTGTAATTATAATGTATTCACTATGCATGTCAACCTTTCCTGTGAATTTTTTTAAAAATGGGCTTCTTTCAAATAAAGTCTATGTTGCCAGGCACTGATTTCCGCATGCGGTCCGGCAGGCTGCTTACACTAGAACGTTATCTAAGTTCAATAAGATATAAATTCTGATATTAAAATAAAAAGCTCCCTCCATCAAGGAGAAAGCTTTTCACTTTACAGTTTAATACTTTCAGGTTTTGATGCAGCTATTAAAGTCTCAATTTCATCCAGCTTTCCGCTTTCAAACAGTTCGATGATTTTGCTTCCGACTATTACCCCATCACAGTGCTGAATCATTTCTTCAACATGAGAAGGTTCTGAAATGCCGAATCCAGCCAGAACAGGTATTGGGCTGACATTCTTAACATTTTGCAAGTGCTTGCCTAGCTCTTCATTAAATCCTTTTCTGGCACCTGTAATCCCATTAACCGTCACTGCATATAAAAAGCCTTTTCCTTTATTAGCAATTTCCTGGATTCGTTCTAGCGGACTTGTTAAAGTAACTAGCCGGACAATCTCAATGCCGGCCCTCTCTGCAATTGTCGCTATGATACCTTCTTCCTCAGCAGGAAGATCCGGCAGAATCAAGCCATCCACACCCGATTTTGAAGCATCAGCAATAAAATTCCCAATCCCATAAGCCATTATCGGATTCATATATGTCATGAAAATCAGCGGAATGTGGACGATGGGGCGAATTTCCCTTATTTTTGCCAATACTTCTCTAAGTGTTGTGCCAGATTGCAGAGCCCTAATCCCTGCTTGCTGAATAACTGGGCCATCGGCGACCGGATCGGAAAATGGAATTCCAATCTCGATCGCCGTTGCCCCCGCATTTTCCAGGAATGTAATTTTTTCAGCCAGCGTGTCCAATCCGCCATCACCAGCCATAATATAGGGTACAAATGCTTTTTCATTGCTTTCTTTTAGATTTTGGAATACTTTTTCAATCCGGTTCATTTCCCTTCCCCTCCTAATCTAGTTCTTACTGTCTCTACATCTTTGTCTCCTCTGCCAGACAAGCAGATTACAAGTCCCTCGCTTTTTTTCATTTGAGGTGCCAGCTTTAAAGCATATGCAACTGCATGAGAGCTTTCCAGTGCAGGTATAATGCCTTCAAGTTTGCATAATAGCATTAATGCTTCCATCGCTTCATCATCCGTTATCGATTCATATTGCGCTCTTCCGCTATCTTTTAAGTAGCTATGTTCAGGACCTACGCCTGGATAATCAAGCCCAGCAGAAATGGAATGAGCTTCCTGAATCTGACCATGCTCATTCTGCAGCAAATACATAAGCGCTCCATGAAGAACACCTGGAGATCCCTTTGTTAATGATGCGGCATGTTTGTCTGTATCCGTTCCCAAGCCCGCTGCTTCCACACCAATTAGGCGGACACTTTCATCTTTTATAAAAGGATAAAACATTCCCATCGAATTGCTCCCTCCGCCAATGCACGCCACTACGGTATCTGGCAGCTTCCCTTCCTTCTCAAGATACTGCTGCCTCGTTTCATTTCCGATCACACTTTGGAAATCGCGGACAAGCATTGGAAAAGGATGCGGACCCATGACAGACCCAAGAATATAATGGGTATCCTCCACGTTTGTAACCCAGTAGCGTAGAGCTTCGTTTACTGCATCTTTTAAAGTAGCGCTTCCCGATTTAACTCCTACTACTTTGGCTCCCAAGAGCTCCATTCTGAATACATTCAGCTGCTGCCTCCGGATATCCTCTTCGCCCATGAAAATGGTACATTCGAGATTCAGAAGAGCACAAGCCGTTGCCGTAGCCACTCCATGCTGCCCTGCACCTGTTTCAGCCACAATTTTCTTTTTGCCCATTCTAGCCGCTAAAAGGGCCTGGCCCAATGAGTTGTTGATTTTATGCGCACCCGTATGGTTTAAATCTTCCCTCTTAAGATAGATTTTCGCACCGCCTGCGTATTTTGTGAGGTTATCAGCATAATATAAAGGTGTTTGGCGGCCGACATAATCCCTTAATAAAGCTTGAAGTTCCGCCTGGAAGATCTCATCTTCCCGTGCCTTTTTATATTCCTTTTCCAATTCAAGAATGGCCTGCATTAAGGTTTCGGGTACATATCTGCCACCATAATCTCCAAAGTGGCCCCGTTCATCGGGCAGTGTATAAGTCGCTGTCATTTTACTTCCTCCTTCTCCGTGCTTTTTGCTTTCTCTATAAATCTTTTTATTTTACCAAGGTCTTTTTTTCCTTCAGTTTCTACCCCGCTGCTCACATCTACCATATATGGATTAGCCGCTTTAATCCCTTCAGCCACATTTTCGGGATTCAGCCCTCCAGCGAGGATGATTTTTTTATCTAAAAATTGACTATCGGCAAGAACACTCCAATCGAATGAAATGCCATTTCCGCCACGATACTTTCCCTTTGGGCTATCAAGCAGGAAAAAATCACAAGAGTATTCATCCATCCTGAATAAATCTTCTGCTGAGCTGACACTCAAAGCTTTAATAACAGGAATTGAAAAGCTGCTGCAAAATTCAGTTGGTTCATCCCCATGCAGCTGGATCGTATTTATTCCTGAAACTTCAGCAATTTTCTCTATTTTCTCTTTTGTTTCATTTACAAATACACCAACTTTTAAGATATCTGCGGGAAGCTGTCTGATAATTTCTCCAGCTGTTTCAGGATCTATTTTTCGTTTACTTTCTGCGAAAACAAAACCTAAAGCATCGGCTCCGCTTTCAATTGCCGACAAAGCTGTTGTGATGTCCTTAATTCCGCATATTTTCACTTTCATTGTTTCACAGCCCCTTCCAAGGGAAGCTTCATGGCCGTTAGCAGACCTTCTAAATTATCTGATGTCATAAATGCTTCTCCGACAAGTATACCGTTAGCCCCTGACGCAATAACGCGCTGTACATCTTCCCCTGTCTTGATTCCGCTTTCGCTGATCAGGTACCTGCCCGCCTTTTTAATGGCCGGCGCTAATTTTTCCGTTACCTCTAAATTCACTTCAAAGGTTTTTAGATTTCGATTATTTACTCCGATGATTTTTGCTCCGACTTCCAGTGCAATTTCCAATTCTTGTTCATCATGGATCTCCATTAGCACTTCGAGACCCTGTTGCAGAGCAAAGTGATAAAGTTCTTTCAGTCTTCCTGCATCCATAGCAGCAACAATCAGCAAAATAAGATTCGCACCTGCTGCCTTTGCTTTCATAATTTGGATTTCATCAAGAATAAAATCCTTGCAAAGAATAGGCAAATCGACAGTATTTCTGACCATGGTTAAGTCTGAAAAGCTCCCCTTGAAAAAAGCGTTGTCAGTTAAAACTGAAATCGCATCAGCACCAAAGGTTTTATAATACAGTGCCTGTTCCTCAGGTTTCCGTAAAATATTTATATCACCTTTTGAGGGTGAAGCCCGTTTGAATTCAGCAATGACAGCAAGTTCATGTCCAGACTCAAGCCTAGCGATAAATGATCGTTTTTCATATTTTGCATGTAAATTCCAAGCTTCATTTTCCTTCTTCAAATTCCTTATATCGTTCCTTTTTTCAGCTAAAATCTTATCTAAAATGGTCCCCATTTAAATCACCTCTTTTTGTAAGCTTTTGCTTGTTTTAATTAATTGCTGGAGCTTATCTAAAGCAGCTCCCGAGTCAATGCTTTCCCTAGCCAGGTCAATTCCAATTTGGATGGTGTCAGCTTTGCCGCCAGCAAAGATTCCAATTCCCGCATTGAGCAGTACCGTATCTCTCTTTGCCCCTTTTTCTCCTTTAAGAACATTCAAAAGTATTTCTGCATTTTCCCCGGAATCTCCGCCTCTGATCGCATCATTGCTGTATACCGGGAGACCGACCTCTTCGGGGTGAAGAATTTTTTCAATGATCTCCCCATTATTCAGAATAGCAAGGTGATTTTCTCCCTGCAGGGAAGCTTCATCCATATATCCAGCTCCATTCAACACGACGGCCCTTTTTCTGCCCAAAGTTTTCAATACTTCTGCAAACATCATCGTGTAGTCTCTGCGGTATATACCCAACAGCTGATTTTCAAGCTCTACTGGATTGGTTAATGGTCCAATTAAATTAAATGTTGTAGGAATCCGTAAATCCTTGCGTACCTTCAGGATTCTCTTGATATTCGGGTGAACGTGGGGGGCAAACAGGAAAGCTATTCCGATTTCCCCGAGAATTTCTTCTGTACGTTCAGGCGGATGATTTAGATTAATGCCCAAATGCTCTAGGACATCAGCACTTCCTGTTTTGCTGGAGATACTTCTATTGCCGTGCTTTGCAACCGGAATTCCCGCTCCCGCAATCACAAATGCGGAGGTGGAGCTAATATTAAAACTGCTTGAGCCATCTCCACCAGTACCGCAATTATCCAAAACATTAGGAATCTTCTTGCTAAACGTAAGGGATTTATCTCGCATCGCCCTAACAATTCCTGCAATCTCCTCGACTGTTTCCCCTTTCGTTTTCAAACTGACCATAAAAGCGGCAATTTCACTGTCCGTTACATCACTTCTGAATAAATTGTCCATAGCTTCCTTCATTTCCGCCTCTGTTAATGATTCTCTATCAGATAACCGCTGAAGTATTGTTTTCATGTTTCGATTCCCTCCCGATTGTTTGTAAAAAATTTTCCAATATTTCCTTGCCGAGATCTGTGCCTACAGACTCCGGGTGGAATTGCAGGCCATATAGCGGAAATTTTTCATGCTTGATGGCCATGATTTCATTGTCATCCATTGACCTGGCTAAAACTTTAAAACTGCCCGGCAAGGTACCGGATTGAATGATTAAAGAATGATATCGCATGGTGCTGATCGGCTGAGGCATATATTGAAACAATTCCGAGCCATTATGCTTCAGCTTTGAAATCTTCCCATGCATAATTTTTCTTGCTTTTTCAATTTTGGCTCCAAAAGCATAGCCAATTGCCTGATGGCCAAGGCAAATTCCGAGGATTGGCAGCTTTTGATAGAAATGACGAATAACTTCTACAATGACACCTGCTTGCTCCGGCCTGCCTGGACCAGGGGAGAGGACAATGGCTTCTGGGTTCAATTTTTCTATTTGTCCCACAGTAATCCGGTCATTGCGTACAACTTCAATGTCTTCTCCAAGCTCTCCTAAATATTGATACAGGTTATAAGTAAAGGAATCATAATTATCAATCAGCAGAATCATGTTTAACCTCCAAAAATGCTTTTAGTTTATGAATTGTTTCTTCATATTCTTTTTCAGGCACTGAGTCATGAACAATGCCTGCACCAGCCTGAATGTAGGCATTGCCATCTTTTATCATCATGGTTCTGATGGCAAGGGCAAAATCCATATTGCCATTGCCGGAAAAATAGCCGACTGCTCCTGAATAGATCCCTCTTTTCACTGTTTCGAGTTCATTGATGATTTCCATCGCCCTGATTTTCGGTGCTCCGGAAACCGTTCCGGCAGGTAAGCAGGCGATTAATGCATCAACCGCTGAGTTTGGCTGTTTAAGCTTGCCTCCAACTTCTGAAACGAGGTGCATGACATGCTTATATCTTTCGATTGCCATGTTTTTTTCAATTTTGACTGAACCGAACTCGCATACACGTCCGAGGTCATTTCGTCCAAGATCCAAAAGCATGCGGTGTTCAGCCAACTCCTTTTCATCTTCAGTCAGGCTTTTTTCAAGTTTGCGATCTTCCTCTTCTGTTTTCCCTCTTGGCCTTGTACCTGCAATTGGATTCGTAATCACCTTATCTCCTGTTGATTTTATCAGGCTTTCAGGTGAAGCCCCCGCTACAGCATAATCTTCAAAATCAAGATAGTACATATATGGTGAAGGGTTTTGCACTCTTAATTTCCGATAGAAGGAGAAAGGATCACCTGTCATTTCAGCTTTCAGCCTCTGTGACAGCACTACTTGAAAAATGTCGCCTTCTTCGATATATGCTTTCGCTTTTTTAACTTTTTCAACAAAGCCTTCTTTTGAAATAGAGGCTTTAAAAGCGGTTAGGTGTGCCTGAGTTGATTTCAATTGGCGTTTTCCGCTTTGGATTTCTGTTTTCCTTTTCGCTACTTTTTCACGGAGATGGAATAAATCCGTTTTTTCTGTAAGAGGCATTGCGACAAGGTAAACTTTTTGCTCCAGATGATCAAATACAGCTACCTCTTCAAAAAACATCAGGTGGACATCCGGAACATTTAATTCATCTTTGGGAATATTTCCGATATCTTCGTACTCTCGAATAACATCATAGCCTGCATAGCCAACAGCCCCTCCGCAAAATGGAAATCGCTCAAGCCCGGATCTTTTATCTTCCGGCATAAGCTTTTTTAGGACATCAAGAGGTTTTTCTGTGTAAACTTTTTTACTTTCATTTGTTATGACTGTTGTAAGGCTGCCCTCGCCTTTAAGCTCCATCACTGGATCTGCGCCAATGAATGAATATCTTCCTGATTTTTCATGCTTTAACGAGCTTTCGAAAAGGAACTTCTTTTTCCCGATCATTCTCTGATAAATCAAAATAGGCGTTAGAGTATCACCCTCAAGCTGTTCGATTATATATGGCTCATTCGTTTTCGTTTTCACGTTCTAATTCCTCCAGTTCTTATGTGGAAAATAAAAAAGTCCCCTATACAACACAGAAATTGTGTGTATAGAGGACGTATCTCATGACCGTGGTGCCACCTCTTTTTAGAGCATAAAGCTGCTCCCTCTTTCGGGTACAGAATAAAGTCGATACCCTATCCTTTTAACGGCGGAAATCCGTGCTTCCCTACTGGATTCAAGAAGCCTCTCGCAAGTCCATTCGATTGATTTTCCGTACCGGGTTTCCACCTGCCCCGGCTCTCTGGAACGGATAAAAATCAATCTACTCCTCTTGTTTAACGATTTAAAGTGATAAAGTTTTTTAAAACAAAAAGGGCTTCCCGTCTTAAAAAGGACGAGAAACCCGTGGTGCCACCTTCATTAGCTGAAATTCAGCTCACTTTAACAGATATCAAAACGGATAACCGCTTAAATATCTGTCCCTTGTAACGATGAGACTGTTCGCCAAAGCCTACAGCTTTAAAAAAGGTTCGGTTTGGAGGCTCGAAAGTCCATTCACTTCTGCATCCGCACTGATTTGCACCAACCATCAGCTCTCTTTAGCTTCAACAGCAGTTACTACTCTTTGTCATTGCCGATCGATATATTGCTTATTATAATATTCCGATAAATAAAAAATGTCAAGGATTCTTGCAAATTTTTATAAAATTTTTTTAAGCTTTTTTTTCCAAATACCTGCAAGCTCCTGTACCTCCAGCAATTCCTCCACAGCTTTCCGATTTTTGCGGCCATGGAACAGTATGTAATTCGCCTGGAGAACCGAAACCCTTTTCTGTTTCCTTTCCACAAGCTTCAATTCGGAATCAAATGCCACTCTTCCTTCTTCAAGTACCCTGAAAAAATAACCGGTATATCCTGTTACAACGATTCTCCCTAATAGAGTATCTTCCCCATTATGCTTTGATATTGTTGAACATGGAATTCTTCCCTGTGTTATTTGTACAAGAGACTCCCCCAGCGAAAAAATATCACCAATAAAAACTTCTTTTTCAAGCATATTGCTTACACAAATATTCTCGCCAAAAGATGGCGGAGTGAAACTCTTGTTGAATTCTTTCCCCCACATTTGATAATGCTCATAAGGATATAGGCAGACAGCCCTGTCGGGACCTCCATGAAATTCCGTATTTGCTACACCGTCCCCTATGAAGCCTTCCTTCGTTAAAAATGCATTTTCTATTTTCTCTTTGCTGATTCCTGATAATTCCAGCTTATTTTTCCATTTGTGTTCTTTTGGCTTTCCTACACTTAACGATATGAATTTCCTGACTAACTCCATTTAATTCCCCTCACCAGTTCACTTTTCTTATATTTTAACTTTTTCTTAATAGCAAATCGAAACATTTATTTCCAGGATTTGATTTTCCCATAAAAAGTCAGCGCTTTATATTATTAGTTTTTCATTAATAAGCCCATATTAAGATTAGTTTGATTAACGAAAAGGATGGTAAGAAATATGGAGCATGTTGAAAATTTACAATCTGTAAATTCTAAAGCAAAAAAGAAGTCCGGTGATGATGTTCATAACCAAAAATGGGCCATTCTTTCTCTTTCTTCAATTCCTCTAGTTATGACCCTTGGGAATTCCATGTTAATTCCGGTTTTGCCGGAAATGGAAAATAAGCTGAATATTTCAGCATTTCAATCAAGTATGATTATTACTGTATACAGTATTGTAGCCATCATACTAATTCCAATCGCGGGTTTTTTGTCGGACCATATCGGTCGTAAAAAAGTTATCATACCCAGCCTGCTTATTGCAGGAATTGGGGGCCTGATTTCTGGATGGGCGGCTTGGAAGATGGAGGACGCATACTGGATTATATTAGCAGGACGCGCATTACAGGGAGTCGGTGCTGCCGGTGCTGCGCCTATTGTTATCCCTTTGGTCGGAGATATGTTTAAAAATGATGATGATGTAAGCAGCTCCCTTGGACTAATAGAAACTTCCAATACTTTCGGAAAAGTTCTATCCCCAATACTTGGAGCATTTTTGGCTGGATTTATTTGGTTTTTTCCATTTTTTTCATTTCCGGTATTTTGCACCATTTCCATATTGCTGGTCTTCTTCCTTGTAAAAACACCAAACAAGCGTGAGGAACCGCTGCCACTGAAAAAGTTTAGGAGTAATATTAAGGAGACCTTTAATAGCAATGGGAAATGGCTATATGCAATCTTTTTTATCGGTGCGATTCTCATGTTTGTCCTTTTTGGCATCCTTTTTTATTTATCTGATGTCCTGGAAAAAACCTATGGTATTAAGGATGTTAAAAAAGGGCTGCTCCTTGCAGTACCTCTCGGAGCGCTTTGCATTTCATCATATGTTACCGGAAAAAAAATCAAGGAAAACAAAATACTGATGAAATGGATAATCTTTCTAGGGTCAGTACTGGTTGCTTCCTCAACAGCAATCCTAAGTTTCTCAAACAATATGTGGTTCTTAATCAGCATGTTTCTGCTTGCTGGAATTGGGATAGGAGTCGCACTCCCATCATTGGATGCTCTTATTACAGAAGGTATTGAAAAACAGGAAAGAGGAACCATTACTTCAATATACAGCTCTATGAGATTCATTGGGGTTGCTTGCGGACCTCCTGCCATTGCAATTCTTATGAAGCATTCTGATAAGGCGCTCTTCTATATTTTATGCGGCTTAACCATTCTTGCAGCCTTAGCAACTTTTATAGCAATTAAGCCTGAAAACGAAGCATAAAAAAATCCGTATCGTATATTTGACGATACGGACTTTTTTGCTAATTACATTGCTGCTGAACAAAACCGGTTATAACCTGATTAAACAGCTGCCACTTCTTTGTAGGCACCTGATGCGAAACCCCTTTGATTATGGCAGACTGGAAATTGACATATCGGCTGTAGCTCCGGATATGCTGATTAACAAAATCCCTTGAGCCATATATGAGGAGAAGAGGCATGTCTAAGCCCCCTAGGCGGTCAGTACAAGAATAATGAAGGGATCTCTCGTAAAATTGAAACCACATCGTATGGTTCGCTTTTTTCATATGGCTCAGTATTAGGTTTCTTACCTGTTTATCGTTTGTATGGCTTGTCGCAATTACATAGCGGAGAAAGCCTGGAAAGTGTTTCACAAAATACATGCCCAGTATATGTTCATACCTAAACGTTTCAGATAATACTTCTGGAAAACCACCAGAAAGTATAACACTTAAAGTCCTTTCAGGATAAGAAAGTGCAAACTCCTGGGCAACGATTCCTCCTGAGGAATATCCCAAAACGACTGCCTTTTCTATTTGTAAATGATCCATCAAGGCCTTAATTTCGTTGGCATATCCCCGAATAGATACCTCTTTTTCAGGTCCGCTGGTATCACCGTTCCCGCTTAAGTCAGGGAATATTACATGAAAATGTTTAGACAATTCTTTTTGATAGTAAAATACTTTCCTTCCCATAGCAGGAGGGTGAATAAAGATAATCGGCACTCCGTCCCCTTTAATGTCATAAAAAATTTTGGTGTCCCCATGAAGAAATGCAGGCACATCAATCGTCCTTTCCATTTCACTTTCTTCTAGCAGGTCCCATTCACACAAAAAAATGGGACAGTTTTAGTCTGCCCCATTTGGTCAAATACTTTTATGCCAACATCAGTTTGGCCGTGACTTCTCAGCCTTCTTGCTTTCAGGATTTAGATCCTTCGAAAATTCCATATCATTTATGCTTTTCTTTGTGCTTTGCAATCCTGATTTGGTTTTTATATTGCGCTTTGTCATGGCAGTTCCTCCTTTTTTAGAGCTTGCAAACATAGTATGGCACGAGGTGCTTTTTATCATTAGTGAATTTTAAAAGGCATTCAGGCATATACTATTAACAATAAGAGTAATGCTCCGTGACTTCCTGAGCCTTATATGGTATCCTTTAATTAAGATTATGAAAAAACGACCGCAGGTGTTGCCGCACCCACGGTCATTCGCAATAGTCGTTCCCTTAGGGGATCGGCCTGTCAAAGACATAGACCTCTCCCTCAATTATCAGATCAAGGGAGGTCTATTTTTTATGGTTAAAAGTCATGACAGCAATGATCAGACTAGAAAAAGAAATCATCATCATGATCGATTCGAAAACTGTCAAAGGCATCACCCCCTTTCACATGGGGCTAGCCGACCACCCTTGAGAAACTCCCATTGCCTCTCTAGTATAACACATCCTTATCTTTTTAGACGAACAAGTGTTCTGTTATACGGAAATTGAGTCTTCCTTCCTATTTTTTTCAATTATTTACATTCCTGCTGTTAGATTCTGCTGAGGATTTCCGTCTCACATAACCATCTAGTAGCCTCATTTCTTTATTTAGTAAATACTCCATTTCCTCCAGCTGACCTTTTTCAATCATTTGAGGACAACCTTCCCAATCAACACTGTGAAAAAAATAAAAGTTTTTACTTCTTTTAAAAATCATTATTCCCTCAGGAAAGCCATCAAAAAATCCTTTTATCTGATTTCTTCGCAATAAGAAAAAACCGGTACTAAATGTACCGGCGAAATAATTTTATTTACTTATCGGTTTTTTCAGGAAACCAATCAGGATAGCTGAAACAAAAGCCCCTGCGATAATCCCAGCAAGATAGACAGCCCAAGGGCCGTCAACAAGCGGCACAACAAATACTCCGCCATGAGGCGCTCTTAATCCAATTTCAGCTATCATGGAAATGACACCCGCTATAGCAGAGCCTGCCATGATCGATGGAATAACACGCAATGGGTCTGAAGCAGCAAATGGAATTGCCCCCTCAGTGATAAATGAGAATCCCATAATGTAATTTGCTTTTCCTGCATCTTGTTCCTGTTTTGTGAATTTATTTTTAAACAATGTTGTTGCAAGTGCTATGGCAAGAGGAGGAACCATACCAGCAGCCATTATGGCAGCCATTGGTTCGTAAACGCCGTTTGCCAGCAATCCAGTCCCAAATACGTAGGCCGACTTATTCACCGGGCCGCCCATATCAAACGCCATCATTAATCCAAGGACGGCTCCAAGAAGCACAGCATTTCCAGTTCCCAGATCTGAGAGCCACTCCGTAATGGCTGTATTTAAAGCTCCCACAGGCTGGTTAACTACATAAAGCATCAATAATCCAGTGATCGCAATTCCAAATAGCGGATAAAGCAAAATGGTTTTAATTCCTTCAAGGGAAGCAGGCAACCCTGCGAAGACCTTTTTCAAGCCAACTACGACATATCCAGCAAGGAAACCGGCAATAATGCCGCCAAGAAAGCCTGCACCGCCGGAAGCTGCCAGCATGCCTCCAACTGCACCAGCAGCAAAACCAGGGCGGTCAGCAATGCTCATTGCAATAAATGCTGCCAAAATCGGTACGATTAACCCAAATGCATTACCGCCGCCAATTGTCATGAGCGCTTCGGCAATAGGATGATAAGAAGGATCGTTCGGGTCTGCAGCTTTATATCCGAACATAAAGGAAATTGCTATTAAAATACCGCCTCCTACAACAAATGGAAGCATATTTGAAACACCGTTCATCAGGTGCTTATAGATTCCGGCCTTTTGTTCCTTTTTGCCTTCAGAGGAATCCGTTTTGCTTCCGCCTTGGTATACTGGAACATCCTGTTTTAGTGCTTTTTCTATTAACTCTTTTGGCTTGCGTATGCCCTCTGCCACAGCCGTTTCCAGGACATGCTTTCCGCTGAACCGATTCATTTCAACCTTCGTATCAGCAGCAACAATGACAGCGGTTGCATTTGCAATTTCTTCAGGTGTCAAAACATTTTTTGCGCCGCTTGAACCATTGGTTTCAACTTTAATATCAACACCCATCTCAGCTGCTTTTGCTTTTAGCGAATCAGCTGCCATATAAGTATGGGCAATACCTGTAGGGCATGCTGTTACAGCAACAATAAATCGTTTGCTGCCCTCCATATTTTGGTCTTCCTCTTCTCCTGCTTCATCATAGCTGTCAATAATTTCAACCACTTCATCTGCTGACGCAGCATTTTGCAGCTTTTTGCGCGCTTCCTCGTTCATCAAAATGGAGGAAAGCCTTGATAAAGCTTCTAAATGTGTATTATTGGCACCTTCTGGGGCTGCAATCATAAAGAATAAATGTGCTGGCTGCCCATCAAGTGAATCATAATCCACCCCTGCAGCAGATTTTCCAAACGCAATGGCAGGTTCTTTTACTGCACCTGTTTTTGCATGCGGGATGGCAATTCCATCACCAATGCCTGTTGTGCTTTGCTCTTCCCTTTTTAGAATCGCTTCTTTAAAGCTTGAGCGGTCATTTAGTTTTCCTGCTCTGTCAAGCTGGTCGACCAATCCATCTATAGCATCCATTTTTCCAGTTCCGCTCATAGAGAGCAGGATTGTATCCTTTGTCAGCAATTGAGTTATTTTCATCCTAATTCTCCCCTTTTAGGTTGACCTTTGTAATCGAAACCTGAGAAAGTAATTCCTCTGCTTTTTCCTTCGTGCAAAGCCCTATTGAAAATGCGGTGGCACTTCCGGAAGCAACACTGTATTGAAAAGCTTTTTCTATATCTCTATATTTCTCATAAGCTGCCAGAAAACCAGCTACCATCGAGTCACCAGCGCCTACTGAACTTCTCACTTGTCCTTTAGGAACACTCGCGATATAGGCGGATTCATCAGTAATCAAAACAGCCCCTTTTCCTGCTAATGAAACAATGACATTTTGTGCGCCCATGTCTGCAAGTTTTTTGCCGTATGGAATAACTTCTTCAGCTGAAGCAAATTCAGCATTAAAGATTTCTCCTAATTCATGATGATTTGGCTTAATTAAAAACGGCTTATAAGGAAGCACCTTTTTCAGCAGCTCTCCCTCGGCATCAACCACAAAGGCCGCCCCATTTTCTGAACAGACTTTTACAAGGTCCTCATAGGTTGTTTCTGGCAATGTAGCAGGAATACTGCCTGCTAATACGAGTAAATCCTTATTTGAAAGATTTGAGACCTTCTTTTTAAGATCTTCGAGATTTTCTTCAGAAATAGCAGGCCCTTTGGCATTGATTTCTGTTTCTTTCCCGGCTTTTACTTTTACATTTATTCTGGTATCCTCCGTCACGGGGACAAAGTCAGTCTCTATATTTTCATTTTTTAAATAATCAGCAATATAGTTTCCTGTAAAACCGCCGACAAACCCAAGCGCTTTGCTTTTAACTTCCATTCTGTTCAGCACTCTTGAAACATTTATACCTTTTCCGCCAGGGAATTTTGTATCACTTTGCATGCGGTTAAGGCCGCCAATTATAATTTCATCCAGTTCTACAATGTAATCCACGGATGGATTTAACGTCAATGTGTGTATCATGATGTCACAACCTTTATTGTCGTTTTGCTGATATAAGGCTCCTGCTGCTCCTCATCCAGCTCATTAGTAATAATTGCTGCTGTGTGCAAATCGGCTATTTTGGCAAAGGCTATTTCTGAAAACTTAGTATCGTCAGAAAGCACAAAAGCCTCCCTTGATAGCGATATGGCCATTTGTTTTATCATTGCCTCATCCTGGTCCGGTGTTGTATATCCGAATTGAGGATGGATTCCGTTAACGCCCATAAAACACTTGTCAAAGCGATAGTGCTCTAGGCTTGCCAGCGCTCCTCTGCCGATGATGGCTTTTGTCTGCTCCTTTGCAAACCCGCCAATCACATATGTTTTTATATTTCGTTCAAGCAATGCGTTGATATGCATTAAGCCATTCGTCACAACAACAATTTCTTTTGCAGGCAAATACGGGATCATTTCTGTCACAGTCGAACCTGCATCCAGATAGATGGAGTCTCCTTCTTCAACAAGGCTTGCGGCATATTGGGCGATTTGGCGTTTTTGCTGAAGGTTTTTGGAGGATTTTTCAGACATGCTTGGTTCCTCCAGCTTTCCTTGAAGCCTAGCTGCCCCTCCGTGAATCCTTTTTAGATGTTTTCCTTCCTCTAACTGAGTCAGGTCCCTTCTGATCGTTGATTCTGATGTCTCTGTAATGTCAACGAGATCCTGAATTTTCACTACACCTTTCGCTTTTAAAAGCTGCAGAATCAATTTATGGCGCTCTGGTGTCAACAAAACATCACCCCCTTATTTCTGTTTCCTGCCTTGATATCATCATACTGAAAACGATTGCAGAAATCAATCATTTTCTTTCAAAAAAATTCAAAAACAATCATATAGTGAATGTTTTTGAAAGTTTTTTGAAAATTTTTCTTTTTCACTTTAAAAAAAAAGAATATTTTAAATAGATCAAAATAACAGTTTGCTCTATAAGTATTATTATGCTAAAATCATAAATAACAATATATAGTTTTATTATTCCAACTACAACACTATATATTGTTTTTTATTATTGATTTTACTCGTTCCAAGGTCTCTTTTTTGTCCGCTTTCTTTTGAAAGCGGAATTTTTTTGTGATATCAGAATTTATATCCCTTTGAATTTAGAGAACTGTCTAGCGCAAGCAGCCTACTCCCCTCGAGATCACAAGCTTGTCTAGTTGCGGCTCCTAGGGACTTGGGGTTATAAGCCATTCCCTCGTGGACAAGGCGCCGTGCGCTTTTCTTATTTTCAGCAATACATTGTATAAGTAGCAATTTCTAAACAAAAAAAGAGCACTACTAATCAAATAGCAATGCTCTAAGCGCAAGTTATCTATCAATATTCTTCATAATTTACCAGGTCCTCTATTTTCCCATCTTCAGCATGGAGGATAGCCATTGTTCTCGCTTCTCCCGCCATACGCTTGGCTTCAACTACAGCATCTGATTTGGATTCAGAAGTATATTCAGGATTATCCTGCCCTTCTTTTTTGACTGCCCACCCTTCTTCATCATGCGGTACTACATGGAATCTTGCTTCGTCTGTATCAGCACGGTCTTTAAAATACTGTTCCTGTTCTTCACTATGGATGTTATCTTTATTTTTTCCCATGATTATACCTCCTGCTTCTAGTTTGCCTTAGGCCATCAAGTGATGAGCAATATCACTTTACCCTTTTAGAATGAAAGAAAACCAGGAATGCCGGGGATAAGGCCCGTTCGGTTTGGACGTCTATTTTTATTTAAGTAATAAATTTCCATTATAAATAAGCAAAACTGAACATTTGTTAACTATAAAAAAAACAGGTTGACAATTATGGTTTACTCCTATTATTCTAAATTGTATAAATATTATTCTACCAGGAGGAATCATATGAAAAGAGGCTTGAGAACGATTGATTTAACTTTGGCAAGCATGTTTGTTGCCCTTATGGCAGTTGGAGCAAACATCACTTCCTTTGTTCCATTTATGATTATTGGCGGTGTACCGATCACACTGCAAACCTTTTTTGCTATTTTGGCAGGCGCAGTCCTGGGAAGCCGATTAGGCGCCATTACATTGTGCGTTTATGCTTTTGCCGGACTAGCTGGTGCTCCCATTTTCGCTAAATTTGGCGGAGGCTTTGCTTCATTATTAAATCCCACTTTTGGATTCATCCTATCTTTTATTATTACAGCCTATGTAACAGGAAAAATTGTTGAAAAGAAAAGATCAATTCCTGTCTATATTGCTGCAGCTATACTAGGAATGGTAATCAACTATGTTTTCGGTACAAATTGGATGTATCTGGCCTACAAACTTTGGTTTACAGCACCTGAAGGATTTACTTATCAAATGGCATGGCTGTGGATGGCCGTCCCTCTTCCAAAAGATATTCTTCTAGCCGTTTTTGCTGGATTAATGGCCCACCGGCTTGAACATAGAGTTATTGCACGAAGCCAATTCAGAAAGATAAATCGGGCAGCATAATAACAGAAATTTAGGAGTGATTACATGAATTATCGAGATTTAGCAAAAAGCGTGCTGGAAGGTTCTGAACTGACAGATTCGGAGGCAATGGGAATCTTGAATTGTCCAGATGAAGAACTGCTGGATTTATTGCATAGTGCCTTTAAAATTCGACATTATTATTATGGCAATCAAGTTAAATTAAATATGATAATTAATACCAAATCAGGCCTTTGCCCTGAAAACTGCGGTTATTGCTCCCAATCGAGCATTTCGAACGCACCTATTGAAAAATATCGAATGATGGACAGAAAATCTATCATAAAAGGAGCGTCACAAGCACATCATTTAAATGTCGGTACCTATTGCATTGTTGCAAGCGGTAGAGGTCCAAGCAAAAAGGAACTAGATGAAGTTGTTTCAGCTGTAAAAGAAATAAAGGAAAACTATAATATGAAGGTTTGTGCCTGCCTTGGACTTCTAAAACCTGAACAGGCTGAAAAACTGAAGGAAGCTGGAGTGGATCGATACAATCATAATATCAATACTTCAGAAAATCATCATGAAAGCATCACGACTTCCCACACATATCACGATAGAATAAATACTGTCCAATTAATCAAGAAAGCCGGAATTTCACCCTGCTCCGGTGTCATTATCGGCATGAAAGAAACCAAAGGGGATGTCATTGCAATGGCCAAAAGCCTAAAAGCACTTGACGCAGATTCAATTCCGGTTAACTTTTTGCATGCGATTGACGGTACCCCTCTTGAAGGAACAGATGAGCTGAATCCGCGTTATTGCCTAAAGGTTCTCTGTCTGATGCGTTTTATCAATCCAACAAAGGAAATAAGAATATCCGGCGGACGGGAAGTGAATCTCCGCAGCCTGCAGCCGCTTGGTCTGTATCCGGCCAATTCCATTTTTGTCGGCGATTACTTGACCACTGCCGGCCAGGAAAGCACTGCTGACCATCAAATGCTGAAAGATCTCGGCTTTGAAATCGATTTTGTTTCTGAAGCACCTGTTTATCCTTAAATAAAAATAGATCCTGCTATAAAAAGCAGGATCTATTTTTACTATGTTTATTTCTGTAAACACTTACAATTCATCAAATCCATTATCAACTTGCACCTTTGTATATTGCCTTGATTTTTGTTCGAAGAAATCCGATTTGCCATGGTCTACTTCTTCATAAGCAACGATCCAGCGGAGCGGATTTTTGCGATAGCCATCAAATGGACGTTCATAGCCCAGCTGATTGCAGCGCACATTGGCATAAAACTTGATATAAGCTTCCACATCAGACAGCAGGATGCCTTTTGTTTTTTCTCCTATCACATAGCGTGCCCACTCGATTTCCAATTCTGCAGCCCGTTTAAAAGTATCCAGGACAAATTCCTCTAGCTCTTTCGTCTTCAATCCTGGATATTCCTGAAGTATTTCTTTAAATATTTTTACAAACAAATCAACATGAATTTGTTCATCCCTATTTATATAATTGATCATTGTAGAGGTGGCTACCATTTTTTGATTCCTGGCCAAATGATAAAAAAATGCAAAACCTGAATAGAAAAATAAACCTTCGAGAACGACATCAAAGACTGTAGATTTCAATAAATTCTCAGGGCTAGGATCCTCTGCAAAATCTCTATATCCATTTACAACGAAGTCATTTCTTTCTGCTAAATTAGGCTCAGTACGCCAGAATCCAAACACTTCATCCTGTTTTTGTTTTGGTACAAGACTCGAAAGTACATAGGAATAGGAGTGATTATGAATCACCTCCTGCTGCGCCAGCATAATCATAAGTGCTGAGAGGCTTGAATCCGTTAAGTAATCCGCCACCTTACCGGCATAATCTGTCTGGATGCTGTCCAGAAGTGCAAGCAAACCGATGATTTTCAGAAACGTTTCTTGTTCGTCAGCTTTAAGTTCAGGAAATTGCTTTATATCCTGGGACATATTGATTTCAAAAGGAGTCCAGAAATTCGCTAGCATTTTTTTATATTTCGGATATGCCCATGCATAACGCACATCATCCCAGTTAAGGATATTGGAGCATTCACCGTTTATAATGGAAGTTGCTTTATTCGGAGCTGATTGATTGATTAATAAGCGTTTTTTTATCGTAACCATAAGTTCCTCCTTAACTAGAGCAAGATTCGCAGTCTTCAATTTCGGACGAAGTTGAGCGAATATAATAAGTTGTTTTTAATTTCTTCTTCCAGGCCAAAAGGTGCAAATTCAATAAATCGATTGCTTTAATATTGTTAGGAATATAAAAATTAAACGAAATGGATTGATCAATATGCTTTTGCCGTTTTACATTCTGCTGAATGCTCCATTCCTGTCCAATATGGTAGGCTGATTTATAATACCAAGTCGTTTCACTGTTTAAATCCGGAGCTGTTACAGGGATCCGATAGTCTTTTTTTTCCTCGGAATACTGTTTGTTAAAAATCGGATCAATACTTGGCGTGCTTCCTGCAATCAATGCAGTAGATGCATTAGGAGCTACTGCCAGCAGATAGCCATTTCGAATACCAAATTCCCTAACTTCTTCTTTCAATGCCGTCCAATCGAAGCGTGACTCTGCATCCAAATAGCCCCGTTTTTCAAAGTAAGCACCACTCTCCCAATCAGAGCCTTTAAACGCTGAATATTTCCCCTTTTCTTTTGAAAGTTTCATAGAACTTGTTATCGTTAAATAAGCGATGCTTTCATATAGACTATCTGCAAAGTCTACTGCTTCCTCGCTCTCCCATGGAATCTTTTTTAACGCGAGCAGATGATGCCAGCCAAAGGTTCCCAGCCCAATGGCCCGATATTTTTTGCTGGTGATCTGTCCCTGATGCACAGGAATATTATTAATATCAATTACATTATCCAACATCCGTACCTGGATTGGTATAAGCCTATCAAGCACATTATGATGACAAGCTTTCGCCAGATTAATAGATGATAGGTTGCAAACTACAAAATCCCCGGGGATTTTTTCAATTATAATTCTTCCATCTTTCGTATATTCTTCAGCCCTCTTAGTCACACCTTGGTTTTGAACGATTTCTGTACAAAGGTTCGTACAATAAATCATTCCGGAATGTGAATTTGCATTTTTCCGATTGACTTCATCCCGATAAAACATAAAGGGTGTACCTGTCTCAAGCTGGCTTCTCATAATGGATTTCATGATCTCGATTGCAGGTACCTTTTCTCTTGACAGAATCGGACTGTCAATGCATTCTTTATACTGTTGACGGAATGAACCTTCTGCATTCCCTTCATCATAAAAATCCTCCAGCGAAAACCCCATAACTGAACGGACTTCATGTGGATCAAACAGATACCAATAGCCCCTGCTTTCGACCTTTTCCATAAACAGATCCGGAATGCAGACACCTGTAAATAAATCATGCGTGCGCTGCCTTTCATCTCCATTGTTTAGCTTCGCATCCAGGAAAGAGAAAATGTCTTTATGCCAGACATCCAGAAAAACGCTGATTGCTCCCTGCCTTTGGCCAAGCTGGTCCACGCTGACGGCTGTATTATTCAGCTGCTTCATCCATGGGATCACCCCGGATGATGCGCCTTTAAAACCTTTAATTTCACTACCTCTGCTGCGGATTTTCCCTAGGTAGACACCAATTCCTCCGCCATTCTTGGACAGAGAGGCGATATCCGTATTGCTGTCATAAATGCCCTCAAGACTATCATCAACCGTTTCGACAAAACAGCTTGAAAGCTGCCCCCAATTTTTACCCGCGTTGGCTAAAGTAGGCGTGGCAACTGTCATGTATAAACCGCTCATCGCCCAATAAGCTTCTTTCACAAGCTCAAGCCGCTTTTCCTGGCTCTCCTTTTTCATTAAGACCATGCTAATGACCATAAAACGTTCTTGCGGCAGCTCAAACAAATTTTTCTTCCTGTCTCTGGCAAGATAGCGGTCTGTCAGCATTTTTAGCCCCAAATATGTAAATAAATAATCGTTTTCTTTCCTAATGGCCTTTTCCAAATCTGCGATTTCATCCTTCGAATAAGTTTCCAATAAGTCGGTCTCATAAATTCCCAAAGACGTCAGCCGCTTAATTAAATGATAAAAGTTTCCATAGCAATCCTCAGGCCAGCACTCTCTGTTTTTGCCAGCTTCCTTATATAGCTTTTTTAATAGCAAACGTGCGGCCGCAAAGGTCCAATCAGGCTCATCCATGCTGATCCAGGATAAACATTCCAAAATTAGCTGATCATATATTGAGTTTTCCTGGAGATGATTCATCTCTTCGATCCTCTCCAGCAGCAATTCGAAGTCAAGGTTCGGAAAATCCGTTCGCAGTTCCTCTAATATTGCATTCATTTGTATGGTTTGTACCATTTTGCTTCCTCCTTGGCAAAATAAAAATCCGCCCGGAAAATGAGCGGATCAAACGAAAGAATAATAGCAGGAACAAAAGTTATTTTACCTGAGCTCTACTGTTGATTTTTACTCCACCAGATAAAGTACGATGTGCCAAAATCAATCATGAGTTTTTCATAACTTAGTCCTATAGAAAACACCATTACGCCATCGTTTCATCACCTCAGTCCCCGGAGATTAGAAACTATCGATCGCCTTGGCAGGTCTCCTGGCTTGTGCTTCAATCTACTAAAAGCCCTTCCCATACAAGCGCCTTAAAGCGTCTTGTACAGTGGCATGCTTTGTTCGTCTGCTCTTACAGTTGCGGGGACAGCTCCGGATTTTCACCGGATTCCCTATTAAGTCCTTTAAGGACGCCAATCACGATCCATATGTAGTTTTCAATCACTTAAATAACACAATATATTGTAGGTAATTCTATCATACAGAAAATCAGATTACAATTATTTTGGAGGAAACATTTCACATTTAGTTCAATCTTCCTCGATATTTTCTCGACAATTACGATGTAACATAAGGGTCCAGAACATAAAGGAGTGATTCAAAATGGAAAAATTCATTGCCGGAATATTCTCTGTTTCCCTTATTCTTGGTTCAGGCACTGCCATACTAGCAGCTGGGGACGAATCACCTGAGGGACTTTTTAACTTCGGGAAGCTGAAGCCGCATATGCAGGAAATGCACCCCAACCTTTCCGGACAGGAACTAAAAGCTATGTATGAAAACTGCCATGGAACAAACGGGGCAAAACCGAGCGACTTTAATCAAATGGATAACATGACCTACTAAAAAGGCAGAAGGAGGCTTAACCTCCTTCTGCTTTATTAAAATAGATCATCAGCAATACTCCTTTTTATTTCATCCTGATTCATTTCAAACCATATCAGATGCTTTTTCTTAGTCCCACCGTACCATTTCTTCTTTTCAAACAGAAAGGCAGGAACAATACGGCTGCCTGTAGCATTCATTAATTCCTGTTCCCTTTGGGGGTCTTTTGTGAGGTCGATTTCAGTAAAAGTTACATTGTTCTGCGAAAGGAAATCCTTCGCTGCCTGGCAATCCTGTCAGGTTGGCCTCATATAAAGCTTGAGGTTTAATTTCATTCGAACAGCATTCCTTTCGAATACCAGTTTTATTGTTGTTATTCTGTTTCCTTCTTACTCTCATGGTTCTCCATTTCCATATTATACCGTTCTTGTTCCGGCTCAGCCAGAACAGTGTCATACACCGTATACCCCGCCATCACCAAAACCAGGTATGCTATTGCAGCTCCTGCCCATTTTTTCTTGATAGCCAGCTCCTTCCTTATTGTTTTTGTTTATCCGTTCTTTTCACTCAATTTTACTCTTTGCAGGCGCAAAGCATTCAATACGACTGATACTGAGCTGAATGCCATTGCAGCCCCAGCAAGCCAAGGAGCAAGCAATCCTAAAGCTGCCACAGGAATTCCAAGGGTATTGTATGCGAAGGCCCAGAATAGGTTTTGCCTTATATTCCTAATCGTCTTTTTACTCATTAGAATAGCATCTGCAATACTATTCAAATCGCCTCTCATTAAGGTTATATCTGCTGCTTCCATTGCGACATCTGTACCTGTGCCAATAGCCATACCAATATCCGCAACAGCCAGTGCAGGAGCATCATTAATGCCATCACCGACCATTGCGACTTTCTTGCCTTGTTCTTGCAGCTTCTTAACTTCGTCCGCTTTTCCTTCTGGAAGAACTTCAGCAATAGCAACATCTATGGCGACTTCACCGGCAATTGCCTGAGCTGTCCTTTTGTTATCACCTGTAAACATAACCACTTCAAGTCCCAAATCCTTTAGACGCTTGATCGCTTGTTTGGATGTTTCCTTTACCGTATCAGCTACAGCTACGATACCCATGTATTGTCCATCAACCGCGACAAGCATTGCTGTCTTACCATTATCCTCAAGCGACACCATTTTAGTTTCTGCTGGCTCAATGTTTATGTCATACTTTTGCATTAATCTTCTGGTACCGATTAGCAGCTCTTTTCCCTCTGCTTTTGCCGAAATCCCATAACCAGGAATTGCTTTGAAATCTTCAGCATTCAATAGGCCGATTCCTTTTTCCTTTATTCCCTTTACAATGGCTTCTGCCAGAGGATGCTCTGACTGTCTTTCAGCTGAGCCCACAAGCTGAAGGAAAGTATTTTCATCCATGTTTCCTTCCACTACTACATCTGTTAAAACCGGTTTCCCATGTGTGACCGTTCCAGTTTTATCAAGAACAACCGTAGTGATTTCATGTGTTAATTCCAAATGCTCTCCGCCTTTGAAAAGAACGCCATATTCTGCAGCACGTCCTGACCCTGCCATAATAGACGTTGGCGTTGCCAAACCAAGCGCACATGGACATGCAATGACAAGGACAGCAATTAGCTTTTCTAGCGCCTCCGCAAACTCTCCCGGGCTTACCCATAAATACCAAACAAAGAATGTAATTACGGCAATTGAGACCACTATAGGCACAAAAATTCCTGATATTCTGTCTGCAAGCCGCTGGATAGGCGCTTTTGAACCTTGAGCTTCTTCAACCACTTTAATGATTTGGGATAATGCTGTATCTTTCCCGACTTTTGTTGCTTTAATCTTTAGGAAGCCATTTTTATTTATAGTTGATCCAATGACGAGGTCACCTGCTGTTTTATCAACTGGCACGCTTTCACCTGTGAGCATGGACTCATCCAGTGCGGATTGCCCTTCCAGTATTTCACCATCTACAGGAACCTTTTCGCCCGGCTTAACATAAATGTTATCCCCTGCCTGAACATCTTCAAGAGGAACTTCAATCTCTTCCCCGTTTCTCAGCACAGTAGCTGTTTTAGCCTGGAGTCCCATCAGCTTTTTAATTGCCTCTGAAGAGCGGCCTTTCGCACGAGCTTCAAATAATTTACCCAAAATGATCAAGGTGATTAGGATGGCACTCGTCTCATAATAAAGTTCTACCATATGTGCATTTGTACCAATGGACAAAATCGACTGATATAAACTGTAAAAATAAGCAGCTGAAGTGCCCAGGGCCACTAAAACATCCATATTAGCACTTTTATTTTTAATTGCTTTGTACGCACCAACGTAAAATTGGCTTCCGATGAAAAATTGAACAGGTGTTGCAAGTGCAAGCTGTACCCAAGGATTCATAAACATTTCAGGAACATAAATAAACTGTGTAAATTCAAAATGGCCCACCATCGACCAGAACAATGGAATCGAAAGGATTAAAGAAAAAATAAATTTTCCCTTCTGCTTTTCAATTTCCTTTACCCGATAATCAGCACGATCATGATTTTCATCCTGTTTAACTTTCGCCTGATATCCCAAGTCCTCCACTTTCTTAATCATATCCTGGATAGATGTTTGTTCTGGATTGTATTCAACAGAGGCTGTTTCAAGAGCAAGATTTACTACAGCATTTTTGATTCCCGGAAGCTTATTCAGCCCTTTTTCAATACGGCCTGAGCATACAGCACATGTCATGCCGATAAGATCAAGTTCAGCTTTCTCAGTAACAACGGCATAACCGAGATCCTCTATTTTCTTTTCAAATGCCTCAACTGTAATTACATTGGGATTATATTTGACTGATGCTTTTTCCAGTGCAAGATTGACATTTGCTTCCTGGACACCTTTGAGCTTATTGAGCCCTTTCTCAATGCGTGTAGAACAAGCTGCACATGTCATGCCTGAGATAGGCAGCTGTACTTCTTTTAATGCTGCATCGCTCATATATACCACTCCTTACTTTAAGTGAAGTAAATTATTTCTACTCATATACTATACCCATCTACCCTATATGTCAACTGAATATAATTCTACATTTTTTTTAAAAAAAGAGAACGTGTATTTAATCACACGTTCCTGCTTGTAAATTTATTCGACATCGTACCCCTGATCATCAATTGTTTCCTTGATTTGCTCAAGTGTAACCGCTGAAGAATCATATTTCACTTGTACTTGGCCGTTATCTAGATCAACTGATACATTTTCTACACCGTTTAAGTTTCCAACGCTGCCCTCTACTGCCTTTACACAATGACCGCAAGACATGCCGCTGACTTTTAATGTAACATTTTGCATATTGAACAACTCCTTATTTTTTCATTAGTTTTTGAATAGTGACCAGAAATTCATCCAGCACTTCATCATCGCCTTCATGGATTCTTTCTACTACACAGCTTTTTAAATGGCCTTCAAGCAAAAGCTTTGCAACACTGTTTAAGGCAGATTGAGTTGCTGAAATCTGTGTAATGACATCATCGCAGTAAGTATCTTTCGCGATTAGACCTTTGATTCCGCGAATCTGCCCTTCAATTCGATTTAAGCGAGTGGTTAAATTCTTTTTAACTTTTTCAGAATGGTGACTTTTACGATCGGAGTCAATCGAACAGCAGCCCTCACCCAGTAATTCATCATTATTTTCAAAAGCCATTTGATCAGCCTCCTTTAAGAATATCTTAATATACCCCGGTATCCTATGTAAAGTCATATGCTTATAATCTAAATGGCATTTGCTCATTTTTCCCTATTATGATTTTCCAATCCATGTTCATACTAACGGGAAACATAACTTTCAAAGGAGGCGAATTTATATGGAAAGGGAACAAACTTTTAGGGAGGACCCCAGCAAGGACCTATATGGCATTGATAAAGAAGTCAGCCTGCAATCGGTAAACTTTGCTGCAGCTGAAAATCAATATATAAATGAACGATCTGAAAAAGAATCCAGAAAGGAGAGATACTAAACAAAGCCGCCATTTAGGCGGCCTTTCTAATGTTACAGTTCTTTTAGCTCTGCAATTTCCACTTCAGATCTCTCCTCGAGCGGACCGCGCAGATGAACAGTAGCTGTTCTTCCATCTTCATTTAACTTATCGATCCAAACCGAAGCTCCATTATATTTTACTTCGATATCAGCTGAAGATGAAAGGATTTGGTTCACACGTTTAGCATCCATATTAAACACTCCCCTGCATTTTTTCATTTTATTTTTTGCATGGGAAATATTTTTATGTATGCTATTTAAAACACAAATTAAGTCAATTTTGTTATAAAAATGGTTGCCAGCCCGAAATAAATGAACAATGATAAAATATCATTCAGTGTCGTTATCAATGGTCCGGATGCAACAGCAGGGTCAATGTTAAATCTGTATAAAATTAATGGAATGACCGTTCCTGCCAGGGTCCCTATAATGAGTGTGAGAATTAACGAGGTTCCTACAACCATCCCAAGAGCTAAGCTGCCCTGCCATACATACGCAATTACTGCAATAAGAATTCCGCATGTAAGGCCTATGATGATGCCGACACTAAACTCTCGAAAAACCAATTTAGTAACCAGCTTTTTATCCAAATCTCTGTTTATAAGCCCACGCACAACAACCGCCAAAGACTGGGTTCCTGTATTGCCCGTCATCCCAGCAATCATGGGCATAAAAAAAGCCAGCGCTACTGCTTGAGACAATGTTTCTTCAAAACCACTTATAATAGTGCCGGATACGATTCCGATGAATAACAGCAGGATGAGCCAAGGAAGCCTCCTATAAGCAGCAACGAGGGGCTTTGTATCAAAGTCAATCGCTCTTCCTGAAGCGGATAGTTTCTCAATATCTTCGTTTGCTTCACTAATAACAACATCAATAATATCATCGAATGTTACGATCCCCACCAGCTGATCTTCTTCTACAACGGGAATAGCCAGGAAATCGTACCTCTCGATCAGCCTTGCAACCTCTTCCTGATCAGTATCCGCTGATACAGCAATTACTCTGCTATACATGATGTCCTGAATTTTTTCATTTTCATTTGCAAGAATTAAATCCCGATAAGAAACAACACCAACCAATTTTTTGTCGTCATCAATTACATATAAGTAATTGATGGTTTCCGAATACTCGGCAAAAGACTTCATTTTTTCTACAGTATCCCTGACCGTATAATGCTGCGGAATCCAGACAAATCGGTTTGTCATCAGCCGTCCTGCTGTTTCAGGTGGATATTTCATAATGTACTTGACAACTCGGGATTCTTCCAGCTTCATTCCTGACAGGAGCTCTTCCATCCTTTCAGGCGACATCCCTTCCAATAAAGCGGCAATATCGGCATTATCCATCAAGTCAAGAATTGCACCGGACTTTTCAATTCCTAAAAGTGACAGCACTCTTGCCTGGTTTTCCTTCTCAAGTTCCTGAATTAATTCCGCTATCTGATCAGGTTTCATGAACAGGAGGAAGCGTGGATGGTGCTTTACGGGCATTCCTTCAAAGATTCGTGCGATATCATAAGGCTGAAGCTCAGTAATAATTTTCTGAAAGTTAACTTTCTTTGTATCTTTTAATGATTTAATTATTTCAAGTGTTAACTGATTTTCAGATATATTTATCGCCATATACTTCCCTCCGGAATCACATTGAATCTAATTTTATCTCTCTTGTTATTCCCGAAACTCCTGAACAATAAAACAGCAAGGTTTAATAAATAGGTTAAAAGTTGTCCTATACTCCTTGATAGATGAATAGAATTTGTACAAACAATGCTTGAAATTAGGAGTTGTAAAAATGAGCATTTTTCTAGGGTATATATTCTTAGGCATTTCTTTGGCAGCACCAATTGGCCCAATCAATGCAGCACAGCTCGATAAAGGGATTAAAAATGGTTTCTTTCATGCTTGGCTCGTCGGCCTTGGCGCCATGACGGCTGATGCAGTTTACATGCTTGCCGTTTACCTTGGAGTAGTTAACTTTCTGGAAATTCCATTTATGAAAGCTTTTTTGTGGTGCTTTGGTTTTTTTGTACTTATATATACGGGTATTAAAAGCCTTCTAAGTGCTGGAAAGGTTATTTCAAGCTATAGGGGAAAAGGTGAATCCTCGATAAAGTCTTTTATGTCAGGGTTTCTCATATCCTTATCCAACCCATTGACTATTTTATTCTGGCTAGGGATTTATGGTTCTGTGCTTGCAAAAACAGCTGCAGAATACGATAAAGCCCATGTCATCTTATACAGCGGGGCCATATTTATCGGCCTGCTGCTTTGGGATTTAACAATGGCCGGAGTTGCCAGTAGCTTTAGAAGGTTTTTAACAGGAAAGATTCTAGCTTTTATTTCTATCCTGTCAGGCTTTTCATTGATTGGTTTTGGTATTTACTTCGGGGTTGAGGCATATAAGCTGCTGTTTTAAGTTTCCTAATATGAAAAAAATCGGTTCATATATGTTAAAAGTAGTGCATATTTCAAAAAAGTCAGCCATAAAAGGTAAGATAGGTACATACATAGCCTTATTTAATTCATCACAACCATCTTTTTAATAAGATGAAATTACTTAAAACAAACTATAACAAAAAGAACACCCATTCAGGTGCTCTTTCATATGCCCGGCAGCGTCCTACTCTCACAAGGGGACAGCCCCTAACTACCATCGGCGCTGAGAAGCTTAACTTCCGTGTTCGGTATGGGAACGGGTGTGACCTTTTCGCGATCGCCACCAGACTATTTGGTTTGAAGAAAATTCATTCCTTCAAAACTAGATAATGCATGAAGAAGTGCTGCCGAGTATTCACCAATACGTTGTCCAGCTCAATTG
>NZ_BRVM01000004.1:23713-203285 GCF_026011715.1 Cytobacillus sp. NCCP-133 | reverse complement strand
AAAAAACAAAAACCCCGGATGAATATTTTCATACGGGGGTGTGAGTAATTGAATCATGTGTGTTTCTTATTAATAATAGCATTTTTTTGGACGGGGCTGAATAAGCTTTCTTTAGAGTGAGATTGGACAACTTTGCTTCACTTGAGTTTTTGCAGCAGAAGCAGGACGGTCCGCCGTCTGGCGGATTCTCTTTAATGTCTAGCAGTGAGCGCTGTTTATGGGAAAGACGCTTGTTTTTGAAGGGATATTTTTCTCATTCCAAGCCGCTCTCCGCTTTTCTCAAACCATAAAGGAGGAAGTGTGATGTCCGGATGAAGTTCCATGAAATGAATGAAAGAGAGGTCGAGCAAGCCTTAAATACAGATGTTAAGGCAGGCTTAACGGAGGATGATGTAAAGAAGCGGCGAAACCAATATGGCTATAATGAATTGAAAGAAGGAGAAAAGCAGTCGGCTTTGCTCTTATTTTTTAGTCAATTTAAAGATTTCATGGTCCTTGTCTTACTAGCCGCTACCTTGATTTCAGGGCTGCTTGGTGAATATATTGATGCAATCGCCATTATTGCCATTGTGGTTATAAATGGGTGTTTAGGCTTTTTTCAAGAAAGAAAAGCAGAAAAATCGCTGCACGCACTTAAGGAATTATCAGCCCCTCAAGTAATCACGCTCCGGGATTCGGAGTGGAAGAAGATCCCATCAAAAGATGTGGTGGTCGGCGATTTGATAAAATTTTCGACCGGAGACAGAATTGGGGCAGATGTAAGAATAGTAGAATCTAATAGCCTGGAAATAGAGGAATCGGCTTTGACAGGTGAATCTTTGCCTGTTGCCAAAACCACAGGTTCCTTGAAAACTGCCAATCTCGCAATAGGCGATATGGAAAATATGGCCTTTATGGGTACAATGGTTACCCGTGGATATGGATTGGGTGTTGTAGTAGGTACAGGCATGAATACAGCCATGGGTCAGATTGCAGATCTGCTTCAAAATGCGGAAACGATGGTAACACCTTTGCAGAGAAGACTGGAACAGCTCGGGAAAATCCTGATTACAGCTGCAATTTTATTAACAGTGCTTGTGGTGGTGGCTGGAGTTGCCCAGGGGCAGGAGCTCTATACTATGTTCCTTGCTGGTGTATCATTGGCTGTCGCAGCTATACCTGAGGGTCTGCCTGCCATCGTTACGGTCGCCCTATCTCTTGGTGTCCAGAGGATGATAAAGAAAAACGCAATCGTCAGAAAGCTCCCTGCTGTTGAAACACTTGGGTGCGCCTCTGTAATCTGTTCAGATAAAACAGGGACTATGACACAAAACAAAATGACAGTTACTCATCTCTGGAGCGGCGGCAAAGAGTGGAAAGTGGATGGAATAGGTTATGAGCCGCAAGGCCAATTCTACAGGAATGATAATCAAATTGAAGCTAAAAGAGATAAGGCGCTCCAGCAGATGCTCATGTTCGGTATGCTTTGCAACCACGCAGAAATACAGCATAAAAACAATGAGTTTGTAATCGATGGGGACCCGACTGAAGGAGCATTACTTGTAGCAGCTATGAAAGCAGGGTATAACCGGAGCAGTTTGTTAAACCAATTCAGGATTATTAATGAGTTTCCGTTTGATTCTATCCGCAAAATGATGAGCGTTGTTGTCAAGGACCATAATGGAAGACAATTCATAGTGACGAAAGGTGCGCCTGACGTTTTAGTCGGAAAAAGTGAAGCTGTTCTTTGGGATGGCAGGCGTCAAATCCTTTCAAGGGAGCTGTCAGGCGAAATCCAGGGAGCCATTGAAGATCTTGCTTCCCAGGCTTTAAGAACGATTGCAATCGGCTATAAGGAAATCCCATCAAAGAATGTCATATTAGATGAAAAAGAGGCAGAACAGGGACTAACTTTCATTGGCCTCCAGGGAATGATTGATCCTCCTAGGCCAGAAGTCAGAGAAGCAGTCAAGGAATGCAAGGAAGCCGGCATAAAGACTGTTATGATTACTGGCGATCATGTGATTACAGCCCAGGCGATTGCGAAGCAGTTAGGTATATTAACAAAGGGTTCTAAAGTTCTTCAGGGAAAAGACCTTGCCGAGATGACTGTGGAAGATCTGGAAAATGTAGTTGAGGATGTAGCTGTTTTTGCAAGGGTTTCACCTGAGCATAAACTTAAAATTGTTAAGGCACTTCAAAATAGAGGGCATATCGTGGCCATGACAGGTGATGGAGTCAATGATGCACCTGCCATTAAAGCTGCGGACATTGGCATTTCAATGGGCATTACCGGTACAGATGTGGCAAAAGAGGCATCCGCTCTTGTGCTGCTTGACGATAATTTTGCTACGATTAAAGCAGCTATAAAAGAGGGAAGAAATATTTACGAAAATATCCGTAAATTTATCAGATATTTGCTTGCTTCAAATGTGGGAGAGATTTTGGTTATGCTTTTCGCCATGCTGCTGGCTCTTCCACTGCCATTAGTACCAATCCAAATCCTCTGGGTGAATCTAGTTACTGATGGGCTGCCTGCCATGGCGCTTGGACTCGACCAGCCGGAAGAAAATGTAATGAAGCGAAAGCCAAGAAGCCTGAAGGAAGGTGTATTTTCAAGAGGGCTGGGCAGGAAGGTAATCTCTCGGGGGTTTTTAATCGGACTAGTAACGCTTTTGGCATTTATTTTTGCTTTTAAAGCTAATCCTGATCATCTTGCATACGCGCAAACAGTTGCTTTTGCTACATTGGTCATGGCACAGCTGATCCATGTATTTGATTGCAGAAGTGAAAAGTCCGTATTCTCAAGGAACCCTTTTGGCAATAAATATTTGGTCTGGGCTGTTATTTCGTCCCTGGCATTAGTCCTTGTGGTAATCTACTATCCGCCGCTGCAGCCAATTTTCCATACCGTACCAATTGAATTGCATGACTGGTGGATGATAATAGGTCTTTCAGCAATTCCAACATTTTTGCTGGCCGGTACATTTTTGGCAAGAAAAACAAAATAAAATGTGTTATAATCCTAAAGGTGGTAGAGAAGGCTCTATTACCTTTCTTTTTTGCGCAAAAATATAAATTAATCTTTAACTATAGACTGCACAGTCAACATGCCTTCATAGACTTTTGTATTTTACAATGCAGGCAAAAACGTTTGAAAAAGGAAGCTGTACTTATCCCAAAAGGAAGTGTAAGAAAATGGTTGTAAGTATGACTGGCTTTGGCAGGAGCAAGAAGGATTCGGGGCAATTTTCCATTACTGTCGAAATTAAGACAGTAAACCATCGTTTTTCCGAGTTTCATATGCGTATGCCAAGACAACTGATGCAAATGGAAGATAAAATAAAGAAGAAGATTGGCCAGTATATCAGAAGAGGAAGAGCAGAAGTTTACATTACAATTGAAGGTGCTGGCTCGGTCAGCCGGAAAGTATATGTTGACTGGAAACTTTTAGATGAATATTATCAATACATAACGGCAATTAAAACAAAATACAGTATCCAAAATGATTTATCGATCCGGGATGTTATTCGGGAGGAACTGATCAACATTGAGGAAAAGGAGTCAGGCAATGAGGAGCTCCGCAAGCTAGTCCTTTCAGCTGCTGAAGAAGCATGCATGCATTTAACACAGATGCGGGAAGCTGAAGGGCTTGAATTGGCAAAAGATGTCCATCTCCACCTTGGCCATTTAAGCAAAAGAATAATCATTCTGAGAGAGCTCGCTCCAAAAGTTGTACAGCTTTACCAGGAAAGGCTAGAAAAACGAGTAAAAGAATACCTTGAGGGTCAGGTTGATGAACCGCGAATCTTAACAGAAGCTGCAGTGTTTGCGGATAAATCGGACATAAATGAGGAGTTGACCAGGCTGCAAAGCCACCTTGGGCAATTTGAAAAAACGCTTAAGCTCACAGAGCCTGCTGGAAGGAAACTTGACTTTATTTTGCAGGAAATGAATCGGGAAGCCAATACAATCGGCTCCAAGGCGAATGATGCAGCAATTGCAGCCGAAGTGGTTGAAATAAAGAGTTTATTGGAAAAAATGAAAGAACAAATTCAAAATATTGAATAGCAGTTGTTTAGATTGCGGCTCTGGGGGTCAAAATAAAGTGAATCTTCCATTAGTGGTTTTTTTTTCATCCTCCGCTGATGGTAGATAAACCAACCGGGCCTTTAAGGGCAGTTAATACCACCAACTTATCCTCAATCGATTTTTCCAAGTATTGAAGTGGAGGATTACTGCCCGTTAATCTGTGATTAATAACTGATGATTGGAGGACCCAATGTCAATTAAACTGATTAATATCGGCTTTGGCAATATTGTATCTGCCAACCGGATCATTTCTATAGTAAGTCCCGAATCCGCCCCAATTAAAAGGATTATTCAGGATGCACGCGACCGTGGCTCTTTAATTGATGCGACATATGGGAGACGCACCCGGGCTGTTATCGTTATGGACAGCGACCATGTCATTTTGTCTGCAGTGCAGCCGGAAACTGTTGCCCATCGATTAAATGACCGCGATGAAATTATTGAGGAAGGGTAGGATGGTAAAAATGAAAGAAAAAGGGTTATTGATTGTTCTATCCGGCCCCTCAGGTGTAGGAAAAGGAACAGTAAGAAAAGAAATATTTTCGCAGCCGGACACTTCTTTCGAATACTCTATTTCCATGACAACAAGAGCTCCCAGAGAGGGAGAAGTGGATGGGATAGATTATTTTTTCAAAACCCGCCAGGAGTTTGAAGAGCTGATCCAGCAGGATAGATTGCTGGAGTATGCTGAGTTTGTCGGCAACTATTATGGTACTCCGGTTGATTATGTAAGGGAAACGCTAGACCGCGGAAAAGATGTCTTCCTTGAAATCGAAGTGCAGGGTGCCCGCCAGGTTCGAGAGAAGTTCCCTGATGGATTATTTATTTTCCTTGTACCTCCAAGCTTATCGGAGCTAAAAAACCGTATTGTCACAAGAGGGACAGAAACAGAAGAGATTATAAATAATCGAATGACTGTAGCAAAAGAAGAAATCGAAATGATGAACCTCTATGATTATGTCGTGGAAAATGATCAAATCGATCTTGCCTGCGAAAGAATAAAATCAATTGTCGTTGCTGAACATTGCCGCAGGGAGCGAGTAGAGCCAAAATATATCAGAATGCTGGAGGTAGAATAAATATGCTTTATCCATCAATTGATTCTTTAATGACGAAAATCGATTCGAAATATTCACTTGTTTCTGTAGCTGCAAAGCGTGCGAGAAAGCTGCAATTGCACGCAGCGCCGCAGCTTGAAAGCTACAAATCACATAAAAATGTCGGCAAAGCTTTGGAAGAAATTAATGCTGATCAGCTTCATTATCGTTTAGGAGATAAAAAGGCCAAGGAATCATATGAGTAAAATTGCTGAATAACAACCTTACTAAAGGTTGTTATTTTTGTTTCTATGAATGTTAATTGAGCTTTCCGGTTTTAAAAGATGAAAATTAACAGTTCTTCTTGCATAATAAAATTATCATGATTTTCTTATTTCATTGAAATGCAATTTAAGTAAATGTACTGGTTTAATAAATTGTAAAGAAGAATTATTTTAGCTTAGATTGGTGGGGTCAATATATGCTGACAAGCAAAAAAATATTACTGTGCGTTACAGGAGGAATAGCGGTTTACAAAGCTGCAGCATTAACGAGCAAGCTAACCCAGGGGGGAGCGGAAGTTAAAGTCATATTAAGTGACTCTGCTGCAAAGTTTGTAACTCCGTTAACATTTCAGGCATTGTCCAGAAATGATGTCTACACTGATACATTTGATGAAAAAGATTCAAAGGTGATCGCCCATATCGACCTGCCGGATTGGGCAGATTTGATTCTTGTTGCACCGGCTACGGCTAATGTTATTGGCAAGCTTGCAAACGGAATTGCTGATAATATGATTACAACTGCCCTGCTGGCTGCAACGGCTCCTATTTGGATTGCTCCTGCCATGAATGTGCATATGTATAG
The DNA here is from genome assembly GCF_026011715.1 of Cytobacillus sp. NCCP-133. Taxonomy (GTDB): domain Bacteria; phylum Bacillota; class Bacilli; order Bacillales; family Cytobacillaceae; genus Cytobacillus. Next base: position 197,310 of record NZ_BRVM01000004.1, on the reverse strand, counting down.
CCATCCGTCAGTCCAGAAAAATATTGAAACTTTATACAGCTTCGGCTGCAGATTCATTGAGCCTTCTGAAGGTTATCTTGCCTGTGGGTATGTTGGAAAGGGCAGACTCGAAGATCCGGAGAAAATTGCAGAGACTATCAGTCTGTTTTTCAGTAAAGCCAAGAAGCATTTAGCAGGCAAAAAAGTGGTCATTACAGCAGGTCCTACCCGGGAAAAAATAGATCCGGTCCGTTACATTACAAACCATTCCACTGGAAAAATGGGCTATGCCATTGCAGAAGAAGCCATTTCTGCAGGTGCTGAGGTTGTGCTTATTTCCGGCCCTGTTTCGATTAAACCTCCTGCTGCCGCTAAACTGATAAAAGTTGTAAGTGCCGAAGAAATGTACCAGGCTGCAATTAAAGAATTTGAAGATGCTGATCTTGTTATCAAGACTGCTGCAGTATCGGATTACCGGCCAAAAGTGAGCCATACCCAAAAAATGAAAAAGCAGCCGGGAGACGAATTGTTGGAGCTGGAAAGGACAAAAGATATTCTATTCGAATTGGGTCAAAAAAAGAAGGGCCAAATTTTAATCGGATTCGCTGCTGAGACCGAACGAGTCGATGAATATGCACAGGGGAAACTTAAAAAGAAAAATGCCGATATGATCGTTGCCAATAATGTGACTTCAGATGGAGCCGGATTTGGGACCGACACAAATATTGTTACCTTTTTTAAAAAGGATGGGACTTCAGAGGAACTTCCGCTTATGTCAAAAAAAGACGTTGCTGCAAAAATTCTGAAGGAAGCTGCGATATTATTAAAGGATGAACAAAAATGAATATTGCCAGTGTCATTGTCGATGTGCCTGCAAAACAAACAGATCGTGCATATGATTATAAAATACCTGCTCGTCTGGCTGGCCTTATTCAGCCTGGCATGCGTGTCGTTGTTCCGTTCGGCCCTAGAAAAATCCAGGGTTTTGTGATTGGGTTAAAAACAGATTCAGATTTTGAACAATTAAAATCAATTGTTGAACCGATGGATTTAAACCCTGTGCTCAATCAGGAACTTTTAACCCTGGGAGATTGGATGACAGAAAAAACATTATGCTATAAAATATCAGCCTATCAGGCAATGCTGCCAGCAGCCTTAAAGGCTAAATATGAAAAGAAGTTAGTACTAACGGATAAAGCAGACCGCAGTATGTTTTCAGAAGAAGCTGGCATTCTTTTTCAAAATACCGATGCAATCACGTGGGATGATGCTGTTAAGGATGGTGCTCTGTCTCAATTGCAGAGAGAGGCAGCCAATGGCAATATTGAGATTGTCTATCAAGTAAAAGAACGTGTGAAAAAGAAAAAAATAAAGCAGGTCTTTCTTGCTGCAGAACGGAATGATCTGGCCGATTATATTGAAAAGCTTCCTGGAAATGCAACTAAGCAAAAAGAGGTTCTTGAATACTTCCTTATTAAGGATGGTCCGATTGAACAAAAGGAACTATTTGCTTTGCTTGGAATAACCACTTCAACGATTAAAGGGCTTATCCAAAGAGGGCTGCTTGGCCAAAAAGATGTGGAAATTTACCGAAATCCCTTTGGAAACCGGGAATTTGAAAGAACAGAGCCGCTGCCTTTAACGGAAGAGCAAAGACAAGCGATTACTCCTATCCTTCATTCCATCGAAAATCATAGGTATGAAACCTTTTTACTTTATGGGGTGACAGGAAGCGGGAAAACAGAGGTGTACCTCCAATCCATTCAAAGAGTACTTCAGGAAGGAAAAGAAGCGATCGTATTGGTTCCTGAAATTTCTTTAACCCCGCAAATGGTCAGACGCTTTAAAGGAAGATTTGGCGATCAAGTAGCTGTTTTGCACAGCGGCCTGTCTGCGGGGGAAAAATATGATGAGTGGAGAAAGATTCAAAGAAAAGAAGTAAAAGTGGTGGTCGGTGCCAGGTCCGCGGTCTTTGCTCCTTTTGAAAATCTTGGAATTATCATTATTGATGAGGAGCACGAGACAAGCTATAAGCAGGAGGAAAACCCAAGATATCATGCAAGGGATGTAGCCATCAAAAGAGCACAAACACATAAATGCCAGGTGGTGCTAGGCAGTGCAACCCCTTCGCTAGAGTCATTCGCAAGGGCTCAAAAGGGAGTTTACCAACTTCTTGCACTAGCTAAAAGAATGAACAATCAGGCGTTGCCATCCGTTGAGATAATTGATATGAGAGAAGAGCTCCGGGAGGGCAACCGTTCGATGTTTTCCAGGCTGCTGCTGGATAAGATAAGAGATCGCCTGGAAAAGAATGAGCAAATTGTCTTATTCCTTAATAAAAGAGGACATTCCTCTTTTGTTATGTGCAGAGATTGCGGTTACGTTATTACTTGCCCGCATTGTGATATATCTTTAACTTACCATCGGTTTAGCCAGCAAATGAAATGCCATTACTGCGGGTATGAATCATTTGTTCCAAATATATGTCCTGAATGCAAAAGTGAGCATATCCGCTATTTCGGAACTGGGACACAAAAGGTAGAAGAAGAAGTGGCAAAAGTATTGCCGGAAGCCAAAGTGATTAGGATGGATGTTGATACAACCAGCAGAAAAGGAGCTCACGAAAAGCTTCTTGATCAATTTCAGGAAGGCCGTGCGGATATTCTTTTAGGCACTCAAATGATAGCAAAGGGGCTTGATTTTCCTAATATTACACTAGTAGGGGTCCTCTCGGCTGATACCATGCTCCACCTTCCGGATTTTCGCTCCTCTGAAAAGACTTTTCAGCTTTTGACGCAGGTAAGCGGTCGCGCAGGGAGACATGAATTGGAGGGTGAGGTTATCGTACAGACCTATACTCCGGAACATTACAGTATTGAGCTGGCAGGAGAGCAGAATTACGACAAGTTTTATGAGAGAGAAATGATGGTCCGCAAAATCCATAGATATCCTCCTTTCTATTACATTTCCCTTGTCACCGTCAGCCATGAGGAATTAATGAAGGCTGTTTCCGTTACTGAGAAGATAACAAAGTTTATTCAATCAAGGCTGTCAGCGGAGAGTATTGTACTTGGGCCGGTTGCATCACCAATCCCCCGGATCAATAATAGATATCGCTATCAATGTCTGATAAAATACAAGCGGGAACCAGAGCTGGGCCAGGTACTTAAGAAAATTCTTGATAATTATCAGCAGGAAATAGCCACTGGTGGCCTTGCCATTTCAATGGACCTGAATCCGTATATATTAATGTAAAGGCTTTTTTAGGGTTAATCATGGTTATGAATAAATGAAAATTGGTTGAAAATAGATAAAAATGGAGGAAATATATTTTGGCTGTAAAAAAAATAGTAACTTACCCGGCTGAAATTCTTGAAGAAGAATGCGAACCCGTTCAGGTTTTTGATAAGAAGCTGGGCAAATTATTAAACGATATGTATGATACAATGGTTGAATTTGATGGTGTCGGCCTTGCTGCTCCGCAAATTGGGCTTGCCAAGAAGATCGCCATTGTTGATATAGATGATGAAATTGAAACAATTGAACTGATAAATCCGGAAGTCCTTGAAACTAAAGGAGAACAGACAGGACCGGAGGGGTGTTTGAGTTTTCCTGGCTTGTATGGAGAAGTAATAAGGCCTGGTTATGTAAAAATAAAGGCTCAGGATCGCAAAGGGAAATTCTATACGCTTGAAGCAGAAGACTTTTTGGCCAGAGCCATCCTGCATGAAATTGATCATCTGCATGGAGTTTTATTTACATCAAAAGTGACCAAATATTTGAATGAAGATGAGTTGGAAGGACTGGAAGCTGAATGACAAAGATTGTATTTATGGGAACACCCGATTTTTCTGTACCAGTATTGCAGCAAATTTTAAAGGACGGCTATGAAGTGATTGGAGTTGTCACACAGCCAGACAGACCGGTGGGGAGAAAGAAAACTCTTACCCCTCCACCTGTTAAAGTGGAAGCTGAAAAACAGGGTATTCCTGTATTTCAACCTGAGAAAATCCGCCAGCCGGATGAACTGGAAAAAATTCTTTCGCTCAAGCCTGACCTGGTTGTTACGGCTGCTTTTGGACAAATTCTGCCAAAAGAACTTCTGGAAGCCCCAAAATATGGCTGCATCAATGTTCACGCGTCGCTTCTTCCAGAGCTTCGCGGCGGGGCACCGATCCATTATTCCATTTTACAGGGGAAGGATAAGACAGGGATTACAATCATGTATATGGCCGAGAAGCTTGATGCCGGTGATATTTTAACACAGGCAGAAGTCTCTATTACTGAAAAGGATACTGTTGGCACACTTCATGATAAGCTTAGCGCTGCAGGTTCCGAGCTTCTATCCGAAACGCTCCCAAAGCTTCTGAATGGGGAACTGACCCCTATAAAACAAAACGATGAGGAAGCCACTTTTGCCTATAATATTAAACGTGAACAGGAAAAGATTGACTGGGGCAAAACAGGCGAGGAAATATACAACCATATAAGAGGATTAAATCCATGGCCTGTTGCATATACGACATTTGATGGAAACGTAATGAAGGTTTGGAGCTCAGAAAAGGTACAATCATCCGGCAGCGGGGCACCAGGTACCATCATCAGCCTTCAAGAAACCGGCTTAGTGGTTTCAACCGGAAATGATACAGCGATTAAAATTACGGAGCTGCAGCCTTCCGGCAAGAAAAAAATGCCTGCGGAACAATTTCTAAGAGGGGCAGGCGCCCATCTTACAGCCGGCGACCGTCTAGGAGACAGCGAATGAAGAAGCAAGATAATAAAAATGTCAGAGAAGCTGCATTAGATTTGTTGGAGACGATTGAGAAAAATCAGTCCTACAGCAACCTTTTACTGAATAATGCCATAAAGAAGAATGAAATCAGCCAAAAGGATATAGGCCTGCTTACAGAATTAACATATGGCACGCTTCAACGGCGGATGACCCTTGATTTTTATTTGATACCTTTTTTAAAAGGAAATAAAAAAGTTGAAAGCTGGGTAAAGCAGCTGTTAAGACTGACCCTTTATCAGATGGTTTACCTGGATAAGATCCCAGACCGTGCAGCCATTTTTGAGGCAGTAGAAATTGCGAAAAGGCGAGGCCATAAGGGGATTTCCGGCATGGTTAACGGTGTGCTGAGAAATATTCAGAGGCAAGGGCTTCCTTCCCTCGAACAAATTGGAGATCCGGTTGAGCGCCTTTCGATCGAGACTAGCCATCCATTATGGCTTGTAAAAAGATGGGTCGGACAGCTCGGCTTCGAAGAGGCAATGAAAATGTGTGAAATCAATTTGACTGCTTCTTTGCAGACAGCAAGAGTTAATGTGGTAAAAGGAACCAGGGAGGAATGTTTATCTCTTCTCGAAAAAGAAGGTTTCGAAGTAGAAGCAAGCCCCTTTATCCCGGTAGCCATAAAATGTTTAAGAGGCAATTTGGCTAATTCCCAGGCTTTTAAAGATGGATTGATTACCATTCAGGATGAAAGTTCCATGCTGGTTGCCTATGCACTTGGCGGAAGTCAGAATGAAACTGTGCTGGATGCCTGTGCAGCACCTGGAGGAAAATCAACACACATTGCTGAAACGCTGCAAAATACCGGACAGGTAATCTCATTGGATCTTCACGAGCATAAAGTTAAACTAATTAATGATAATGCTGCGAGACTGGGACTGACTAATATAAAGACGAATGCACTTGACAGCAGAAAAGTCCAAGAGCATTATGAAAAAGAATCTTTTGACCGCATCTTAGTGGATGCTCCGTGTTCCGGCCTCGGTGTGATGAGAAGAAAGCCGGATATGAAATATACCAAGAAGGAAGAAGATTTATTCCACCTCCATAAGGTTCAAAGAAATCTTTTGGCTGCCGTTTCGCCTTTGCTGAAAAAAGGTGGTATTCTAGTTTATAGTACATGTACAGTGGACAAGGAAGAAAACGAGCATGTTGTGCAATCGTTTTTAAAGGAAAATGCGGACTTTGAAGGGGACACTTCTGTCAGGGAGCGGATGCCAAAGGCAATCGCTCCATTTATAGACGGGTTTGAACTTCAAATTTTACCGCAGGATATAGGTTCGGACGGGTTTTACATTTCCTGTCTGAGAAAGAAGGTGCAATAAATGGAACAAACAGCAACTGAGAAAAAGTCAACAGCCGGACAAAAACCATCCATTTATACTCTACAGCTGCATGAGTTAAAAAACTGGCTTAAAGAAAATAATGAGAAAGCTTTCCGTGCAGAGCAAATTTTTGATTGGCTATATACGAAAAGAGTCACTTCTTTCGAAGGAATGACAAATTTGTCAAAAAGCTTAAGGGATATATTGTCAGTGAATTTCTCGCTTACAACTCTTAAAACTATTATTCAGCAGGAATCAGCAGACGGGACAATAAAATTCCTTTTTGAGCTTCACGACGGCTATTCAATTGAAACGGTGTTGATGAGGCATGAATATGGTAATTCAGTTTGTGTCACAACCCAAGTAGGCTGCCGGATTGGCTGTACTTTCTGCGCTTCCACTTTAGGCGGATTAAAACGCAACCTGGAAGCAGGAGAAATCGTTGCTCAGGTCGTAAAAGTACAACAGGCACTTGATGAAACAAATGAACGAGTCAGCTCGGTTGTCATCATGGGCATTGGCGAGCCTTTTGACAACTATGACCACATGCTTTCGTTCTTAAAAATAATCAACCATGACAAGGGCCTAAATATCGGTGCGCGCCATATTACCGTCTCAACAAGCGGAATCATTCCTAAAATTTATAAATTTGCGGATGAAAACATGCAGATAAATTTTGCCATTTCCCTGCATGCTCCGAATACAGAAATCAGAAGCCGCCTGATGCCAATCAACCGTGCTTATAAGTTGCCTGATTTAATGGACTCCATCAGGTATTATGTTAATAATACAGGAAGGCGCGTCAGTTTTGAGTATGGATTGTTCGGCGGTGTAAATGACCAGGCTGAGCATGCAGAGGAGCTGGCTGAGCTGATCAAAGATATTAAATGCCACGTAAACTTGATTCCGGTAAACTATGTGCCAGAAAGAGATTATGTGAGGACACCGAAAGATCAAATCTTCGCATTTGAAAAAACATTAAAGAAAAACGGCATTAATGTAACGATTCGCCGCGAGCACGGTCATGATATTGATGCAGCATGTGGACAACTTCGTGCAAAGGAGCGAAAAGAGGAGACGAGGTGACAGAATGAAAGCTGTTTTTATGACAGACCGTGGAAAAGTCAGACAGCATAATGAAGATAATGGCGGAATCTACATGAACAGCAGCGGGCAGCGCCTTGCCATCGTCGCAGATGGCATGGGCGGCCACCGCGCCGGTGATGTAGCCAGTGAAATGACCATAGCAAGATTAAAAGGATTTTGGGAAACGACTGATGAAATCAAGACTGCAGAAGAAGCCGAAGAATGGCTGAAGCGGCATATTGAACAGGTAAACAAGATTCTTTTTGAACATTCAAAAGAAAATGCGGAATGTGAAGGTATGGGAACTACCGTAGTTGCTGCCATCTGTACGGACCGATTCTCAACGGTTGCTAATATAGGAGACAGCCGCTGTTATATCCTTAATGAATTAGGTTTCCAGCAGCTGACTGAGGACCATTCCCTAGTGAACGAACTTGTGCGCTCAGGGCAAATTACGAAAGAAGATGCCGAGCATCATCCCCGGAAAAATGTCCTTCTCAGGGCGTTAGGCACTGAGTCATCAGTTGAAATGGATATCAAAACCATCACCTTCGAAGAAGACGACCTGTTATTGCTATGCTCTGATGGCCTATCCAACAAAGTCAATGTTTCTGAAATGGATGATATTCTAAAGAGCGGCAGAACCTTGGAAGCGAAAGCCCAGGTGCTAACTGAAAAGGCTAATCAAAATGGCGGCGAAGATAACATAACGCTCGTAATTGTCGAGTTTGATGATGGCAGTGAGAGCGGGTGATAAAATATGATTAAAGGCAGAAGAATAAGCGGGCGCTATAAGATTCTTGATATGATTGGCGGAGGGGGCATGGCTAATGTCTACCTGGCACATGATATGATCCTGGACCGCGATGTAGCTGTTAAAGTACTACGGCTGGACTTTGCCGAAGATGAAGAATTTATCCGCCGATTCCATCGTGAAGCCCAATCTGCTACTAGCTTAACCCACCCGAACATTGTAAGCATCTATGACGTTGGCGAAGAAGATTCCATTTATTATATTGTGATGGAATATGTTGATGGCCAAACTTTAAAGCAATACATACAGCAAAACAGCCCGGTGGAAATTGAGGAAGCCCTTGAGATTATGAAACAGCTGACTTCGGCTATCTCTCATGCACATCAGAACCATATTATCCACCGGGATATTAAACCGCATAATATATTAATAGACAGACAAGGGAATGTTAAAATCACGGACTTTGGCATTGCTATGGCTCTTAGTGCGACCAGCATTACCCAGACTAATTCTGTGCTCGGATCCGTTCATTATCTTTCACCTGAACAGGCCCGTGGAGGAATGGCCAACAGAAAGTCGGATATCTATTCCCTTGGAATCGTTATGTTTGAGCTTTTGACTGGCAGGCTGCCGTTTTCCGGTGAGTCCGCCGTATCAATTGCGCTTAAACATCTGCAATCAGAGACACCTTCCCTGAAAAGGTGGAACTCATCCATACCACAGAGTGTTGAAAATATTGTATTAAAAGCAACAGCAAAAGACCCTTTTCACCGGTATGATACGGTGGATGGAATGGAAGAGGATATAAGAACCGCACTGGATCCGGAGAGGCTTCATGAAGAAAAATTCATGGTTCCGATTGATGATGATGCCACAAAAGCTATACCCGTCATAACAAACGATAAGCCATATCAAAATATGGATGAAACGCTTGTTCATTCAAAAGACCCAAAAGCTGATACTCAGCCGATTGCAAAACCGGATCCAGAAAAGAAGAAAAAACAAAAGAAGAAGGAAAAGAAAAAAAAGAAATGGCCAATTATTTTGGTTTCGGTATTCCTAACATTAATAGCATTAGCTGTTCTAACCATAACTGTCCTTCCAGACCTGCTTGAACCGAAGGATGTAGAGGTTCCTGATGTTTCAGGAAAAGAAGTAGAAGATGCAGTGGCCGAACTTGTTGCTGCAGGTTTTCCTGTTGATGAGACCCTCAAAATCAGTGATCCTGAAATAGAAGAAGGCCACGTGGTTAAAACGGACCCGAAAGCGGGAAGAACCGTAAAAGCAGGAACTACTATAGACATTTATGAAAGCTCTGGCAAGGAAAAGTTTGAGCTTTCCAATTATGAGGGCCGCCAATATGATGAAGTATTCCGGTTGCTTGAAGGCAAAAAATTTAAAAACATAGAAAAAACAGAAGAAAATAATGAAAGTGAGCCGGCAGGAACGATTCTGGATCAAAATTTTTCAGAAGGAGATCTTGTTGTGCCAGAGGAAACCGAGCTTGTATTTACCGTCAGCAAAGGGCCGGCTCCAATCCAATTGAAAGATTTGCGCGGCTATAACGAAAAAGGGCTTCAGGAATACGAAGAGTCGTCAGGGCTAAATGTAGAATATGGCGATGAAGAGTTTCATGATGAAGTACCTGAAGGACTAGTCATCAACCAGGATCCTGCTCCGGGGACAAACCTGGCTAAAGGACAGAAAGTAACGGTGGTTCTTTCAAAAGGGAAGGAAGAACTTCCGCCTAAAACGGTTAACTTAGAACTGAGTGTGCCATATAAACCTGCTGAAGAAGGGGCACCAAATGAAGTACAAATATACATTAAGGATATGAACAATCCTGATTCATCACCGGTGCATACTGAGCTCATATATGAAGATACGGTCATAACGATTGATGTACAGATTGCTCCTGGACAGAAAGCTGCTTATGCTATCATGCGTGATGGCCAGGTTATTGAACAAAAAGATGTATCCTACCCAGAAGAATGATATATAAGGAGGGCTGCTATGCCTGAAGGCAAAATTATAAAAGCCTTAAGCGGGTTTTATTATGTATTATGCGGTGATGAAACGATCCAATGCCGCGGACGCGGGGTTTTCCGCAAAAATAAGGTTACTCCGCTTGTCGGAGATGAGGTTGTATTCCAAGCTGAAAATAATATTGAAGGCTATATTTTGGAAGTGAAGGACCGGAAAAACGAATTGATCCGTCCTCCGATTGCAAATGTAGATCAGGCTATTCTAGTGTTTTCAGCAGTGGAACCCGGCTTCAGCAGCTCGCTATTGGACAGGTTCCTTGTGCTGGTTGAATTCAACCACATTAAGCCAATCATTTGCATAACCAAAATCGATCTTACTAATGAAGAGGAATATAAAAAAATTCAGCAATATGCATCAGATTACCGGCAAGCGGGATATGATGTCCTGCTTGCTTCCTCTGAGACAGAAGAGGGCGTAAAGGATTTAATGCCATATCTGGAAGGTGAAATTTCTGTATTTGCCGGACAGTCCGGGGTTGGAAAATCCTCACTACTAAATGTTTTAAGGCCGGATTTGGAGCTTAAGACCAATGATATTTCGTCACATTTGGGCAGGGGAAAGCATACGACCAGGCATGTTGAGCTTATTGAGGTAGGCAAGGGCCTTGTTGCCGATACTCCAGGGTTTAGTTCCCTTGAATTTACAGATATTGAAATGGAGGACCTGAATTTTTGTTTTCCCGAAATTCAGGCGAAGAGCGAAGAATGCAAATTCAGAGGCTGCCTGCATATGGCCGAACCGAAATGCGCTGTGAAAGCAGCAAGTGAAACTGGTGAAATTCCTTTGTATAGATATGAACACTACAAAGCATTTCTACAGGAAATAAAAGACAGAAAGCCGAGGTATTAATTTATGGTTAAAATCGCACCTTCCATTTTATCAGCGAACTTTTCTAAACTGGGAGAAGAGATTAAAGATGTAGAGCGCGGAGGAGCCGATTATATCCATGTGGATGTAATGGATGGCCATTTTGTACCGAATATTACGATTGGCCCTTTAATTGTAGATGCGATTCGCCCAGTTACTAAGCTTCCTTTGGATGTCCACCTGATGATTGAAAATCCGGATGACTATATCGAGGCCTTTGTAAATGCAGGGGCCGACTATATTACAGTCCATGTTGAAGCATGCAGACATTTGCATAGAACCGTACATTATATTAAATCTCTTGGAATAAAAGCAGGTGTGGTCCTTAACCCGGCTACCCCGGTAAGTTCAATAGTGCATATCATAGAGGATATAGACATGGTTCTGCTGATGTCTGTTAATCCCGGTTTTGGCGGGCAAAAATTTATTCCTTCAGTTCTATCAAAAATTGCAGCCGTTAAAAAGATGGCCGAATTAAAAGGGCTGGAGCTTGAAATCGAAGTGGACGGCGGCGTTAACAAAGAAACCTCGAAGCAATGTATTGAAGCAGGTGCTACAGTATTGGTTGCAGGTTCAGCAATCTATAATCAATCTGACAGAACTGAGGCCATTGCTGCTTTAAAAGGTTAATAATGAAAAAGCCAGCTGTTCATCAGCTGGCTTTTTCATCATTTTATAGCTAAAGGCTTATAATTGGAGTGAACTATAAATGAAGATTAATATTCTAGCTGGAGGCCCGGCGAATCTTATACCGGAGCTCTTGCCCTACCGAAATGATGGTATGTGGATCGGTGTAGATAGAGGAGTTTTGACCCTTATTCAAAATGATATCCAGCCGGATTTGGCATTTGGTGACTTTGATTCTGTCACGACGGAAGAACTTGCACTGATTGAAGAAAAAGTAACAGAGCTTAACAGGTTTATGCCGGAAAAAGATGAGACTGATATGGAGCTTGCATTGAATTGGGCGCTAGAGCAGAATGCAGATAGGATCCGTTTGTTCGGTGCGACTGGGGGAAGGCTTGACCATTTATTTGCCAATATTCAGCTTCTGATCAAGCCAGTCTTATTGGATATGGCGGTATTAATCGAGATTATTGACAAAAAGAACATAATTTATGTTAAGTCGTCAGGCGAGTACACAATACAGGAAATTAAAGACTTTAAATATTTTTCTTTTATCCCGGTTACCATGGAAGTGAAAGGTCTTACGCTCAAGAATTTCAAGTATCCGCTCAAAAATCATACAGTACCTATCGGGTCTACGCTGTGTATTAGTAATGAACTTATTGAGGATTATGGTACTTTTTCTTTCACTGAAGGCATATTAATGGTTGTAAGAAGCAAGGATTAACAAAAGCGGAAGGCGGAAGCTGGGCATCTGTCTATGTTGAAATTGCTTTCTAATCATTTTGGTAATCATGAGTACTTATCTTTCATTAATTGAATAAGATAGTGAGGACGATCGAAGAACAGAATGGATGCGTAAGATCGTGAGGAGGGACACGAGTAATGAGATTCTATACCATTAAACTTCCGAAATTTTTAGGCGGCATTGTGCGTGCCATGCTAGGAACCTTCAAAAAGGGCTAACCCCATACATTTTAAAAACAGATTACTGCAGTTATCAGAGATAAACTGGGCACCTCTCCTCGGGGTGCTTTTATTTTTTGCGAATTTGGGGAGTAAATTTGCAAAAAATAAAAAGGACATCCAATAAAGGATGTCCCTGCGCAGATTAAACGCGTTCTACTTTACCTGATTTAAGTGCTCTTGCAGAAACCCAAACGCGTTTAGGCTTGCCGTCTACAAGAATACGTACCTTTTGAAGGTTAGCACCCCAAGTACGCTTGTTAGCGTTCATTGCGTGAGAACGTGCGTTACCTGAAGTTGTTTTTTTACCAGTTACAACACATTTGCGTGGCATGTATGTTTCCCTCCTTACTATACCAAAGCTGAAACTATTTTTCATGCTTTCATTTGCAATAATCAGATTCATCCATCTGAATTAATGTGAAAAATCCAATTCGGATTTCGACATTAAAAGATACTTTAATAATTTATCACACAACCCTTCTGATTGCAATAGTTTGCTTTCAAGAAAATTCCCTTGACATAGGGGCAGGGGACATGCGTTATAATAGAGATGGGGAAGTATGACTTTCAAATTCACAGACCATATAGTAAAATGTCATAAGATATGCTTTAAGCTTTGGAGTTAGAAAGATAGCTGTCAAGCTGAACTTAGCAGGTTTGCCTTAGCGGCAGGTTTAAAGGAACGCCAGCACTCCCGTAAGCAGGAGTGTTTGAAGAAGCTTTTTAAAAAGCAATTTCCAAAGGGGGAACGAAACATGTCCATCGAACTAAAAACTAATTTCGGGCAAATTGATATCTCAAATGACGTAATTGCAACAATCGCAGGCGGTGCAGCAGTTGACTGCTACGGCATTGTAGGTATGGCCTCAAAAAATCAAATTAAAGACGGCCTTACAGATATTCTTCGTAAAGAAAATTTCACCCGCGGCGTGATTGTCCGCCAGGAACAAGATGAAGTACATATCGACATGTATATTATTGTTAGTTACGGAACGAAAATTTCAGAGGTTGCCCACAACGTGCAATCGAAAGTAAAATATACCCTTGATAAAACCGTGGGGCTTAGCACTGACTCAGTTAATATTTATGTTCAGGGAGTTCGAGTAACGAACCCGTAGTGAGGAGGAAAGTCTTGTGTCAATAAAAGTTTTAGATGGGAAGCTTTTTGCGGAAATGGTTATTCAAGGAGCGAACCATTTGTCTGCTAATGCAAAATTAGTAGATGCATTAAATGTATTCCCTGTTCCGGATGGAGACACGGGAACAAACATGAATTTGTCCATGACTTCTGGTACAAAGGAGGTTAAAAGTAATATTCAGGAGCATATCGGAAAGGTAGGTTCTGCCCTTTCTAAAGGCTTGCTGATGGGTGCCCGAGGAAACTCCGGAGTTATCCTTTCTCAGCTTTTCCGCGGCTTTTCCAAATCCATTGAACAAAAGGCTGCGATTAATGGGAAGGAATTTGCAGATGCACTGAATGCTGGTGTCGAAACTGCTTACAAAGCAGTAATGAAGCCAGTTGAGGGAACAATCCTGACCGTTTCGAAGGATTCTGCCAGGAAGGCTGTGCAGGCTGCTAAAAATGAAAATGATATTGTTGCTATTATGGAGGAAGTGTTAAAAGAAGCCAGAGCTTCATTAAACCGCACTCCAGAATTACTTCCTGTTCTTAAAGAAGTGGGAGTAGTAGACAGTGGAGGACAAGGCCTTGTATTTGTCTATGAGGGATTTCTGGCAGTGCTTAAAGGTGAGAAACTTCCAGATACACCTGCTACACTTCCAAAGATGAATGACCTGGTAAGCGCGGAACATCACAAAAATGTACATAGTTTCATGAATACTGAAGATATCGAATTCGGATATTGCACAGAATTTATGGTGAAATTTGAAAGTGAAAAGCTGTCTTCAAATCCTTTTTCAGAAGAGAAGTTCCGCCAGGATCTGAGCCAGTATGGGGATTCTCTATTGGTTATTGCGGATGAGCAGCTAGTAAAAGTACATATTCACTCCGAGAAGCCAGGGGATTGTTTAACTTACGGACAGCGCTACGGCAGTTTAATTAATATGAAAATTGAAAATATGCGCCAGCAGCATACTAACTTGATTGAAGACATACAGACGCCATTAGCTGCTGAAACAAAGCCGAAAGAAAAGCAAGAATACGGAATTGTAACCGTATCAATGGGAAGCGGAATTGCAGATCTTTTTCGCAGCATTGGAGCGCATGCGGTGATTGAAGGCGGACAGACGATGAATCCAAGTACAGAGGATATCGTGAAAGCTATCAAAGAAGTGAACGCAGAAAAAATAATTATTTTGCCAAATAATAAAAACATTATCATGGCAGCACAGCAGGCTGCTGAAGTGTCTGAGGAAGACGCTGTTGTTGTTCCTTCCAAAACAGTTCCTCAAGGCATGGCTGCTCTCCTTGCTTTTAACCCAAGTGCTGACCTTGTCCAAAATGAGGATGAGATGACAGATGCTCTTCAAAATGTCAAGACAGGACAAATTACATTCGCTGTCCGAGATACAAGCATTGATGGCCTTGAAATTGAAAAAGATGATTTCATGGGCATAGCAAATGGGAAGATTGTTGTAAAAAACAAAGATCGTGTGCAAGCTGCTAAGGACCTTCTTGATAGGATGATTGACAAAGACTCTGAAATCCTGACCATATTAAAAGGTGAAGATGCATCAGAGGGTGAAGTGGACGCTCTTATCAGCTATATTGAAGAAAAGCATGAAGATGTTGAAGTGGAAGTCCATGATGGCAAACAGCCTCTATATTCTTTCATCTTCTCAATCGAATAACATTATGTGAAGCGGGGGCACTGCCTTCGCTTTTGCCTGTTTACAAGCAGAAAACAATGCTTAGAGGTAATTCCTGATTTGCAAAGTCAATTAAAAAATGTGCTAGTTAGAAAGCATGAGTTTTTGGCCTGTATTATTTAAGAAACTGCGCAGGGAGGGGTGGCGGTTTGCCATTGAAACAAGCAACCCATTTTGGCATGCCGCTCAATTAATGTGAATCAAAACTTAAACCAATCTGTTACGGCTGTTAAAGGAATTGGAGAAGAAACGGCAGAGTCACTGGCCGAAATGAATATTATTACAGTTAAAGATTTACTTGAGCATTTTCCATATAGGTACGAGGATTACAGGCTAAAAGATCTCGCTGAATTAAAGCATGACGAAAGAGTAACTGTGGAGGGGAAGGTTCACAGCGAACCATCTCTGGCCTATTACGGAAGAAAGCGATCCAGACTCACAGTCAGGGTGCTTGTCGATCGATATCTAATTCAAGTTGTGATGTTTAATCAGCCATATTTGAAAAATAAAATGACACTGAATGAAACGGTAACCGTTACAGGTAAATGGGATCAGCATAGGCAGCTCATTTCAGCAAATGAACTGAAGATTGGGTCGGCCTCAAATAAAAAAGATTTTGAGCCTGTTTATGCCGTTAAGGGAAAAATCACTGTCAAAGGGCTTAGGCGTTTTATTAACCTTGCCTTCTCGCAGTACGGCAATGAACTAGAAGAAACATTGCCTGAGCATTATTTAATGCAGTATAAACTGTTAAATAGACGAGATGCAATGCGATCCCTTCATTTTCCTGCAGACGATAATGAATTGAAACAGGGAAGACGGCGTTTTGTTTATGAAGAATTCTTCTATTTTCAACTAAAAATGCAAGCGCTGCGAAAGATTGAAAGAGAACAATCAAAAGGAATTATCCAAGCTTATGATCTTCCGAGATTGATGGAATTTATAGACTCCTTTCCTTTTGCGCTAACAACTGCACAAAAAAGGGTAATCAATGAAATCCTGGCTGATATGAAAACTCCATATCGGATGAACCGGCTTTTACAGGGGGACGTGGGATCAGGGAAAACAGCAGTAGCTGCCATAGCGCTTTTTGCCAGCAGAACAGCAGGTTTTCAAGGAGCATTAATGGTTCCGACAGAAATTCTGGCAGAACAGCATGCGGAATCCTTAAAAGCTATGCTTGAACCGTTTCATTTGCGCTGTGAGCTGCTGACAAGCTCAGTAAAAGGAAAACGGAGGAAAGAACTCCTTGAGCATCTGAAGGATGGAAAAATTGATATTCTTATAGGAACTCATGCACTCATCCAGGAGGAAGTTGAATTTAATAAGCTTGGACTTGTCATTACAGACGAGCAGCACCGGTTTGGTGTAGGACAGCGCCGAATACTCAGGGAAAAAGGAGAACATCCAGATGTGCTGTTTATGACTGCCACACCAATCCCGAGAACGCTTGCCATCACTGTTTTTGGTGAAATGGATGTTTCCATCATCGATGAAATGCCTGCTGGACGAAAATCTATTGAAACATATTGGGCTAAGCCTGAAATGCTGGATAGGGTTCTTGGCTTTATGGAAAAGGAGCTTTCAGCTGGCCAGCAGATATATGTGATCTGTCCCCTTATTGAGGAGTCAGACAAACTGGATGTCCAAAACGCCATAGATGTCCATGCCACACTGATGCATCATTTTCATGGCCGCTATGACGTCGGCCTCATGCATGGCAGGCTTCATCCTGATGAAAAAGATAAGATCATGAAGGCTTTCAGTAAAAACGAAACACAAGTTCTAGTTTCTACCACGGTTGTCGAGGTTGGTGTGAATGTCCCAAATGCAACCATGATGGTCATCTATGATGCAGGAAGATTTGGTCTCGCACAGCTCCATCAGTTAAGAGGGAGGGTGGGAAGAGGAGATAAGCAATCTTATTGTATTCTTCTTGCTGATCCTAAATCTGAAGTAGGAAAAGAGCGCATGAAAATTATGACTGAAACAAATGATGGATTTGCGCTCAGTGAAAAGGATTTGGAGCTAAGGGGGCCCGGCGACTTTTTCGGAAAAAAACAAAGCGGGCTGCCCGAATTTAAAGTCGCTGATATGGTCCATGATTACCGTGCTCTCGAAACGGCAAGAAACGATGCAGCTGCTCTTGTTGAAACCCATGAATTCTGGCATTCAGATGAGTACATGCCTTTACGGAATTACTTAAAAGAAACAGGAGTACTTGAAGGGGAAAAGCTGGACTAATGGAACAGGAATAGAGTAACCCACTGAGTTGATCTTCGCTGTGGGTACTTGATCCTCGAATTGCATCCGCATTTTTTTCGTGCAGTGCTGATTCAGGGAAAGATTATTCATTGGGCTGCGGGAGGTCCCACAGTCGAAGCCGAGGATCTCAATTCCTCCCTGAGGAAACAAGTGGCCCCTGCTGAAATCAGCGGAGTACAATCATAAGCTAAACCAACAATTTTGCCAAAGCAGATTGCCAGGAAAATTCTGTCTTGCAATCTGCTTTTTTTGATTATATACTACTATTAGTACCTAGTCTTAATATCTCGGACGGTGGAATTTTAATGAAAAGAAATAAAAAAGAACGCCAGCAATTATTAACGGACACAATAAAAGAAAATCCTTTTGTAACTGATGAAGAGCTTTCTGAGAAATTTTCGGTGAGTGTTCAGACAATAAGACTCGACCGCTTAGAACTGTCTATTCCAGAATTGCGTGAACGGATCAAGCATGTGGCTGAGAAAAGATTTGAGAATGAAGTCCGATCATTGCCTATAGAAGAAATAATCGGTGAAATAATAGATATTGAATTGGATAAAACGGCTATTTCCATATTTGATGTAAAAGGAGAACATGTTTTCAAAAGAAATCAAATTGCCCGCGGACACCACATGTTTGCCCAGGCAAATTCACTTGCAGTGGCTGTGATAAATGATGAGCTTGCTCTAACGGCAAAGGCAAGCATTCAGTTTACAAGGCCAGTTAAATTAAATGAACGTGTAATTGCCAAAGCGAGAGTGCTTACAATCGATAATGAAAGCGGCAGGACAATTGTCGAGGTAAATAGCTTTGTAAACAACGAACAGGTTTTTAAAGGCGAATTCGATATGTTCAGAAAAAAATAATCACTAAAGGATGAATCGTCATGAAAATTGCAATAGATGCAATGGGAGGCGACAATGCGCCAAAGGAAATTGTACGAGGAGCAATGAAAGCTGCTGCAGAGTATAAAGATGTGCACATTACTCTTGTAGGGGATGAATTGAAAATAAACGAATACCTCACGTCTTATGATCGGATCGGAATTTTACATACAGACGAAGTCATTTTGCCGGATGATGAACCAGTAAGGGCTGTGCGCAGAAAGAAAAATGCTTCAATGGTGCTTGCTGCGCAGCTTGTTTCTGAAAGGAAAGCAGATGCATGCATTTCGGCGGGCAACACAGGTGCCCTTATGGCGGCAGGCCTTTTTGTTGTAGGAAGGATCGAAGGGATTGAACGACCGGCCTTATCACCTACGCTTCCAACGATCGGGGGGGAAGGTTTTCTTTTGCTCGATGTAGGGGCGAATGTAGATGCGAAGCCTGAGCATCTTCTTCAATATGCGATTATGGGATCCATTTATACCGAAAAGGTACGCGGAGTAACTAATCCGAGAGTAGGACTTTTAAACATTGGAACAGAAGAGAAAAAAGGCAATGAACTGGCTAAAAACACCTTTGATCTGCTGAAGCAGGCGGATATCAACTTCATTGGAAATGTGGAAGCGCGCGATTTGCTCGAGGGTGCTGCAGATGTTGTTGTTACAGATGGATTTACAGGCAATATGGTGCTCAAGACCATTGAGGGTACTGCCCAATCTGTTTTTAAAATGCTAAAAACCGCTTTGACAAGCAGCTTTAAAACAAAGCTG
Organism: Cytobacillus sp. NCCP-133; assembly: GCF_026011715.1. Taxonomy (GTDB): domain Bacteria; phylum Bacillota; class Bacilli; order Bacillales; family Cytobacillaceae; genus Cytobacillus. Next base: position 178,117 of record NZ_BRVM01000004.1, on the reverse strand, counting down.
GCTGCTGCAGCATTAAAGCCTGATCTATACCAGCTTAAATCCAAAATGGATTATTCGGAATACGGCGGTGCCGGATTATTCGGATTAAAGGCGCCGGTTATTAAGGCGCATGGTTCTTCAGATGCAACAGCGTTATTCAGTGCAGTTAGGCAGACACGTAATATGATCGAAAATAATGTCACTGAAACGATTAAGGCAGCGGTTGAAAAAGAGGCAGAAAAAACAGCTATCAAATAATCTAATCAATGAACGTGGAGGGAAATACGATGGGTAAAATAGCCTTTTTGTTCCCTGGTCAGGGGTCGCAGACAGCAGGGATGGGAAAAGCATTAGCTGAACAAGATGAAAAAGTAAAACAATTTTTCGAAAATGCTGATCAAAAACTGGGTTTTTCACTATCTTCACTTATTTTTGAGGGGCCTCAGGAAAAATTGACATTAACAACAAATGCTCAGCCTGCACTTCTGACTGCTAGCATTGCCATTTTGGATTACTTTAAAAGATCTGGCGTTAAACCTGACTATGTGGCGGGCCACAGTCTTGGTGAATATACAGCGCTTGTTGCAGCGGGAGCGATCTCTTTTGAAGACGGTGTGTATGCTGTTCGAAAACGAGGAGAGTTCATGGAAGAAGCTGTACCTAATGGCGAAGGAACGATGGCAGCAGTCTTAGGTCTTGATAGGGACAAGCTTACAGCGGTTACTGAAGAAATTACGGCAGGCGGCAATCCGGTTCAGCTCGCAAACTTGAATTGCCCTGGACAGATCGTCATTTCGGGTTCAAGAGCAGGTGTTGAACAAGCTTCGGTAAAGGCAAAAGAAGCTGGGGCAAAGCGCGTGCTGCCTTTAGATGTCAGCGGACCTTTCCATTCCGAGCTAATGAAGCCCGCTGCTGCGAAGTTTAAACAAATCCTTGACGAGATTGAAATTAAGGATGCGGCAATCCCTGTTATTGCTAACGTAACTGCTTCTGAAATGACAGCTGCTTCGGAAATTAACAGCAGATTGATCGAGCAATTATATTCTCCTGTCCTGTGGGAGGATTCTATCCGCAAAATGGCTGACCTTGGAGTGGATACATTTATTGAAATTGGACCTGGAAAAGTTCTGACAGGCTTAGTTAAAAAAGTTGACCGTTCACTAAAGACTTATGCGGTTTCAGATGAGGAAACATGCGCGGCAGTAACAGAGTCCTTGAAGGAGGAATTGAGATGAAGCTAGAGGGAAAATCGGCATTAGTTACTGGTGCTTCCCGGGGCATTGGCAGGGAAATCGCTCTTGGCCTCGCCAAACAGGGTGCAGACATTGCAGTTAATTATTCCGGCAGTGAATCCAGAGCAAATGAAGTAGTTGACGAAATCAAAGCATTAGGCAGAAATGCATTCGCTGTCCAGTGTGATGTTTCCAGCAGTGAATCTGTGGCTAATATGGTTAAGGAAACAATTGAAAAGTTTGGCAAGCTTGATATTCTTGTCAATAATGCAGGCATTACAAAAGATAATTTGCTTATGAGAATGAAGGAAGAAGAATGGGATGATGTTATTAACATAAATCTTAAAGGCGTTTTCCTTTGTACAAAAGCAGTTACAAGGCAAATGATGAAACAGCGCAGCGGCCGAATCATCAATATTTCTTCTATCGTTGGTGTCAGTGGAAATCCGGGTCAGGCTAACTATGTTGCTGCTAAATCCGGTGTAATTGGACTAACAAAAACATCAGCGAAGGAGCTTGCATCCCGAGGCATTACGGTTAATGCCATTGCCCCAGGCTTTATCACAACAGATATGACGGATAAGCTCAATGAAGAAGTAAGAGATCAAATGCTGAAGCAAATTCCATTGGCACGTTTCGGCGATCCGGCTGATATTGCCAATGTTGCCGTTTTTCTTGCATCAGAAGACAGCCGCTATATGACAGGGCAAACCCTGCATGTAGATGGCGGCATGGTTATGTAATTTGTAACAGGCTTGTAATGCAAAAAGTTTAATAAAACCTTTCAATAAGGCCCTAAAATAATCTATAATACTTGAGGGGAGGTGAACAAGCATGGCAGAAGTATTAGAACGTGTAACAAAGATCATCGTAGACCGTCTTGGAGTTGAAGAGTCTGAAGTGAAATTGGAAGCTTCTTTCAAAGATGACCTTGGTGCTGATTCCCTTGATGTAGTAGAATTAGTTATGGAATTAGAAGATGAGTTCGACATGGAAATTTCTGACGATGACGCTGAAAAAATCGCAACAGTCGGTGACGCTGTAAATTACATAAAAGCTAGCCAGTAATCGTTAGGCAAACCAACTCTGCAGTGAGGGGAATCCCCCTCCTGCAATAACTTTATCAGTGGATGTTTATTGTCCGTTGCTACCTGTCACAAAAGCTGCAAAGTACCAATAGGTTAATGATAGCAGCCGGGTGGCTGCGGACAGTAAATATGTTTCAGCAAAAGCTCCGTTATGATAACGGGGCTTTCTTCTGTGGATATGAACCCATCACATCGTTTCATTCTAATTAAGGGTCAAAAGTACCTGAGTTTCTTTGCGTTTTTAAGGTTTATTACGTAAACTTAGGGAAGGCAATGTTAAAGTGTGATCTAAACAAATGTACAAAAACAAGAATATATTATGTTAGCAAGGTGGATGCATTATGCGCAGCAACAATAAAGACAAAGAAAGAAAATCATTTCGCGCAATTGAAAAGCAATTTCAAGAATTTCAAGCTAAAATTGGAATTCAATTCGAAAATGAAAAACTCTTAAAACAAGCTTTTACCCATTCATCTTATGTGAATGAGCATCGGAGAAAGCCCTACGAGGATAATGAAAGGCTCGAATTTTTGGGTGATGCTGTCCTTGAACTGACGGTGTCGAAATTCCTTTATCTCAAATATCCAATGATGAGTGAAGGTGAATTAACTAAATTGAGGGCTGCTGTTGTTTGTGAGCCATCACTGGTCACATTTGCAAATGCACTATCCTTTGGTGAGCTTATTCTTCTAGGAAAAGGGGAAGAATTGACAGGAGGAAGGTCCAGGCCGGCATTGCTTGCGGATGTTTTTGAAGCTTTTATCGGAGCCTTATATTTGGATAAAGGACTGGATCGGGTTGTTGGCTTTTTGGAAAAAGTCGTTTTCCCTAAGATTGACTCAGGTGCTTTTTCGCATGTGATGGATTTTAAGAGCCAGCTGCAGGAGCTGGTGCAGCGTGATGGTGCAGGTTCTATTGAATATAAAATACTTCAGGAAAAAGGACCCGCTCATAATCGTGAATTTGTTTCCACAGTTTCCTTGAATGCCTTGGAGCTTGGGACAGGCACTGGTCGTTCAAAGAAAGAAGCGGAACAGCATGCTGCCCAAATGGCTCTGGAAGTATTGAAGAATCATATAAAGTGAAACTTCTTTTCGAAGGTGTCCTTCCTTCGAAAAGTTAGTTGAACTTATCGGGTTTCTACTGTCCGTCAAGCTTCATGATATTGAGCATTACGGACAGTTGAAACGCGGCAAAGTGAAACTTCTTTTCGAAGGTGTCCTTCCTTCGAAAAGTTAGTTGAACTTATCGGGTTTCTACTGTCCGTTAGACAACAATCAAATACTCTGACAGCTAAGAATCTAAACTCGGAGGAGACAGAGGGGGAGCAAGGTTGTTTTTAAAACGGCTTGATGTAGTAGGATTTAAGTCATTTGCTGAAAGAATAACAGTTGATTTTGTTCCTGGAGTGACAGCTGTCGTAGGTCCCAATGGAAGCGGCAAAAGCAATATAATAGACGCCATCCGCTGGGTGCTGGGTGAGCAATCGGCGAAATCCCTTCGCGGCGCTAAAATGGAGGATGTCATTTTTGCCGGCAGCGATTCTCGCAAGGCGCAGAATTTTGCTGAGGTTACACTGACACTTGATAACGGCGATCAGGGGTTGCCGATTGATTACAGCGAAGTGAGTGTAACAAGAAGGGTTTACCGATCAGGCGACAGCGAATATCTAATCAACAAGCAAACTTGCAGACTTAAAGACATTGTAGATTTATTTATGGATTCGGGACTTGGGAGAGAAGCCTTTTCAATCATTAGCCAGGGCAGAGTGGAAGAAATTCTAAACAGCAAAGCGGAAGAACGCCGAACCATTTTCGAAGAAGCAGCAGGCGTATTAAAATATAAAACGAGAAAGAAGAAAGCGGAAAGCAAGCTTTCCGAAACGCAGGACAATTTAAACCGTGTTAATGATATCCTATACGAACTTGAAAGCCAGGTTGAACCTCTGAAAATTCAGGCATCGATGGCAAAGGATTATTTGCAGCAGAAGGAAGAGCTGGAAAAAATAGAGGTTTCACTAACTGTCTATGAGATAGAAGACCTTTATTCGAAATGGGAGCAGCTTTCTCGGCAACTTGAACAGCATTCTGAAGATGAAATGAAACTTTCGTCAATCATTCAGAATAAAGAAGCGAAAACAGAGGAATTAAAAGACCATCTCGCTGCCATCGATGAGTCTGTAAATGACTTGCAGGAGGTACTTCTTCATGCCAGTGAAGAGCTTGAAAAGCTGGAAGGCAGAAAAGAAGTACTGAAAGAACGAAAGAAAAACGCGAATCAAAATAAAGACCAGCTCCAAAGAAATATGGAAGAGCTTTCCTTAAAAATAGCCGATCTAAAAGGGCAAAAGGAAAAGCAGGCAGCTCATAAGGAAGAGATTAAGGCCGAAGCGGTGAAGCTTCAGAAGACCTTAAAAGAGAAGCAGGAACAACTAAAGCTCTTCAGTGAAAATACAGAAGAAAAGATTGAATCTCTTAAGAGTGACTATATTGAAGTGCTGAACAGCCAGGCTGCTTCCCGAAACGAATTGCAAAATATCGATCAGCAGCTGAGCCAGCAAGGACTGCGCAACTCTAAGCTAGAATTGGACAATGAAAAGTTCATTGCCGAACGAAAGATAATTGAAGAGAAAAAACATTCGATTCAATTCACCCTTGAAAACCTGCAGAAGCAAATAGAAGATCAGGTGCATTTTATTCGGAATGAGGACCGTAAGCTTGAATCGCTAAAAAACAATTACCAAAAGCAGGAAAAAACCTTGTATCAGGCTTACCAGTATTTGCAGCAGGCAAAATCCCGCCAGGAAATACTGGAGGAAATGGAAGAAGACTATTCCGGTTTTTTCCAGGGTGTAAAGGAAATCCTGAAGGCACGGGGCAATAAGCTGCAGGGAATTCAAGGAGCAGTAGCCGAATTGATTCAGGTCCCTAAAGAGTATGAAACTGCGATTGAAACAGCGCTTGGCGGAGCCATGCAGCATATCATCGTCCAGGCTGAACAGGATGGACGAAATGCCATACAATATTTGAAAAAAAACTCATTTGGCCGGGCAACATTCCTCCCATTAAGCGTCATGAAAGGGAAAAAATTAAATCCTGTTCAATTGCAGTCTGTAAAAGGACACCCAGCTTTTATTGGAAAAGCGGCTTCACTTATTCAGTTTGAAGACAAGCATCAGCCTGCCATTGAAAATTTGCTGGGCAATGTTGTGATTGCCGGCGATTTAAAAGGTGCCAATGAGCTGGCAAAGCTGCTTCAGTATCGAGTAAGGCTTGTGACGGTTGATGGAGATGTGGTCAACCCGGGCGGATCCATGACAGGAGGAGCGGTGAAGCAAAAAAGTTCTTCGATTCTTTCCCGTAAAGGCGAGCTTGAAGAGCTTAAAGATCGGATTATCGACATGGAATCCAAAACAGCTATTCTGGAGAAGCAGGTCAAACTCCAAAAAAGCGAGATTGTTAAACAAGAAACCAAAATTGAAAGCCTTAGAAAAAAAGGTGAAGAGCTTCGTTTAAAAGAGCAAGCTATAAAAGGCGAGCTGCTGGAAGTTGAATTTGAAGAGAAAAGCAATAATGAGCGGCTGTCTCTTTATGATATGGATAAATCACAGTTTTCTGAAGACAGAGAAAGGCTTCTAAAAAGAAAGAGTGAGCTCTCATCTTTATTGGAAGAACAGCAAAAACAAATTGCTAATCTGGACCAGGAAATTAAAGAATTAACACTTAGAAAAAACACCCAGCAAACTTCGAAGGAAACGCTCGTATCTGTAATAAATGATTTCAAGATCAGCTTTGCTTCAAAAAGTGAACAGCTGAATCATGCAGAGGATAGGCTTTTAGCGATAACAAGGGAACTTATCTTCAATGAAGAAAAGCTTACAACTGTGAAAGAGGACTGGGAGCTCTTATCTTCTGAAATGACGAATAGTTCATCAGGTGAACAGCATTTGGAGAAAGCTGCACAGCAAAAACTAAAAGAAAAAACCGAAACTCTGGAATTAATCGCTTCAAGGCGTGATGAACGCTTAAAGCTTCAAACTGCTTTAGAAGATCTTGAGCTGGAAACGAAAGAATTGAAACGCCAGCATAAAGGGATCGTAGAGGTGCTAAAAGATGAGGAAGTTAAGAAAAACCGCCTTGATGTCGAACTCGAAAACAGGCTAAACCATTTAAGGGAAGAATACCTGCTTTCGTTTGAGGCGGCCAAGGAAGAATACCCGCTAACAATAGAAGCAGATGGAGCACGCAAGAAAGTTAAGCTCATTAAGCTTGCTATCGAAGAATTAGGTGCTGTTAACCTTGGAGCAATCGATGAGTATGAGCGAGTTTCTGAACGATATGAATTCCTGCTGGAACAAAAAACAGACCTTCAGGAAGCCAAGGATACTTTATTCCAGGTCATTGATGAAATGGATGTAGAAATGAAAAAGAGATTCCAAGATACCTTCGAGGGAATTCGATTTCATTTCGAGTCCGTTTTTCAGTCCCTGTTCGGCGGTGGGAGAGCCGATTTAAGATTAACGCAGCCTGATGATTTGTTAAATACAGGAGTGGAAATTGTGGCACAGCCGCCTGGGAAAAAATTGCAGAACCTTGGCCTTTTATCAGGGGGAGAAAGGGCTCTAACAGCCATTGCACTTCTTTTCTCCATCCTGAAGGTCCGTCCGGTTCCATTTTGTATCCTTGATGAAGTGGAAGCAGCGCTGGATGAAGCGAATGTGCAAAGATTCAGCCAGTACTTAAAGAGATACAGTGAAGAAACCCAATTCATCGTTATTACTCACCGTAAGGGAACGATGGAAGAAGCAGATGTTCTTTATGGTGTTACCATGCAGGAATCCGGAGTATCCAAGCTTGTTTCAGTCAGGCTTGAAGAAACGAAGGAATTGATTCCGCAATAGCATTTTTAAGTGGAGCAGCATTTTAAAGCTGTTCCACAACGATCCATACTAAAGTTCATAGTAAGGAAGTGAGAAGATGAGTTTCTTTAAAAAATTTAAAGAAAAAATCACCAAACAAACCGATACCGTTACTGAAAAGTTTAAAGATGGATTAACGAAAACACGCGATAACTTTTCAAATAAAGTGAATGACCTTGTTTCCAGATACCGAAAAGTAGATGAAGAGTTTTTCGAGGAATTGGAAGAGATCCTAATTCAAGCGGATGTTGGTTTTGATACTGTTATGGAATTGGTGGAAGAACTAAAACGGGAAGTAAAGCGCAAAAACATCCAGGATCCGCGTGAGGTACAAGCGGTTATCTCCGAAAAACTTGTGGAAATTTATGAAAATGCTGGAGAAGTTTCTGCCGAATTAAATATTCAGCCAGATGGCCTGACGGTGATTCTTTTTGTCGGTGTGAATGGTGTTGGGAAAACCACTACTATTGGAAAGCTTGCCCATAAGTTCAAAAGGGAAGGAAAAAGCGTGTTGCTTGCTGCAGGCGATACGTTCCGAGCCGGAGCGATTGAACAGCTAGAAGTATGGGGTGAACGTGTCGGTGTTGATGTAATTAAACAGGGAGCAGGTTCTGATCCGGCTGCTGTCATGTTTGATGCTGTCCAATCTGCAAAATCACGTAAAGCAGATATCTTGATCTGCGATACAGCAGGGCGTCTTCAAAACAAAGTCAACCTGATGAAAGAATTGGAAAAAGTTAAGCGCGTCATTGAAAGGGAAGTGCCAGGCGCACCGCACGAGGTCTTGCTTGTGCTGGATGCTACAACCGGACAGAATGCGATGATCCAGGCAAAAACCTTCAAAGAAGCAACAGATGTTTCCGGCATAGTTCTTACCAAGCTTGACGGAACTGCAAAGGGCGGTATTGTTCTTGCAATCAGAAATGAACTGGAAATCCCGGTTAAATACGTAGGTCTTGGCGAAAAAATGGATGATCTGCAGGAATTCAATGCTGAGCAATACGTTTACGGATTATTTGCTGACGTGGTTGAAAAAGAAGCAGAAGAAGAGGAAGAAGAGTAAGAAAATAAGACATTTAAAACAGCCGGAGGACTTCTTTCCGGCTGTTTTTTCCTTTCGGCTGGATGCATTGCTGGTGATGGTTTACAAAGAACATCCTAAAACTTAATAAACCCAGTACCTTACACTTCACACTTCAATACTGAAGAATTATTGGCAGCTCAGTCTGAAAGAAAGCTGTTTTGTTTTTTCTCCTCTTTAACATTTGCAAAGACATAATAGACAAAGAACAGTCCCATGATGATATAGCCCAAGGCAAAATCATTTGCTGCTCCAAATGCGAGCGATGGTGCGTGCATCAGTCCGAAGAAGGAAAATAATGCGCCGATGAATGAAAAGATACAAGCCTTTTGATAATTTCGATCAATGATCGAAACAGCGATTGCTCCAAGGATAATACCGGTAAACATTGCTCCTTGCCCGAGAGGCACAATTCCGGAAGATATACCTTCTACAACCTCTGCAGCCTTCCCATTAAAACGTGTCATTGTATAGTTAGCAAAATAAGGAAGCATAGCAAGCGCAATAGCAGGAAAATATTTTACTTCATTTGACTGGAAAGCAGTTGCAACCATGGAGATTCCAACAAATACTAGAATAGGCGCAATAACGGCTACAGGAATTATAGCGGACATAGCAGCTATTAGTCCAAACATCGCTGCCCCTATATAAACAATTGAATTAAGGATACTGTAGCCCCGTCCAGCATTCATCCATTTGGAACCGACAGAAGCGATATAGACCGTAGTAGGGAAAGCTCCTCCAAAAAAGGCACCAATCATTGTGCCTACGCCATCGACAGCCTGGCATTCACGAACATCATAGCTATCACCTGCGGCAGACATCGCTTCAACGTTATTCATGGTTTCGATTGCATTGTAAATGGTAATTGGAAGTACTACTGCGAAAAGGGCTATAAGTGGACCGAAAAGATAGGACATTCCTTCAAAGGAGGCCAAAGTAGGGAGAATAGGATAAAAGCCTACATGAGATAGGCCTTCTGTAATTTTGGTTGTGTCCGCCTGGCCAAGAATATAGGCTAATACAGTTCCAAGAATTATTGCGAATAAGGAAGAAGGAATTTTAAAAGGCATGCTGATTTTCCCAATAATGCCAACAATAATTATAGCAAGTACAAGCAATCCAACCACAGGAAGCTCAAAAGTTTTAAATAACATTTCCCCTGCAATGAAAGTAAGAGCCACTCCGGCAAGGGCACCGAGCATGGATGCTCGTGGAAGGTTGTTTCTTATCCAATTACCTGAAACGCTCACTAGAACTTCAATAAGTCCGCTGATTAAGCAAGCTGCCAACCCGATTTTCCATGCTAATTCTGGATCATTCGTTAATTCTTTTGCAGGCAGCAAAACTCCGAAGAGAAAAATAAACATGACAGGTGTACTAATTCCATATGAAAGCGCAGTTACATCCGTCCTGCCTTCTTTTTGCGCTAATCGATTGGCTGAATAAGCATAATATAGATTTCCAACAAGAACAGCGATCGCTGCACCAGGTATAACTTTTCCAAAAACAATCTCTGCAGGGAACCCCATTCCCAGCATACTGACAGCAATGACGACAAAATTGGCAAGGTTATTTTGGAACAAAGCAAAGAAAGCGTCAGTATCCTCTTTTTTATACCATGGATAATGTACTCTATTATTCTTCAATTTTATTCCCCCTTTCTAAGTTGTTTAGTTACTCAGGCAAATCGACTGGAACATCAACTTAACCTCCTCTTGTTATTATTAGTGGTTGTACAATAAATTTTATTTTAGATATTGGATGAATATTCTGAATACTTTATTATTTATAATTATCAAATGCTCTTATTATTGACAAATAAAATTTTAAGTGTAAAATTACACTAATTATTACATGTTGGTAAGTTTATGTTAAATAATTTTTCTGTAATTGCATTGTCCCGTTATTTTCGCGAAAAATTAAAACTTTTAGCGTTTGCAGGAACTTTTTGGTTTTTCTCTCCGTCTTTATTTATGAAAGAAACATCGTTTTTATTTACGCTTATTAAATAACTGTTAGGTGCAAAAGGTGTTTCATCCCCCTTGGAGAATAAAAAGATAAATTTTTTCCAGGGTTAAAGCAGATGTTTTATATTTTTATATGGGGGAGATTGGGTTGTATACAAAATTAAAGTTGGTGTTTGCGGCTTTGTTATGTTTTGGGCTATTGGTTATTCCTTTTCAATCAGCAGGAGCTGCCAGCACAGAAATCAAAGTTACTCTTGATGAAGGTTTTGATGGGAAAGTCAAAAGGGGAGAAGGCTTTCCTCTGCTGATTAAGCTGGAAAACGCCGGTGAATCATTTAGCGGCGATTTGTTGGTAAGCTACCATCCTTCATATAATACCGGTGGTGCTCTGACAGTGGATGTCGAGCTTCCTGCAGGGACCACCAAAGAATACCTGGTTTCCATACCTGGTATAACTGAGGATCATCCATCTATGTATCAAAACATTCCTTCACTCACTCTATATGAAGGAAATTGGAAAAACGGGAAAAAAGTTGGCTTCAAAGGGGAAGATACTTTAAAGCCAAAATTTATAGATATGGGTTCCAACGTTATTGGTGTCTTGAGCGATAAATATGACCGTTTAAAAGAACTCAGAACGCTTCCTTCCATGTCTATTCAGATGATTGAGCTGGCAAAAGAAGGTTTGCCGAATGAGTCAACAGGACTGGAAACACTGGATTATATTCTGATAGATGAATATCAACTATCTCAGCTGACAAAGCAGCAACAAAAAGCAATTGGAGATTGGGTATACAACGGCGGAGTTTTAATTGCCGGGGCAGCGCCTAATGCAAGTCAATCGTATGGGGAGCTATATTCACTGCTTCCTATGAAATATGAAAAAGAAACAACCGCAGCAGCTGATTTTCTGCAAGGTACTAAAAGTGATGAACCCGGATTTAAAGAGCTGAACTTTTTTACAGGTCCGCTGGAAAATGAATCTATTATTATTATGAAAAGCGGAGATCTTCCCGCGGCATTAAAAAAGGAATTTGGAAGCGGTACGATTCTCCAGACTGCTTTTTCCTTAGGGGATGAGCCGTTATCTTCTTGGAAAGGTTACAGCACCTGGTTTTCAAGTTTTTTAAAGCATGCATCCAGTGCAAATACAGGATCCAATCCCTATGCAGATGATTACCTGGACCAGCTTTATTGGGAATTTGCAGAAGCAAATGAATTCTTTCCTGCATCCAATTTCTCGATGGGGCAGTTAATTGGGCTGTTTGCGGGTTATATTATTTTGATCGTACCTGTACTATATTTTGTACTAAGAAAGCTTGATAAAAGGGAGCATTCCTGGTGGATCATCCCTTCGCTTGCATTCTTAATGGCAGCTGCTGTCTTTGGAATGGGAGCAAAAGATCGGTTATCACAGCCGCAGCATAATCAGATGGGGATTTTCAAAGTGAATAATGGTTTATTGACCGGTTATCAGGCTTCAACCCTATTATCCAATAAGAGCGGGGAGTATACTCTCTCAATGCCAAAAGGTAAATTTAACGCGGTAGTGCATTCAAATAATTCTTCCACGTTTGACCCACTAAGAGGCGGGGTTATGGCTGAGAAAGTAAAAAACAAGGAAGTTATTTTTCCTGTCGTTGAGTATTGGTCATCCAAAACAATTTACGGAAAGGCTCAGACAGAAATAACAGATAAATTTACAGCCGAACTGACTCTTAAAGACAAACGGCTAACAGGGACCGTTACAAATGGATTTGATTATGATTTTGAAGAAGTAACGATATGGTCAGGTAATGAAGCAATAAACTTGGGGCCGCTAAAGAAAAGCGAAACCATACAAGTGGATAAAGCAACAAAGCAATTCCTGCTTACAAGGCCCTATTTAGGAACTTTTAATGGAGCATACCCTGTTAATAGGCAAAATGATATTGATCAATTAAGAAAAGAAAGACTCGAATTTGCTTCTTCAACATTTATGCTTGGGGATGTTACACAGCCGGTTCTTGCCGGAACCACAAAAGAAGCTGTGATCGATGTGACAATCAAAGGAAAAAAAGAAAAGCAAAATAATACAAATCTTATTCTCCAGCCATTTGAGGCTATAAATGTGTTTTCTGGTTCATTTACTCTGAAAGAAGGAATGATGGCTGCAGATTGGAATGTGATACAAGGCCAGATATATGAAAAGGGAATGGGCGGCTCCCATTCAGAAATCATGCTGGAAGACGGAGAATATGAATATAGGCTAAATCTGCCAAAACAGCTTGCAGAGAAATCATATAAACTTGAAGAAATTTCTATTAGAATCAATAGCCAGGGAGTTCAATATGCAGTAAAAAATCATAAAAAAGACGAGTGGCTGACGATCGAACCGGATCAGCGCAGGTTCAAGCTGACCAGTAAAGATGACATTAGCCAGTATATTTCAAAAGAAGGGAAATTAATGTTAAAGCTTAACAAATCGTCACAGGGCGATCCTTATGTGCAATTGCCCGCTATTACGATTAAAGGGGAGGTGGCAAAATGATCGAGATTATTGATTTAACAAAAAGATACGGGAAGATTACAGCACTTGAATCATTAAATTTAAATATCGAAAAAGGAAGTGTGTTTGGTTTTGTGGGGCAGAACGGTGCAGGAAAAACCACCACCTTTTCGATTTTGGCAACCTTACTGGCTCCAACTTCAGGGTCTGCTTATGTAAATGGCTACGATGTGCAAAAGGAGCCTAAGCTTGTAAGAAAGCAGATTGGTTATATGCCAGACTTCTTTGGGGTTTACGATCAATTAAAGGCAGATGAATATCTTCATTTCTACGGTGCGAGCTATGGTATTCCATTTGCTGAAAGGGAGAAGCTAATTCCGCAGCTCCTCGACCTTGTCAATTTGTTCCATAAAAGAGATTCCTATGTTGATCTTTTATCAAGGGGGATGAAACAGCGTCTTTGTCTGGCAAGATGCCTGATTCACGATCCGGAAGTGCTGATCCTCGATGAACCTGCTTCAGGACTTGATCCGCGTGCAAGGGTGGAAATGAGGGAAATATTAAAAGAATTGAAAAGCATGGGGAAAACGATATTAATTTCATCCCATATTTTGCCGGAGCTGGCAGAAATGTGTGATACAATCGGCATTATTGATGAAGGGAAGTTAGTGGCACAAGGGGCAGTGGCAGATATTCTGGCTCAGCTAAGAGGGGAAAGGCTGATCATTGTAAAAGTCCATGCAGGGGCAGAAAAAGCGGCCTCCTATTTTGAAGATGATCCTCATGTATCCAAAATGGCTATACTGGAGGATGGTTTTTCCTTCCAATTTATCTATAAGGGAACTCCTGAAGAACAAACAGAAATGCTAAAAAAAGCCATATTGAATAATTTAGCCATCACCAGCTTCGCTGAAGTGGAAACTGATCTTGAGGATGTCTTTATGGAAATTACAAAGGGAGTTGAGCTGACATGAAGAATTTAGTCGTAAATCCAGTGCTGAACAAGGAATTTAAGCTCCGCTTCCGAAATTTTAAAAGCTACTTGGGGGTTCTTTTTTACCTCTTGGCACTTGGCCTGATCATAGTTGGTTTTATCTTTATTGAATCATTGTCAAATAATATGCAGGGCTTCTTTAAGCCGGATCAGAGCCGGACAATGTTTATGGTCCTTTCTGTTTTGCAGCTTGCCTTAATTCTTTTTATTACTCCTGGTTTAACTGCAGGGGTGATCAGCAGTGAAAGGGAGAGGCAAACGCTGAATATTATGCTGACTACAACCCAAAGCTCTGCAAGCATTATATTGAGCAAGCTTATTTCTTCTATTTCATATTTGATTCTGCTAATTGCGGCTAGTCTGCCGCTTTATAGCTTTGTATTTTTATTTGGCGGAATATCGCCTGGGCAATTGCTTACGACAATGGGCTTTTATTTATTCACAATCCTTGCCTTCGGGAGTCTCGGGGTCCTATTTTCAACGCTCATTCGGAAAACAATTGTATCAATGGTTACCACCTATGGTGTTACTCTTTTTTTAGCAGGGGGAACGGCATTTCTGGCTTTAATTTTTATGCAGCTAACTAATGCATATGGATATACAGCTACACAGCCTACAAATCCTTTGGCTTATTTTCCGGCCATGCTTAACCCAGTTATTATTTTGATCAGCACGTTTGAGCCGGAGATCACAAATGAAATTTCAAGGTCAACAGGCATTGAGTTTCCTTTATGGGTTTCATATTTAATTTCGTATACAGTGATTTTCATTGGAGCTGTGCTGCTTAGCATCAAGAAGCTTCGTCCCAATATGAAAAAGGTTAAATAGCGGACTTGTTCGGGCAAATCTCGAATATGCCTCTTTGAGACTCGGGATTGCCCGCAATTTTTAATAAGGGAATGAAATGGATGGAAGACCGCATTCAATTTTTAAGATTAATAAAACCGATTAAGAGACAGATGCTATTTCAGCTGATTGTTATGGAGTTCCAGGTATTCCTTTTGTCAGCGGCATTCTTGTCATTTCTGTTGATTGCTGTTGCCCGATTTGTAGCAATCCCCTTTCTTGGTTACTATTTTTTTCTAATTGTATGTTTATCTGCGGCCTCAGCTGCTTACCGGATTTGGAATCAATGGCCAGACATGCTTGATGCTGCAGCGGTGTATAACAGGTTTGTAGCAGAAGACAGGGTACTAACAGCGCATTCTTTTCTAACGGATGATGGAATAGTAGCTAAATTGCAGCTTGCTGATGCACTAAAGCATATGAAAAAAGTCCATCATCACGTTTTAGGCAGGAAGAAAGTTTTCATATATCCTAAGCCCCTTACAGCATTTTTTACTTTTCTTGCTTTGTCAGTGCTGTTATATATGATTCCAAGCGAGAAAATGGAATTGGCGCAAAGACAAGAGAAGGAAATTGAGCTGGTAGAAGGAGCAAAAAAGGAACTAGAGAAAAAAGAAAAGAAGGAAAAAAATCCTGAGGTGAAAAAGGCTTTAAAAGAAGCACAAGAAAAAATTGCCGAAAAAAAATCGGCCGAAGAAGCATTAAAAGAGCTGGCAAAACAAAAGAAGAGCCTGGAATTTAACGCACTTAAAGAAAAAGAAAAATCAATTGCGCTGGAAAATTTGAAATCCAACTTGGATAAAAATGGTCTGGATCAATTAAGCCGTCTTCTTGATCAAAAGGATCTGGCTTCCTTTGAAAAAGAATTGTCAAAGCTTGAAAAACAGAAAGAAAAATTAAGTGAAGAACAAAGAAAAGCATTGAGTAAGCTTACAGGCAGTGATGAACCTTTAACAGAAGAAGAGCTTTCAAAGCTGCTGGCTGAGCTAGAAGATGCATTGCAATCAGAAGAACTTTTAAAACAGCTTGCTGCAGCCCAGCAGGCGCTTCAGAGTTCAGGGCTGTCCCTCCAAAAGCAGATGGCTGCAAATGGGATGCCTCCCGGTCAGCTGGCATTTGCTCCGCCTGGCCAGCCCGGGAGTCAGGGGGCCAGTTCAAATACACAGCAGCGAAGTAATTCCGGACAGCAAAAAAATCAAAATCAGACTGGCAATAATTCCGCAAATGGTACAGGCAGCGGATCAGGATCGGGTACAGGCAGCGGATCAGGCTCAGCTGCCGGAGCTGGAACAGGAACAGGAAGTGGCTCGGGCAGCGGACAGGGAGGCGGGGCAGGTCTTGGACAGGGATCAAGAGACTTTTTGACTATTCCAACCAATATGGAAGGACAGCAAAATATTGAAAATGATAATGGCATACTTGGTGAAGGTCAATCAGGCCAGCAGTTTGATGGAGAAGGTCCTATTCTAAAAGGGAATATCAGGCCATACAGTGAAGTTTTTGGAAATTATGAAGAAGCATACAGGCAAAGTACGGATCGATATAAACTTCCAGCTGATTTAGAAGAAATCGTTAAAAATTATTTTACAAGTATAGATCCTGACAAGGAGTGACTTCAATGTCTGTAATAGAGGAAAAAGAACAGGAATTTGCACAAGCTGCTGACATCATCGCAAAGGTGAAAGACGAAATCCAATCATTTATAGTCGGCCAGGAAGAAGTGGTTGAACAGGTATTGTGGAGTATATTTGCAGGAGGCCATGTACTGCTGGAGGGCTTTCCAGGACTTGGAAAAACCATGCTGATAAAAACAATCTCAGAAGTTCTGGATCTTAAATTTTCCCGCATTCAGTTCACACCTGATATTATGCCATCTGATATCACCGGAACCATGCTGCTGCAGCCCGACGACGCAGGAAGGCAAACGTTTAGTTTTCACCGTGGTCCATTATTTGCAAACATTATACTTGCAGATGAAATTAACAGGGCGACACCCAAGACACAGAGTGCACTGTTGGAAGCAATGGGTGAAAAAACGGTAACCATTATGGGTGAAACAAAGAAAATGGAACAGCCGTTTTTCGTTTTAGCCACTCAAAATCCGATTGATATGGAAGGCACTTATCCTTTGCCAGAAGCTCAAACGGACCGATTCCTTTGCAAGGTAAATGTTAAATATCCTACGAAGGAAGAGCTGAAGCAAATTGCTTTAAGAACAACAGGTGCACAGGTCACACATCTGAAAAAAACTGCGGGGCTGGATGATGTGATTTCCCTTCAGGTACTGGCTAGGGAGATCCTTATCTCAAATGAAGTTCTTGATTATGCAGTTTGGCTGATTACGGCAACCCATCCAGACTCAGAGGAAGCACCTGAATTAGTAAGGGAATTTGTCCAGCATGGAAGCGGCCCGCGCGGCCTTCAAAGCCTAATTAATATGGCTAAAGCAAGGGCATTGTGCTCCGGACGGTTTCATGCATCAATCGGAGATATTAAAAACGTTGCAAAACCAGTATTGCGGCACCGCCTAATCCTAAACTTTGAAGGGGAGGCCGCTGATATTACAGCAGACTCGATCATTGAAGAATTATTAAGTGATTTGGGACGGGGAGCAAAAGGGTGATGAACAGTCAACAAATTCTCCTTGGAAGGCTTCAGAAAAGAAGGTTAGTTGTAAAAACAAAGAAAAGGGGTTTTTATGCTGGTTCACGCCAGTCCAATAAATTTGGTTCTTCCATGGAATTCTCCGATTTTAGGGCATATCAGCCAGGTGATGACATTCGCCAAATTGATTGGAATGTTTATGGAAGAACTCAAAAGCATTATATTAAACGGTTTTTGGATGAGCAGGAACTTTCCATTGCTGTTTATCTTGATGCGACTTCTTCAATGAGAAAGATCCAATCGAAGTGGGAGTACGCCAAAGGGCTTGCTGCTGCACTCAGTTTTATGGTGCTTTCTTCCGAAGACCGGCTTTTGTTTACAGCGGTATCTTCTGCTGTTGTCCACCCGGTTAAGAGAAAGGGCTCCATTTATAGCAGGCGTACATATTTGGAAATCCAAAACCTTGAGTCTGGTATGCTTTCCCAAAACTTTCTTGGCTTTTTGCGTGATGCTTTATCCAAAAAACAGCAGCTTGCAATACTAATAGCTGATGGATTTGAGCCGCTTAAGGAATGGGAAAGCCTCTTCAGGAAACTGAAAGGGCTAAAACAGGAGTTTTGGCTGTTCCAGGTGCAAGCAAAAGAGGAACTGGCACCATCTTACTCAGGGGACATGAAGTTAATAGACAGTGAATCTGGTACGGCTGTAAACGTCACGATGAGTCCTTCTATTCTAGCTGATTATGAAAAGAGGCTGAGGGATCATAACAAGCAGCTTGAGGCTCTATGCAAACGGTATGGCGGCCAGTATATTTTTGCCCCGGATTCAAGGGGTCTTCAGACAGTGCTTTTTAGGGATCTCTTTGCGAAGGGACTGGTTAGGTGACGATCGCATGCAATTCTTAAATCCTATCTATTTTAGTTTATCTATTTTTATAGGGGCCGTTGTTTTATTTTACTTTTTTCGTAAACAGTATTCGGAAATGACCGTTTCATCCAACATGCTATGGGAGCAGGTGCTGAACGAATGGCAGGCATCTCCATGGCTAAAAAAACTTCAGCAGAATCTCTTATTCTGGCTGCAAATTTTGGCGCTCCTGTTATTAATGCTGGCACTTGTACAGCCGTTTTGGCTTGAAGATGCACTGAAGGGCGAACATCTAATCATCATTGCTGATCCTTCTGCCTCTATGTCAGCTGAGGAAAGAGAAGGCACACGGTTTGAAAAAGCCAAGCAGGAAATGCTTGATTTAGCTGGCAAACTCAGCGGCCAGGAAATCACGCTCATTAAAGCAGGAGATAAAAATGAGATCCTGCTCAGCAGGGAGGAAGACCCAAAGGAGATCCGGGAAGCCATTAAAAATTTGGAGCTGACTTATGAACATGAAAATATGGACAAGGCATTGCGCCTGGCTGTTTCATTATCTTCGGGCAAAGATACAGCGATCCATCTTTTTTCAGATGCTGTTACTCCTGAAAAGGTAAAAGAGAAAGTGGATGATTTATACACTGTTGTACATAACGTTGGAGAGGACAAAGGAAACATATCATTGCAATCCTTTGGAACTGCGGCAATTGGCGAAAACATTTCAGCTGTTGCAGTGATCGAAAACCAGTCTGCCACAAATATAGATACAAGCTTCAAAGTGCATAAAGGAGATGAAGTCTTGTTTGAACAAAAACTATCATTGCAAGCAAATGAGCAGACAACCGTTCACATTCCGAACCTTCCTGAAAAACCGTATTATGAAGCAGCTATTTCTATTAAAGATGGCTATAGTGCTGATAATTCAGCCGCTTCAATCTTTACAGACCAAAAACCTAAGGTTTATGCCATGGGCTCCGTTAACCCCTTTGCAGTGAAAGGATTTCAAAATTTAGGAGCAGAGCTGCTCCAGACATCACCTGATGCCATCAGCGGTTTTAATATAAAGGGAGTTGTTCTGATTGAAGGAAAAGCAACATCTGAACTCCCTCAACAGCCTCTCCTTTTTTTAAATAGCAGCAAAGAAAAAGTAAAGCTCGAGGAGAAGCTTACTGGTACAGATGATGCCCTCCTTCAATATGTAGATATTGACAAAGTGTTTATAGGGTCCGCAGCCGTTTCTCCAGAGGGAGAATGGGAAACCGTTTTGAAAAGCGGAAAAACCCCTTTGATACAAAAAGGAATGCTGAATGGACAGCCGATTGTTATTGTGAACTTTGACCTGGCTGATACAGATTGGCCGCTGCAGCCCAGTTTCCCCATCTTTTTATATAATACTTACCAATGGTTATCTCATCAGACAGATTTCCTGGGGTACTTTAGTTCGGGGGAAGAGAGATGGATTAATATCGGAGAGGGCAATGGCACATGGGAGGTTTTTAATAATAAAGATGAAAACTTATATACGCTAGATTTAAAAAATGAAAATTTCAAAGTTCCTGCTGTACCGGGGACCTACCAGGCTGTATCAGAAAACCAAATCTATTATTTTTCTGTCCTTCTCGATGAACGGGAAAAAAATGCAGATGCTGAAGACTCTTTTATAATGAATGAAAAGTCTTCAGAAAAAGAAAGTATGACCCAAAGGCCAAATGAGACTTTATGGTTTTGGCTGACTTTATTTGCTTTGCTATTAATTGCTTTTGAATGGGAGGTATATCGCCGTGGGAATAGAGGTTAAATATCCCTTCCTGTTTTTGCTGTTTCTTCCGGCCGCAATACTGGTATTTTTGTATATACGGACTCACCGTGCGAAAGGGTATGAAAAGTATTGGATTGCCGGTCTCCGGCTGGCCAGTTTCACCTTGCTGATCTTTGCACTGACTGTTCCGCAGATCCTTCTGTCTGTCAAAGGGGAGACCGTGATATTCCTTGCCGACCGTTCTGCGAGCATCGGTGAACATGAGGAATCTCTTGCCTGGATAGAAAATAGTGTCAGTTATAGGAAAAATGAGGATCAATATGCAGTTGCAGCATTTGGTGAAAATGTAATTCTCGAACAGAGTCTTGGGATGAATCCCGATGCTGTTTCCCAATTTAATGGGGAGGTAGATATTGCTCAAACCAACCTGGAAGCAGGCCTGCAGTTTGCAGCGTCTCTGGTACCCAGGGATTCTGCAGGAAGAATTGTCCTTTTGTCGGATGGCAATGAAACTGCAGGCAATAGCATGGAGACTGCTTCTGTTTTGAAAAACCGAAATATTGAAATTGACCATGTGTTATTGAAGTCAGCTTCAGGGGAAGACGTTTCTATTTCTGATTTATCGGTGCCAGCCTCGCTTTATCTGGGGGAAAAGGCTCCGATTATAATTGAAGTGGCAAGCAATACTAGTAAAAAAGCTGAAATCAGGCTTTCAATCAATCATAAAGAAGTACTAAAGAAATCCGTACAAGTTAATGAAGGGAAGAATGTCTATACCTTCACCCATAAGGCAGATACTGCGGGGTTAACAGTATATAAGGCAGAAATCGCAGCAAATCATGATACTTTTTCCGAAAACAATACACTGAATTCGGTTGTAAACGTAAAAGGGACTCCAAAAGTGCTGATTGTACAGGGAAAGGAATCCGGGAATATTGAGACCCTTTTGGCAGAATCGGGCATAGAGGCAGATGCTGTACCTCCTGAAAAGCTTCCGACCGCGCTATCGGGGTATTTGCACTATCAATCGATCATTTTTAATAATGTCCCAGCTACCGTTATCTCCGAGAATCAGATGAATCTATTGGAGAAAGCAGTAAAGGAATTCGGAACAGGCTTTATCATGTTAGGCGGCGAAGAAAGCTTCGGATTAGGGGGATATTTTAAAACACCTATCGAAAAATTGCTTCCGGTGGACATGGATATTAAGGGAAAGAAAGAAATGCCTTCATTAGGCCTTGTGCTAGTTATGGACCGATCCGGAAGCATGGCAGGAAACAAAATTGAACTGGCAAAAGAGGCCGCTGCACGTTCAGTGGAGCTGCTTCGTGAAGAAGACACGCTTGGATTCATCGCATTTGATGACAGACCTTGGGAAATTCTTGAGACCAAACCTTTGAAAGATAAAGAGAAGGCGATTGATAAAATTAAGTCCATAACCCCCGGGGGAGGTACTGAAATCTTTACATCTCTTGAGCAGGCCTATAGGGAACTGGAAGATTTGAAGCTTCAGAGGAAGCATATTATTTTGCTGACAGATGGACAGTCAGCTGCAGATGGAGACTATGAGCTGTTAATTGAAAGCGGAAAAGAGAAGAATATTACACTTTCAACTGTTGCACTTGGGCAGGATGCTGACAGAGGGCTTCTTGAAGACCTTGCGGACATGGGAGCAGGACGATTTTACGATGTAACTGACTCATCCATTATTCCGAGCATATTATCACGGGAAACTGTGATGGCTACAAGAACTTATATTGAAGATAAACCATTCTATCCAAGCATACAGCCATATCCTGACTGGTCGGCATTATTTGATAAAGGTGTCCCGCAAATGAATGCCTATATTTCTACAACGGCAAAGGCGCGATCCCAGGTACCGGTAATGAGTGAAAAAGATGACCCTGTCCTTGCTGAATGGCAATACGGCATGGGAAGAACGATTGCTTTCACATCAGATTCCGCTGGTAAATGGTCAGGGGACTGGGCCCTCTGGGAAAAATGGCCGTTTTTTATTAATCAGCTTGTCACGAAAACCTTGCCTCAGTATGAAAGTGAACCATATAGAGTTTCAGTTGAGAAGAGAGCTGGAAATACGGTCCTTAGACTAGAATCAGCAAATAGCAAGTCGCTGCCTATAGGAACATCCATTGTCTCGGAAACCGGTGAACAGATAGAGGCAAATACAAGGCTGATCGCCCCAGGGAAATATGAAGCGGTCATGCCTGAAGATGCCGGAATGTACTTTCTCAATATTAAACAGACTGACCACAATGGGGGTGTGCAAATCCATCAGACTGGTTTCACGATTCCTTACTCAGAGGAGTATCTGCAAAAGGGTGCCAATAAGGAACATTTGGAGAAACTGTCTAAGCTTACAGGAGGGAAAGGACTTAAAGGTGAAAAGGAAAGCTTTCGTCCGCTTAGAAATTCTGCCAATACAAAACAGTCGATCAGTGAATGGCTAATCCTTGCTGCATTTCTGCTCTTTTTTATGGAAATAGCTGTTAGGCGGTTTGGGTTGATTGGAATTATAGATGAAGCACTTAAGAAAAAGAAAAAAGTTCAATCTCAAAGGGAAATTGAAAATCTAAACTCTGCCAGATCTAAGCAGGTTAAGCCGAAGCAAACTCCGCTTCAAGTACAGGAAATTGACCCTGTAAAAGAAACACCAAGAGTAAGACGAGAAAAGAAAAAGCCTTCAAAACAACAGGAATCACTTACACCCACAGAGCGGGAAGAGCGCATGAGAAGGCTGCTGGAGGCAAAAAACAGAAAAAAATAAGCAAAGGCAGGGCGGGAACGCGCTGCCTTTGTATGCCGTTGGACAAAATAATGTGTTGTGAAATGGTTTTTAGTCCCTTTAACGGGCATTGATCAGCGAGAAAATGGAATATATCAACGAAATTTCAAATCGATCAACCAAACAATGAATTTGGACCTATTCCCATTATGTAAAGATATTTTCTTGACATGCCAAACACTTCTATGTAAACTTACTTTGTAAAGGCTTTTCACTTAACAAGGGGGAATAGGGATGCTCGAAAAGACAACGAGGATGAATTACCTCTATGATTTTTATCAATCGTTGTTAACTCCTAAGCAAAGAAGCTATATGTCCCTGTACTACCTGGATGATTTTTCGCTTGGAGAGATTGCCGAGGAATATGAAGTTAGCCGACAAGCGGTTTACGACAACATAAAACGTACAGAAGTAATGCTTGAAGAGTACGAAGAAAAGCTGTTATTATTTCATAAATTTCAAGAGCGCATCAAGCTGATTGCAAACATGAAAGAAATGCTGAAAGAAGGCTCCCCTTCAGCTGAGGCATTGAAAGAAGCAGTGGCAGAGCTTGAGAAATTAGATTAGGAGGCGGCATATATGGCATTTGAAGGATTAGCCGACCGACTGCAAAATACAATTCAGAAGATCCGCGGAAAAGGCAAAATCAATGAAGCGGATGTAAAAGAAATGATGCGCGAAGTCCGTCTCGCCCTTTTGGAAGCGGACGTTAATTTCAAAGTCGTCAAAGAGTTTGTCAAAAAAGTAAGCGAACGCGCTGTCGGCCAGGAAGTTCTGAAGAGCCTGACGCCGGGCCAGCAGGTTATTAAGGTTGTTAAAGAGGAATTAACGGAACTGATGGGCGGAGAGCAGAGCAAGATTGCTGTTTCCAATCGTCCTCCGACTGTCATTATGATGGTTGGTCTTCAGGGTGCCGGTAAAACAACAACAACCGGGAAACTTGCGAACCTGCTTCGCAAGAAGTACAACCGCAATCCGATGCTGGTAGCGGCAGATATTTACCGCCCTGCTGCAATTAAGCAGCTTGAAACATTGGGCAAACAACTGAATATGCCGGTCTTTTCCCTTGGCGATCAGGTCAGCCCTGTTGAAATTGCAAAGCAGGCCATCGCAAAGGCCAAGGAAGAACATAATGATTATGTTCTGATTGATACAGCGGGAAGACTGCATGTGGATGAGGCTCTTATGGATGAGCTTAAGCAAATCAAAGAGCTTTCAAATCCAGATGAAATCTTCCTTGTTGTGGATGCCATGACGGGTCAAGATGCAGTCAATGTAGCGCAAAGCTTCAATGATCTGCTTGGTCTGACAGGGGTTGTACTGACAAAGCTGGATGGCGATACCCGAGGCGGTGCGGCTCTATCCATTAGATCCGTAACAAACATGCCAATTAAATTCGTCGGTCTTGGTGAAAAACTGGATGCGCTTGAAGCGTTCCATCCAGAACGGATGGCGTCGCGTATTTTAGGCATGGGAGACGTTTTATCCTTAATCGAAAAAGCACAGGCCAATGTGGATGAAGAAAAAGCGAAAGAGCTTGAGCAAAAGATGCGCACTGCTTCCTTCACTTTTGATGACTTTTTGGATCAGCTTGGACAGGTTCGCAATATGGGGCCGCTGGATGAGCTTCTGAAAATGATGCCTGGTGCGAACAAAATTAAAGGATTGAACAATATTCAAATCGACGAAAAGCAAATCACGCATGTTGAAGCGATTATTAAAGCGATGACCAAGGAAGAGAAAACTCATCCGGAAATCATCAATTCAAGCCGCCGCAAACGGATTGCCAAGGGTAGCGGGAGAACCGTTCCTGAAGTAAACCGTCTGCTGAAGCAATTTGAAGATATGAAAAAGATGATGAAGCAGATGACTGGCATGCAGCAAAAGGGCAAGAAAAAAGGCGGATTCAAGCTTCCTTTTAATCCTTTTTAAGCCGTCAATAAGCTTTTTCTTAAGATGTAAAGAAAAAAACCTTTACAAACTAATTAACTATCTGATATTATACTATCTTGTGTGAAACTATTCGGAGGTGCATTATAAAATGGCAGTAAAAATTCGTTTAAAACGTATGGGTGCTCACAAAAACCCTTTCTATCGTATCGTTGTAGCTGATTCTCGTTCTCCTCGTGACGGACGTTTCATTGAAACAGTAGGAACTTACAATCCGGTTGCTCAACCAGCGATCGTTGAAATCAATGAAGAGCTGGCTCTTAAATGGCTACAGACTGGTGCTAAGCCATCTGATACAGTACGCAACCTTTTCTCTAAGCAAGGCATTATGGAGAAATTCCATAACGCTAAAAACGGTAAGTAATTCATTATAAGATGAAAGAGCTTATCGAAACGATTGTTAAGCCCCTTGTTGATTTTCCGGAAGATGTTCAAGTGAATGTCCAAGAAGAGGATAGCCGAGTAACCTATCAGCTTTCTGTCAACAAGAATGACATGGGGAAAGTAATTGGGAAGCAAGGTCGCGTTGCGAAAGCAATACGGACCGTTGTGTATGCAGCTGGGTCATCAGAGCAAAAGAAGATCTTTTTAGAGATCATTGAATAGCTTTACAGGATTGGCCTTCAATGCCAACTCTGTATATTGCCAAGAAAAGGAGGGGTTTCCCCTCCTTTTTTTACAATTCTAGAATATAAACATACCGCCAACTAGAATCGACATGATTGTCAAAGAGGCCGGGTTTCCTTCGGCTAATGCGTTTAGGAGGCGCTGTATATGAAAATTATTCAATCCGTAACAGTCAAACAGGTGTTGACAGAGAAAAGCAAAAAAGATTTGCTGGCGGGATACGGGGCCAAAAAACAGCAGCTGCAAAAAGAAAGCGACCAGCTAAGGTTTGAATTGAAAAAGCAGGAAAAAACAAAGAAAATTCATCCAGCCAGTTTACTAAAGCATTTTGAAAAAGAAATTCAAATGAGGCAGGAAAAAGTCAAACTGCTCGATTTTCAAATAGAACAATTACATATGCTACCACTAGGAAGCGAATTGAAAGAAAAAGAATTGCAGGCGATTATCGAGGTTGAAAAAGGTGATTGCTGGGAAGACATAGAAAAAGGGAAAACAATTATCATAAGAGATGGTATTGTTGATGAAATCCGCTAGAGGTGATCGAAAACATGCAGAAATGGTTCAACGTAGGGAAGATTGTAAACACCCATGGCATTAAAGGTGAGGCAAGAGTAATCTCGAAAACAGACTTTGCTGAGGAGAGATATAAGCCTGGAAGCAAGCTGTATTTAATTATGCCAGACTCAAAAGGTGAACCGCTGGAACTGACGGTGAAGACCCATCGGACTCATAAGTCATTTGATTTGCTGACCTTTGAAGGGTACGAAAATATAAACCAGATCGAAAAGATGAAGGGCGGTATTTTAAAAGTATCCGAAGAACAGCTGGGAACACTTAAGGAAGATGAGTTCTATTACCATGAAATCATCGGATGTATAGTGGAAACGCTTGAAGGCGAAGAAGTGGGCGAAATCAAAGAAATTCTTTCACCTGGAGCCAATGATGTATGGGTCATTAAAGGAAAAGGCGGCAAAGAAATTCTGATTCCTTATATTGAAGATGTTGTTAAAGAAGTAGATGTGAAAGAAAAAAAAGTAGTAATCAATGCGATCGAAGGGTTGCTTTCATGATGAAAATCGATGTTCTTACTCTTTTTCCGGAAATGTTTGATGGGGTTTTTGGCCATTCCATTTTAAAAAAAGCAGCTGAGTACAAAGCAGTGGAATATAATGTTTTAAACTTCAGGGACTACGCCGACAACAAGCACAAAACGGTGGATGATTACCCCTATGGCGGGGGAGCGGGTATGGTTTTAAAGCCCCAGCCTATTTTTGATGCGGTTGATCATCTTCGTGGCGAGGGAGAAACCAAGCCGAGAGTAATTTTGCTTTGCCCTCAGGGTGAGCGTTATTCCCAAAAGAAAGCGGAAGAACTGGCAAAACTGGACCACCTTATTTTTGTTTGCGGACATTATGAAGGGTACGATGAAAGAATTCGGGAGCATGTGGCAACTGACGAGATATCGATTGGGGATTTCGTTCTTACAGGCGGCGAGCTGGGAGCGATGGTCGTAATTGATAGCATTGTGCGTTTGCTTCCAGGCGTCCTGGGCAATAAAGAATCCCATATGAAGGACTCGTTCAGCACTGGCTTCCTTGAGCACCCTCATTATACCCGACCTGCTGACTTTAGGGGTATTGAAGTGCCGAATGTTCTCATGTCAGGGAACCATCGCTTAATTGAAGAATGGAGAGCCAAGGAATCGTTAAGAAGAACCTATTTGAGGCGGCCGGATCTTCTTGAAGAAGCGGAACTAACAAAAGAACAGAAAAAATGGCTTGAAGAAATAAAAAAAGAATATAAATAACATTGAAGTTGCCGTTCGGGTATGGTATGATACTTTTTGTGACTAAGGCTGACTTTGTTCAGTTTGCGTCTGATAAAGATGTTCCGCTGCAAACAAAAGGTTGTGCAAGAGCGTCTGTTGAGAGGAGTTGAAAACGATGCAAAAATTAATTCAAGAAATCACACAAGAACAGCTTCGTACGGATCTACCGTCTTTCCGTCCTGGTGATACTGTACGTGTACACGTAAGTATTGTTGAGGGAACTCGTGAGCGTGTCCAGGTATACGAAGGAGTTGTGATTAAGCGTCGTGGTGGTGGAATCAGCGAAACTTTCACAGTTCGTAAGATTTCATACGGTGTAGGCGTTGAGCGTACATTCCCTGTCCATACACCAAAGATTGCGAAGCTTGAAGTGATCCGCCGCGGTAAAGTACGCCGTGCGAAACTTTACTACCTGCGTAACCTACGCGGTAAAAAAGCTCGTATCAAAGAAATCCGCTAATAAGAGACAAAAGAAGGAGCTTGATTTTCAAGCTCCTTTTTCTTTGAAAAGATTAGAGTATATATTTGGAACTAAGATAACTGACTAGCTCCACAAGGAACGCTTCGACAGTTTCATCATCGCTCCTCCTAAAAGCGGCAGCTTTTGGGAGAATGCGGGTCATGCAGACGTTGCCACAGGACGTGACGCTTTTAGTCTGCGTTCCTTCGTGGTCAAGGCGCCTTGCGCTTTTCTTATAAATCTGGCTAATAATATTACATAAATGTTAAATAATATAT
The DNA here is from genome assembly GCF_026011715.1 of Cytobacillus sp. NCCP-133. Classification (GTDB taxonomy): domain Bacteria; phylum Bacillota; class Bacilli; order Bacillales; family Cytobacillaceae; genus Cytobacillus. Next base: position 150,345 of record NZ_BRVM01000004.1, on the reverse strand, counting down.
AAATAAGATTCCCATCGTGTTTATTAAGATAAATTTTTGTAAAATAAAAAATAGAAAACACTTCCTGTGGGACAGGCAGCCTATAAGGATAATTTTTGACTGAAGAATGGTGGGGAATTGGATGGCAAAAAAGAAGAATGAATTGTGGGAATGGACAAAGGCGCTTGTGATCGCAGTCCTGCTAGCGGCAGTTATAAGATATTTTTTATTTGCGCCGATTGTGGTTGACGGCTTGTCCATGATGCCTACTTTGCATGATCAGGACAGAATGATTGTGAACAAATTCAGCTATAAAGTTGGAGAACCTGAACGATTTGATATAATTGTTTTTCATGCGCCTGAAAACAAGGATTATATTAAAAGGATAATAGGACTCCCCGGGGATAAGATTGAATACAAGAATGATACGCTTTATGTGAACGGCAAGGCATATGAAGAGCCTTATTTAGATGAGTATAAGAAACAGGTTATAGATGGACCGTTAACCGAACCGTTTAGCCTTAAAGAGAAGATTGGGCAGGAGACAGTTCCTGAGGGCCATCTGTTTGTTATGGGCGATAACCGCCGATTCAGTAAGGACAGCCGCCATATTGGGCCGGTTGCCATTGAAGAAGTGCTAGGAGATGCTGGCGTTATATATTGGCCAATAGAAGATATTCGCATTGTTAATTAACAAGTAAAAAACCAGGGGGCACCCTGGTTTTTAAAACAGAACATTTAACAGGGAGGTGCCAGCCTTGACCATCCAATGGTTTCCAGGCCATATGGCAAAAGCCCGCAGGCAGGTTACAGAAAAGCTGAAGCTGATAGATATTATCTTTGAATTAGTCGATGCGAGAATTCCATATTCTTCCAGAAATCCGATGATTGATGAAATTGTCCAGCATAAGCCGCGGCTTGTTCTGCTGAATAAAGCCGATATGGCTGATCGGGAAGCTACAAAGCAGTGGATTAGACACTTTGAAGAACAGGGCATCAAAGCGCTTGCGATTAATTCGCAGGCGGGACACGGCATGAAGGAAATTGTTTCTGCCTCACAGGAAATCCTCCAGGAGAAATTTGACCGCATGAAAGCAAAGGGTGTCAAACCGCGGGCTATTCGTGCCATGATTGTTGGTATTCCTAATGCCGGCAAATCGACCTTAATTAATCGGCTTGCCAAAAAGAATATCGCCAAGACAGGGAATACTCCCGGTGTTACCAAAGCTCAGCAGTGGATAAAAGTAGGCAAGGATTTGGAACTGCTGGACACCCCAGGCATTCTCTGGCCTAAATTTGAGGACCAGGAAGTTGGGCTAAAACTTGCATTGACTGGTGCAATCAAAGATACCATTTTGAATCTTCAGGATGTTGCCGTATATGCTTTGCGTTTTCTTGAAAAAAGGTATCCAGAAAAGATGAAAGAGCGGTATCAGCTTGAAGAAATCCCGGAAGATATTGTAGAACTGTTTGATAAAATAGGAAAGCTTCGCGGCTGTCTGATGGGCGGCGGAGAGATAAATTATGATAAAGTAACGGAATTGGTAATCAGAGAGTTCCGTTCAGAGAAACTGGGGCCAATCACATTAGAGCATCCTCAGGAAATGGCTGAGAAAAGTGAAGCCGAATAAGCTTGAATGGGGTCTTCTAAAAGTGGAAGGCCTTTATTTTTTTGAAGAAATGCCGATACATACATTAAATAGAAGAAGGAGCAAGAAATGGAAAGGTTAACGATTCGCCAGATTGATGAAAAACTTAATACGATCGACATACAGGACGATCCTTTTGTTCTTTCTATACAAAAAGATGACAGAAAAGGGGTGCAGAAGCTTTTAAATAAGTGGCATTCCCGGCAGCTGCTGCAGAAAAAGGTTTACGAGAAGCATATTGAGATGACACAATATGAAAACAGATACAGGTCTCAAGGTTTTCGGTTTATTGCAGGTATTGATGAAGTGGGCAGAGGCCCGCTTGCGGGGCCGGTCGTTGCCGCAGCAGTCATTTTGCCGAAATCTTTTTTTTTGCCGGGCCTTGATGATTCAAAAAAGATCTCGGAACAAAAAAGAAATAAATTTTACGAAGAAATTCAGGCTAAAGCTGAAGCGATTGGCATTGGCGTAATTGATCCGGAGGAAATTGACCGCATCAATATTTATGAGGCGACAAAAAAAGCGATGCTGTCAGCCATTAGCGGGTTGAATCTCAAGCCCGACTTTCTAATGGTGGACGCGATTAAACTTGTGACGCCTTTCCCGTTGGAAGCGATAATAAAGGGAGATGCCAAAAGTATATCGATTGCGGCAGCATCCATTATAGCAAAAGTCACTAGGGACCGCATGATGGCTGAAATTGCCTCAAGCTGCCCGCAATATGGGTTTGCACAAAATATGGGTTATGGGACAAAAGAGCATCTGAAAGCCATTAAAACACATGGCATAACTCCGCATCACCGGAAAAGTTTTGCTCCGGTCAAAGATTACATGCAGAAAGCGAATAGAAGGTGAAAGCATGAAGCCGTCTGAAATGATCCAAACATTAATAACGAAAGGCCTGAACCATTCAGGTAAGTCGATATCCCTTAGGCCTGGCCAAATTGTTCACGGAAAAATAACAAAGCTATTTCCTAATCAGACGGCAGAGGTCCAATTGGGCTCTCACAAAGTGATTGCGCAGCTTGAAACTCCTCTATCAGCCAATAGCAGGTACTGGTTTAAAGTACAGCCCGGTGAAGGAATGCTGCGCCTTAAGGTAATAGGGTCAGAAGCCAAAACGGATATTCCTTCGTCTATCGATAACCTTCTTAGCCAGCTTTCACTCCCTCAATCGAAAGAAAATAAAGGGCTTGTTTTATTTTTTCTTAAGGAGCAGCTGCCTATTACAGGCGAAATCCTGCAGCTTGTTTCCAGCTGGCTTAAGGATAGTGAATCGTATGAGGAAGGGCTTGATTCAGTGAAAGAGTTAATCGTCAGGCAATTGCCTTTAACAAAAGAGATTTTTTCATCTGTATCTTCCGCTATTAAGGGCGATTCGCTTTCAGTTCTGATGGAAAAACTGCTGCAGCAGCTAAAACAAATTGACCTTTCGCCAAGAGGCCAAAAAGTAAGCAACTTATTATGTGAATTAACAAAGCCAGCCCAAGAAAAATCCGGTGAATCAGCAGCAGTAAAACTGGTCGCAGAATGGCTGTTTCCAAAAAGTGATGCCCATTCGCATGCAGCTTTCAATATCCTGAAAGCACTTAAATTAGTGCCAGGTGATGCAAGTGAATCAGCAGCTTTGCTGAAGGCAATGAATGGCCTTTTGTCAAATAACGGTAGCCTGAACAAACCACCGGTAATTGAAACGGTAAAGGAACTTCTACAATCAAATTCTACCGGGAACAGGAAAGATTTTATTTTAAATATGGCGAAACTGAGCAGCTTGATTGGAAGGAATCAAGCACCAGCCAGCGGAATGCGACTGATTAACGAGATTCAAAGAATGATGCTTGAAACCCGAATAGGTCAAAACTCATTTCCGGCAGAAGAGAAAAGAATCCAGTCTATCATAAAAAGAACATTGCTTTTGAATAGAATTTCTATTGAAGGTGAACAAGGGCTGCGACATTCATTGATTTTCGGCGAAACTGCACTCAAGCAGTCCTCAAGAATGCTAGGCACCTTTATGGCAGGTGAAAACACTTCCTGGGATGAGGAGCTCCAATCGCAAGAAAGAGCTTTATTGGATGATGTAAAAAACAGCGGGCGAGCTGATAGCCGCTACCTGAATGATCAGCAAAGCATAAAAAGCCAATTGAAAAGTCTTATTCATGCATTGGGATTATCATATGAACATGAACTGACTATGTTGCTTAAACAGCCAGAGGGTGATGTATTAGGAAGATTAAACACACTTAAGCCGCTGCTGATAGGTCTTTTAAACGAAGAAATACCGCAGTCATCAATAGATGCTGCCGAAAAGCTTCTGCATAAAATAACAGGCTTCCAGGCTCTCTCACAGGAATCAGGACCGCAGCAGCACCTTGTCTTCCAGCTGCCTATTGCATTATGGGGGAAAGTAACTGATTTGACAATGCAGTGGAGCGGAAGGAAAACAGATAAGGGGCAGATTGATCCAAGCTATTGCCGTGTGCTTTTTTATCTAAACTTAGAGCATTTAAATGAAACAGTAGTTGATTTACATGTGCAAAACAGGGTTATAAATATAACCATTATTAATGAATCTGAGACTCTAAAAGTTCAAAGTGCTCCTTATATAGCGAGTTTAAAAGAAAATTTAGATAAACTGAGCTATAAAATGTCATCGATATCCTTTCAAAAGCCCGATTCAAATAACAGTCCTGCGGGGATCGGAAAGCAACTTCCTGCTTTTGTGCAGTCAAGCCAAACTACCGGAGTGGATTTAAAAGTATGAAAAGAGAGAATACTCGCTTAAGCAAAGAAGCGGTAGCACTAACATATGATTTCGAATCAGAATCTTCCCCAAGAGTTTCGGCAAAGGGGAAAGGTTTGGTTGCCGAAAACATTCTCACAAAAGCCAGGGAACACAATATCCCAGTTCAAGAGGACCGGACGCTGGTGGAACTGCTGGGAAAACTTGAAATAAATGAGAGAATACCTGAAGAACTGTTTCAGGCGGTTGCTGAGGTGTTTGCATTTATCTATAGGGCCGATCAAGAAGCGGGAAATAAACATAGGGAGAAATGATTTATTCTCCTATGCCTTTAACGAAAAAACAGAAACACCTTGATAATGCATTCACTGCAGGCGTGTCGGTTTATGTCTAATACTGGTAAATAAAATCTGTTCTTTCAGGCGATCTTTTTATTTTAATAAAATAATTTTGTGGGATTAAACGAGTAAAACAACTGTAATTTCAGGGGTTTTTCAGCCATTTTAATATTTAAAATTTTTAAAGAAATATTATATTTTAGAGTAAATGGTGGACAAGGGTAGTGTCATTTAATAAAATGAAAGCGCAGTATATTTTTTGAACAGTTAGATAGGAGGATGGGAAATGAATATACATGAGTATCAAGGTAAAGAAGTCCTCAGAAAATACGGGGTAGCCGTTCCAAACGGAAAAGTGGCATTTACAGTTGAGGAAGCTGTTGAAGCAGCCAAGGAACTAGGCACAGAGGTTTGTGTTGTTAAAGCTCAAATCCATGCTGGAGGGCGAGGAAAGGCTGGCGGTGTAAAAGTTGCCAAAAATCCAGAAGAAGTACGTACATATGCAAGTGAGATCTTAGGAAAAACACTTGTGACGCACCAAACTGGCCCGGAAGGTAAAGAAGTAAAACGCTTGCTTATTGAAGAAGGCTGTGACATTAAAAAAGAATACTATATTGGTTTAGTATTGGACCGTGCATCATCACGTGTTGTTTTAATGGCTTCTGAAGAGGGCGGAACAGAAATTGAAGAAGTGGCAGAACAAACGCCTGAAAAAATCTTTAAAGAAGAAATTGACCCAGTTCTTGGTTTGACTGCATTCCAGGCCCGCCGAATTGCTTTCAATATCAATATTCCAAGTGAGCTTGTCGGCCAGGCTGTCAAATTTATGATGGGATTATACAGAGCATACATCGACAAGGATTGCTCCATTGCAGAAATCAATCCGCTAGTTGTAACTGGAGACGGGAAGGTTATGGCATTGGACGCGAAATTGAACTTCGATTCAAACTCACTATATCGCCAAAAGGATATCCTTGCTCTTCGTGATCTTGAAGAGGAAGATGCAAAAGAAATCGAAGCCTCAAAATACGACTTAAGCTACATCTCCCTTGATGGAAATATCGGCTGCATGGTTAATGGAGCAGGTTTGGCGATGGCTACGATGGATATCGTTAAGCATTATGGCGGAGATCCGGCTAACTTCCTTGATGTTGGGGGCGGGGCTACAGCTGAGAAAGTAACAGAGGCTTTCAAAATCATCCTTTCTGATAAAAACGTAAAAGGTATTTTTGTTAATATCTTTGGCGGAATCATGAAATGTGACGTCATTGCTACTGGTGTAGTTGAAGCAGCGAAGCAAGTAGGCTTAAGTGTGCCTTTAGTTGTACGATTGGAAGGTACAAATGTAGAGCTGGGCAAGAAAATCCTTGCTGAATCTGATATTGACATCATCGCTGCTGAATCAATGGCTGACGGCGCGCAAAAGATCGTTTCATTAGTAGGCTAAAACTAAAAATTGAGCGGCCGTTCAGGTGCGCCAATATTAAGCAGGATTCCAGCAGGTTAAAATTATCCTGCTATTTGACGGGCTTACCTCTTGGCGACCCTTGGAATGGCACTCTTTAGACCAGAAAGGAGAATTAACGTGAGCGTATTTATTAATAAAGATACAAAAGTTATTGTTCAAGGGATTACAGGTTCGACTGCCCTTTTTCATACAAAGCAAATGCTTGAATACGGAACGCAAATTGTCGGCGGTGTAACTCCAGGAAAAGGCGGTACGGAAGTAGAAGGTGTTCCGGTTTTCAATACTGTGGAGGAAGCAGTTAAAGCAACAGGTGCTAACGCTTCTGTTATCTACGTTCCGGCTCCATTTGCTGCAGATGCGATTCTTGAAGCAGTAGATGCTGAGCTAGATCTTGCAATCTGTATCACAGAACATATTCCGGTATTGGATATGGTGAAAGTTAAGCGATATATGGAAGGCAAGAAAACTCGCCTTATAGGTCCGAACTGCCCAGGTGTAATTACTCCTGAAGAATGCAAAATCGGCATTATGCCTGGATACATCCATACTAAAGGGCATGTTGGGGTTGTTTCCCGCTCCGGAACTTTAACTTATGAAGCGGTACACCAGTTATCACATGCTGGAATCGGCCAGACTACTGCAGTTGGAATTGGTGGAGACCCAGTTAACGGAACAAACTTCATCGATGTACTAAAAGCGTTTAACGAAGATCCTGAAACATATGCTGTAATCATGATCGGAGAAATCGGCGGAACAGCTGAGGAAGAAGCTGCAGAGTGGGTTAAAGCTAACATGACTAAGCCTGTTGTAGGGTTTATTGGAGGACGCACTGCACCTCCAGGAAAGCGCATGGGCCATGCTGGCGCAATCATCTCAGGAGGAAAAGGAACTGCTGATGAAAAGATCCGTGTAATGAATGAGTGCGGAATTCAAGTAGCAGATACTCCATCCGTTATGGGTGAAACTTTAATCAAAGTTTTAAAAGAAAAAGGCCTTTACGATAAGTGTAAAACTCATTAATCTTATAGAAAATAAGCTAATCGCAGCTAGAGGAATAGTCCCCCTGTTATGGGGGGCTATTTCTACATTTTTAATTCCCCAAAACACCCCTTCTGTTTACCTTTCATCCACAATTAACCTAGGAGGTTCCCCATGGAAGAATTCAATATGAAGCTTGCTCATTTGCACCATTGCAGGGGCGTGAGCTGGAAAATGATATTATATATCCTTAAAAAAGATCCTCAATTGAAATCCCTTTACAATACTACGTTTTATCATTCCGGCTCCCCAATGTTTAATAATCAAGTGTCCCTTTCAGATGCTCTCCGAGACCTTCATTCAGAACAAATACATGAACAAATCCGCCAATACTCCCCTAATGGCATTAGAATGATCACTATATTTGACGATGATTATCCAGCCTTGCTTAAAGAGACATATCAGCCGCCTTGGATAATTTATGCAAAGGGAGATGTTAGCCTGTTAAAAATAGAACCCCATCTTGCCGTTGTCGGTTCAAGGCAGGCGACAGAATATGGAGAGAAAGTCATTGAATTCCTTTTTCCTAAACTGATTGAAAGCGGATTAATCATCGTTAGCGGGCTGGCAGCAGGAATAGATGCCATTGCGCATAGAGAAGCAATTAAAAATGGCGGAAAAACAATTGGAGTCATTGCAGGAGGTCTATTTCACATCTATCCTCAGGCTAATCAAAAACTCGCTTATGAAATGATGAAAAATCACCTCGTCATCTCTGAATACCCTCCTAATACACGGCCTTCCAGATGGCAGTTCCCCATGAGGAACCGCATAATAAGCGGTATTAGCAGAGGGACCTTAATCATACAGGCAAAAAGCAAAAGCGGATCTCTTATAACAGCTAACTATGCAGTGCAAGAAGGCAGGGATGTTTTCGCTGTTCCAGGAAATATTTTCAGTGCCTATTCAGCAGGTACTAATGAATTGATTCAGCATGGGGCAAAGCTTGTGAAAACAGCTGAAGACATACTGGCTGAGTTTAATTATTAAGCTCTTTTCGAAAGGTTTGTTGCTTTCGTGAAGCTAAATAAATTTACCCTCTGGCTGATAGTAGCAGAGGGCACTTGAGCCTCGAAAAATGCTACCGCATTTTCTTTGTGCTGTGCTGCTATTCAAGGAAGCGTACCCACAGGCGAAGCCGAGAAGGTTTTCATTCCTCCCCGCGGATTCGCTGAGAGCCTGCAGCGGTTATTAATGGGCAAAATTTATTAGCAATACTACAATCTTTGGAAAAGAGCCAATATTATCAACGCATAATCAGCGTTTTAACTTGATATATTGGAGTCTAAGTCTAGCTATAAAAAATCTTTTTTATTTGCTTATTTAAAGGATTTTTTACAAAAAGGTTGAAATTCTATTAAAACTGTTATACATTTTGCAACAGGTATCAGTATGAGTAACGGACCTTTAGATGTTCGGAATTTTGCCGAAACGCTGAGGACAGTTTCGAAAAAATGCCGTTTATGTTTGACAAACTTGATTAGAATGTAGAATAATAATGAATATTTCAAGAAGAAGTGCTGCATAGCTGTTTTAAGAGCAGCTGGCATATAAATGACCAATTAAAATAATGATGATGAAATCCGGCGCGTATTAAAATGCCTGCCGAACATGAGGATATATTCATTGCATTCAGTCCATTGATGCAAAGATCAATCTAGTAATAAGGTGAGCAGCAGTCCTTCAAAATTGATTTTGCTTGAATGTTAAAATTCCCTCTCAAGGAGGACTATTGATGTCAGAGTTTCTTGTAATTGTTGAGTCACCTGCAAAGGCGAAAACGATTGAACGTTATCTAGGAAAAAAATATAAAGTAAAAGCTTCCATGGGGCATGTGCGGGACTTGCCGAAGAGTCAAACAGGCATAGATGTGGAGAATAACTATGAGCCGAAGTACATAACCATTCGCGGAAAGGGCCCTGTGTTAAAAGAGCTCAAAACGGCAGCCAAAAAAGCCAAGAAAATTTACCTCGCGGCTGACCCTGATCGAGAAGGAGAGGCGATTGCCTGGCATTTGGCACATAGCTTGGATATGGATATTAAATCTGATTGCCGAGTAGTGTTTAATGAAATAACAAAGGATGCGATAAAGGAATCTTTTAAACATCCGAGGCCAATTAATATGGATCTGGTAGATGCACAGCAGGCAAGGAGGCTTCTTGATCGGCTGGTAGGCTATAATATTAGTCCTTTATTATGGAAGAAAGTAAAAAAAGGCTTAAGTGCAGGACGTGTGCAGTCTGTTGCAGTCCGATTAATAATTGACCGTGAGAAAGAAATTAAGAGCTTTATACCCGAGGAATACTGGTCCATCGATGGGGAGTTCTTGGAAGGAAAAACAGCGTTCGATGCAATATTCTATGGGTTGGATAATGAAAAGATTGAATTGAAATCTGAAAGTGATGTACAGGATATATTAAGTAAAATGAAGGGCAATAAATTTAAAGTTGCTTCAGTTATTAAGAAAGAACGCAAGCGCAACCCGGCTGCACCATTTACGACTTCATCACTCCAGCAGGAAGCAGCCAGAAAACTGAATTTCCGTGCTAAGAAAACAATGATGCTCGCCCAGCAGCTTTATGAAGGTATAGATCTTGGCAAAGAAGGTACAGTAGGTTTGATTACCTATATGAGAACTGATTCAACACGAATATCGGAAATCGCTCAAAATGAAGCAGCTGATTATATACAGAACACCTACGGCAAAGAGTTTTTGCAGAGTGAAAAGAAAAATGAAAAGAAAAACAGCAATGCCCAGGATGCCCATGAAGCCATTCGTCCTACAAGTACGTTAAAAGCACCAGCGAGTTTAAAAGAATATTTATCTCGAGACCAGCTAAGGCTCTATAGACTTATTTGGGAGCGTTTCGTCGCAAGCCAGATGGCGCCTGCAGTGATGGATACAATGAGTGTTGACCTTAAAAACGGTGAAGTTATTTTCAGGGCTACAGGCTCCAAAGTGAAATTTTCTGGTTTTATGAAGGTTTATGTTGAGGGAACAGATGATCAGTCAGAAGAAAAGGATAATATGCTTCCTGACCTAAAAGAAGGAGACGAGGTTCTTAAGAAGGATATTGAACCCAAGCAGCACTTTACCCAGCCTCCTCCAAGGTATACAGAGGCAAGACTTGTTAAAACTCTGGAAGAACAGGGAATTGGCCGTCCGTCGACTTTTGCTCCGACTTTGGATACCATCCAAAAACGTGGATACGTTGCTTTAGACAACAAACGTTTTGTTCCGACCGAGCTTGGTGAGATAGTTCATGAGCTGATGATTGAATTTTTTCCGGAAATCCTGGATATAGAATTCACCGCTAAAATGGAAAAAGACCTGGATTATGTGGAAGAAGGCAAAGTGAATTGGGTACAAATCATTGATGAATTCTACAGCGATTTTGAAAAGCGCCTTGAGAAGGCGGAGAAAGAAATGCAGGAAGTTGAAATCAAAGATGAACCTGCTGGGGAAGATTGCGAACAATGCGGAAGTCCGATGGTTTTCAAAATGGGACGCTACGGAAAGTTTATGGCCTGCAGCAATTTCCCTGACTGCCGGAATACAAAGCCGATTGTGAAAGAAATTGGTGTCAAGTGTCCGAAATGCAAAGAAGGAAATATAATAGAAAGAAAAAGCAAAAAACGCCGGATCTTTTATGGCTGTGACAGATTTCCTGAATGCGATTTTATTTCATGGGATAAACCGCTGGCAAGGAGCTGTCCGAAATGCGAAAACCTTCTTGTTGAGAAAAAGCTCAAAAAAGGTGTCCAGGTTCAGTGCGTAGAATGCGATTACAAAGAAGAAAAGCAAAGTTAAGGGTGGGCTTAAATGCTCACTCTTTTCTATTGCTGATGCAGCATCCAGTTTCTTTCCATTTAGCATCTTCTGCTTTTCTGTATTGTCCAGCTTCAGCGCCTAGCCCCTCGGGTGCAGGATGTGCTGACGTTAACGTAAACCACAGGAGGTGGCTGTATTTAATTTAAGTTCATTGATTCAAGGCGCTTCCGCTTTTCTATAATGCATGAAACTTTTTTATTTTTAATTCGTATTGTAAAATGGCAGAATGAATAAGAACAGGGTAAAGTAAGAGAGACTGTTTTTATATAAAGCGATCATTATGATCATAAGTATAGACGGAGGTTCGTATTATGGCAGATAAAGCAGTAAACGTAATCGGTGCGGGACTTGCAGGAAGTGAGGCCGCATGGCAGCTAGCGAGCAGGGGTATCAAGGTAAACTTGTATGAAATGAGGCCTGTCAAGCAGACTCCAGCCCATCACACAGATAAATTTGCAGAACTGGTTTGCAGTAACTCACTCCGTGCCAACACATTAACGAACGCTGTTGGGGTGCTAAAGGAAGAAATGCGCAAGCTGAACTCAGTCATTATCCATTCGGCTGATAGAAGTGCGGTTCCGGCTGGCGGAGCGCTTGCGGTTGACCGCCATGACTTCGCAGCGCGCGTAACAGATCAGGTTAAACAGCATCCAAATGTTACTGTAATTAATGAAGAAGTCTCAGATATACCAGAAGATCCGACTGTTATTGCCACAGGCCCGCTTACAAGTGAAGCTTTATCGGGAAAATTAAAGGAACTCTCGGGGGAAGATTATTTATATTTTTATGATGCTGCTGCCCCAATTATTGAAAAAGACTCGATTGATTTGGATAAAGTCTACCTGAAATCACGATATGACAAAGGTGAAGCTGCATACTTAAACTGTCCAATGACAGAGGAAGAGTTTGGGCGGTTTTATGAAGCGCTGACTTCTGCTGAAACAGTGCCATTAAAAGCGTTTGAAAAGGAAGTATTCTTTGAAGGCTGTATGCCAATAGAGGTTATGGCAAATCGGGGGAAGAAGACGATGCTCTTTGGCCCGATGAAGCCGGTAGGTTTAGAAGATCCAAAAACAGGAAAAAGACCTTATGCTGTAGTACAGCTCCGCCAGGATGATGCTGCAGGAACGCTTTATAATATTGTCGGATTTCAAACTCATTTAAAATGGGGGCCGCAAAAGGAAGTAATCCGCCTAATACCTGGTCTTGAAAATGCAGAAATTGTTCGGTACGGTGTCATGCACCGCAATACTTTTATTAACTCTCCAAAGGTTCTGCGTGCAACCTACCAGTTTAAAAATCGTGATGATCTTTTCTTTGCAGGCCAAATGACTGGGGTTGAAGGCTATGTGGAATCTGCAGCAAGCGGACTTGTTGCCGGCATTAACGCGGCAAGGCTTATAAAAGGCGAAGAGCCGGTTGAGTTTCCTTTCGAAACCGCGATAGGCAGTATGGCCCGGTATATCACAACTGCTAACCCTAAAAATTTCCAGCCGATGAACGCTAACTTTGGCCTATTCCCGGATCTTCCTGTAAAAATTAAAGGAAAAATAGAAAGAAATGAACAGCATGCAAATAGAGCTTTGGAAACAATTCAGAACTTTGTGAAAAATTTGTAAATTATATTGCATGGTCTATCGAATTGTGATACTATTTAGAAGCCCTTGCGAGGTGAATAAATAATGACCGAAAATGTGAACGTTTTTTTAAAGATGTTTATTGAATATTTACAAATTGAAAAAAACTATTCACAATATACAATTGAACATTATCACCATGATATTAGTGAATTCTTTATGTTCATGTCTGAACAAGCTATACCGGATTTGAGGACTGTTGAATATCAGGATATCAGGGTTTTTCTAACCATTCTCTTTGAAAAGAAGATGGCCAGAAAATCAGTGGCCCGGAAAATCTCAAGCTTAAGAAGCTTTTATAGATTTTTACAAAGAGAAGAACTTGTAGCTGAAAATCCTTTTTCCCTTGTCTCGATCCCAAAAGCAGAAAAAAAGCTTCCTGAATTTTTCTATGAAGAGGAATTGCAGCAGCTTTTTGAAGCTTGTAATGGAACCAATCCGCTTGGACAAAGAAATAAAGCAGTGCTTGAACTCTTATATGCAACAGGTATGCGTGTAAGTGAATGCAGTCAAATTCGCCTGAAAGATTTAGATATGTACTTATCTACGGTTCTAGTGCGCGGCAAGGGCAGCAAGGAACGCTATATCCCATTTGGAAGTTTTGCACAGGATGCACTTGAAAATTACATAGAAGATGGGCGAAAAGAGTTATTGACTAAAGGCATTGCTTCAGAAAACTTATTTCTTAATGCGCGCGGAGGGCCTCTGACAGCAAGAGGCATCAGGGGAATTCTCAATAAGCTAATTGAAAATTCTACTTTAACCGGGAAGATTCACCCTCATATGCTGCGCCATACATTTGCTACACACCTAATGGCAAATGGAGCTGATATGAGAACAGTCCAGGAACTACTGGGACATGCGTTTTTATCTTCGACCCAGGTATATACACATGTAACTAATGAATATTTAAAGAAAACATATATGGCCCACCATCCTAGGGCTTAACATCAAACGTATTAAGTTTAACAGAGCTAAAGTTAATAGCTAATGCTCCAAAGGAGGAGTCTTTCATGTCTGAATTTCATGCTACTACGATATTTGCTGTACATCATAATGGGAAATGCGCGATGTCCGGGGATGGCCAAGTTACCTTTGGCAATGCGGTTGTGATGAAACACACTGCAAGAAAAGTAAGAAAGCTATTTAATGGAAAGGTACTAGCTGGGTTTGCGGGCTCAGTAGCCGATGCATTTACCTTATTTGAAATGTTTGAAGGAAAGCTGGAAGAATACAATGGGAACCTTGAGAGAGCTGCAGTAGAGCTGGCAAAACAATGGAGAAGCGATAAAGTTTTACGCAAGCTTGAAGCAATGTTAATCGTTATGAACACAGAAAGTCTTCTGCTGGTTTCAGGTACGGGTGAAGTTATAGAACCGGATGATGGGATTCTGGCTATTGGATCAGGGGGCAATTATGCACTGGCAGCTGGGCGCTCATTAAAGAGGTTTGCGGGTGAACATCTATCAGCCAGAGAAATAGCAAAGGCTTCGCTGGAAATGGCTGCTGAAATATGTGTATACACAAACAATAATATCATTGTAGAAGAACTCTAACAAAAGGAGTGCTGTTACATGGGTAATGGGACAAATTTAACGCCCCGCCAGATTGTCGAACGGCTGGACCAATTTATCATAGGACAAAAAGATGCGAAAAAAGCGGTAGCTGTTGCTCTTAGAAATCGATACCGCCGCAGTTTACTTGAAGAAGAACTGCGTGATGAAATTAATCCGAAAAATATTTTAATGATTGGTCCTACTGGTGTAGGGAAGACGGAAATCGCTCGCCGTATGGCAAAATTGGTTGGTGCCCCGTTTATCAAGATAGAAGCAACTAAGTTTACTGAAGTCGGCTATGTCGGCAGAGATGTTGAATCAATGGTCAGAGATCTTGTGGAAACATCCGTCCGGCTGGTGAAAGAAGAAAAAATGTCGAGTGTTAAAGAAAGAGCCGAAGAAAGTGCTAATGGCCGTATTCTCGAACTGCTTGTACCAGGCGCTAAAAAGTCAGCTAATTATAAAAATCCTCTAGAGATGCTATTTGGAGGAGGAAATGATCAGCAGCAGCAGGACACGTACCAAACAGAAGATTTAAATCTTCAGGAAAAGCGCCAGATTGTAAAAGAAAAACTTGTGCTTGGAGAACTGGAAAATGAGATTATCATGGTAGAAGTAGAAGAACAGCAGCCATCTATGTTTGATATGCTACAGGGGTCCGGGATGGAGCAGATGGGCATGAATATGCAGGATGCTCTTGGCAGCCTGATGCCCAAGCGCAGAAAAAAGAGAAAGCTAACTGTGCGTGAAGCAAGAAAGGTCTTAACAAATGAGGAAGCCCAGAAGCTGATTGATATGGATGAAGTCAGCCAGGAAGCAGTCCGCCGTGCAGAACAGTCTGGAATAATATTTATTGATGAAATCGATAAAATTGCCAGCAAAAACACCGGAGGTTCTTCGGCAGATGTTTCAAGGGAAGGTGTTCAAAGAGATATCCTTCCGGTTGTGGAAGGTTCAACTGTAGTGACTAAATACGGTTCGGTTAAAACAGACCATGTCTTATTTATTGCAGCAGGCGCATTTCACATGGCAAAACCTTCTGATCTTATTCCTGAATTGCAAGGGCGTTTTCCAATTCGGGTTGAGCTTACTAAGCTTACAGTGGAAGACTTTTATAAAATTTTAGTAGAGCCTGATAATGCTCTAATAAAACAATATGAAGCATTGTTGGTAACGGAAGGTATACAAATTGAATTTTCTGACGATGCTATTCGTAGGATTGCTGAATTTGCATTCGATGTAAATCAAAATACTGATAACATTGGAGCAAGACGACTCCATACAATTATGGAAAAACTTCTTGAGGATTTATCCTTTGAAGCACCAGATATAACATTGGAAAAAATTACGATCACACCTCAGTATGTTGAGGAAAAACTCGGGGCCATTTCACGCAATAAGGATTTAAGCCAGTTTATTCTTTAATGGTAGCATTTGTTTGAATGTCCACCTTAAAGGGTAGACGAAAAAAAGAATCCTACATTGGAGTAAAAGCTCTTAATAGAAATAAGATATTTAATCTTAACAAAATATATGTAATGGGCTGTAGTAAATAGGAGGAAGTAGAATGGATTTATTAACAAAAACAAGAAAAATTAATGCAATGCTTCAAAGAGCAGCCGGTAAACCGGTTAACTTTAAAGAAATGGCGGAAACATTAAGTGATGTAATCGAAGCGAACATTTTCGTAGTAAGCCGCCGAGGAAAACTTCTTGGTTTTGCAGTAAACCAGCAGATTGAGAATGAGCGGATGAAACAAATGCTGGCTGATCGTCAATTTCCTGAACAATATACGAAGAACCTTTTCAACATTCAGGAAACCTCTTCAAACCTGGATGTGGAAAGCGAATACACAGCGTTCCCTATCGAAAACAAGGATCTTTTCGCTAATGGTTTAACGACAATTGTCCCTATTATTGGCGGCGGTGAGCGCCTTGGAACGCTAATCCTTGCGAGATTGCAGGAGCAATTCCATGATGATGACCTAATTCTTGCTGAATACGGCGCAACGGTTGTAGGTATGGAAATTCTGCGTGAAAAAGCGGAAGAAATCGAAGAAGAAGCGCGAAGCAAGGCTGTTGTACAAATGGCAATCAGTTCCTTATCTTATAGTGAGCTTGAAGCAATTGAACATATTTTTGAAGAGCTTAACGGCAACGAGGGGCTGCTTGTTGCATCAAAAATTGCCGACCGTGTTGGCATCACACGTTCGGTTATCGTAAATGCCCTGCGAAAACTTGAAAGTGCCGGTGTAATAGAATCCCGCTCACTTGGAATGAAAGGAACATATATAAAAGTTCTGAACGATAAATTCTTAGTTGAGCTAGAAAAACTTAAGTCCAACTAAGCTGAAACCCGTCAAAATGACGGGTTTCTTTTGTGCTATCAGAATTTATATCCTTTTGAACTTAGAGAACTGTCTGGCTCCAGACTTCTCGCCTCTCGGGTCTAAGCCTTTATCGTTTAGAAAGAAAAACCATCTTCTTACAGGGATTGACTTATGCGCTTGTATCCGATAGGCGGCTGCCTTGCGATTTTCTTACAGATTTATTACAAAGTTTATTGGTAAATATATGTAATTAGTAAAAAAATGATAAGGTAGAAATGCTTATTTCCTTATCTATTTTTTATAGGTGATTCAACTGTTAGGCATAAAGACTTATGATAAGGGAGATTACATATAAAGATGAATTGCTAACATAAAAGGAATATAAAATTTTACAAAAAAAACCAAATAAAAAGTGAAACTTTCAGCACATTTTAAATATTTGTCGAAAATAGGACTAAAGAATCATTAATATTTACATGATGTACATAGACATATTATTTCATATTCATTACAATAATGTTTATGATGACATAATTTGTCCATTATCACCAAAATTCTACAAGAATTACCAGGTAGTGAGATGTGAAAATATGAGGTGTGAGTTTTGAAAATGTTTTCAGGAACGATTTCCACAATTGAACGTGCTTTAGATTACTCTTCATTAAAGCAAAAAGTTATTTCACAAAATATCGCCAATGTGGATACACCAAACTATAGAGCTAAAGATGTAAGCTTTAAAGAGGTTTTTCAGCAGGTGGTTCATGGCCCGCTCGAAGCCAATAAAAGTGATACCAGACACTATGATTTTAATGGCGGACCATCTTCCTTGCAGGGTGTAGTGACAAAAAAGAATGTTTCATATAACCATAATGGAAACAGTGTAGATTTAGATAAAGAAATGTCGGATCTTGCGACAAACCAAATTTACTATCATGCAATGATTGAAAGAATGAGCGGGAAGTTTTCCAGTCTGCAAAATGTCATTAGAGGAGGGAAATAGGCATGACGATTTTTCATAGTATGAACAATACCGCCTCTGCCCTCACTGCACAAAGACTGCGGATGGATGTGATATCATCTAACTTAGCAAATGCAGATTCTGCCAGGAGTGTAAACGGAGACGGGCCATACAGAAGAAAGTCAGTTGTTTTAGAGCCGAAAGAGAGCCAGTTTTCATCCTATTTAAACAAAGCAATGGGCAAAGGAAGCGGCTCAGTCGGCAGCGGGGTGAAGGTTTCCAGAATTGTAGAGGATAAGGAAACACCGACAAAAATGGTGTATGATCCTGCGCATGCGGATGCAGATGCAAATGGATTTGTTGAAATGCCAAACGTTGACCCGCTTAGGGAAATGGTGGATTTAATAAGTGCAACAAGATCATATGAAGCGAATGTAACCGTTTTTAATGCCACAAAAGGCATGATGATGAAAGCGTTAGAAATAGGCAAATAGGGAGAAGTTTTTAAATGAATAAAATTACTTTTATGCCGGTGCTTTCTTTAAAACCGGCTGAAAACGCAAAGACCCATACACATACAGCATACGAAGCTCAGAAAAGTTTTTCGTCGGTATTAAAGCAATCAATTGAAAAAATAAATGAATCACAAATCCAGTCAGATGCCATGACGGAAAAACTGGCAAGGGGCGAGAATATTGATCTCCATCAAGTTATGATAACGTCCCAAAAAGCCAGTATTACAATGCAGGCTGCACTGGAAGTTCGTAATAAGGTGATTGAAGCTTACCAGGAAACAATGAGAATGCAAGTTTAATAGCAAGCAGAAACTGCATTCTTTTTTAAATGCCATAATGCCAAATTGAAAAGCTGACGAACCATATTTCAAGAGCGTGCTTTTCAATTTTTTAATGTATTGCACACGATTAAAGCTAAAAACTTGTGAATTACGGTTATTAGCTTAGACAGAATAACCGGAGGATTGTGATGAATGAGTCGTTTCAAAGATATTTAGTAAGAATAAAGGAATATTGGGCCTGCAGGACAAAAAAACAGAAAACGATCATAATTGGTTCCGTTGCCTTCTTTATTTTGCTGGTAATCCTTGCTTCAGTGCTGGCAACCCGAACAACTCTTTTACCTTTATACAGCAATTTGACGCCATCTGAAACAGGCACGATAAAAGAGAGCCTGGACAGCAGGGGAATACAATCTGAAATTACAGACGGAGGTACAACGATTAAAGTACCGGAAGAAGTAGTGGATACTTTGAAAGTTGAGCTTGCAGCCGAGGGCATTCCTAAATCAGGGAGTATTGATTACTCTTTCTTTAGCCAAAACGCTGGTATTGGAATGACGGAAAACGAATTTAATGTTTTGAAATTGGATGCCATGCAAACGGAGCTCGCCAATTTGATGAAGGGAATCGACGGAGTCAATGACGCGAAAGTGATGATTAATCTTCCGGAAAAGGGTATTTTTGTCAATGACCTTTCTGAAGAAGCCTCCGCCTCCATTGTGCTCAACACCAAAGCAGGGTATCAATTTGAAGAATCCCAGATACAGGCCTTATATCATCTAGTGGCGAAAAGCATTCCAAATCTTCCTACAGATAATATCGTCATTACCAATCAGTTTTTTGAGTACTTTGATTTAAAAAGCAATCAAAATTCTTCACCTGGAAGCACATTTGCTGCCCAGCATGAAATAAAAAAGGAAATTGAAAGAGATGTGCAGCGGCAAGTACAAAATATGCTGGGCACCTTAATGGGACATGACAAGGTCGTTGTTTCTGTAACTGCTGACATTGATTTTACTCAAGAAAATAGAGAGGAAAACCTTGTAGCTCCAGTTGATGAAGAAAATATGGAAGGTATTGCAATTAGTGCACAGAAAATTACCGAAACCTTTACAGGAAACGGAGAAGCTGCCGGCGGATTTACGCCAGCTGGAGGAAATGATGAACCCGCTGGAACAGATGCACCTGAATATCTGGAAAACGGTGCTGCTAACGGTGACTATGAACGAATAGAAGAAACAATTAATAATGAAGTGAACAAAATCCGCAAAGAAATAGTCGAAAGTCCATATAAGGTTAGAGATCTCGGTATCCAGGTAATGGTCGAACCGCCTGCAGCAGATGATCCCGCTTCGCTTCCGCAGGAAAGAATCAATGATATCACCCAAATTCTTGGAACCATTGTCCGCACAACGATAAATAAGGATGCTGCGGATGCTGATTTAACTGATGAGGCTATACAGGATAAGATTGTTGTCTCTGTCCAGCCGTTTAACGGCAAGGTTGAATTTCCTAATGAAACTGTCCCGGTTCTGCCATGGTGGATCTATGCAGTGGGGGGAGTTCTTTTAATAATCATTGCTTTATTAATATTCCTTATTGCAAAAGCCAGGAAGAAACAAAAGCAAAAAGAGGAAGAAACAGCAGCCAAAGTCCAAGAAACCTTTAATGTACCTGATGTTAATGAAGAACATGAAACAGAAAGTACGATGAGGCGCAAGCAACTTGAAAAAATGGCAAAAGAAAAGCCGGAGGACTTTGCAAAGTTATTGCGGACTTGGATTGCTGATGACTAAGGAGGAAGGGAAAATGCCAAAAAAAGAACAAAAAGAGTTATCAGGCAAACAAAAGGCAGCTATTCTTCTAATCTCGCTTGGTCCTGATGTAGCCTCCTCCGTTTATAAGCATTTAAGTGAAGAGGAAATTGAAAAATTAACATTAGAAATTTCAGGAGTCCGCAAAGTGGATTCCTTTGCGAAAGAAGATGTGCTTGAAGAATTTCACCAAATTGCACTTGCACAGGATTATATTTCTCAAGGCGGAATCGGGTATGCGAAAACTGTCCTTGAAAGAGCCCTTGGAATTGAGCAGGCGTCTGCCATTATCAATAGGCTTACATCTTCACTCCAAGTAAGGCCATTTGACTTTGCCCGAAAAGCGGATCCTGCTCAAATCTTAAATTTCATTCAAAATGAACATCCGCAAACGATTTCCTTAATTTTGTCTTATTTGGATCCACCCCAGGCAGGTCAAATTTTATCCGAACTGCCACAGGAGATGCAGGCAGATATCGCCAGAAGAATTGCCGTAATGGATAGCACGTCTCCTGAAATTATTAACGAAGTGGAACAGATACTTGAGAGGAAGCTTTCATCTACAGTAACTCAGGATTATACACAAACGGGCGGCATCGAATCAGTTGTCGATGTTCTGAATGGCGTTGACCGTTCTACTGAACGAACCATACTCGATGCATTGGAAATTCAAGATCCGGAACTTGCTGAGGAAATTAAAAAGAGAATGTTTGTATTTGAAGACATTGTTACATTGGATAGCCGTGCAATCCAGCGTGTAATCAGGGATTGTGAAAGCGAGGATCTTATGCTTTCACTGAAGGTATCCAGTGATGAAGTGAAAGAAATTGTATTTAAAAATATGTCCTCAAGAATGGTGGAAACCTTTAAGGATGAAATGGAATACATGGGACCAGTAAGGCTAAGGGATGTTGAAGAAGCACAATCAAGAATTGTAGGCATCATCCGCAGACTGGAAGAGTCAGGTGAGATTATCGTCGCCCGCGGCGGGGGAGATGATATTATTGTCTAGATTAATAAAATCGATCTCTGCCAGCCAATTACAAGAGGAAAAGAAAATCATCTCTATTAGAATGCTTGATAGTCATATAAAAGCAGAGCATGAGCCTGAGCAAAATTTTAGCCATTCAGAAGCTCAGTTGGAAGAGATGCTGCAAGGAGCACGCCTAGAAGCGGAAGCCATTGTGGAGACTGCAAAATTAGATGCAGAAAAAATCTATCAGCAAATGAAGCAGCAAAGGGACGAACTTGAACAGGAAAGAAAAGCTGTTTTTGACGAAGCGCGCAAGCAAGGCTACGCTGCAGGAGTGAAAGAGGGAAAGCAAAGCAGTGTAAAAGAATATTCGGAATTAATCCAGTCTGCAAAAGAGATTATTAATACTGCTAAGAATGATTATCAAATGCATATTGAGTCGTCTGAGCATACAATTTTAAATCTAGGGCTAAAAGCTGCAGGGAAGATTCTTGGGCAGGTTCTTGATCAGAATAATGAGGAATTTCTCTCTATAGTCAAAAGGGCCCTTAAAGAAGCAAGGGAATATAGGGAAATACAGCTTCATGTAAACCCTGTTCATTATCATCTGCTGTTATCCCATAAAGAAGAGCTAAATAGGGTCTTTCCAAAGGAAACAGATTTATATATTTATCCTGACGAGGAACTCAGTAATACAAGCTGTATAATCCAATCCGCCAATGGGCGAATTGAGGCCGGCGTGGATAGCCAGCTTGAAGAGATAAAGAGAAGGCTTTTCGAACTGCTGGAGAGTGAAGAGGAATGAAGCTTGAGGACTTAATAAAGCAAATAGACCAAATTGACAGCTATAAGAGGTTTGGGAGAGTTAAGAGAGTCGTGGGGCTGATGATAGAATCACAGGGCCCTGAAAGCTCAGTGGGAGATGTTTGCTGTATCCATATCGGCAAAGGCCGAACCAGAAAGATACAAGCCGAAGTAGTCGGCTTTAAAGATGAAAATGTCATCCTAATGCCATACACAGATGTTCAGGATATTTCTCCAGGCTGTATTGTGGAGGCAACATCCAAGCCCCTGGAAATTAAAATTGGTCCTGCATTGATCGGACAGGTGATTGACTCAATTGGGCGTCCCCTTGATGGCTCTCAGCTGCCTAAAGGCCTTACACCTGTATTAACTGAACAGTCACCTCCCAATCCTTTGAGCAGGCCGCCAATCTCGGAACCTATTGAAGCAGGGGTACGGTTGATTGATAGTCTTTTGACCGTAGGCATTGGGCAAAGAGTGGGGATATTTGCCGGCAGCGGTGTAGGGAAAAGTACACTTCTTGGAATGATTGCACGCAATACTAATGCTGATTTGAATGTTATAGCGCTGATTGGGGAGCGGGGCAGAGAGGTACGTGAATTTATTGAGAGGGATTTGGGCCCGGAAGGTTTGAAGAGATCGATCGTTGTTGTAGCTACATCTGACCAGCCGGCTTTAATGAGGATTAAGGGTGCATCCACAGCAACTGCAATTGCAGAGTACTTTCGGGATAAAGGGATGAATGTCTTGCTAATGATGGACTCCGTAACACGTGTGGCAATGGCGCAGCGGGAGGTTGGACTGGCCGTTGGCGAACCCCCGACAACTAAAGGGTATACTCCTTCTGTATTTTCGGTCCTCCCTAAACTGCTGGAAAGAACAGGAACAAATCAGCATGGATCGATTACGGCATTCTATACTGTCCTGGTTGATGGTGATGATATGAATGAGCCGATCGCAGATACAGTCAGGGGAATCCTTGATGGGCATTTTGTTTTAGATCGGGCACTTGCCAATAAAGGGCAGTTTCCAGCCATAAATGTCCTTAAGAGTGTCAGCAGGGTCATGAATCACATTGCTGATGCAGAACACATCAAATCTGCTGAAAAAGTAAGAGAAATGCTCAGTACCTATATAAATTCCGAGGATTTAATTAATATCGGTGCCTATAAGCGCGGGTCTTCTGTGGAGATTGATGAGGCCATTAGGTTATATCCTTCGATTATCTCTTTCATGAAGCAAGGAACGGATGAGAAAATTTCTATCTTGGAAAGCATTGGCCAATTAAAAGGAATAGCTGGAAGAGGAGAATAATGGAATGCATTACGAATTTAAATTTAACAAAATCCTTCATATAAAGGAAAGAGAAAAGGATCAGGCATTTGATGTATACAATCAGGCAGTGAAGCGTTTTGAAGAATCCGCTGGGAAGTTGTACGCGCTTCTAAAGAAAAAAGAAGATATGGAAGCATATCAGCAATCAAGGCTGATAAAGGGGCTGCCAGTCCAAGAAATCAGGCATCATCAGCATTTTGTTAACGGCCTTGAAAAAACGATTGATTATTATCAAAAAATGGTTGCGAATGCAAGGAGCCAAATGAATTTTCAGCAGGATAAACTGATGGAAAAAAATATGGAAGTAAAAAAGTATGAAAAAATGAAAGAAAAAGATTTGGCTAGTTTTATGGAAGACATAAAGCAAAAAGAAGGCAGGCAAATGGATGATATCTCGATTCAGCTTTATATGAATCGGGGAAATTAGGTGGTTAAATGGAAAAAATGCCAGAAGAACTTGAATCGCAAAAAACAAGCAGGCACCGATGGTTTTTATTCGCTTTTTTTATTTCTGTTTTATTGGCAATAACTGTTGCGCTGCTGGTATTTATATTATCTGGAAATAATATTTTTGAAACAGCAAAGGAATACAGCCAGAAGGTTCCATTCCTATCTTCTTTGTTTGATGAGGAAAGTTCACGATCACAAGAAGTGATGGAAACGAAGCTTATTGGGCTGGAAGCGGAAATCAAAGATCGTGAAGCTAGGATTTCCCAGCTTGAGGGGCAGCTTGAAAGCAAAGACCTCGAAATTGAAAGGGCAGGATTGGAGAAACAGCGCCTGGA
The DNA here is from genome assembly GCF_026011715.1 of Cytobacillus sp. NCCP-133. Lineage (GTDB taxonomy): Bacteria > Bacillota > Bacilli > Bacillales > Cytobacillaceae > Cytobacillus. The sequence continues at coordinate 126,311 of NZ_BRVM01000004.1, read as the reverse complement.
ACAGGAAATTGATGAGCTGACAGCAATAAAGGAAGAAAATAAACGTGCATTCAAAGATATAGTGAGAACTTATGAATCAATATCAGCCAAAAAAGCTGCACCCATTCTTACTGAAATGAAAGATGAAGATGCGATTAAAATACTATCAAATGTGAATGCGGAAACACTGGCATCGATTATGGAGAAAATGAATCCTGAAGATGCAGCTCGATTTACTGCCCTTCTTACAGCAGCTCAAGAAAATAATTAAGGTTTTATCCTGAAAGGAGGTGTAAAAGTGCATATCAGCGGACTTGGAGTAATCCAATCAAAAAATGCTTCTGGGAGTAAAGATATACTTACAGGAGAAGAAATGAGCTCCTTTGCCAGTCTTTTTTCAAATTTGATTCAAAACCATACAGGTGAAACTAATCGGTTAACAGCTGAACCTGATGATGAAAGTGAATCAATGAAGGAATTGGAAGAATTGCTTGAGTTTCTTGAAGCAAATGATCTATCACAATTAGAGAGCGGCACGGGGCTTTTTGAGAAGGCTGCATTCCAAACTGGTACAAACATTATTGACATTATTGCTGAACATATGAATCTTTCAATGGAAGAGTTACATCAAGTATTGAAAACGCTGCTGAAGAGCTTAAATGACAATGCCCTTTCTTATATCAAATTGGATGTTGGTTTTGCTAATGAGAATAATCATATAGAAGGTTTAATCCAGTCTATTTCAGCCCTTGAGATTAAAGAAGTGACTAAATGGCCGCAGAAAGACTTGGGACAAGCTTTTAAAATTTTAAAACTTTATGACCTGTTGTCAGCTAAGCATGATTTATTAGGCAATAAAATTGATTTGAAAACTTTCTTGGGCAAAGTTCAAGAAAGTCTTAAGGAGCTTTTAAAAACCGGTACAGCGTTTGACAAAGAAAGTACACTGCAGAAAGTTATTATCCCGCTGGCAAATGAGTTAAACACATTTAAACAGCGAAAATCTGCAGGAAATGAATATTTATTTGAGTCTGTTCCTGGCAAGATCTTCAGGCTCGATACTGGAATGCAGGGGCATTTCCAGATTCAAACACTGTCAAAGCCCGAACAGATGCAAATGATGAACAAGCAAGGAAGGCCATTAAACGCCGGCCAATTAATGCAGCAATTTGAAAACATACTATCGAAAAGCAGTTTCCTAAAGTCCGGTGGATCCCAAAAGCTGCTTATTAAGCTAAACCCGGATCATCTTGGAGCTCTTCGTGTTGAACTAATCCAAAAGGATTCCATAATGATCGCAAGAATCCTTACATCAACTGCCTCAGCAAAAGAAATGCTGGATTCACAAATTAATGGACTAAAGCACGCATTCAGTTCCCAAAACATTCAGGTTGAGAGAATTGAAGTATCACAGCAAATGACCCAGCAGGACCGTCCATTCAATAAAGATCATCAGCATCAGGGGGAAGGCCAGCAGCAAAAAGAAGAAAAGCAGAAGAATGAGAGCAAATTTAATAGCACTTTTGAAGAAGCGCTTCTCAATGCCGAAGTATAGGAGTGATAGGAATGGCGAACACAATAGATTCATCTTTGCTGCTTTCAAACTATCAAAATCAAAGCCGAAAAACTGGCTCAGATATATTAGGCAAAGATGATTTCCTGAAAATATTAATGATCCAGCTCCAAAACCAGGATCCGATGAATCCAATGCAAGACAAGGACTTTATTGCGCAAATGGCTACCTTTTCATCCTTGGAGCAAGTGACCAATATGAATAATACCATGGAGAAATTATTGGCATTTCAAGAGCAAAGCCAGCTCATGTCATTCAATCAGTTCTTGGGCAAGAATGTAACCTGGCACAAACTGGCTGAAGCAAGTGATTCCGAACAGGCTTCCGCCATTGAAGAAGGAACTGGCAGAGTTGTATCCATCCAGTATAAGAATAATTCAGCAATCTTTATTCTCGAAGACGGAACAAAATTGGAACCGGCAAATATCTCTCAAGTGAATGAATAGAAAAAGGAAGCGATTGGATGGATAAAATGTTATTTCGTCCGATTCACACTCAGCCGGTAATCACTCCAAAGACTAAAGAGGTTCCAGGTGGAAAACAAGCAATTTCTTCATTCTCTGCCCACCTGCAAACAGCATTGAAGGCCGATGGAAAGCTCACTGTCAGCAAACATGCCAAGCAGAGGCTTGAACAGAGAGAAATTCATATAAATGAGGAACGGTGGCAGCAAATTGAATCAAAGATACATGAAGCTAAGAAGATGGGTGTAAAGGAATCTCTAGTATTGCTGAATGACGCAGCGCTTATCGTCAGTGCAAAAAATAATACAGTGATTACGGCTATGGATCGGGAAGAAGCAGGCACACAAATATTCACAAATATTAATGGAACTATTATTTTGGATTTATAAAATGAACAGGCTGGACCTTAACAGGAGGCCAAAGCTGCAGACTGACAGAAGCAGCAGATACGAGAGGAGCAAAAAATAATGCTACGTTCAATGTACTCAGGAATCAGCGGAATGAAGAATTTTCAAACAAAGCTCGATGTGATTGGGAATAATATAGCGAATGTGAACACGTTTGGGTATAAGAAGGGCCGGGTTAATTTTAAGGATATGGTAAGCCAGACAATTTCTGGTGCAACTGGTAGCGGTGATAACACAGGTGGTATCAATCCCAAGCAGGTTGGTCTTGGATCACAATTATCTTCTATAGATACCATAGATACACAAGGGAGTTTGCAGACAACTGGCCGTGTTTTGGATGTTGGAATTCAAGGTGATGGCTACCTAATGGTTTCAAGAGGAGATACAACATACTACACCAGAGCGGGAAATCTCTACCTTGATGATTCAGCTAACCTTGTTACTGCTTCTGGTGATTTGGTCCTCGATAAGGCTGAAAATCCAATTAATTTAGGGGATGCTACAAAGATAAAGAGTTTAAGCATAGCCAATGATGGAACGATAAATTATTTAATTGATGGCGATGATACATTACAAGAAAAAGGCCCCATCGGTATAGCACGTTTCAATAACAATGGCGGCTTAGAAAAAATCGGAGATAATCTATACAAAAACACTGTCAACTCTGGAGACGCAACAGAACTAAATCCAGGCGAAAGTGGTGCAGGAGTGCTTGTTTCTGGAACTTTAGAAATGTCCAATGTAGACCTATCAGAAGAGTTCACAGAAATGATCACAGCACAGCGTGGTTTCCAGGCTAATACACGAATCATTACAACATCTGATGAAATCCTGCAGGAACTTGTTAATTTAAAACGATAAGTTAAGGGAGGGACAGGGCTGATAGGATTAGGCTTTCAGCCCTGAATAAGACATTGATTAAAGTATCTCGCCTGAATGGCAAAAGATTTATTTTAAATGCTTTATACATAGAAACGGTGGAGTCTTTTCCAGATACGACGATTACGCTCACGAACGGAAAAAAGTATGTTGTAAAGGAATCTCAAGATCAAGTAATGAAATCGATAATAGGATTCTATCAATCTGTCAATCTTCTGGGGCAGCAGCTGTTGGAGGGAAATGAAGATGAAGAATAATAAGCTGTTAATGATCATGGTAATGATGATTGTTGCGATTACCCTGGTTGGCGCAATTGCCCTTGTTGTGGTGATGAAGTTTACGGGCGAGGAAGGGACGAAGGAGCCGACTATTGATGAAGTACTTGAGGCTTCTGTTGATATCCCGCAAGTTACAGCGAATTTGGCTAGCGATAATTATATCAGGATCTCATTCAAAATCCAAACAGAAAGCAAAAAAGCCAAAGAGGAACTGGAAAAAAGAGATTTTCAGGTTAAAAACCTGATCATTCAGGAATTGGCTGAAATGAATGCTGAAGATATTCAAGGGAAAGAAGGCCAAATCAAGCTGCAGGAAGATTTGAAAAACAAAATTAACGGCCTTATGCAAGAAGGAAAGATCATAAAGGTATATATTACCGAATCTCTCCTCCAATGATGCCAAAATTAGAAACTGCAATTGACGGAGGTGAGGATTCATGTCAGGTGAGGTTTTATCGCAAAGTGAAATTGATGCGCTGCTTTCAGCTCTGTCAACCGGCGAAATGGATGCGGATGAGCTGAAGAAAGAGCAATCAGAGAAAAAAGTAAAAGCTTATGATTTTAAGCGGGCATTAAGGTTTTCAAAGGATCAGATTCGTAGTTTAACAAGAATCCATGAGAATTTTGCTCGTCTTTTAACAACCTTTTTTTCAGCACAGCTAAGAACTTTTGTGCAAATTTCAGTCGCTTCAGCGGATCAAATTCCATATGAAGAATTTATCAGGTCCATACCCAAAATGACGATTTTGAATGTTTTTGAAGTGCCGCCCCTTGATGGAAGAATTCTGATGGAGATAAACCCCAATGTTGCCTATGCCATGATGGACAGGTTAATGGGGGGGCGTGGCTCAAGTATAAACAAGGTGGACAATTTAACTGAAATAGAAACAAAGATTATGTCAGCTACGTTTGAAAGGGCTTTTGAGAATCTTAGGGAAGCCTGGAGCACGATTGCCGATATTGACCCGCTATTGGCAGATTTTGAGGTAAACCCGCAATTTTTGCAAATGGTATCTCCAAATGAAACAGTAGTAGTCATATCTTTAAATACAACGATTGGGGAAACAAGCGGGATGATCAATATCTGTATACCGCATGTTGTACTCGAGCCTATTATTCCTAAGCTCTCAGTCCATTATTGGATGCAGACAGATAAGAAGGAAAGAGAACCTGAACTAATCGCCAAAATTGAGCGGAATATCCACAAAGCAGAAGTGCCTATCATTTGTGAGCTTGGCAGTTCTAATATTGATATTCAGGATTTCTTATCCCTCGATGAAGGTGATGTCATTGAATTAACACAAGCAATTGACGAACCTCTTGTCATTAAGATTGGCGATATTCCAAAATTCTTGGGGCAGCCTGGGAAAATGAACAAAAAACTCGCAATACAAATTTTGGAAACGGAGAAAGGGGGAGATGGGGATGATGAATGATGATATGCTTTCGCAAGATGAAATTGACGCTCTTTTAAGAGGAGCTGTAAATGATGATAATGAGAAACCAGCCAGTTATAAAGAGGAGTTTTTCCAAACGGAAGATTACCTGTCCCCTATGGAACAGGACGCTTTAGGGGAAATCGGCAACATTTCTTTTGGAAGTTCAGCAACGGCTTTATCAACTTTATTAAACCAGAAGGTAGAAATTACTACACCAGCCGTCTCAATTGTTCTGCGCGGTAAATTATCCGAAGAGTTCCCGCATCCTTATGTTGCCATTCAGGTAAATTACACCGAAGGATTTTATGGAAGCAATCTCTTGGTGATTAAACAATCAGATGCAGCAATCATTGCGGACCTAATGCTTGGAGGAGATGGGACAAATCCATCTGAACTTATGGGAGAAATCCAGCTAAGCGCTGTTCAGGAGGCTATGAATCAAATGATGGGTTCAGCCGCTACGTCAATGTCGACGATATTTGGGAAAAAAGTGGATATTTCACCTCCTGCTATTGATATCCTAGACGTGCCGCAAGGAGAAGGCACTGAGCGGCTTCCGTCAGAAGACATGCTTGTAAGGATTTCTTTCCGATTAAGGATCGGCAGCTTAATAGATTCTAATATTATGCAGCTTCTTCCTTTTGATTTCGGAAAGAGTCTGGTAAATGAATTGCTGAATCCGGGACAGGGGGAAGAAAATGCAGATGAAGATCATATTCATGAAACTCAGTCGCTGCAAAAAACTAACTCTGAAGCCAATCAGCGTTATCAAGATTTTGTGAAACAGCCGGACACCAACTCAGGCTATGAGCCAGCATATGCACAAGCTGGACCGCCAGCAGAACCGTCACACTATACCGGACATCCAATGAAACAGGAACCTATTATACAGCATCAAGCAGCTATGCAAAAGACGGCACAGCAAACGGGGCCGCAACACTTTGGAAGTACATACCAGGGTGGAGAGCAGCCGAATGTCCAGCCAGCGGTATTTTCAAGCTTCGAGCCGTATCAAATGCAGGGAACAGAAACGAGAAATCTGGATATGCTTTTGGATATTCCTCTTCAAATTACCGTTGAGCTTGGCAGAACAAAACGCTCCGTTAAGGAAATACTTGAATTGTCCTCGGGGTCCATCATAGAACTAGACAAACTTGCTGGTGAACCGGTGGATATACTTGTGAATAACCGGTTAATCGCACAGGGTGAGGTAGTAGTGATTGATGAAAACTTCGGTGTCCGTGTTACGGAAATTTTAAGTCAGAGCGACCGTATTAAAAAACTTAGATAATATTTGGGGGTAAAAAAATTATGGCACACAAAATTCTAATTGTAGACGACGCAGCTTTCATGCGAATGATGATTAAAGATATCTTATCAAAAAATGGCTATGAAATTGTTGGAGAGGCAGCTGATGGCGCACAAGCTGTTGAAAAGTATAAAGAAACTCAGCCGGATTTGGTTACAATGGATATCACCATGCCTGAAATGGATGGCATAACAGCATTGAAGGAGATAAAAAAAATAAATCCGAATGCTAAGGTTATCATGTGTTCGGCCATGGGACAGCAGGCGATGGTCATTGATGCCATTCAGGCAGGCGCTAAGGATTTTATTGTTAAACCATTCCAGGCAGATAGAGTATTAGAAGCAATCGGGAAAACCTTGGGCTAGTGATTATCTTTTTTAGAGGGTGCAAAAACGTGCTGGATGTTAGAAAAATGATTGCATTTCTTCTAATTTTATTAATTGTTCTGCTGGGCATGCAGCCAAGGACTCATGCAGAACAATTAAATAATAGTGTAAAAGAGTGCATAGAAAACTCGGAGAATTGCGGGGAAGAAGGAATAGGTAAAGGAGAAGATGTAACTGCACAGGAAGATGGAAGCAGAGTCGGCCTGACTTTCTGGGATTTCTTTAAGATGATTCTGGCTACTATTTTCACTGTGGGCCTTCTCTATGTACTTTTAAAATTCATCAATAAGAAAAGCAAAGTATACACCCGTTCACAGATTGTTGAAAACATAGGCGGAACGGCTTTGGGAGGCAACAGGTCAGTGCAGCTGATCAAAGTTGGAAAGCGGATTCTTGTCGTGGGGGTAGGAGAAGATATACAGCTGTTAAAGGAAATTGACGATTCGGAAGAATACAGTCAACTCATCACAGAGCACAATGACAAAATGGAACAGCTTATCCGCCCAAGCGATATTGTGACAAAGGTGATGAAAAGAACGAAGCAACCTGACGGGGACCTTTCAGGCAGCCCAAAGTTTAGTGCAATGCTCGGACAGCAGCTAGACGAAATTAAAAAGGGCAGACGAGAGCTCTTTGATGAGTTGGAAAGAAAGGGCAAAAAGAACAATGAATGAATTTATGGAATTTTTTAATAACAGTTCTCCAGAGAATGTCTCAACCTCAGTGAAGCTGTTTTTACTGCTGACAGTTCTTTCCCTTGCACCTAGTATTCTGATCTTAATGACCAGTTTTACAAGAATCGTGATTGTTCTTTCCTTTGTCAGAACGGCGCTCGCCACACAGCAAATGCCGCCAAATCAAGTCCTGATCGGTTTATCTTTGTTCCTGTCATTTTTTATTATGGCACCCACTTTTCAAGAAGTTAACGAGCAGGCTCTTACACCTTTATTTAATGAAGAAATTAATTTGGAAGAAGCATATGAAAGAGCCTCAATGCCTTTCAAAGAGTTTATGAGTGCACATACAAGACAGAAAGATCTTGCATTATTTCTTGAATATTCTCATGCAGAGGCGCCATCTTCCATTGAAGATATCCCCTTGACTGCTCTTGTGCCGGCTTTTGCCATAAGTGAAATTAAAACAGCTTTTCAAATTGGGTTTATGATTTTTATACCGTTTCTTGTGATTGATATGGTGGTTGCAAGCGTCCTAATGTCTATGGGGATGATGATGCTCCCTCCAGTGATGATTTCATTGCCGTTTAAAATCCTGTTATTTGTCCTGGTTGACGGCTGGTATCTTGTTGTTAAATCTCTTTTACAAAGCTTCTAAGCAGGTGAACATTCAGAATGACTCCAGAAACAGTAATATCAATTGCAGAAAGAGGAATCATTACCGTCCTTATGATTTGCGGGCCTTTGCTTATTCTGGCCCTGGTGGTCGGTTTGGTGGTCAGTATCTTTCAGGCTACAACTCAAATTCAGGAACAGACATTGGCATTCATTCCGAAGATTGTGGCAGTCCTTGTGGGCGTCGTTTTTTTTGGCCCGTGGATGCTAAGCCATATGCTTTCCTATGCAAATGAGATTTTCTCTAATTTGACCAGGTTTGTAGGTTGATGGCATGCTAGATTTTTTACCTGCTTTTCCTGCCTTTTTACTTATATTTGTAAGAGTGACATCGTTCTTTTTGATGATGCCACTATTTTCATACCGTTCCATACCGGCATCTCATAAAATAGGATTGGGTTTCTTCCTCTCATGGATCATGTTTTTGGGATTGGAAGTGCCTGTGCTGGATATCAGCGGAGCTTATTTTCTTTTAATCATTAAAGAAGCATTAGTTGGGCTGATGATTGGTTTTGTTGCTTACTTAATGCTTTCAGCGATTCAAATTGCGGGTGGCTTTATTGATTTCCAGATGGGATTTGCCATTGCAAATGTGATTGACCCGCAAACGGGTGCCCAAAGCCCTCTAATGGGACAATATTTATATACTATAGGCCTTTTCTTTTTATTAACTGTGAATGGCCATCATCTCATGCTGGATGGAGTATTTTACAGCTACACGTTCATACCGATGGAGCAGCCATGGATTTCTTTTGGGAATGAAAACATGGTTGAATATGTCATTAGGGCGTTAAATAGCATGTTCATCGTTGCTTTCCAGATGTCCATACCTGTTGTTGGAAGTCTCTTCCTTGTTGATGTTGCGCTTGGGATCGTAGCGAGAACAGTTCCGCAGCTGAATGTATTCGTTGTGGGCCTTCCCTTGAAAATAGGTGTAAGTTTCATTGTTTTAATTGCTGTCATGAGTGTTCTGCTGTTTGCGGTATCACAGCTGTTTGAAACGATGCTTAACACGATGAGAGGGCTAATGGCTCTTATGGGAGGTTCATGATGTTATGAAGTTATTGCTATCTTTGGATCTCCAAAAGTTTGCGGGGGAAAAAACAGAAAAAGCGACGCCAAAAAAGAGGCAGGACTCCAGGAAGAAAGGGCAGGTGGCGAAAAGCCAGGATGTCAACACAGCATTTGTATTACTGGCAGTTTTCCTTTTTATGCTGTTTGCTGGCTCTTATTTAAATGATATTATTCTATATATTTTTACGCATTCCTTTAACGATTATATGATGATGCCTTTGACAGAGTCTAATATCCAGGTGATTTTTCTTGATATTTTAAAAGAACTGGTGCTATTTCTTGGGCCGATTATGCTGATTGCTATGGCTGCCGGGGTAGCAGGTAATTTTATGCAGGTTGGTGTGCTATTTTCTACAGAGGCAATACAGCCTAAATTAGAGAAGCTTGATCCGATAAAAGGATTTAAACGTATTTTTTCCATGAGGGCAATTGTAGAACTCCTGAAATCAATATTGAAAATAGCATTTGTAGGGCTGGCTGCTTTCACTATTCTATGGATTAGAATAGATGAAATTCTAATTCTATCTCAAAAATCAGTTGGAGCAGCGCTGGCTACAATAGCCAGCCTAACAGTACAAATGGGATTAATCGCTTCCGCTTCCCTGCTGTTTTTGTCAGTGCTTGATTACCTATATCAGAAGTACGACTTTGAAAAAAACATCCGCATGTCCAAACAGGATGTAAAGGATGAATACAAAAACATTGAGGGAGATCCTCTCATAAAATCAAAGATTAAACAAAGGCAGCGGGAAATGGCGATGAGAAGAATGATGCAGGAAGTCCCCAAAGCGGATGTTGTAATTACTAATCCTACGCATTATGCCATCGCCTTAAGCTACGATGAATCAAAAGGCGATGCACCCATTGTTGTCGCTAAAGGAGTAGACTTCGTTGCTCAGAAAATCAAATTGATAGCAAAAGAACACGAAGTGATTGCCGTAGAAAACAGGCCGCTAGTAAGGGCGCTATACAGCCAGGCGGATATAGGGGATGCTATTCCTGAAGAGTTTTTTAAAGCGGTCGCTGAGATTCTTGCTTTTGTATATAGAACTAAAAGCAAAATTTAATTTAACTATTATTTCTAATTAATAGCTTGTCTTAGGAAGCATGAAAATAGGCTGCCAAGGCGCTTCCGCTTTTCTAGTAAGGAGAGAATAACCATGCCAGTAAGAGACTTATCAGTTTTGATGAGTGTAATTTTAATAGTAGCCATGCTTATCATTCCGTTCCCGCCTTGGCTTTTAAGTGTGTTGATCATCATAAATATTGCTCTTGCGCTCATGGTTTTATTGACAGCCATGAACATGAAGGAAGCGCTTGAGTTTTCGATTTTTCCTTCTCTGATTTTGTTAATGACACTATTCCGATTAGGTTTGAACGTATCTACGACGCGTTCTATTCTTTCTGAAGGGGAAGCGGGAAAGGTTGTTGAAACATTTGGTTCCTTCGTTACTGGTGGTAATATAATTGTTGGTCTTGTTGTATTCCTAATCCTTGTCATTATTCAATTTGTTGTCATTACAAAGGGATCTGAGAGGGTTTCGGAAGTTGCCGCGCGTTTTACATTGGACGCTATGCCTGGTAAACAAATGAGTATTGATGCGGACTTGAATGCTGGCATGATTTCAGAGCATGAAGCTCGTGAACGTCGGGAAAAAATCAGCCGCGAATCAGATTTTTATGGTTCCATGGATGGTGCGAGCAAGTTTGTGAAAGGCGATGCCATTGCAGGGATTATCATTACGTTAATTAATCTTATGTTCGGAATTGTTATTGGTATGATGCAGCAGGGTCTTCCTATTGCAGAGGCAGCAGTAAAGTATTCGATGCTCACAGTCGGAGATGGAATTGTAAGCCAGATTCCCGCACTCTTAATCTCAACTGCAACAGGTATTGTTGTAACAAGGGCAGCATCTGATGGAAACATAGGAAAAGATATCACTTCACAGCTATTTGCCTATCCCAAAATGCTTTATGTAACTGGGGGAACGATTATCCTATTAGGATTGCTCACACCTATAGGTTTTGTTCTTACATTGCCGATCGGCGGCCTGCTGATATTCGGAGGCTATATGATAGCCCGGACACCAGAGCCTGACAAAGAGCAATTGCTGGAAATGGAAGAAGAGCTTGAAACAGATGAGATGAAAAGTCCTGAAAGTGTGGTAAATCTTTTGAATGTTGATCCGATAGAATTCGAGTTTGGCTATGGGCTCATACCTCTCGCAGATGCCAATCAGGGCGGTGATCTACTTGATAGAATTGTTATGATTAGAAGACAGCTGGCTATCGAACTGGGCCTTGTGATTCCTGTTGTGAGGATACGAGATAATATTCAGCTTCAGCCGAACGAATACAGGCTGAAAATTAAAGGGAATGAAATGGCTCGAGGAGAGCTTTTGCTTGATCACTATTTGGCAATGAGCCCGGGAATCGAGGATGACAGCATTGAAGGGATCGATACAATAGAGCCTTCTTTCGGTCTTCCCGCCAAATGGATAACAGAAGAAATGAAGGAACAGGCTGAAATTTTTGGCTATACGGTAGTAGATCCTCCTTCAGTTGTTTCTACACATATTACAGAATTGATCAAAAGCAATGCACACGATTTATTGGGCCGTCAGGAAACGAAACAGCTGATTGACCATGTAAAAGAAAGCTACCCGATCCTTGTGGAAGAAGTTACCCCCAATCCAATGTCTGTAGGTGAGGTGCAAAAGGTATTGGCCAAGCTTTTAAGAGAAAATGTCTCAATCCGCAACCTGCCAGTGATTTTTGAAACGCTAGCTGATTTTGCCAAAACAACAAGTGATACAGACTTGCTGACAGAATATGCCCGTCAGGCTCTTGCCATGCAGATAACGAACCAGTTTTCACAGCAGGGGGACTCCATTAAAGTCGTAACTCTTTCCGGGAAGGTTGAAAAGTTGGTTGCGGAGGGCATACAACAGACTGAGCACGGAAATTATTTATCCATGGATCCTGCTATTTCACAAAATATCCTGGAGTCCATTGCTTCACAGGTCGAACAGCTTTCGCTGATGGATCAGACGCCGATTGTGCTATGCTCTCCAGCGGTGAGAATGTATATTAGACAATTAACAGAAAGGTATTTTCCGCAAATACCGATTATTTCTTATAACGAGCTTGAAGCAAAAGCGGAAGTCCAAAGTGTCGGGGTGGTGAATGTCGAGTGAAGGTGAAAAAGTATATAGCTCCTTCCATGCCAGAAGCAATGAAGCAAATTCGTGCCGAACTTGGAAATGAGGCTGTCATTTTAAATTCCAGAGTTGTTCATACTGGCGGAGTACTTGGTTTCTTTAAAAAAAGAAGCATCGAAGTTATGGCAGCAGTTGATCCAAAACAGGAGACAGCACTGAAGCCTATAACAAAGCCTGCTTCCAGCCGGAAAGGTCCTTCAGCAAGCCAAGTGCAAGGAATGGCAGAGTATAAGTTCAGAGAAACTGGAAGTGTATCAGAAGTGAAACCTTCTGAGGGACTGATAAAGGAAATTAACGAGTTAAAGCAGGTGATGGATAATTTCGCCGGCAGCCAGCAAAATGGTCCCGTCTTTCCAAAACCAATCAAAAAAATTCAGCTTCTTCTTAAAGAGCAAGAGCTGGATAGAAACGTAGAGGATCATTTGCTTTCTTCATTACTTGAAAAATGGTATTTGAGCGGGGCTGATGCAGAGGAATCTGAAGTTATAACATGGCTTGAAGAAGAACTTGTAAATGGACTAGAAGGAATAACCTTCGGAGGAATTTCTTTTACTAAGAAATATATCAATGTGGCAGGGCCTACAGGAGTTGGCAAGACTACAACTCTCGCCAAAATGGCAGCAGAATGTGTGATAAAGCATAAAAAAAGGGTAGCATTTATAACAACTGATACGTACAGGATTGCAGCAATCGATCAATTAAAAACTTATGCAAAGATACTAAATGTTCCTTTAGAGGTTTGCTATACAGTAGAAGACTTCAGGCAGGCAGCGGAGAAGCTCAGCGATGCAGATCTGATATTAATTGATACCGCAGGCCGGAACTTTAGAAATAAACAATATGTGGAGGATTTGCGAAATATTATCGATTTTGAAAAGGATATGGAAACCTTTCTAGTCCTTTCCCTTACATCGAAACAAAAGGATATGGAGGATATCTGCAAACAGTTTTCCATCCTGGATATTGAGAAGCTGATCTTTACGAAGGCAGATGAAACCTCAACATTTGGAGCGATGTATAACATCGTCCATAAATATAAAAAAGGTGTTGCATATGTAACAAACGGCCAAGATGTCCCAGATGATATTCTTGATGCAAAGAAAGAAATGATTGCAGAGCAGCTGGTGGGGACGAAGAAATGAATGATCAGGCAGAAAAACTCAGATCCAGGCTGCTTGAGAAGAGCAGCCTGCAGCACATGGCAAAAACATTAGCTGTTGTCAGTGGAAAGGGAGGTGTGGGTAAATCTAATTTTTCCCTGAACTTAGCTATTTCCTTATGCAAAAAGGGGGAAAGAGTTTTGTTGTTCGATATGGATATTGGAATGGGGAATCTAGATATCCTTATGGGCAGAACTTCCCTTTATTCGATTGCAGATTTTTTTGATCAGTGTATTTCATTAAAACAGATCGTATCGAAAGGTCCTCATGGACTTAGTTATATTGCAGGGGGAACTGGACTTTCGCATATAGTGAAATTGAAAGAAGAAAAACTTGCCAGCTTTATGGAGCAACTCGATGTCCTCATGGCTAACTATGATTATATGATTTTTGATATGGGAGCAGGGATAACAGAGGAGTCAGCTAAATTCATCCTTTCTGTCCAGAAAATTGCGGTAATCACAACACCCGAACCTACGTCCATTACAGATGCCTATTCCGCTATGAAGCAAATACATCTATTGAATGAAAGAATCCCATTTTATTTAGTTATTAATAGGACTCAAAGTGAAAAAGAAGGTCAGGAAACATTTAAAAGAATCTCTGCTGTTTTAAAGAGGTTCCTCGGAAGAGATTCTAATTTGCTTGGCGTTCTTCCTGATGACTGCGGCATCCAGCAGGCTGTAAAAAGGCAAATACCCTTTGTCCTTTTCCAGGAAAAATCATCAGCTTCTAAAGCTATTCGTCAAATGGCTTTTACATTAAGTAATAGCCAAGATGATCGGTTAATAGGAAACCAGCAATCATCCGAGTTTATTTCTAAGCTGAAGAATTTCTTTTTGAAAAATAAGAAATAAAGTTTTGAACGCAGATCACTGTCTAGCTCCAGGGGTTATCGGCTCACTGGTCTAAGCCAATCCTGCTAAGTGGTTAAAGAACAGCCTTTCAGCCGGCTTGTCTTATGCTTATGGCAGTTAGGCGGGCGCTTTGCACTTTTCTTAAAAGGAAGTGAATCAGCATGAAGAAAATCCGTGTTCTTATTATAGATGATTCGGCTTTTATGAGAAAACTGATTGCCGACTTTCTATCTGAAGATTCCAGCCTGATTGTAGTAGGCACAGCAAGAAATGGCGAAGACGGTTTGATAAAGATCAAAGAATTAAAACCCGATGTGGTTACAATGGACGTCGAAATGCCAGTCCTTAATGGTCTTGAAACGTTAAAGGTCCTTATGAGTTCCCAGCCCATGCCTGTGGTGATGCTTTCAAGCACAACAAAGGATGGCGCAGAAAATACGATCGCCGCAATGGAATATGGTGCCGTGGATTTTATAGAGAAGCCTTCAGGCTCTATATCACTTGATTTGCATAAGATAAAAGCAGATTTAATAGAAAAAGTTGTTCTTGCCAGTAAAGTAAATATTAATCATTTGGGCAAATCTTCTTCAGATGGAAAAAATAATACGAAAGTCGAACGAAATTATAGTAAAATAGAACTAAATGAATCAATTGTTCTATCAAATGGTTATGCAAGCTCAACTGGTTCTCAAAGCAAGCAAATTGTTTGCATTGGCACCTCTACAGGAGGTCCGAGAGCTCTTCAAAAAGTCCTGACAGCTATTCCGGGAAATATAAAAGCGCCAGTCCTTATTGTTCAACACATGCCGCCAGGATTTACAAAATCTTTGGCCAGCAGGCTTAATGGTTTGTCCGACATGACAGTTAAAGAAGCAGAGGAAGGTGATATCCTTGAGAACGGCACTGCTTACATTGCTCCTGGGGGCTTCCATCTCAAGGCGGGGAGAAAGGGGCAGGACCTGATTCTCCATCTGGATGAGTCGCCTCCCAAAAATGGGCACCGTCCTTCGGTGGATGTCATGTTCGATTCTTTGAGCAGGCTGAAAGAATATCGGAAAATTGCAGTCATAATGACTGGAATGGGATCAGACGGAAGAGAGGGGCTAGCGGCTATTAAAAAAAACGGGGAAGTAAAAGCCATTGCAGAATCCAAGGAAACTTCCATTGTTTTCGGTATGCCGAGAGCTGCTATTGAGGCAGGATTAATAGATGAAATACAAAATGTTGAACGAATTGCAGAATCCATTTTGAAATTTGTTTAAGTCCGAGGGGTGAAGCGCATGGAGATGAACCAATATTTAGAGGTATTTATAGAAGAAAGCAAGGAGCATTTGCAGGCGTGCAATGAGCAGCTTCTGGAATTGGAGAAAAATCCAGAGGATATAAAGATCGTTAATGAAATTTTTCGATCCGCTCATACATTAAAAGGCATGTCTGCAACTATGGGGTATGAGGATCTCGCAAATCTTACCCACCAGATGGAAAATGTTCTTGATGCCATTAGGAATCAGAAAATTAAAGTTAATGCAGAAATACTGGATGTTGTTTTTTTAGCAGTTGACGACCTTGAAGCGATGGTCCTTTCAATTGCGGAAGGCGGAGACGGAAAGAGAGATGTTTCCGCAGCTGTTTCAAAATTAAAACTGATTGAAAAAGGGCAGAGTCCAATTCAGTTCGAAACAAAAACAGAGACAGCTGCTGCACTGGCAGGACCTTCCCCTGCTATGAAAAGTACATATGATGAATTTGAATGGACAGTTATCCAGCAATCAAAGGAGCAAGGATTTGAAACATATGAAATAACAATTGCTTTGCGGGGAGACTGCTTGCTAAAAGCAGCCAGAGTTTATATGGTATTTGAGGTTCTGGAAAAAATAGGAGAGGTCATAAAATCTACTCCTTCTGTAGAGCAGTTAGAAGAAGAACAATTCGATCAGGAGTTCTCAGTTACAATCGTGACCCACGAACCTAAAGAAGATGTGGAACAAAAGCTTTTGAAGGTGTCTGAAGTGGAGAAAGCAAAAGTTTCTTCTCTGTTATTGGAGGAACTCCGTCAGCATGAACAGGAAACTGAAACGGAAGCAGTCTCTTCATCTTCTGAAGCAGAAACTCTCCTAGCGGAAAACCAGCCAAAGCATGAAAAGAAAGCTCAGGCGGCTAAGCAGACAAGCAACAAGACGATTAGGGTAAACATTGAGAGATTGGATATTCTGATGAATTTGTTTGAGGAATTGGTTATAGATCGAGGGAGACTTGAGCAGATCTCACGTGAATTAAACAACCAGGAGCTTCATGAGACTGTGGAACACATGTCAAGGATATCGGGTGATTTGCAAAACATTATCCTGAATATGCGTATGGTTCCCATCGAAACGGTATTTAACCGTTTTCCTAGAATGGTCAGACAATTGGCAAGGGATCTGAATAAAAAGATTAACCTGGAGATTATTGGAGCAGACACTGAACTGGATAGAACAGTTATTGATGAGATTGGCGATCCGCTTGTTCATTTAATCCGCAATGCACTTGACCATGGAGTGGAAACTCCTGAGGTTCGAAAAGCCAACGGGAAAAATGAGGAAGGAAATGTAATCTTAAAAGCTTATCACAGCGGCAATCATGTTTTTATTGAAATAGCAGATGATGGTTCAGGCATCAATAAAGAAAAGGTGATCAGCAAAGCTATTAAAAAAGGCATTATCACGGAACAGACAGCTTCCGTTCTTTCCGATAAACAGGCTTATGATCTCATCTTCGCATCCGGGTTCTCTACGGCTGAAAAAATATCAGATGTTTCCGGGCGCGGAGTTGGGCTCGATGTTGTGAAAAATACCATCGAATCATTGGGCGGTTCAGTAACGATTGATTCCAAAGTTGGCCAGGGGTCTATTTTCTCAATTCAGCTCCCGCTTACACTTTCTATCATTTCAGTTATGCTCGTGGAGATTGAGGAAGAAAAATACGCTATTCCTTTATCATCCATCATTGAAACGGCCATAATTAAAAAAGGTGATATAATGAGAGCGCACAACCAGAAAGTGATTGATTTCAGAGGGAAAGTTGTTCCGCTTCTGTCGTTGAAAGATATCTTTGATATCCCTTCAGATCAACAGGAAAGTGAGTTCCTGTCTGTTGTCATCGTCAGAAAAGGCGATAAAATGGCTGGTCTTGTTGTTGATTCCTTTATCGGACAGCAGGAAGTTGTTCTAAAGTCACTTGGAAACTATCTAACCAATGTTTTTGCGATTTCCGGAGCAACAATCCTTGGCGATGGACAGGTTGCCCTAATCGCTGATTGCAATGCATTGATTAAATAGGCAAATAAACTTGAACCTCCATAGTTTTGCCAATTATGAAAAGTTAATAAGGGAGTGACCAGTATGACAGAGGCAACAGCGGCCGACTTAAAATTGATTGTGTTTCAACTAAAAGATAAAGAGTATGCCATTCCTGTAAGTCAGGTGCGTTCTATTGAAAAAGTGGAGCATATTACAAGAGTTCCTGGAACAGCCGGTTTTGTAAAAGGGGTCATAAATCTGAGGGGAGTTGTTACGCCGATCATCAGCCTAAGAAGCAGATTTAATCTGGAGGAGGCAGAATACAGCGACTATACCCGTGTCATTATCGCTGCTTTGGATGATATGGAAGTGGGTCTTATCGTTGATTCTGCCAATGATGTCATCGATGTACACCATGAATCGGTTGAACCCCCTCCTGAAGTTGTCGGTGCTGAAGAGGCAGATTTTATTAAAGGTGTTACAAAAGCAGATAAAAGATTAATGATATTAATAGATTTGGAGAAAGTGCTCAATCCGGTTGAACAGGAAATTTTAAATGGAACAGCAGGGATGTAAGATGATTTATTTAAATAAAAATATCAGTTCACTGCATCTCGATATCCTTAAAGAAATCGGCAATATCGGTGCTGGCCATGCTGCGACAGCTCTTTCTACTTTGCTGAATAAAAAAATTGATATGACTGTTCCGGATGTCAGAGTTGTATCCTTTGATGAAATGATGGATATGGCAGGGGGCTCGGATAATGTGGTGGCCGGAGTCTTTCTAAGAATTGAAGGGGACGCACCGGGCAGTATGTTCTTTGTCCTTCCGTTAAAACAGGCCGAAAACTTTATTCGTGCACTGCCTGGAAGTATCGTTTTCAATGCATTGGAAACACCATACAATGAACTAGCCTTATCAGCCTTGCAAGAGCTTGGAAATATCCTATCAGGGTCTTATTTATCTTCTTTATCAGACTTTACGAATCTGTCTCTATTTCCATCAGTGCCTATGCTCAACATTGATATGGCTGGGGCAATCATCGGAACTGGTTTGCTGGAGGTTTCGCAAGCGAGTGATTTTGCCATTGTGATTGATACAGCTTTGAATGAAGAAGGCCAATCTGGCGATTCTGTAAACGGACATTTCTTCCTTCTTCCAGACCCTGATTCATTTCAAATCATCTTTAAATCTTTAGGGGTTCAGGTTCATGAATAAAGTGCTTGAAATCGTAAAAGTCGGGATAGCAGATATGAACCTTGTGAAGACACCTAATTTAATTAGGACATCAGGGTTGGGTTCGTGTGTGGGAGTTGTCCTGTATGATCTGAGTGCAGGCATCGCAGGTCTTGCACATGTAATGCTGCCTGATTCATCACTTGCTAAAGGATCAGCTTTTAATTCTGCGAAATTCGCAGATACAGCAATTAAAGAGCTTGTAAGCCGGATGTTAGCTATCGGTGCAAAGCCAACTTGTTTAAAAGCAAAGTTAGCAGGTGGAGCACAGATGTTTCAGTTCTCAACGGGCAGTGACTTAATGAGGATTGGACCTAGAAATGTGGAAGCTGTCAAAAAAGAGCTAGCTTTTTTGAAGATTTCCATATCAGCAGAAGATGTAGGAGGAAACAGCGGAAGGACGATTGAATTCGATCCGAAAACAGGGAAGTTATTGATTAGGACAGTAAATAAAGGTGAGAGAATTATTTAAAAAAACCTTCGAATTTATTGATAATGATGGGCTGCCAGTTTCCAAAAAGTGCATCTGTTTTTCTTTCATAGGATCTCTACCAGTCAATGGCTTAAATTTCCTGCGGGCAAGCGTGTACCCGATAAGGCTCCCCAAACTCAGGACTCCTAATGTTGGGTTACGCGCAGAAATGGAGTGCTGCAGTGGAACTCAACATACGATTAATCCGGGTTTTCTAGAATTTCACCCTTACCGAATGCCATTCGCTAGAACCTCTCAGCCTGGAAGGTTAGTAATATATGGGAAAAACTGGATATTATATAATCAGAGGAAATATTTTGCTATAATAACGATAATTGATAGAAATGGTAACATTTGAGGAGGATGGCCATGGCAGAGATTTTGATGGAAGAAAATACATACTGGGCTAAATGGGTCGACTCGCGTGATGCTCAAGCGGGGAACTTTCTTGTGAAGAGGTATATGCCTCTTGTAAGCTATCATGTGCAGCGAATTTCAGTCAATCTTCCAAAAAGTGTTTCAAGGGATGATATTCGGAGTCTGGGTATGATGGGGTTATACGACGCTTTGGAAAAATTTGATCCTTCAAGAGATTTAAAGTTTGATACATACGCTTCCTTCCGAATTCGAGGTGCCATTTTAGACGGATTAAGAAAAGAAGATTGGCTGCCCAGAAGTACAAGGGAAAAAGCAAAGAAGATTGAAGCTGCAATAGAAAAACTTGAACAGCGGCTGATGCGCAATGCCACAGCTATGGAGATTGCAGAAGAGGTCGAGATGGGTGAAGCAGAGGTCTATTCAGTAATGAATGAACATTTTTATGCGAACGTATTGTCAATTGATGAACAGCCTGATTCTGAAGAGAAAGAAGGAGGTTCGTTTGCGATAAAAGATGATAAAGCTGTTATTCCCGAAGAAAAGGTTTTGAAAAATGAGATGCTGGAAGAAATGGAAGTGAAAATTTCGCAGCTGAATGAAAAAGAACAGCTAGTAATCAGCTTGTTTTACAAAGAAGAACTGACACTGACAGAAATAGGCGAAGTGATGGGATTGTCTACTTCCCGAATATCCCAGATTCATTCAAAAGCAATTTTTAAGCTTAGACAGGCGCTTGAAAAGGTCGTATAAGCCTCTTTCAGCAGCTTTCTGCAGGAAGAAGGATTCGGTATGGAAATTCAGTTTCGAATTTTGATTGAGAAAAATCGCTTATATGCCATGCTGCAGTCCCTTGATAGAACGGCATTGAAAAAACCGGTTTCGCCCCCGAAGGCATTAAAAAACGATTATCTGAGGTAAAGGTGATCTTGGGAATTAGGGAAGATGCAATTCAAAAGGTTTGTGAAAACCCCATGGCAGGCCAATATCCTATCTCCATTGCTGAAGGGATAACGGCGGTAAATGGAAGTGATTCCTATTTGCTGAACGAAATCCACATAGAGAAAAAGGTGAAATAAGAGAAGTTTAACATTCGAAATGTCCTCAAAGAGAAAGCGTCTATTATTATCCATAAGAAAATATGCCCCAACACTTCTTTACTCATTGGAAAATATTCAACAGTCATTAAGAAAACGAGCAACTCTGTCAGATTCACTTTTTCAGAAGGGGAGATACGCGTGGAATCTTTTAGACAGGAGACGTTCCATAAAGGATGTGTCCCCAGATGAGTTTAAAGTCGATCGAGCTGCAGGTTGCGCTGCCGAGGACTCTTGAAGCGGGAAAGATACAGGAACAGCTGCAGCAAAGAGGGCAGTCTATGGGTGATGCTGCTGCAGAATGTACTCGCAGGGATGAAGAAAAAAATCGACAAACCGTAATAAAACAAGAACAGAAACAAAATGTGAGACTTGGAAATGATGATCGGAGCAATCAAAAGGGCAGGGAAGAGAAAGATCGCAACGACAAACAAAAACAGGGAAACACTAGGAAACAAAACCACCCTTATAAAGGGAAAGTTATTGATTACAGCGGATAGAGGGATTTTATGACTGCTATTCTATTATCTTTAAGTCTATTATTGAATATCATTGCAATCTTTTCCATTATCTTGCTTTTTCTTCGGCAAAACAAGCTGCTGGAGGCTGAAAAGAAACAAGAGAAAATGTTTAATGAAATGGAAGAGGTCATTTCTTCTTACCTGATACAGGTTAAGGAAGAAAATGATGATTTTATTAGCAGGATTTCAATGTTAAAAGTGAATGAATCGGCTTCAATAAATGAGGCGGAGGAAAAAAAGGAAGTGAATGTTAAGGAGCGAAAACTGTCAGGCAAGAATGTTCAAATTGCAAATGCATCAGCATACCATGCGGTTAAGGCCTATCAAAAAAATTATCAGCCTGTCATCCAGCCTGCAGAGGAAATAGAGCCTCCTAAGCCTGAACTTCATAATGAAGAGGATATCGGAATCCATGCATCACAGAGGATGCCGCATAATGAGCCATCCTTCATCGAACGGGTCCTTTTACTGAAGCAACAGGGGTTGACTGAAGACGAAATTGCCAAAACACTCGGGAAAGGCAGAACGGAAATTGCATTAATGCTTAAATTTCATCACAATCAGCAAGAATAGCTTGATTGTCAAAAACACTTATGCTATATTAACAAATGGTGTTAATACACACGCTTTTGGATTTAGCTGGATGGTGCTGTATAGATGCAGTTGCCGGCTAAAAATGATATGAGCGGAGGAAATAAAAACCATTAGGAGGAAACACAAATGTCAGTAATTTCAATGAAGCAATTGCTTGAAGCTGGTGTACACTTCGGGCACCAAACACGCCGCTGGAACCCTAAGATGAAGAAGTACATCTTCACTGAGCGTAACGGCATCTACATCATCGACCTTCAAAAGACTGTTAAGAAGGTAGAAGAAGCTTACAACTTCGTTAAGGAACTTGCTGGAAACGGCGGTACAATCCTTTTCGTAGGTACTAAGAAACAAGCTCAAGATTCAGTTAGAGATGAAGCAATCCGTTCTGGTATGTTCTATGTGAACCAGCGCTGGTTGGGTGGAACTTTAACTAACTTTGAAACTATCCAAAAGCGTATTACGCGTTTAAAGGATATTGAAAGAATGTCTGAAGACGGAACTTTCGAAGTTCTTCCTAAAAAAGAAGTTGTTCAATTGAAAAAAGAGCAAGAGCGCTTAGAGAAGTTCTTAGGCGGAATCAAAGATATGAAGAGCCTTCCAGATGCTCTATTCATTATTGACCCGCGCAAAGAGCGCATTGCTGTTGCAGAAGCACATAAATTAAACATTCCTATCGTTGGTATCGTTGATACAAACTGTGATCCGGATGAAATTGATGTTGTAATCCCTGCAAACGATGATGCTATCCGCGCTGTAAAATTACTAACAGGCAAAATGGCTGATGCTATCCTTGAAGCTAAACAAGGTGAAGAAGTTACAACTGCGTAACCAGAAAAGCTTGTGACCTCGAGGGGGCTAGGCGCTGGAGCTGGACAGCTCTAGAGTGCTTTTCTTTAAAGAAGGTGATAAGAGGGAGCACCCTTTATCACCTTTTTTTAAAGAAAAGATAAAGTTTAGTTTTCTACACAGCTATATATGGTAATGATATTATTTATTACATAACTCATTTAAGGAGGATTTCATAATGGCAATTACTGCTCAAATGGTTAAAGAACTACGTGAAAAAACAGGCGCAGGCATGATGGACTGCAAAAAAGCGCTTCAGGAAACAGAAGGCGATATGGAAAAAGCAATCGACTTCCTTCGTGAAAAAGGAATCGCTAAAGCTGCTAAGAAAGGTGACCGTATTGCTGCAGAGGGTCTTAGCTCTGTTAAAGTGGACGGAAACGAAGCAGTTATTCTTGAAGTAAACTCTGAAACAGACTTCGTTGCTAAGAACGAAGGATTCCAAACTCTTGTAAAAGAAATCGCAGAGCATTTGCTTGCAAACAAGCCAGCATCTGTTGAAGAAGCAACTGGCCAAACAATGGCTAACGGTGCTACTTTAGAATCTCACATAAACAGCGCAATAGCTAAGATCGGAGAAAAGCTTTCTCTTCGCCGTTTCGAAATCAAATCAAAAACTGATAATGACGCTTTCGGTGCGTACCTTCACATGGGCGGACGCATTGGTGTCTTAACTGTTCTTGAAGGAACAACTGATGAAGCTGCAGCGAAAGATGTCGCTATGCATATTGCTGCTCTTAACCCTAAATATATTTCTCGTGATGAAGTATCACAAGATGAAGTAGAGCGTGAGCGCCAAGTATTAACTCAACAAGCTCTTAACGAAGGCAAGCCAGAAAACATCGTTGCTAAGATGGTTGAAGGCCGCCTAGGGAAATATTTTGAAGATGTTTGCGTAAACGATCAGGCTTTCGTTAAAAACCCTGATCAAAAAGTAGGCAAATTCGTTGAATCAAAAGGCGGAAAAATCCGTGAGTTCGTTCGCTATGAAGTTGGAGAAGGCATCGAGAAGCGTGAGGACAACTTCGCAGAAGAAGTAATGAACCAGGTTAAAAAGTAATTTTTAATAACAACAGTGATAACAGGTATGATTCAGGGAACACTTTGTGTTCCCTGTTTTTCAAGGATAAGATTAAATTAAGCTAGCCTAGCGCCATCAGAAGGTGCTTGAGCTAATAACTGTCTAGCTTCATATGGATGATTCGACAGTTATATCATCGCACGGCTAAAAGTGTCAGCTTTAGGAGAAGCCCCTCCCCCCTCGAGGTGTCGGGGATGACCAAAGGTGCTTGCGCCTTTCTAAATTTACATATGGAGGTTCTTATGAGCAGCCCAAAATACAAACGCGTGGTCTTAAAATTAAGTGGAGAAGCTTTAGCAGGTGAGCAAGGTTTCGGAATAAATCCATCTGTGATTAAATCGATCGCTGTCCAGGTCAAGAATTTGCGTGCATTAGGTGTGGAGGTTGCTGTTGTTGTCGGCGGCGGAAACATCTGGCGCGGCAAGATCGGAGAAGAAATGGGAATGGACAGGGCAAATGCCGATTATATGGGAATGCTGGCTACAGTCATGAACTCATTGGCATTGCAGGACAGCCTTGAAAATCTCGGTGTTGAAACAAGGGTGCAAACATCCATTGAGATGAGACAGGTTGCTGAACCATACATCCGCAGAAGAGCGATTCGCCATCTTGAAAAAAAGCGGGTTGTAATCTTTGCTGCCGGAACCGGAAATCCTTACTTCTCTACAGATACAACAGCCGCTTTAAGAGCAGCTGAAATTGAAGCAGAAGTAATTTTAATGGCTAAAAACAATGTTGATGGCGTCTACTCAGCAGATCCGCGCATTGATAAGAATGCTAAGAAATATGATGAATTATCATATCTTGATGTACTAAAAGAAGGTTTGGGTGTTATGGATTCTACAGCTTCTTCTTTATGCATGGATAACAACATTCCATTAATTGTATTCTCGATTATGGAAGAAGGCAATATTAACCGTGCTGTAATGGGTGAAACAATCGGAACAATCGTTAGGGGGAAAAAATAATGCCAAAACAAGTTATTGCAGGTGCAAAAGAAAGAATGACTAAGGCAATATCAGCTTATTCGCGTGAGCTTGCAAGCATCCGTGCAGGTAAAGCAAATGCTTCTCTGCTTGACCGCATTACTGTAGATTACTATGGTGCTCCCACACCTATAAACCAGCTTGCTGGTGTTTCTGTTCCAGAGGCACGCCTTTTAATCATTACGCCATATGATAAGTCAATCCTTGGCGAAATAGAAAAAGCTGTACTTAAATCAGACATTGGATTAAATCCTTCCAATGACGGCAGTGTAATTAGGCTTGCTATTCCTCAATTGACAGAAGAGCGACGTAAAGAGCTTGTAAAAGTTGTGAAAAAGGAATCAGAAGAAGCGAAAGTAGCAATCCGCAATGTTCGCCGTGATGCAAATGAAGACCTTAAGAAGCTGGAGAAAAATGGCGAAATCACAGAAGATGATCTTCGCGGATACTCTGATGATATTCAGAAACTTACTGATGAACATATTAGTAAGATTGACGATATTACAAAAGAGAAAGAAAAGGAAATTCTAGCGGTTTAATTAATATATAAAGTGAACCCTCTATCAATAGGGGGTTTTTTTACACTTTTAGAAGGAAAGTATTATACTTAACGAAATGCTCCCTGTTTGATGGGACTAGCAGAGAACCTTCTAAAATGTGAAGGTGTCCGTCTTAATTTTGTTTTGAATACATACTCTTTTATAGAGATATATTTTTTTATTTTTGGTATGATATTATCATGCGGAATTAGAAAATATCATAATTTTACCAGTTGATTATAATCTCTAAAAGATATAAAGAATCTTATTAAAGCTTGGCTGTTGTCAAGTACAGGGCGCACGTGCGCTAACTGATTTATCTTTTATCGGAGGATTAACCTATTTTAAAGGAGCAGTCATATGTTTGATAAAATGAAGTTATGGAAGTCCCAAAACAGTTCTTCCGATCTCCGAGAGAGAGTAGAAAAAGTAAAGGAATTAAAGATTCCTGAACATGTAGCCATCATAATGGACGGGAACGGCAGATGGGCTAAAAAGAGAGCTCTTCCAAGAGTTGCGGGCCACCATGAAGGAATGAAAGTGGTTCGTAAAATCACAAAATTCTCCAATGAAATCGGTGTGAAGACTTTAACATTGTATGCTTTTTCAACTGAAAACTGGAAGAGGCCCAAAAGGGAAGTTGATTTTCTTATGAAATTGCCTGAAGAGTTCCTTGGTACTTTTCTTCCTGAACTGGTTGAAGAGAATGTGCAGGTGAGAATGATTGGCTACATGGACCACCTGCCGGCACATACCCGCAATGCAGTAGCTAAAGCAATGGTAGATACAAAAGATAATACAGGGCTAGTATTAAACTTTGCACTTAACTATGGAAGCAGGGCAGAAATACTTGAAGCAGTCAAACATGTCTTAAATGATTGTAAAAGTGGTATAATGGATGAAAATGACCTGGATGAAGAAAAGTTTTCATCGTATCTTATGACAAGCGGCCTTCAGGATCCAGACTTGTTAATTCGTACAAGCGGCGAAATCAGGCTGAGCAATTTTATGCTTTGGCAGCTAGCCTACACTGAATTCTGGTTTACGGATGTTTTGTGGCCTGATTTTAATGAAGAGCAGATGCTGGAAGCAATCGAAGTATTCCAAAACCGCCAGAGGCGTTTTGGGGGAGTATAACAAAGGTGTTGAAAATTTAATGAAGCAACGTGTTATTACAGCAATTATATTTGGCGCGATCCTGCTGCCGATTATTATATATGGCGGAATGCCTATCATTATCCTGGTATATTTGCTTGCGTCGATTGCGCTGTATGAATTATTGAAAATGAGGAAATTAAGTTTATATTCTATTCCCGGAATGATCTCTTTGCTGTTATTATGGATTTTCCTTTTACCTAAAGAATTTCAGTCCATCCTTGATAACTTGAAATATACAAAAATTGAAGTGGCCTTGTTTGGAGTTCTTCTGTTTCTAACCTATACAGTCGCAACAAAAAATAAGTTTACATTTGATGATGTAGCATACTCCATTCTGTCTACCTTATATGTTGGAATTGGGTTTTATTACTTTATGGAAACCCGCTTTGCAGACGAAGGATTAACCTATATTTTCTTCGCATTGTTCCTCATCTGGGCAACAGATTCGGGTGCCTATTTTATAGGAAAGGCAATGGGGAAAAGAAAACTATGGCCTGAAATAAGTCCTAATAAGACAGTGGAAGGTTCACTTGGCGGAGTAATTTGCGCTCTCGCAGTAGCGGTGTTATTTATTCTTTTTACAAATATAGATGAGTCCTTAATCGGACTGATAGTTATTACGGGAATCCTTTCTGTGTTTGGCCAAATAGGAGATTTGGTGGAATCTGCTTTAAAACGACATTACAATGTTAAGGATTCTGGAAATATCCTGCCTGGCCATGGCGGCATTTTGGACCGTTTTGACAGTTTATTGTTTGTTCTGCCGCTGATCCATTTTTTTCATTTGCTGTAATAATAGATTAACTTCATTTTCATCAATGATAGGTGAAAAGGACATTTTATATCATTGAATTTTGAATACTGTCCAGCTATTGCGCCTGCTCCTCGAGGTCACAAACTTGTCAGGCTGCGGTCCTAGGGACTCTCAGGTTTAAGCCGCAACATTAAGAAGGAAAAACACCTTCTTAATGGAACTGACGTATGCTATGCCTGAGGCCCGCAGGACAAGGAAGGTTTCGCAAGCATAATCACCGCACGACCAAAAGCGGCAGCTTTTGGGAGAACGTGCGCTTTTAGACTGCATTCCTTGAATGGGCAGTCGCCTCCACTTTTCGGGCAATCCTTTCAAAAAGGCAAAGAACGCCTATTTGGGAGGCTCGTCTTGTGATTATCGGGGGTGGGCAAGGCGCTTTCGATTTTCTTATAGGAGGAAGACAATGAAATATATTAGTTTAATGGGCGCAACGGGATCCATCGGGACACAGACCCTGGATATTATAAATGAACATCCTCAGGATTTTAAGCTTGTTGCAATGACTGCAGGCAGAAATATTGATTTGGCCAGGAAAATTATCCGAGATTTTCAGCCAGAGCTTGTTTCACTTTCGGAAAAAAGTTTTGCAGATACACTTAAAGCTGAATTTCCCGCCATAACATTTACATATGGACATGATGGGTTGATTGAAGTGGCTGTTTATCCAAAGTCAGAGATTCTGGTGAACGCAGTATTAGGAAGTGTAGGTCTTCAACCGACATTGCAGGCGATTGAGGGTAAAAAGACCATAGCAATCGCAAACAAGGAAACACTTGTGACAGCCGGCCATCTGGTAATGGAGGCAGCAAAGCGGAATGGTGTTAAGCTTCTGCCTGTTGACAGTGAACACTCCGCCATTTTCCAATCCTTGCAGGGAGAAAGAGAGAAAAATATTGAAAGGCTTATTTTGACAGCTTCTGGAGGAAGCTTCAGAGATCGCTCCCGAAAGGAATTAGAAACGGTAACTGTTGAAGAAGCACTTAACCATCCGAATTGGTCAATGGGAGCAAAAATTACAATTGATTCTGCCACAATGATGAATAAAGGGCTTGAAGTAATTGAAGCCCATTGGCTTTTCGGTATGGACTACAGCAAAATTGATGTTTTGCTTCATAAGGAAAGCATAATTCATTCAATGGTAGAGTTCCATGACAGCAGTGTAATTGCACAGCTTGGCACTCCGGATATGAGAGTTCCCATTCAATTTGCATTAACTTATCCTGATAGGCTGCCGCTGCCTTCAGCCAATCGGCTGAATCTTGCTGAAATAGGAAGGCTTCATTTTGCTAAAATGGATTTCGAGCGCTTCCGTTGCCTTCAATTTGCTTATGAAGCAGGTAAAGCAGGTGGTACCATGCCAGCCGTACTTAATGCAGCCAATGAAGCTGCCGTTGCTGCCTTCTTAGATGGAAAGATAACATTCCTGCAAATAGAAGACTTCATCGAAAGAGCATTAAGCAGCCATGACAATATCTCAAACCCGAGTCTTGACCAAATTCAGGAGACTGACTTGGAAACGAGAAAATATGTTAACTCGCTTCTAAAAGCTTGAGTTCAAACGCTGAAATATGCTCTTGATTTTTAGGGCGAGGATGGCTGGTGCGTCCGCAGCATGATTTGAACAACCTCTAAAAAAAGGTGGTTAAAACTTGAGTACAGTAATAGCCTTTATTGTTATTTTTGGGGCATTGGTATTTTTCCATGAACTGGGGCATTTAATTTTTGCTAAAAGAGCAGGTATCCTTTGCCGGGAGTTTGCTATTGGGTTTGGGCCTAAAGTATTTTCATTTAAAAAGGATGAAACGGTCTATACGATCCGACTATTGCCAATCGGCGGATTTGTTCGTATGGCTGGGGAAGACCCTGAGATGATAGAAATTAAGCCAGGCTACCGGATTGGGCTAATTTTGAATGATAATGAAGAAGTAAGTAAAATAATCTTAAATAATAAAGATAAATACCCGGGAGCAAGAATCATTGAAGTGGAACATGCAGATATTGAGCATGACCTTATTATTAAGGGATATGTAGAGGGTGAAGAAGAGGAAAAGCTAAAAGTGTTTACAATTAGCCCATCCGCTGTGTTGATTGATAATGGAACGGAAACACTTATTGCTCCTTATGACCGCCAATTTGCATCAAAAACCTTAAGCCAAAGAACAATGGCGATATTCGCAGGGCCAATGATGAACTTTGTACTCGCCTTTATCGTTTTTGTCTTAATCGCATTATTACAGGGGATGCCAACGAATGAACCGGCTCTCGGGAAATTGACACCTGAGGGAGCTGCATTTGATGCTGGCCTAAAGGAAGGTGATATTGTCAATAGTGTGGATGGAGCTGAAATTTCAAGCTGGTCTGATGTAGTTGAAATCATTCGCAAAAATCCTAATGAAGAACTTGAATTTTCCGTGGACAGAAATGGTCAGGAACTATCCATCCCTGTAACGCCAAAGGTTCAGGAAGTGGAAGGGGAAAAAATTGGGATTATAGGCGTTTATAGCCCAATGGAGAAATCTCCATTAAAAGCCATTGCTTATGGAGCTAAAGAAACCTATTTCTGGACAAAAGAAATTTTCGTAATGCTAGGAAAGCTGGTAACTGGACAGTTTTCAATTGATGCATTATCAGGCCCAGTAGGCATTTATGTTTCAACAGATACTGTAGCAAAATCAGGCATTTATTACCTGATGAAATGGGCTGGGATTCTGAGCATCAATCTGGGCATTATGAACTTGCTTCCGATACCGGCTCTTGATGGGGGAAGATTAATGTTCTTTGCTGTTGAAGCAGTAAGAGGTAAGCCGATTGACCGCCATAAAGAGGGAATGGTTCACTTTATCGGTTTTGCCCTCTTGATGCTGCTGATGCTTGTAGTCACCTGGAATGATATCCAAAGATTTTTCCTGTAAAATCTACATTGCTTCATTCAAGAAGGGTCGGCCATCAGGAAGCGGAATGAACGCTTTTTAGAAGGACAGGATGACCCTTCTTTTATTCAGGCGGCAGATAGATTACACAATTGATTATAAAAATAGAGGTGCTAATAAATGAAACAGAGCATGACGCTTATCCCTACCCTAAAAGAAGTACCAGCAGATGCAGAAATACGAAGCCATCAGCTGCTGTTGAGAGCAGGCTTTATTCGTCAGAACGCCAGCGGAATATACAGCTATATGCCGCTGGCAAAAAAAGTGCTGCAAAAGGTAGAATCTATTATCAGAGAAGAAATGGACAATGCGGGAGCTGCTGAACTTCTAATGCCTGCTCTGCAGCAGGCAGAACTTTGGCAGGAATCTGGACGTTGGTATACATACGGACCTGAACTAATGAGGATGAAGGATCGTCATGAGCGGGAGTTCGCTTTGGGTGCAACCCATGAAGAAGTAATTACAAGCCTTGTTCGTGATGCTGTAAAATCCTACAAAAAATTGCCTTTAGCTCTTTATCAGATTCAGACGAAATTCCGAGATGAAAAGCGGCCTCGTTTCGGGCTTCTGCGGGGCCGTGAGTTTATCATGAAAGATGCATATTCATTCCATTCCTCATTTGAAAGCCTTGATGAGATGTATGATAAGCTATACACTGCTTATTCAAATGTCTTCAGACGCTGTGGCTTGAATTTCAGGGCTGTTATTGCAGACTCAGGTGCAATGGGCGGTAAAGATACACATGAATTCATGGTTCTTTCAGATGTGGGGGAAGATACGATTGCCTATTCAGATACTTCGGATTATGCAGCTAACATCGAAATGGCTCCAGTCATCGCTGAATATAAGAAAAGCGATGAAGAAGTTAAGCAGCTTGAAAAAGTTGAAACAGATAACCAAAAAACAATTGAAGAGGTATCATTTTTCCTGAATGTGTCTTCAAAGCAATGCATTAAGACGCTGCTGTTTAAAGTGGATGATAAATATGTTCTCGTTCTTGTGCGCGGAGATCATGAAGTAAATGACATCAAACTAAAAAATCTGCTTGAGGCTGCTACGATAGATCTTGCAGGTGCTGAAGAGACGAAGCAAGTGCTGGGCTGTGCTGTGGGCTCACTCGGACCTGTTGGCGTGAAAGATATTGAGGTTATTGCCGATCATGCAGTAGAAGCGATTGTTAATGGGGTGTGCGGTGCAAATGAAGAAGGATATCATTTAATAAATGTAAATCCTCAACGCGATCTCATTGTGACCCAATATGCTGATCTGCGATTCATTCAAGAGGGAGATCCTTCCCCAGATGGACAAGGTACTATTCAATTTGCCAAAGGAATTGAAGTTGGCCATATCTTTAAGCTTGGTACACGTTATAGTGAAGCGATGGAAGCGACCTATTTGGATGAAAACGGCAGAGCTCAGCCGATGATTATGGGTTGCTACGGCATAGGCGTATCACGGACCATGGCTGCTGTTGCTGAGCAATTCAATGATGAAAATGGATTTTTCTGGCCTAATGCTCTAGCGCCATTTGCCCTTCACCTAGTTCCGATTAACATGAAGGATGAAGCCCAGGCTGCGCTTGCGGAAGAGTTATATTCAACATTGATGCAGAATCGCTATGAAGTGCTGATGGATGACCGTCAGGAACGTCCAGGTGTCAAATTTGCGGATTCTGATCTAATTGGTTTGCCTATCCGCATTACAGTTGGCAAAAAGGCTTCTGAAGGCATTGTGGAAGTAAAGGTTAGAAAAACTGGTGATATGCAGGAAATTCATAAAGATCAGCTTCCTGAAAAGATTGCTGAGTTAATGTCAGAACTCTAATTTGGCATTGCAGGCCCATGTGAAGCCTGTTCCAATAATGTTTCTTTGTAAGTATAAGAGAAAGCGGATTCCAAAATGGGATCCGTTTTTTCAATCAACAGGTTTCTCAATATGTTATAATTAGGTTTGTCTGTCTTTTTGAATATATATCAACCACTAACGGAAAGTATAAGATTTGCACATAAAAATAGAGATCAAGATTAAAATTGGATGGGAGAGAGAAAGATGAGCGAACCTTCTAGATTTCAGCTCTTGCTCCAGCAGATGCAGCTAACAGAAGATGCCTTTGTGCAGCACTTTCACGATGCCCAGATTGAAAGGGTCGTAGTTGAAAGGCAGTCAAGAAAATGGCATTTTTATTTTGTTTTCACACGGATTTTGCCATGCAGTGTGTATAGCCGCTTCACTGAACAACTGGAAAAGTCATTTTCCCATATTGCAGAAGTCTCCTATAACATTTCAGTAAAAGATCAGGATTTTACCGAACAGCTTGTTCTGGAATACTGGCAAAGCTGCATTCAGGAGATGGATGGAATGGCGCCGCCGCTCATTAAACTATTGAATGAGCAAGTTCCTTCTGTTCAGGGCAATAAGATTATCATTAAAGTCCGAAATGAATTAGAAGGACTTTCGATCAAGAAAAAGTATGCAGGAACCATTTCTGATGTATTTCAAATTTTTGGCTTTCCGGCATTAACAGTTGATACAGAAGTTTCTGCAGAAGGAACTAATGAAGAATATGAGAAATACATGGAAGCTAAACGCAAAGAAGATCAGGAGCGTGGACTCCAGGCCGCAATTGAAATGCAGAAGAAAGAAGCTGAAGCAGAATCAGCCGATCCTTCAGCTCCACAAGGCCCTCTTACGATCGGTCTTACAATTAAAGATGATGCAGATTATCGCAAATTGATTGATATTATGGATGAAGAGCGCCGCATAGCCATTGAGGGTTACGTATTTGCTGCTGAAACCAGAGAACTCCGCAGCGGCAGGACACTGTTAACATTTAAAATTACCGATTACACCAGTTCCATTCTTGTAAAGATGTTTTCGCGTGACAAGGAAGATGCAGCCCTATATCAGCACATTCAAAAAGGAATGTGGCTTAAGGTCAGAGGAAGCATACAGAATGATACGTTTGTCCGCGATCTGGTAATGATCGGCAACGATATAAATGAAATAAAACCGATACAGAGACAAGATACTGCTCCTACCGATGAAAAACGGACTGAACTGCACCTTCACACCCCTATGAGCCAAATGGATGCAGTTTCATCTGTGAACGCTCTTGTTTCCCAGGCGAAAAAATGGGGGCATAAGGCTATTGCCATTACTGACCATGCCGTGGCGCAATCCTTCCCAGAAGCGTACAGTGCCGGCAAAAAGAATGACATTAAGATTCTTTATGGCCTAGAAGCCAACCTCGTTGATGATGGTGTGCCGATTGCATATAATGACGCCCACCGCCAATTATCGAAAGATACTTATGTGGTATTTGATGTTGAAACGACAGGTTTATCCGCTGTTTACGATACCATTATCGAGCTTGCGGCAGTGAAGATCCATGATGGCGAAATTATTGACCGCTTCGAATCCTTTGCAAATCCGCATCATCAGCTGTCGGCTACGACGATCAATTTAACGGGAATTACAGATGAACTGGTGGAAAATGCACCGGAAGTAGAAGAAGTACTGCAAAAATTCCATGAGTGGACCGGGGACGCTGTTTTGGTAGCCCATAACGCATCATTCGATATGGGTTTCCTAAATGTCGGCTATAAAAAGATCGGAATAGGGAAGGCGGCCAATCCGGTTATTGATACACTCGAACTTGCCCGCTTTTTATATCCAGATATGAAAAATCATCGTCTGAATACACTTGCGAAAAAATTTGATGTTGAACTTACCCAGCATCACCGTGCGATTTACGATGCTGAAGCAACCGGTTATCTGCTTTTGAAAATGCTGAAGAATGCAGACGAAAAAGGGATCGAATTCCATGATCAACTTAATGATAATATGGGACAGGGAAATGCTTTTCAGCGTGCAAGACCATATCATTGCACTTTGCTTGCCCAAACAGAAGCAGGCCTTAAAAACCTTTTTAAGCTTGTATCAATTGCTCATCTTGAGTACTTCTACAGAGTTCCCCGTATTCCGAGATCTGTGCTGCAAAAGCATCGTGAAGGAATTTTGGTTGGATCTGCATGTGACAAAGGTGAAGTATTTGAAGGCATGATGCAGAAATCACCTGATGAAGTGGAAGATACAGCGCAATTCTATGATTACCTTGAAGTACATCCGAAAGAAGTATATGCGCATCTTTTGGAGCTGGAACTTGTAAGAGATGAAAAAGCCCTGGAGGAGATTATCGGCAATATTGTTAAGCTTGGGGAAAAGCTCGAGCTTCCGGTGGTGGCCACGGGCAATGTACACTATCTGAACCCTAATGATAAAATCTACCGAAAGATTCTCGTTAATTCCCAGGGTGGCGCTAATCCGCTGAATCGTCATAAGCTTCCTGATGTTCACTTCAGAACAACTAATGAAATGCTCGATGCCTTCTCTTTCCTCGGAAAAGAGATAGCCAAGGAAATAGTTGTTAAGAATACCAATAAAATTGCGGATATGATTGATGAGATAAAACCGATCAAGGATGATTTGTATACGCCTAAAATTGAAGGCGCAGATGAAGAAATGCGCAGCATGAGTTATGGAATGGCCAGAAAAATATATGGTGATCCGCTTCCTGAAATCGTTGAAGCACGCCTTGAAAAAGAGCTAAAGAGTATTATCGGACATGGTTTTGCTGTTATCTACCTAATTTCTCATAAGCTCGTAAAAAAATCGCTGGATGACGGCTACCTGGTTGGTTCACGTGGGTCAGTAGGATCCTCATTTGTCGCCACTATGACGGAAATTACTGAGGTAAACCCGCTGCCTCCGCATTACGTTTGTCCGGAATGCAAGACTTCCGAGTTCTTCAATGACGGATCTATTGGTTCAGGTTTTGACTTGCCAGATAAGAATTGCCCGAACTGCGGAGCAAAGTTTAAAAAAGATGGACATGATATTCCTTTCGAAACGTTTCTTGGCTTTAAAGGGGATAAAGTTCCAGATATCGACTTGAACTTTTCGGGTGAATATCAGCCTCGAGCCCATAATTATACGAAAGTTCTGTTCGGTGAAGATTATGTGTATCGTGCGGGTACCATTGGCACGGTAGCCGATAAAACGGCCTATGGTTATGTTAAAGCATACCAGCAGGATAATAACCTGCAAATTCGCGGGGCGGAAATTGATAGGCTGGCTTCCGGCTGTACAGGAGTAAAACGGACTACAGGACAGCACCCCGGCGGAATCATCGTTGTTCCTGATTACATGGATATTTTCGATTTCACGCCAATCCAGTTCCCTGCTGATGACAGGACATCTGAATGGAAGACCACTCATTTTGATTTCCATTCCATTCATGATAATTTGCTAAAGCTGGATATTCTCGGCCACGATGATCCGACGGTCATTAGGATGCTTCAGGATCTCAGCGGCATAGATCCAAAAACCATCCCAACAGATGATCCTGTCGTTATGAAGATTTTTAGCGGGCCGGAATCCCTTGGGGTTACTGAAGAACAAATAATGTGCAAAACAGGGACACTGGGCATCCCTGAGTTTGGTACGCGATTTGTCCGCCAGATGCTTGAAGATACAAAGCCTACTACCTTCTCAGAACTTGTTCAGATTTCTGGTCTTTCTCATGGAACCGATGTTTGGCTCGGAAATGCCCAGGAATTAATCCATAACAACATTTGTAACTTGAGTGAAGTTATCGGGTGCCGTGATGATATTATGGTTTATTTGATCTATCAAGGTCTTGAACCTGCTTTTGCATTTAAAATAATGGAATCAGTCCGTAAAGGTAAAGGCTTAAGCGATGAAATGGAAGCGGAAATGAGAAAGAACGAAGTCCCGGAATGGTATATTGATTCTTGCAAAAAGATCAAATACATGTTCCCCAAAGCCCATGCTGCAGCCTATGTATTAATGGCAGTCAGGATTGCGTATTTTAAAGTTCATCATCCGCTTCTTTACTATGCAGCATACTTCACTGTCCGCGCTGAGGATTTTGATGTTGATGCAATGGTGAAAGGCTCTCAGGCAATTAGGGCCTGCATTGAAGAAATAAATGCAAAGGGACTTGATGCCTCGACAAAAGAAAAGAACCTGCTGACAGTAATGGAGCTTGCATTGGAAATGAACGAGAGGGGCTTCAGCTTCCAAAAAGTCGACTTATACCGCTCCAGCGCAAGTGAGTTTATTATTGATGGAAACTCATTGATTCCTCCTTTCAACTCCATCCCCGGGCTTGGAACAAACGCAGCCTTCAATATTGTGAAAGCCAGAGAGCAAGGGGAATTTCTTTCGAAGGAAGATCTGCAGCAGCGCGGAAAAGTATCTAAGACGATTATCGAATATCTGGATAATCACGGCTGTCTGGAATCTCTACCAGAGCAAAACCAGCTGTCTCTATTCTAGGATGTAAGGGGAAAAAGGGTTGATTATGTTCCAAACCCTTGTGCTGACAGTCTTTCCATTTGCATAAAAAAATTGGATATGGTATAGTTTTATTGGAAATACTAAGAATAACTCTCGCAAAAGGAAGAGTGGGGCAACCCACTCTTTCGTGTTGTGTACGGTTTTTTCCTGAATATCAAAATAAAACTTCTGAAAAAACAAGAGCTATCAATCCGAGTAAAAGGAGGGAAATGAATGAGCAAAGTGACTGAAACGGTAGAAGAATTGGTCACCCCTATTGTGGATGAGCTTCATTTAGAATTAGTCGACATTGAATATGTAAAAGAAGGGAAAGACTGGTTCCTTCGCGTATTTATTGATAAAGAAACTGGTGTTGATATTGAGGAATGCGGAATTGTCAGCGAAAGGCTAAGTGAAAAGCTTGATGCTGCAGATCCGATTCCTTACAACTATTTCTTGGAAGTTTCATCGCCGGGAGCTGAACGCCCTCTAAAAAAAGATCAAGATTTTGTAAAAGCAGTCGGCAAGAATGTTTTCATTAAAACGTATGAGCCGATTAATGGAGAAAAAACGTTCGAAGGTGTGTTAACACAATTTGACGGCGAAATCGTTACGGTTGAAGTGAAAGTCAAAACCAGAAAGAAAAATGTGGAAATTCCTTATGAGAAGGTAGCCAATGCCCGTTTGGCCGTTGTTTTTTAATGACGGCTCATTGCGGGCTTGCTTATTAAGAAAAGCGGAAGCGCCTTGTCCACCCCCGAAAAGCACAAGACGGGCCTTCCGAAAAGGCGCTCTTTGCCTTTTTGGGAGGACCGTATTGTGACCTCGAGGGGGTAGGCGCTCCTCCTAAAAGCTACCGCTTTTAGTCGTGCGATGTTAAAGCTGTCGAAGTATTCCTTGTGGAGCTAGACAGATATCTAAGTTTAAAACTTAAACTTGCTGTTTTATTAAACAAAGCAATTTGCCATTCGGTCAATGGGGGCTTTTCCCGATCATTTTTAAAAGAGAAACAAAGGGGGATATAAATCTCATGAGCAGTGAACTTTTGGATGCTCTGACATTGCTTGAAAAAGAAAAAGGCATTTCTCGCGATGTGATTATCGAAGCAATTGAAGCGGCATTGGTATCAGCCTACCGCAGAAACTTTAACCAGGCGCAAAATGTGCGTATTGATTTAAACCTTGGCAATGGAACGATGAGAGTATTTGCACGCAAAGAAGTAGTGGATGAAGTGTTTGATCCGCGCCTTGAAATTTCTGTTGAGGATGCTCAAAGAATCAATCCGAACTACCATGTGGAAGATGTCGTTGAAATGGAAGTAACACCTAAGGACTTTGGGCGCATTGCTGCACAGACTGCCAAGCAGGTCGTTACACAGCGTGTCCGTGAAGCGGAAAGAGGCATCATTTATTCAGAATTTATCGACCGTGAAGAAGATATCATGACCGGAATTGTCCAGCGGACAGATCCTAAGTTCATTTATGTGAGCCTTGGAAAGATTGAAGCGATCCTTCCTGCAAACGAACAAATGCCGAATGAGCATTATCAGCCCCATGACCGCATTAAGGTTTTCATCACAAAAGTAGAAAAGACGACAAAGGGACCTCAGATTTTTGTAAGCAGAACACATCCTGGCCTGCTGAAGAGATTGTTTGAAATCGAAGTTCCTGAAATCTATGATGGAACTGTTGAAATTAAATCTGTTGCCCGTGAAGCTGGAGACCGTTCTAAGATATCTGTTCACTCAGACAATGAAGAGGTGGATCCGGTAGGTTCATGTGTAGGGCCTAAGGGCACTCGTGTCCAGGCTGTAGTAAATGAGCTTAAAGGAGAAAAAATTGACATTGTTAAGTGGGCTGCAGATCCGGTTGTTTTCGTTGCAAATGCTTTGAGCCCTTCAAAAGTGCTTGATGTTATTGTAAATGAAGAGGATAAAGCGACAACGGTTGTTGTCCCAGACTATCAGCTTTCATTGGCAATTGGAAAGCGTGGTCAAAATGCAAGGCTGGCAGCTAAGCTAACAGGCTGGAAGATTGACATCAAGTCAGAAAAGGAAGCCCGTGACTCCGGCATTTATCCGCGTGACGAAACATTGTTAAGCTTCGACAATGATGAATATGAAGACGAAGAGTATGGCAATGATGCAGACTTCGATTTTCAGGATGAACTTTTAGAGGAAAAAGAATAGAGAAAGAGGTGAATGATCGTGAACAATCGTAAAAAAGTTCCTTTGCGAAAATGTGTCGCTACTGGTGAAATGAAGCCAAAAAAAGAACTCGTTCGCATCGTTCGCTCAAAAGAAGGAGAAGTTTCTGTTGACCCGACCGGTAAGAAATCAGGGCGCGGCGCTTATCTTTCCAAGGAAAAGGAAGCAGTTTTATTAGCTAAAAAGAAGAATGTCTTAGCCAATCATTTAGAAGTTTCTATAGATGAATCTATCTATGAAGAACTCTTGGAGTTAATAGAGAAGGAGAAACGGCAATCCAAATGAAATCAAATCAATGGATGTCATTGCTTGGCTTAGCCAATCGGGCACGGAAAATTACTTCGGGAGAAGAGCTTGCTGTTAAAAAGATCAGAAACGGTAAAGCAAAGCTTGTATTGCTGTCTGCAGATGCATCCGCAAATACGGCAAAAAAAGTTACAGATAAATGTAAATCATTCGGGGTTCCTTATAAGCTAATTGAAAACCGGGAGTTGCTCGGCCAGGCTATAGGAAAAGAAACCCGCGTTGTTGTGGCAGTATTAGATGTCGGATTTGCAAAGAAGCTGTTAACGTTGCTCGATTAATACTAGCGGGGGTGAAAGTATGAGTAAAATGCGCGTATATGAATATGCGAAAAAACATAACATCTCAAGCAAGGATGTTATTACAAAATTAAAAGATATGAATATTGAGGTTTCAAACCATATGACAATGATAGAGCCGGCTGCTGTTCAAAAGCTTGACGGCATCTTCACAAAGAATGAGGGGCAGACTCAAAGGCAAAATAAAGCTCAAAATCAGCAAAAGCCACAGGGGAACCAAAAGCCGGCTGCTAATATGGCTGATGATAAAAATTCTTCAGGACCTAAAGCCATGCCTCAAAAATCCGGTGAAAACAGAAGCCAAGGCCAGGGAAACCAGCCAGGCAAAAGCTTCTCCGGCAATAATCGAGGCAATAACAACAATCGAAACAATAACAACAGAAACAATAACCGAAACAACAATAAGAATAAGAACAATAAAGGCAGACAACAGCAGCAGACACAGGCAGCCCCAGCTCCTAGGAAAGTGAAGGAGCTTCCTTCAAAAATTACTTTCAGCGAATCACTGACAGTAGCGGAATTGGCAAAGAAGCTGCACCGCGAACCTTCTGAAATCATTAAAAAGCTATTCATGCTTGGGGTTATGGCAACCATCAACCAGGATCTTGACAAAGATGCGATCGAATTGATTGCCGGTGAATATGGTGTTGAAGTTGAAGAGGAAATATTAGTGGATACTACTGATCTTGAAGTGTATTTTACTGAAGATGATGATGCTAATTTAATCGAGCGTCCTTCTATTGTAACAATCATGGGCCACGTTGACCACGGTAAAACAACTTTGCTTGACTCCATCCGCAATACGAAGGTAACAGCTGGAGAGGCAGGCGGCATCACTCAGCATATCGGTGCTTACCAGGTTGAAGAAAACGGCAAAAAAATTACATTCCTTGATACACCAGGGCATGCCGCTTTTACAACAATGCGTGCACGCGGTGCGAAAATCACGGATATTACAATTCTGGTTGTTGCAGCTGATGACGGTGTAATGCCTCAAACAGTTGAAGCAATCAACCATGCCAAAGCAGCCGAAGTGCCAATCATCGTCGCAGTAAACAAAATGGATAAAGAAGCAGCAAATCCGGACCGCGTTATGCAGGAATTGACCGAGCATGGACTTGTACCTGAAGCATGGGGCGGAGAAACAATCTTTGTTCCGATTTCAGCTATTAATGGCGACGGAATTGATGAGCTTCTTGAAATGATTTTGCTTGTAGGTGAAGTGGAAGAATACAAAGCAAACCCGGGCCGCAATGCAGTAGGTACTGTTATTGAAGCCCAGCTTGATAAAGGCCGAGGCTCCGTTGCAACACTTCTTGTCCAAAACGGTACATTAAAAGTTGGAGATCCAATCGTTGTCGGAAATACATTTGGCCGTGTTCGCGCAATGGTGAATGATCTAGGCCGCCGTGTTAAAACCGCCGGACCTTCAACACCAGTAGAAATTACAGGTCTTAACGATGTTCCTCAAGCCGGAGACCGATTCGTTGTTCTTGAAGATGAGAAGACAGCCCGCCAAGTAGGAGAAGCCCGTGCTTCACAGGCATTGCAGGCTCAGCGCAATGAAAAAACGCGCGTAAGTCTTGATAACTTGTTTGAACACATGAAACAAGGGGAAATGAAAGACTTAAACATCGTTGTAAAAGCCGATGTTCAAGGTTCAGCTGAAGCATTAACAGCTGCCCTTAATAAAATCGATGTAGAAGGCGTAAATGTTCGTATCCTTCATACAGGTGTGGGTGCCATTAATGAGTCCGATATCACATTGGCTGCAGCCTTCAATGCCATTGTAATTGGATTCAACGTCCGACCTGACAATAATGCGAAGCGTGCAGCAGATGCAGAAGACGTAGATATCCGCTTGCACCGCATTATTTACAAAGTGATTGAGGAAATTGAATTGGCGATGCAGGGCATGCTTGATCCAGAGTTCGAAGAAAAAATCATCGGGCAAGCTGAAGTCCGCCAAACTTTCAAAGTTTCCAAAATCGGTACGATTGCAGGGTCGTATGTCACAGATGGAAAAATCACTCGTGACAGCGGTGTCCGTCTAATCCGCGACGGCGTTGTTATCTTTGAAGGGGAAGTAGATGCCCTTAAGCGTTTCAAAGATGACGCTAAAGAAGTTTCACAGGGATATGAGTGCGGTATTACCATTAAAAACTTCAATGACGTAAAAGATGGCGACGTTATTGAAGCATATATAATGCAGGAAGTGGAACGTTAATGGTAATTGGCCTTGCTGCCTGTGAATGCATCATTTATGACACACATTCATTAAAAGAAAAGCGGGCTGTTTTGCAGCGTATCATAATCCGCTTGAAGCAGAGATACAATATATCTGTATCGGAGGTGGACTATCAGGATCTTTGGCAAAGAACAAAAATTGCCATTGTCACTGTTTCATCCACCCAGGTTTCAACAGAACATGAGCTGCAAAATGCGCTGAAAATGATCGATTCGTTCCCCGAAATTGAACGTACGATTACTGATTTAGAGTGGCTTTAAGAAGAGGTGAAATAGAAATGAGCCTTAGAGCAAATCGAGTTGGAGAACAAATGAAAAAAGAACTGGGCGAAATCATCGGCCGAAAAATCAAGGATCCGCGTATAGGATTTGTTACTGTAACGGATGTTCAAGTAACCGGTGATCTCCAGCAGGCAACTGTATTTATCTCTGTATTAGGAGATGAAGAACAAAGGGAAAATACACTTCGCGGATTGGCTAAAGCGAAAGGCTTTATCCGGTCTGAAATTGGCCAGAGAATCCGGCTTCGAAAAACACCGGAAATCCTTTTTGAATTTGATGAATCCATTGATTATGGAAACCGCATTGAGTCATTGCTTCATCAGATTCAGGATGAAGGCCGTTCGAAGGATGAAGACAGTTCAACTGACAAAGAATAATCTTGAATGGATAGACACAATTGTCTATCCATTTTTTTCTAAACATAGGCTATGTTAGTACTGGTTGTTGATTAGTAGCACCCTGTTGAGGAGATCTCCGGAGCGGAAATAAACAGGCAAGGTTAACAGAGCCAAACAATAAATAAGGTGGTACATAATATGGAAGGAATTTTACCGCTATTTAAACCAAGAGGTATGACATCCCATG
This sequence comes from Cytobacillus sp. NCCP-133, assembly GCF_026011715.1. GTDB lineage: Bacteria > Bacillota > Bacilli > Bacillales > Cytobacillaceae > Cytobacillus. Next base: position 83,726 of record NZ_BRVM01000004.1, on the reverse strand, counting down.
ATTGTGTTTTCAGGCTGCGCAAAATTTTGAGAATGAAAAAAATCGGCCATACTGGCACGCTTGACCCTGACGTAACGGGAGTGCTGCCAATATGCCTCGGCAGGGCAACAAAGGTGGCTGAATATATAACTGAGTCAGGAAAAGCGTATGAAGGGGAAGTAACACTGGGCTTCTCTACAACGACAGAAGATGCCTCAGGAGAAGTTGTTGAGAAGCAAGATGTTACTATGCCGATTACACGCAAAAAAATCGAAAGTGTATTAAAGAGCTTAACCGGTGAGATTACCCAGACTCCGCCGATGTTTTCTGCAGTAAAAGTAAATGGCAAACGGTTATATGAGTATGCCAGGCAGGGAATTGAAGTAGAAAGGCCGTCCAGGAAAGTCCATATTTATTCGATTGAGCTTTTGGATGACAGAGAAATTCTTAATGGTGAAAACATTACATTCCGCTTCCGTGTAGCCTGCAGTAAAGGTACGTATATCCGGACACTTGCTGTCATGATTGGAAGCGCACTCGGTTACCCGGCACATATGTCAGAGCTTATCAGGATAAAATCAGCTTCTCTTACACTTGATGATTGCCTTACTTTTGAGGAGATAGAAGAAAGGATGGAGCAACGTACTATCGCAGATGTTCTTCTTCCTATGGAAGCCGCGCTTTCTCATTTGCCGAAATTTCAAATAAGTGATAAAGTAGCAGAGAAAGTAAAAAATGGGGCTGTATTAACTATCCCTGACCATTTGCTTGATACTAAAGGACCGATTGCTGTAGAGACAAATGAAGGCCGGGTGCTGGCTATATATGAACATCATCCCCGAAAACCAGGTTTGATGAAGCCTGTCAAAGTATTAAGGAATGATCAATAAAACACTTATATAAAAAGAAGGTTTTCTTTTTGTTATTTTTTTAAAGGTCTAGGCTCTGTAGAGAAAAGGTGAAATAATAGCATGGAAGTAATTCATATATCTCATCCCCATGAAGTAGAAAAAAACGATATGCCCAAGATGGCAATAGCACTTGGATATTTTGATGGAGTTCATCGGGGCCATCAAAAAGTCATATTAGAAGCAAAAGCAATTGCCGGACAAAAGGGCTTAAAAAGTGCTGTGATGACATTTGATCCCCATCCGTCAGTTGTATTGGGAAAAAGTGTTCAGCATGTAGAATATATAACACCTCCTCAGGATAAAATTAGCGTTATGGCCAGTTTGGGCATCGATTATTTGTTTATTGTCCGTTTTACGAGGGAGTTTGCAAATCTCCTGCCGCAGGAATTTGTTGACCAATATTTAATTGGACTTAATGCAAAGCATGTTGTCGCAGGCTTTGACTATTCATACGGACGTATGGGCCGGGGTACAATGGAAACACTTTTGTTCCATTCAAGGAACCAGTTTGAATATTCTATCATTGACAAGCTCTCAAACGGAGACGAAAAAATAAGCTCCACGCTTATCAGGAAATACATCCGGGAAGGGAAGACAGATGAATTGCCGGACCTGCTGGGAAGGCATTATACAACATCCGGACTGGTAGTGCATGGGGATAAAAGAGGAAGAACGATCGGTTTTCCAACCGCAAATATTGACCTTTTGGAAGAATACATCATCCCTCCGCTTGGTGTATACTCCGTAAGGCTTCTAACCGATGGCAAGTGGCATGAAGGTGTTTGCAATGTTGGCCACAAACCTACTTTCAATAAGGAAAAGGGAGACAAGCCATCTATTGAAGTCCATGTATTTGATTTTGATGAAGAAATATATGGCAGAAAAGTCACCGTTGAATGGCATAAGCATCTGAGAAGTGAGCAAAAATTTTCCGGCATTCAGAAGCTCATTGACCAAATCGGGAAAGATAAACTGGAGGCACAGCAATATTTTGAGAAAAACAAGGTTTAGCCTTGCTTTTTGTCATAAATAGTTGTATTCTTAGTAACGTACCAAATGAACCTTTGCTTGGCAAGTCGAGTCACCGACGCTTGCTCAGTAACAGGGGATTGGAAATTTAGGAGGTGAACCGGATGGCAATCACGAAAGAACGTAAAAATGAGCTAATCAATGAGTTCAAAACTCATGAAAGCGACACTGGATCTCCAGAAGTTCAAATCGCTGTCCTTACTGAAGAAATCAACAATTTGAACGACCATTTACGTACTCACAAGAAAGACCACCATTCACGTCGCGGTCTTTTGAAAATGGTTGGTAAGCGTCGTAACCTATTGACTTACCTGCGTAACAAGAATGTTGCGCGTTACCGTGAGTTAATCAATAAGCTTGGCTTACGTCGATAATCAACAGAAGCGGGATTTTTTCCCGCTTTTTTATTAGCTTTAAAAAGTTGAATTTTGTTCCAGAATATGAGTTTTTTGCATGAACTGTCTAGCTTCTGGTGCCATCGGTTCAAGGCCGAACGTCTTATGCTAGTCTCCGATAAGCTGCGCCTTACGCTATTCTTATTGTACATACATAATCTATTCTTATTTTAGCGGACGGCAAAATTGTGCATACTATAATATGCATATTTTAAAAATGATTAAAGAGCATTATTGCTTTTGTATATTAAAAAGCTGTATGAGCTGAAGGTGCCCGCAGAGTACTCTAAGTGTTTTGCAGGATTACCGGCAGCCATTGCAGGATAAATAATGATTGAATGGACCAGGCGGAAAGTCGCCGGTCTTTAAGTGAATGCAGAGAGGGGTACAAATATGGGACAAGATAAAAATGTCTACAGCCTTGAGTGGGCTGGGCGCAAATTGACCGTTGAGGTTGGCCAGCTGGCTAAACAGGCCAACGGTGCAGTATTAGTGCGCTATGGCGATACTGTTGTACTTAGTACAGCTACAGCATCAAAAGAACCGAAAAACCTGGATTTCTTTCCACTGACCGTTAACTATGAGGAACGTTTATATGCAGTAGGTAAGATTCCGGGCGGATTTATTAAAAGAGAGGGCCGTCCAAGCGAGAAGGCTATTTTGGCTAGCCGCTTGATCGATAGGCCAATTCGTCCATTATTCGCGGACGGCTTCAGAAATGATGTACAAGTAGTTAGCATGGTCATGAGTGTTGATCAAAACTGTTCATCTGAAATGGCTGCGATGTTTGGTTCATCATTGGCGTTATGCGTATCTGATATTCCTTTCGGAGGACCGATTGCAGGTGTAAGCGTGGGCCGCATTGATGGAGATTTCATAATCAATCCATCTGTAGAGCAGGCTGAAAAGAGCGATATCAGCCTTGTGGTTGCCGGAACGAAAGATGCAATCAACATGGTTGAAGCCGGAGCAGATGAAGTTCCTGAAGAAATTATGCTTGAAGCCATCATGTACGGCCATGAAGAAATTAAACGCCTGATCGCTTTCCAGGAAGAGATTGTCTCTGAGATTGGCAAAGAGAAAATAGAAGTTGTTTTATACCAGGTTGACCAAGATCTTGAGGCTGAAGTGCGAGGCATCTGTGAGAAGGATATGATTACAGCAATCCAGGTTCAGGAAAAGAATGCCCGTGAATCTGCTATTAAAGCAGTAAAAGATGAAATTACAGCTAAATATGTAGCTGAAGAAGCGGACGAAAATAAGCTTAAGCAAATCAAGCAAATCCTTGATAAGATTGTAAAAGCTGAAGTGCGCCGTCTTATTACAGAGGATAAAGTACGTCCTGATGGCCGGGGACTAGATGTCATCCGCCCTCTTTCTTCAGAGATAGGATTACTTCCTCGTACACATGGATCAGGATTATTTACGCGCGGCCAAACGCAGGCCCTTAGCATATGTACATTAGGGGCTCTTGGCGATGTCCAAATCCTTGATGGTTTGGGAATAGAAGAAGAAAAGAGATTTATGCACCATTACAACTTCCCTAACTTCAGTGTGGGGGAAACAGGCCCGATCAGAGGACCAGGCCGCCGGGAAATCGGGCATGGTGCTTTGGGTGAGCGTGCGCTGGAACCAATCATTCCATCTGAAAATGACTTCCCATATACTATCCGTCTTGTATCAGAGGTATTAGAGTCTAACGGCTCTACATCCCAGGCGAGTATTTGTGCGAGCATATTGGCAATGATGGACGCCGGGGTGCCAATTAAAGCACCAGTTGCTGGAATTGCAATGGGCCTAATTAAGTCAGGTGAGCATTATTCGATTTTGACTGATATCCAAGGCATGGAAGATCACCTTGGCGACATGGACTTCAAAGTTGCCGGAACTTCCAATGGTGTAACTGCCCTTCAAATGGATATAAAGATCGATGGCTTATCCCGTGAAATTCTTGAAGAAGCATTGCAGCAGGCCAAGAAAGGCCGCATGCAAATCCTTGATTCCATGCTGAGCACTATAGACCAGCCGAAAAAAGAGCTTTCCAAGTTTGCTCCTAAAATTTTAATGATGTCAATCAATCCTGATAAAATCCGTGATGTCATTGGACCAAGCGGTAAGCAAATCAATAAAATCATTGAAGAAACAGGCGTTAAGATCGATATCGAGCAAGATGGTACAGTATTCATTTCTTCTATAGATGAAGCAATGAACCAAAAGGCGAAAAAGATTATTGAAGACATCGTGCGTGAAGTCGAGACCGGACAGATGTACCTTGGCAAAGTAAAGCGCATTGAAAAGTTCGGTGCATTTGTTGAAATATTCCAAGGAAAAGACGGATTAGTCCATATTTCCGAACTGGCTGAAGAGCGTGTTGGAAAAGTGGAGGATGTTGTATCCCTTGGTGATGAATTACTTGTAAAAGTAACAGAAATAGATAAGCAGGGACGCGTAAACCTTTCCCGCAAAGCAGTATTGCGTGAACAGCGCGAGCAAAAGGAAAAAGCTCAGCAGTAATACTAAAAGCAGGCTTCTATAAGAGGCGCTTTGTATGTGGCTGGCCATTCCTATGAGCCAGGGGAAACCCTGGCTTTTTACATATTCAGGTTTTTCTGCAGGATTCGGCCTTATGTTGCATACCTTAACAAAACGCTTCCGTTCTACCTTGTCCCTTTAACTCATAAAATGAATTGAAGGAGGCATGTTTAATGAGGAAGTATATCCATATTGCGATTATGTTTGTTTTTGCATTAGCGTTTGTCAATAATCCACTGACAGATCAGTATGTTGCTGGTCTTAAGAAAGAATCAGGGGCTGTGGCTGTCTCAAAGCCAAAGGACTCCCTGTATGATGAAATCGAAGCAAAGGCAGCTAAATACCGCATACCTGCTCAGGATGCGAAAATAGATCCCGTTTGGAAAGCTATACCGGGGTACAATGGAATAGAAGTAGATGTCGAGGCATCCTATAAAAAAATGAAGCCTAAACAGAAGTTTTCCGAAGAAAAGCTTGTTTTTAAACAAGTTGAACCAAAAGTAAAGTTAAGAGATCTTCCTCCGGCACCGGTATATAAGGGCCATCCTGATAAGCCGATGGTCAGTTTCATTATTAATGTTGCCTGGGGAAATGAATATTTGTCCGGAATGCTGTCTACTTTGAAGGAACATAATGTATCTGCGAGTTTTTTTCTCGAGGGAAGATGGGTAAAGAATAATCCGGAGCTAGCCAGAATGATTTTGGATGCAGGGCATGAAGTAGGCAACCATTCTTATACTCATCCAGATATGAAAGTGATCTCTTCCGCAAAGGCAAGAGAAGAAATTCAGAAGACGAACAATGTGATCGAAGCAACGATGGATGAAAAAGTGAGAAAGCCAATCACTTGGTTTGCACCACCGAGCGGAAGTTACAGAGATGAGATTGTTAAGATTGCTGCCCAAGAGAAACTAGGAACAGTTATGTGGACGGTAGACACAGTGGATTGGAAAAACCCGGCTCCGCAAGTGCTTATTAGTCGGGTCTTGAGCAAGGTTCATAATGGTGCATTAATCCTCATGCACCCGACTGACTCTACTGAAAAATCACTGGATCAATTGATTCTGGCCCTTAAACAGAAAAATCTCCAAATTGGAACAGTTTCAGAACTATTGAGCGAAGAGAGAATCCGGAAACGAGAAAATAATAATTATGATTTTGGAAAAAATAACAATAATGATTTAAACTAATGGAGCACAGGGTTTAAGGTTTCAGACAGGAGGAATTTACTTGATAAAGAAATATACTTGCCAAAACGGAGTAAGAGTCGTACTAGAAAATATTCCAACCGTCCGTTCTGTGGCGATAGGAGTTTGGATCGGAACAGGCTCACGGAATGAAGATACCGCAAATAACGGAATCTCTCATTTCTTGGAGCATATGTTTTTTAAAGGAACCAAAACTAGAAGTGCGCGAGAAATTGCAGAGAGTTTCGATAGCATAGGCGGCCAGGTAAACGCCTTTACTTCAAAAGAGTATACTTGTTATTATGCCAAGGTGCTGGATACACATTCGGATTTTGCTCTTGAAGTACTCTCCGATATGTTTTTTAACTCTACCTTTATTGATGAAGAATTAAACAAAGAGAAAAATGTTGTATATGAAGAGATCAAAATGTACGAGGATACACCTGATGATATTGTACATGATCTTTTAAGCAAGGCGATTTACGAAAATCACTCGCTCGGATATCCAATTCTTGGGACGGAAGACACTTTAGGTACCTTCAATGGAGATACATTGAAGCAGTATATGCATGAAACATACACGCCAGAGAATGTTGTTATTTCTATTGCAGGAAATATAAACGAGTCCTTTATTAAGGAAGTAGAAAAATACTTTGGTTCCTATAAAGGCGGCAAAAGAGAAAGAACGGAGCAAAAGCCTGAGTTTCATTCTAACAACTTCGCACGCAAGAAGGATACTGAGCAAGCCCACCTATGCATTGGATTTGAAGGCTTGAAAGTTGGACATAAAGGTATTTACAATCTGATTGTGCTTAATAATATTCTAGGCGGAAGCATGAGCAGCCGGTTGTTCCAGGATGTCAGGGAGCAAAGGGGATTGGCTTATTCAGTCTTTTCGTATCATTCTGCTTTCCAGGATAGCGGCATTGTGACACTTTATGGGGGAACAGGTGCTAAGCAGCTGGACGTCCTGTTTGATACCATTCAGGAAACGCTGGCTACCCTTAAAAAGGAAGGCATTACTGACAAAGAGCTGAACAACAGCAAAGAACAGCTGAAGGGCGGCTTGATGCTAAGCCTGGAAAGCACAAACAGCCGCATGAGCCGAAACGGCAAAAATGAGCTCCTGCTGGGCCGCCATCGTTCCATGGATGAAATTATTGAGGAAATTGATGCAGTATCCATGCAAGGAGTAAATGGTATGGCGAACACTATTTTCACAGGTAAATACTCAGTTGCCCTAATCAGCCCGGATGGGGAACTTCCGAAAAATCTTTAAAATTATATATTTCCTAAAAACAGCCTGTATTGCATGCGGGCTGTTTTATTTTGTCCAAGACTTCTAAAAGCGGCTTTTAACAGATAAAGATATATAGAAGAAGAAAGGGGGGCAAATGATGAGATTAAGCGAGTTGAGCGGAAAAGAGATCGTTGATGTAAAAAGGGCGGAACGGTTGGGGGTTCTCGGACAGACAGATTTGGAGATTAATGAAAAAAGCGGGCAAATTCAGGCTTTGCTGATTCCTTCACTGAAATGGTTTGGCTTTAAGCGTCAAGGAGATGAAATACGAGTTGCCTGGCAGCATATCAGAAAGATAGGCAATGATATGATTATCATAGATATACCGGAAGGTGAAGAAGAACCAAAATAAACCAGAGCAAGAGGGCCTTCAGAAGGTCCTTTTTTCAATGTAAAGAAGTATGTTTTGCTATCAAGTTAGAAGTTAGCTTGTCAACAGCCTCCAGCAAACGTTTTCCCAATATTTATCCCCCTTATAAACCCATTTCTTTTTAATGGAAAACTCACCTATTCCTCTTTTCGTACATAAGATGTTGAAGTAGTTTAATATAACAATCCACATACGTATTTAATTGGAGTTGCCGGCCAAGAAACACGCCACACATTGTTTAAATCAGAAGCTTCCTAAGCAATTGCTGTCTCGTGCCTCAGCTATTGTACAGTGGCGTTGCCGGTACGAGGAGATTTTTGCCCGAAGTCATGATGGCAAACGGCTTCAAAAATAAATGCTTTCTTCCAAAAAGAAAGAAAAAAGAAGGTGAGTGTTGCATGCTGACAGGAACCCAAATAGCAGTTATCGGCGGTGATGCAAGGCAGCTGGAAATCATCCGGAAACTAACCGAGCTTGATGCAAAGCTCTCATTGATTGGTTTCGAGCAGCTGGATCATGCGTTCTCTGGTGCGGTAAAAGAAAAAATAGATGAAGTGGACTTTACGAATATAGACGCTATTATCCTCCCAGTGCCTGGCACGGGTCTGGAGGGCCAAATAGAAACGATTTTCTCGAATGAAAAAGTTGTTTTTGAGGAGGACATTCTTTCACAAACACCTGCTCACTGTACGGTTTATTCAGGCATCACAAATTCATATTTAACAGGAATTACAAAGCAGGCAGACCGGCGTTTGGTGCAATTATTTGAGAGAGATGATGTGGCCATTTACAATTCAATCCCAACTGTTGAGGGAACCATTATGATGGCAATCCAGCATACGGATTTTACCATTCATGGCTCTAAAATAGGAGTGATTGGCTTGGGGAGAGTTGGCATGAGTGTAGCCAGAACTTTCCACGCATTGGGTGCGAAAGTGAAAGTTGGGGCCAGGAAGAGTGAACATATAGCGAGGATAACAGAAATGGGTCTTACTCCATTTCACTTAAAAGATATCGAGGATGCGGTTAAAGATCTGGATATTTGCATCAATACAGCCCCCCATCTAGTAGTGACTGCGTCAGTCATTTCAAAAATGCCTGCACATACGCTTATTATTGATCTGGCTTCAAAGCCTGGCGGAACAGACTTCCGCTATGCGGAAAAGCGAGGAGTGAAAGCTTTGCTTGCTCCAGGCCTGCCTGGAATCGTTGCTCCGAAAACAGCAGGGCAAATATTGGCAAATGTTCTTTCTCAATTGATTAAGGAAGACTTGCAAAAGAGAAAGGGGAATACAATATGAGTTTTAAAGGGAAGAGAATCGGATTTGGGTTAACCGGATCACATTGTACGTATGATGCTGTTTTTCCGGAAATAGAAAAGCTGGTTAATGCAGGGGCGGAGGTGCTCCCTGTGGTAACTTTTACAGTCAAGAATACAGAAACAAGATTTGGCAAAGGGGAAGACTGGGTCCAAAGAATTGAAGATTTAACAGGCCATAAAGTGATTGATTCGATTGTTAAAGCGGAGCCGCTGGGACCAAAAATCCCGCTGGATTGTATGGTGATTGCACCGTTAACTGGAAATTCCATGAGCAAATTTGCTAATGCCATGACCGATTCACCGGTGCTTATGGCAGCCAAAGCGACTTTGAGAAATGGAAAACCTGTGATTCTCGGGATTTCTACAAATGATGCACTTGGATTGAATGGAGTAAACTTAATGAGGCTGATGGCTACCAAAAATATTTATTTTATCCCATATGGCCAGGATGATCCAGTTAAGAAGCCAAATTCCATGGTTGCACGAATGACAGCCTTGTCAGATACCGTACTTCATGCGATGGAAGGAAAGCAGCTTCAGCCTGTTGTAGTAGAAAGATATAAAGACGGTAATTAACCCCTGTTTTTTCTAGCAAAAAATTTAGTCCTTTAGTGAACGAATATGTTAGAATAAAGGTTACTAAGATAACCAACCTCCAAGCTGAGTTTAAAAATATTTTAATAATAACAACTTGGAGCTTATGGTCAATATGCTGATGATATACATGGAAACCTGCCTTTAGAAACAAGTGGGCAGATAAACGGCTGCCAAATCATATTGGACGCCGTTCTATGAATTTTGGGCGTATTGCTTATCGCTAATAACTAATTTTGCTAGAAAAATATATTGGTACTGGAAGGGGAAAAGGAAATTGGAACAAAAACAAGGATTTCATGTAGCGGTATTAGGAGCAACTGGCGCAGTAGGTCAGCAAATGGTTCAAACACTTGAAAACAGAGATTTTCCGATCTCTCAATTAACTCTTTTATCATCAGCCCGTTCTGCTGGCAACAAGGTAATGTTCAAAGGCCAAGAGTATACTGTGCAGGAAGCAAAGCCCGAGAGCTTTAAGGGTGTAGATATAGCATTATTCAGCGCTGGAGGAAGCGTGTCGCAAGAACTTGCTCCCCATGCTGTTGAACATGGTGCGATTGTGGTAGATAACACAAGTGCTTACCGAATGGATTCAAATGTGCCTCTTGTCGTACCTGAAGTGAATGAAGATGATCTCCTTAAGCATAACGGCATTATCGCCAATCCAAACTGCTCTACAATTCAAATGGTTGTTGCTTTGCAGCCAGTTAAAGAAAAGTACGGATTGAAGAAAGTCATTGTATCTACTTACCAGGCAGTATCAGGTTCAGGAGCTGCTGCAGTACAGGAATTAAATGAACAAACAAAAGCAATTATAAATAGTGAAGAGTTTGAGCCGGAAATCCTTCCGGTAAAAGGCGACAAAAAACATTATCAAATTGCTTTCAATGCGATTCCACAAATCGATAAATTCCAGGATAATGGCTACACTTTTGAAGAAATGAAAATGATAAATGAAACGAAGAAAATTATGCATATGCCGGAGCTTCAAGTAGCTGCAACATGTGTGCGCCTTCCAGTGGCAACAGGCCACTCAGAATCGCTTTATTTTGAAGTGGAGACAATTGATGTAACAGCAAATGACATCAAGGGCCTTTTAGAAAATGCACCTGGGATTGTCCTTCAGGATGATCCGAAAAACCAGGTCTACCCTATGCCTGCTGATTGTGTCGGAAAAAATGATGTATTTGTCGGCCGTATCCGCAAAGATCTGGATGAGGATAAAGGCTTCCATATGTGGGTTGTTTCTGATAATCTTCTTAAAGGGGCAGCATGGAACTCCGTACAAATTGCCGAAAGCTTAATTAAGCTTGGGTTAGTAAAATAGTTAACGAGTTTCTCTTCATGTAAAAGAGAAGTTAGAGGTGTTTTAATGAATATTATCGTTCAAAAATATGGAGGCACATCAGTACGCGACCAAAATAGCCGTGAACATGCGCTAAAACATATTCAAAGAGCGCTGTCTGAAGGATATAAGGTTGTAGTTGTCGTATCAGCAATGGGCAGAAAAGGTGATCCATATGCGACAGATACCTTGCTTTCCCTTGTAGATGGGAACTGCAGCAAGATCAGCAAACGGGAAACAGACCTTCTTCTATCCTGCGGAGAAGTCATTTCCAGTGTTGTTTTTTCCAGCATGCTTAAGGAAAATGGCATCACTGCAGCTGCCTTGACCGGTGCCCAAGCAGGTTTCAGAACAAATAATGATCATACAAACGCAAAAATTATTGATATGAAATGTGACAGGCTCCTGAAAGAATTGGAGGAGCATGATGTCATTGTCGTGGCAGGGTTCCAGGGAACCTCCAAGCTTGGGGATGTTACCACAATTGGCAGAGGAGGCAGCGATACCTCCGCTGCTGCTCTTGGGGCAGCCTTAAATGCTGAGTGGATTGATATTTTTACCGATGTAGAAGGCATCATGACTGCGGATCCTCGCATTGCTGCAAATGCACGTCCGCTTTCGGTGGTTACCTATACAGAAGTCTGCAACATGGCTTACCAGGGGGCAAAAGTTATTCATCCCCGTGCTGTGGAAATTGCCATGCAGGCTAAAATTCCGATCCGGATCCGCTCTACCTATTTAGAAAGTCCCGGAACACTTGTGACTACTCTTAACAAAAACAGACGGGGTACAGATATTAAAGAACGTCCCGTTACTGGCATTGCGCATCTTTCTAATGTGACGCAGATTAAAGTCCTTGCCAAGAAGGACCAATATGATCTGCAATCAGAGGTATTTAAGGCAATGGCAAACCAAGGCATCAGTGTCGACTTTATCAACATTTACCCAAATGGAGTGAACTATACGGTCTCAGAGGAAATGACCGATAAAGCGATCAATATATTAGAGGGCCTTGGCCATATTCCGTTAGTCGAAAGAGCATGCGCCAAAGTATCTGTTGTCGGTGCAGGGATGCAGGGAGTGCCAGGAGTGGCTTCCCGTATCGTGACGGCACTGTCCGAGCAGGGCATCCGAATTCTCCAATCTGCAGACAGTCATACAACCATCTGGGTTCTTGTAAAACAGGAAGATCTGTCAAAAGCAGTAAATGCATTGCATGATGCTTTTCATCTGGAACAAGATCTGACAGAGTACGAGAGAACAGATATTTAATTTATTTATAAAAATAAATGTTCAAAAAGGGGAAGAAAAGCCTATGATGCGGCGATCGACGGATCAGCATTATGTGCGGCAGATCTGCCCGTATTTTCCCGGGCTTTTTGAACAATTGCAAGGAGTGTAAAAATGGTTCTATTTGGCCGAATATCTACAGCAATGGTGACGCCGTTCGATCACAAGGGACATATTGATTTTCCTAAAACGACACAGCTAATCAACCATCTTATTGAAAATGGCACCGAATCATTAGTTGTCGCTGGAACAACTGGTGAGTCGCCTACCCTGACAAAAGAAGAAAAGCTGGCTTTATTCCAGCATGCAGTAAAAGTAGCTGATAAACGCGTTCCTGTCATTGCAGGAACAGGCAGCAATAATACGTATGAATCAATTGAGTTAACCAAGAAAGCAGAGCAAATTGGTGTAGATGCCATCATGATTGTTGCGCCATATTACAATAAGCCAAACCAGGAAGGGCTCTATCAGCACTTCAAGGCAATTGCTCAAAATACGAAGCTTCCTGTTATGGTTTATAACATTCCAGGCCGCTCTTCCGTTAATATTCAGCCGGACACGATTATCCGCCTTTCTAAGATTCCAAACATCGCAGCAGTGAAAGAAGCAAGTGGAGATCTTAATGCAATGGCAAAAATCATAGCGGGGACAGATGAAGGCTTCTTGCTGTATAGCGGTGATGATGGCCTTACACTTCCATGCATGGCGATTGGAGGAACAGGCATCGTATCTGTTGCTTCTCATGTGATTGGAAACGAAATGCAGGAAATGGTAAAGGCATACCTTAGCGGTGAAAACGAAAAGGCTGCGAAGATTCATCAGCAGATTCTTCCAATCATGGAAGGGCTTTTTGCTGCACCAAGCCCTGTGCCTGTAAAAACAGCTCTTCAATTAAAGGGGCTTGATGTCGGGTCCGTCCGCCTGCCAATGGTGCCTTTAACTGAACAGGAACGAAATGCCATAGTTGCTCTATTTAAATAATTTATTTTTTTTGCCAATCAGTGTATGCTGGTTGGCTTTTCTTGTAATATCAAAATTTATTAGAGAACTGTCTAGCTCCAGGCGCCAACCCCTCCTTGGAGTCTTCAAAAATCCAAAATATCAATTCCATCAAGAAGAAACTTCTATGTAACCTGTCTTATGAGTTAAAATCTGTTTCCCCTGTTTGTTGAACTCATTATTCTTCATTTAAATTTTTGCAGTTGTCAACTCTCCTGAATTTCTCCCGAATTCAATCATTTAAATTAGCAATGCAGCTGGTGAAAAACCCTAGCCATGTATAAATTTGGTTGTCACGGTTTTATGATATAAAGTATAATATGGATAACTGATCTTGATCGGCTGAACATGCATGGGAGGAAACGTACATTGAAAAAGAGTCAGAATGAAAACATCAAGATAGCAGCACTTGGAGGAGTCGGAGAACTGGGGAAGAATATGTTCCTGGCTGAAGTGGATGAGGATATCTATGTGATCGATGCCGGCTTAATGTTCCCTGAAAATGAAATGCTCGGAATTGACATCGTGATTCCGGATATTACATATTTAGTTCAAAATAAAGAAAGAGTGCAGGGAATATTTTTAACACATGGACATGAAGATCATATTGGGGGCCTTTCTTATGTTTTGGCAAGGGTCAATGTACCTGTTTATGGGACGAAGTTGACGCTAGCTCTTACAAAAGCAAAATTGAGAGAACAGGAATACAGAGGAAAAGCGCAGTTTATTGAAATTAATTCAGATACGAAATTGGAATTTGATTCGGCACATGTAACCTTCTTTAAAACGGGACATAGCATTCCGGATAGTGTGGGGGTTGCCATCCATACCTCAGAAGGGGCAATTGTTTATACCGGAGACTTTAAGTTTGACCAGGCGGCAACCGCACTTTACAAACCCGAAATTGGAAAAATGGCTCGCTTGGGAGAAGAGGGGGTACTTTGCCTGCTTTCTGATAGTACAGAAGCAGAGAAGCCAGGCTACACAAATTCTGAAGCTAAAGTAGCCAGAGAAATGACGGCAGCCTTTTATGCTGCGAAAGGCAGGGTTATTGCTGCATCGTTTGCTTCAGATATAATCTGTATTCAGCATATTTTTGATTCCGCTATGGAAACTGGAAGGAAAGTGGCAGTAGTCGGGAAAAGCCTGCAGAAAATCTATGATATCGCCCTTCAATTAGGATATCTGCAAGCAGGAGAAGATCTTATAATCCCTGTGGCGGATATAGGAAAGTTCTCTGACAATCAACTAGTTGTTCTTGCTACTGGTTCACAGGGAGAGCCGATTGAAGCTCTTCAAAAAATGGCTAAGCAGTCCCACAGGCAGGTTAATATTAAACAAGGGGATACCGTTTTATTAGCTGCATCACCGCTTAGGGGGACGGAGGTATTTATTTTTAAAACCGTTGATATGTTACTTCGAGCGGGTGCAGAAGTTATTTCTGGCAAAGGGACTTTTAATACCTCCAGCCATGGGAGCCAGGAAGAGCTTAAATTTATGATGAATCTTATGAATCCTAAATTCTTTATTCCGGTCCATGGTGAGTACCGTATGTTAAAAGCACATGCCGGTATTGCAAGGGAATTCGGATTATCAAGTGGTCAAATCTTCATCCCGGATAAAGGCGAAGTCGCTGAAATCAAAAGTGGCAAACTTATAACAGGAGGAAAAATTCCTTGTGGCAATGTACTCATTGACGGGATTGGCGTTGGCGATGTTGGAAATATTGTCCTAAGAGATCGGAAACTTCTTTCACAAGACGGAGTTTTATTAGTAGTGGTCACTTTGAATAAAAAGGAAAAGAAAATTTCTGCAGGCCCTGAAGTTATTACAAGAGGCTTTGTTTATGTAAGGGAATCAGAGAAGCTTCTTGAAGAAGCTGTAAAAATCGTCAAAGAAGCGGTTGAGCAGAACCTGGCCAGAGAGTTCTTTGACTGGTCCGGCATCAAACAGGATATGCGAGACAGCCTTAACCAGTATCTTTATGAAAAAACGAAACGCAGACCGATGATCCTTCCAATTCTTATGGAAGGCTAAGCGCCGCATAAGCAGTCCTGCATTTGCCGGGCTGTTTTTTCGTTATATCATAATTTATATCCTTTTGAACTTAGATAACTGTCTAGCTCCAGGCGCATACCCCCTCGAGGTTACAAGACGAGCCTCCCAAAAAGGCAAAGGACGCCTTTCCGAGAGGCTCGTCTTGTGCTTGTCGGAGGTGGACAAGGCGCCTTGCGCTTTTCTTATTATACGCACAAAATCCGTAAACTTTTAGGGCTTTTCGGGGTGCTGGTGAGATCGATAAGGCGCTTTTTATTCTCCTTCAACAATATGCGCATGAAAAACTATCCAACGTTCATACTAACAATATATTGCTTGAAGGGAGAAATAAGGATGGATAACGATATAAAAAATAACCGAAATGAGGGCGGAGAAGGTCAAGAGCAGCCAAAAGAGGATAAGCCGTCAGGGCTGATGGAAAAAATCCAGCAGCTTGGCCAAACGAACGTGCCGCAGCTGTCCCAGGATTCCAAGATTCACTGTTTAACGATTGTGGGGCAAGTCGAAGGGCATCTTCAGCTCCCGCCGCAAAATAAAACGACAAAATATGAGCACTTAATTCCTCAAATTGTTGCTATTGAACAAAATCCTAAAATTGAAGGGCTCCTCGTCATTTTGAATACTGTAGGAGGAGATGTGGAAGCTGGGCTGGCAATATCGGAAATGCTATCATCACTATCCAAGCCAACCGTCTCCATCATCCTGGGGGGAGGTCATTCTATTGGTGTGCCTATTGCTGTGTCATGCGATTATTCATTTATAGCGGAAACAGCTACGATGACTATCCATCCAATCAGGCTGACTGGCCTGGTGATTGGAGTTCCGCAAACTTTTGAATACATGGATAAAATGCAGGATCGCGTCATAAACTTTGTTACCAAGCATTCAAATGTTTCAGAACAGAAGTTCAAAGACCTTATGTTTGAAAAAGGCAATCTGACGAGGGATATTGGTACAAATGTAGTCGGAAAAGATGCAGTTGAATATGGCCTGATTGATGCAGTTGGGGGAGTAGGCCCGGCACTCGCAAAGCTGAACGAGCTGATTGAAATAAATAAGCCGAAAGAAGAAGTGATTGTACAATGATTTTATATACCATGATGCCAAAGGAACTGATATATCAAAATGAGAATGAGGATTTCGGGAAGCAGAGAATAGTCTCATACGAAGGGATCCCTCTTCTCGTAGAAATGAATGCAGGGCAGGAATGCCGCATATTAAGGGTAATGAGTAGCGATCCTGCCCATTTCATGGACGAAAGATACACGCCAGGGTCAATGATTACATTAACGCAGCTCAGCTGAAATAAACCTTTTAGCGAATTAACATCACCGTCGCGAGAAGCATTGTGATATAATAAAAGTAATTTTAGAAGCAGCCAAAAAATGGCTGCTTCTTCTTTCATAGCAGGAAGAATGTATACATAATGGAAAAATGATGATGATGTTAATAAGAAAATTAATAAGGTGATAAAATGGCCAAAAAGAAGAGAAGAAAATCTAAAAAAAATGAAACGCTCAAACGCACAATGAAATTTGAACTGATTGCGCTGGTTTTATTGGCGCTTGCTGTTATATCAATGGCTAGGCTCGGAGCCGCAGGCAAAGCAACAGTTCTGTTTTTCAGGTTTTTTATGGGTGAATGGTACATGGTCAGCTTGATAGGATTAGTAATCTTTGCAGGTTATCTTATGTGGAAGAGGACCCTTCCATTTCTATTCCATACAAAATTAATCGGTACATATTTAATTATTGGCTCTTTGCTGCTGTTAAGTCATGTCACACTTTTTCAGCTCCTTTCGAATGGAGGGAAATTTGAAGACCCAAGCGTCATTGCGAATACATGGGAGCTTTTCCGCATGGAAGTGGGGGGGGAAACAAGCACCACTGATTTAGGAGGCGGTATGATCGGGGCCGTTCTTTTTGCCCTTTTCTACTATCTATTTGATGAAGCTGGTTCCAAAATCGTTGCCTTTTTGCTGATTATTATTGGTTTTGTCCTGATTACAGGCAAAACATTCGGGGATGCCGCGGGTAAGATGATGGCTTCAATCCTGAATTTCTGCAAAAAGCAATGGGAAGCATTTATCAATGATATGAAGGAATGGAGACAAAAGAACAGGGAAAAACGTGAAGAAAGGCGAGTTCAAAGAGAAGAGGAACAAGCTCGTGTCCAGGAAGAGGAAGAAACAGAGACAATCATCACCATTAACAATTCTTCTGAAACTGTTGCAGAACCGATGCCCGAGCCTATCATCTCAAGCTTTGCTGAGAGGGCCTATCAGGAGGAACCGCAGGAAGCGGCAGTACCTGAACCTGAAAAAGATGAAGCAGCCCATGAGCCAGAGGAGATAAAAGCACCTCCTATCACATTTACAGAGGTAGAGAATAAGGATTATGAGCTGCCTCCTATTAGGCTGCTTAAATTGCCTCGACAGACAGATCAAAGCGGTGAATATGAACTGATCCATGCCAATGCCGCAAAGCTTGAAAGAACATTTCAAAGCTTTGGGGTCAAAGCGAGAGTGACACAGGTCCACTTAGGCCCTGCCGTCACAAAGTACGAGGTCCATCCAGATGTTGGCGTAAAAGTAAGTAAAATTGTCAGTCTTAATGATGATCTGGCTCTTGCCCTTGCAGCAAAAGACATCCGGATAGAAGCACCTATTCCCGGAAAATCAGCGATCGGGATTGAGGTTCCAAACTCAGAAGTGGCAATGGTTTCTCTAAGAGAAGTAATTGAATCCAAACAAAATGACAAGCCGGACTCCAAGCTTCTGATCGGGCTTGGCCGTGATATAACTGGCGAAGCCGTCCTGGCTGAGCTGAATAAAATGCCGCATTTACTTGTTGCCGGAGCAACAGGTAGCGGGAAAAGTGTCTGCATTAACGGCATTATTACAAGCATACTAATGAGGGCGAAGCCGCATGAAGTAAAACTCATGATGATTGACCCCAAAATGGTTGAATTAAACGTATATAACGGAGTTCCGCATTTGCTTGTGCCTGTTGTGACAAATCCTAAAAAAGCCGCACAGGCTCTTCAAAAGGTTGTCAGTGAGATGGAAAGGCGATATGAGCTTTTCTCCCATACCGGCACAAGGAATATTGAAGGATACAATGAGTATATCAAAAGGCAAAATGCCGTCGAGGAAGCCCAGCAGCCACTGCTTCCATACATTGTTGTCATAGTGGACGAGCTTGCTGACTTAATGATGGTCGCTTCGTCAGATGTTGAGGATGCGATTACCCGACTTGCACAAATGGCACGTGCTGCCGGTATCCATTTAATTATTGCCACACAGCGTCCGTCAGTAGACGTAATTACAGGTGTAATTAAAGCGAATATCCCTTCCAGGATCGCCTTCGCTGTTTCATCTATGACCGATTCAAGAACAATTTTGGATATGGGTGGAGCGGAAAAGCTTCTGGGGAGAGGGGATATGCTCTTTCTTCCGGTTGGCGCATCCAAGCCAGTTCGAGTCCAGGGCGCATTTTTATCAGATGATGAAGTTGAGGAAATCGTTGATTTTGTCATTGGTCAGCAGAAAGCCCAATACCAGGAAGAGATGATTCCAGAGGATATCCCTGAAGCAGCAGGGGAAGTGGAAGACGATTTATATGATGAAGCAGTTGAACTAATACTGGAAATGCAAACAGCTTCTGTCTCCATGCTTCAGCGGAGATTTAGAATTGGATACACGAGGGCAGCAAGGCTGATAGATGAAATGGAAGCAAGAGGCATCGTCGGTCCTTATGAAGGAAGCAAACCAAGATCAGTCTTGCAAGGAAAATCTTCTTCCTCTGAAGAAGCAAGTTCATAATATTAAATAAGGTAGCCTGATTGAAAAAATGGCCGTCTCCGTACGGCCATTTTTCTCTATGTACGATCAAATTTTCTAAGATAGAGCCGGTCATGTTGGAAAATGTGCCTTACTATTAAAAACGCTTTCATAATATGAAAGAGGTATGGTACTTCCATCCCATCGAAAAAAGGTATTTCCAAAATATAATTGGGAACAAAAATATAGGAATGTAATCGTTTTCAGTGTACTATTATATCAGAAAAAAAGGATTGATAAACAAGGAAATTGCAACAATTTTTTGTATTCACTTTTTTTCGACAAATTCAAGATATTCTATTTCTTTATTGGGTAAAAAGTGTTATAGTATTTTCGATTAGTAGGAATGATTGAACATCAGAGGTCTGATGTCTTGAGAACTGAAGTTGGAGGAACCCTGCATGTCTATTAAGTCAGATAACCGGCATTTATATTTGCAAGTCATCGATCGTTTAAAGCAAGATATTGAAAATGGAGTTTATAAAGAAAAAGAGAAGCTACCATCGGAATTTGATCTTGCCAAACAGCTTGGTGTCAGCAGAGCTACACTTAGGGAGGCATTGCGGATTCTTGAAGAAGAAAACGTAATTATACGCCGCCATGGAGTAGGGACTTTTGTAAATGCACAGCCGCTGTTTACATCAGGAATCGAACAGCTCAATAGTGTGACAAATATGATTTTGCAGGCAGGCATGAAGCCTGGAACCATTTTCCTAAGCTCAGTGACAATGGGGCCGACTGAAGAAGACATCCGCCGCTTTTCATGTTCCGCTGACGAGGGAATTGCTGTGATTGAAAGGGTTAGAACAGCTAATGGTGAGCCGGTCGTATATTGTGTGGATAAAGTTCCTGAGAATATTCTGCCAGATACTTTCTCCCACGAACAAGAATCCATCTTCAACATGCTTGAAGAGGAAGCAAACCGGAAAATCACATACGCAGTAGCCCAAATCGAGCCTATAGGCTATCACGAAAAGATTTCTCCTGTCCTGGAATGTGACCCAGAAACAGCTTTGCTTGTTCTAAAGCAGATGCATTTCGATGAAGCGGATATGCCGATACTATATTCGGTTAATTACTTCAGAGCTGATAAGTTCAGTTTCCATGTACTCAGAAAAAGAATTTAACAATTTCAGAAGCATGAGAACGCAACAATTCATTCCGCTAATGTAAAAAACAAACTCTTAGGGGGTACCAACCTTGAAAAAGCGTAAATTTGGATTGGCGCTGTCTTTAGTACTTGCAGCAGGAACAATTTTAGGTGCTTGCGGCAAAAGTGAAGAAAACGGCGGAGAAACAGCTGGCGGAGACGAAAAGGAAAATGCATTCTCTGTAGCGATGGTAACGGATGTCGGCGGTGTTGATGATAAATCATTTAACCAATCTGCCTGGGAAGGCTTAAAGGCATTTGGTAAAGAGAATGGCCTTGAAAAAGGGAAAGGCGGATTTGACTACCTTCAATCACAATCTGACGCTGACTATTCTACGAACCTTAACAATCTAGCACGCCAAGATTTTGATCTTGTATTCGGTATCGGTTACTTGATGGAAGGTGCGATCAACGAAATTGCACAGCAGCAAAAAGATTCTCATTTTGGTATCGTGGATGCTGTTGTTGATCAGCCAAACGTAGCTAGCATCATGTTCAAAGAACAAGAAGCTGCATTCCTTGCAGGTGTTGCTGCAGCAAAAGCAACTAAAGAGAACAAAATTGGTTTCATCGGCGGTATGGAAATCCCAGTTATCGAGCGTTTTGAGTCTGGATTCCTTGCTGGTGTTCAAGCGGTAAACCCTGATATTAAAGTTGAAGTTCAATATGCTGGTGCATTTGATAAAGCTGAACTTGGCCAAACAATTGCTTCTAAAATGTACTCTTCTGGCGTTGACGTGATTTTCCACGCAGCAGGCGGAACAGGTAACGGTCTATTCAAAGAAGCTCGTGACCTGAAGAAAAAAGATCCAGCAAGAGAAATCTGGGCAATTGGTGTTGACTCTGATCAATCTGCTGAAGGTGTAGTTGAAATTGATGGCAAAGAGCATAATGTTATTATTACTTCTGCTCTTAAGCGTGTTGACAACGCAGTAAAGGACCTTTCAGCAAAAGCACAGGAAGGCAACTTTCCTGGCGGAGAAACAACTACTTACGGGTTGGCTGAAGATGGCGTAGGCCTTGCTCCAATCAACGAAGAAGTTTCTGCAAAAGCTGACATCGAAGCTGCAGTTCAAGAGTGGCAAGAGAAGATCAAGAGTGGAGATCTAACTGTTCCATCTACTAAAGATGAGTTAGCAACATTCTCAGCTGAATAAATAAATAGGAAGGAATAAACAGGTTGCACTGCGGCCTCTTATTCCTTTTTTTGGGATTAGAAGTTTAATTGAAACGCAGAACGGTTTCTGCTTTTCAATTAGAGTTTTAACGCATTAGCCATTATTTCTTTCATTATTCCTTTTTTAAATGAAGAGTTTGGCAATACGCCAGGTTTTTCTAAGAATTTCCAAGGTCTGACCTCTTACTACTGAAAATTTCCTTTTATCGCAGTTTAACCGTCAGTAAGTCCTCCGTTAGAAGATCCTGAGGAATCAATGGAGGATATGTGGGGGCCAAACTGCCCGTAAAGGCCCGATAAGGCTCGAAAAGCAGAACAAAGACAAAGAATGCCACGTCCTGCGGCAACGTCTTTGTGACCCACTTCCTGTGGGGCCTCAACTAACAATCAGCAGGGTAAAACTTCCTGCTGATTGAAGTTTTACTTTATTTTGAGCAAGGAGTGAATTAAATGGAATATGTTATTGAAATGCTCAACATACGTAAAGAGTTCCCTGGGATTGTTGCAAATGATAATATCACACTTCAATTGAAACCAGGTGAAATCCATGCATTACTTGGGGAAAACGGTGCGGGCAAATCAACCCTAATGAACGTCCTTTTTGGCTTATATCAGCCGGAAAAGGGTGAAATAAAAGTGAAAGGCAAACCGGTTCGCATTACAGATCCAAATGTAGCAAATGATTTGGGAATCGGGATGGTTCACCAGCATTTCATGCTAGTAGACCGCTTTACTATTACTGAAAATATCATTCTCGGAAAAGAAACGACTAAAGGCGGAAAAATCGATATTAAGAAGGCCGAAAAAGATGTTAGAGAAATTTCTGAAAGATACGGGCTTGCGGTAGATCCGCAAGCGAAGATTTCAGATATTTCTGTAGGTATGCAGCAAAGAGTGGAGATTCTAAAGACCTTATACCGCGGAGCGGAGATTCTTATTTTTGATGAGCCGACGGCTGTTTTAACACCGCAGGAAATTAAAGAACTTATTCAAATCTTGAAAACCCTTATTAAAGAAGGAAAGTCTATTATTCTTATTACGCATAAGCTGAAAGAAATTATGGAAGTGTGTGACAGGGTTACGGTTATCCGTAAAGGTGCGGGAATCGGAACTGTCAATGTCAGCGAGACCAATCCGAATGAGCTAGCCAGCTTGATGGTCGGAAGAGAAGTTACATTCAAGACAGATAAAACGGAATCCAAACCGCAGCAGGATGTATTGGATATCAAGGATCTGAAGGTAAAAGATTCACGCGGGCTTGGTGTTATTAATAATCTTAATCTGCATGTAAAGGCAGGAGAGATTGTCGGGATTGCCGGTGTTGACGGCAACGGGCAGACAGAATTAATTGAAGCCATCACAGGACTTAGAAAGTCTGAAAGCGGTTCAATTAAAATGAATGGTAAAGAAATCATGAATATGGCCCCTCGAAAAGTTACGGAAACAGGTGTTGGACATATTCCTCAGGACCGGCATAAACACGGGCTTGTCCTTGATTTTCCGATTGGGGAAAATATGGTGCTTCAAACCTATTACAAATCTCCTTTTTCAAAGAGAGGCGTCCTGAGTTTTAAAGAGATCTACAGTAAAGCGAAGACATTGATTAAGGAATTTGATGTAAGAACACCTAGCGAATATACGCATGCAAGGGCGCTGTCAGGCGGTAACCAGCAAAAAGCCATCATCGGACGTGAAATCGACCGTAATCCGGACTTACTCATTGCAGCACAGCCGACACGAGGATTGGATGTAGGGGCAATTGAATATATCCATAAGCGCCTGATTGAACAGCGTGACCATGGGAAGGCTGTTCTGCTTATTTCTTTTGAGCTGGATGAAATTATGAATGTAAGCGACAGAATTGCCGTTATTTATGAGGGCGAAATTGTAGCAGTAGTGAACCCGAAAGAAACAACTGAACAAGAATTAGGTTTATTGATGGCCGGTTCAAAACGGAAGGAAGCGGGAGGCGAAAACCATGTCTAATCGCATGAAAAACATAATCGTACCTCTGGTTGCCGTTCTCCTCGGCGTACTCGTCGGTACCATCATCATGATTGCAACAGGGTATAATGCCGGGGCAGCATTTATTGCCCTTTGGAACGGTGCTTTTGGAGAAATCTACTATTCTGGTGAAGTGGTCAGGCAGGTTACTCCATATATTTTAGCAGGCTTGGCAGTAGCGTTTGCTTTTAGGACTGGGCTATTTAACATTGGTGTAGAGGGACAGCTGATCGTAGGATGGCTTGCTGCTGTTTGGGTTGGGGTTGCTTTTGACCTTCCTAAAGTTATTCATCTTCCGCTCGCTGTGCTTGCAGCAGCTGCAGCAGGAGCATTCTGGGGTTTCATCCCTGGCTTGCTTAAAGCAAAGTTTAAAGTCCACGAGGTAATTGTAACAATTATGATGAACTATGTTGCATTGCATGTGACAAACTACTTTATCCGTACTGTCCTCTCGGATAAGAGTGACCGCACAGAAATGATTTCAGAATCATCTTCATTGCGTTCGCCATTCCTCGAAGGTCTGACAGATTATTCCCGTCTTCACTGGGGAATCCTAATTGCTTTGACATGTGTCTTTATTATGTGGTTTTTATTAGAAAAGACTTCTAAGGGCTATGAATTGAGAGCAGTCGGCTTCAACCAGCATGCCTCTGAATATGCAGGGATGAATGTAAGCCGAAATATCATTCTTTCAATGGTTATTTCCGGTGCTTTTGCAGGTCTTGCAGGAGCAATGGAAGGATTGGGAACATTCGGTTATGCAGCCATTAAAGGCGGATTTACCGGAGTTGGATTTGACGGGATCGCCGTTGCCCTTCTTGGCGGAAACGGACCAATTGGGATTATCTTTGCAGCATTGCTATTTGGCAGTTTAAAGGTAGGCGCATTGAATATGCCGCTTGAAGCTGGAGTTCCAAACGAACTAGTAGATATTATCATTGCTCTTATCGTTTTCTTTGTAGCAGCGAGCTACATGATTCGCATCTTTATTGACCGTATAAGTAAAAAGGGGGTGAAGTAAGTGGGCTTAATGGAAATTTTATTAATTATCATTCCATCCACATTGCTTTGGGCAGCCCCGCTTATTTTCACTGGATTGGGCGGAAACTTTTCGGAAAGCTCCGGTGTTGTAAATATTGGTTTGGAAGGTTTGATGGTGATTGGAGCCTTTACAGCCATCGTTTTTAACTTAACTTTCGTAGATGTTCTTGGAAGCTGGACCCCTTGGGTTGCCCTTCTTGCAGCCATGGTTGTTGGAGCACTATTATCCATTTTTCATGCGGTTGCTTCGATTACGTTCAGGTCAGACCAGGTTGTATCGGGTGTTGCCATTAATCTCCTTGCTATTGGAGCTGCCCTATTCCTAGTTAAGTTCATTTATGGAAAAGGACAAACTGATATCATCCAAAAAGGTTTCAGCAAAATTGATATTCCATTTTTAAGCGATATTCCGGTAATCGGTAAGCTGCTATTCTCAAACACATATTATACATCTTTTGTGGCGATAGCTGTCGCTTTCCTTGCTTGGTTTGTCATGTTTAAAACTCCATTTGGTTTAAGATTGCGTGCGGTGGGGGAACACCCAATGGCTGCAGATACAATGGGGATCAATGTAACAAGAATGAGATACATCGGTGTTCTCATTTCAGGTGCCCTTGCAGGAATTGGAGGAGGAGTTTACGCTCAATCCATCTCTTCGGATTTCGGACATGCTACAATCAGCGGACAAGGGTTTATGGCTTTGGCGGCACTAATCTTTGGTAAATGGCACCCGCTTGGAGTTATGGGAGCAGCATTGTTCTTTGGATTTGCGCAAAGCTTAAGCATCATTGGTTCAAGCTTGCCGTTCCTGGAGAACATTCCAAATGTATACCTTCTTATTGCACCATACGTCCTGACAATCCTGGCTTTAACAGGCTTCATTGGACGTGCCGATGCGCCAAAGGCATCAGGAACTCCGTATATCAAAGGAAATCGCTAATCAAAAAGCCTCATTTCATTTGAAATGGGGCTTTTTTTATGATATCAGAATTTATATCCCTTTGAATTTTAAGAAAAAGCCTATCCCCTCGAGGTCACAATCTTTTCTAGTTGCGGCTTCTAGGGACTCGGGGTCATAAGCCAATCCCTTACAGAAAGAAAGAACACCTTCTTACAGGGCTTGTCTTGTGCTTGTCGGGGGCCGGCAAGACGCATTCATTTTTTTAATAATCCTTCCAGCATAGCCAATAACTTGAAATAAGGAAATAGGGCAAGTTATAGTAAGAATATGATTTAAAACAAAGGAGATTATAGAAATTAGCACCAAAGTGTTTACATAGTTATAGAGAATGCACTTTCTTGGCAAAAGTATAATAAGCTATGGACTCTTCAATATTCGACAGGAGGAAACCAAATGGATGTAATTTCTGAATCGGTGAAAGCAATGAAAGGCTTTAAGCTTCATGTTGTAAAAACGGAAAAATATAAAACCAATACCCTGGTCTGGAAGATGAAGGCGCCACTTAATAAAGAAACAGTGACGATTAGATCGCTTTTGCCGCATGTCCTGCAAAGTAATAGCGCATCTTACCCGTCTACCGGCAAGCTGCGTTCTTCTCTTGATGAACTATATGGAGCAACCTTGTTTGTGGATCTTGCCAAAAAAGGAGAATACCATGTCATTACAATGTCAGTTGAAATTGCCAACGAAAAATTTCTCTCTGATAATACACCTTTGCTGAAAAAAGCCTTCCAGTTTTTATCTGAAATCTTAACGAAGCCGAATGTGCAGGGGATTGCTTTTGAAAAAGAAACGGTCGCAAAGGAAAAAAGGACGCTCAAACAGCGGATTCAATCTGTATATGATGATAAAATGCGCTACTCCAATTTCCGCCTTGTACAGGAAATGTGCAAAGGCGAGCCTTATGAATTACATGTTCATGGTGATAAAGAAGATGTTGATCCAATTACGCCTGAAAGTTTATATCAATATTATCAAACTGCCCTTTCAGAGGATGAACTGGATTTGTATGTAATAGGCGATGTCAATGAAGCAGATGCAGAATCCTATGCAGGTGAGCTTCTATCATTTGAAGAAAGAACTCCTAAAACTTCAGAACCCAGACCTGGAAGTAGCAAAAATGACGTAAACGAGGTAAGGGAAGAGCAGGATGTCAAACAGGGCAAATTGAATATTGGCTATCGTACAAATGTAGTGTATGGGGATCCTGATTACTATGCATTGCAGGTTTTTAACGGGATTTTCGGGGGGTTTTCACATTCAAAGCTTTTCTTGAATGTCCGGGAAAAAGCAAGCCTTGCCTACTATGTGGCAAGCCGTCTTGAAAGCCATAAAGGCTTGATGATGGTGATGTCCGGGATCGATAACAAGAACTACGACCAGGCTGTGAACATTATAAAAGAACAGTTGGAAGCAATGAAAAACGGCGACTTTACTGAACAGGAAATTGATCAGACGCAAGCAGTTATTAAAAATCAGCTTCTTGAAACAGTGGATACAGCCAGGGGAATTGTTGAAGTATTATATCATAATGTCGTATCCGGAAAAGATATTACACTTCAAACATGGATGGAAGAAATGGATAAGGTGACGAGTGAAGAAATCGCTGAGGTTGCCAAAAAGGTCAGCTTGGATACAGTGTATTTCTTAACTGGAAAGGAGGCGGGCAAGTAATGGAAAAAATCACTTTTGATCAGCTGCAGGAAGAAATGTATTATGAAAAGCTGAACAATGGCCTCGACGTCTACATTTTGCCGAAAAGGGGTTTCAACAAGACTTATGCAACCTTTACAACGAAGTATGGTTCGATTGATAACCATTTCTTGCCGCCGGGCAAAGAAGAATTTGTTAAGGTTCCTGATGGGATCGCACACTTTTTGGAGCATAAGCTCTTTGAAAAAGAAGACGGGGATGTATTCCAACAGTTCAGTAAGCAAGGGGCTTCCGCGAATGCCTTTACATCTTTTACAAGAACGGCCTACTTATTTTCAAGTACCTCAAATGTAGAACAGAATCTTGTCACATTGCTTGACTTTGTCCAAGAGCCATATTTTACAGAAAAGACTGTTGAAAAAGAAAAAGGCATCATTGGACAGGAAATTACGATGTATGATGATAATCCGGATTGGCGCCTATATTTTGGCTTAATTGAAAATATGTATAAAAACCATCCTGTTAAGATTGATATTGCCGGAACGGTTGAATCCATTTCCCATATTACCAAGGATATGCTGTATGAATGCTATGAGACCTTCTATCATCCAAGCAATATGCTGCTATTCATAGTTGGACCAGTCGACCCTGTTCAAACCATGGATTTGGTGAGGGATAATCAAAACAACAAAGATTATAAGGAACAGCCTGAGATCAAGCGGGAATTTAATGAAGAATCTGCGGAAGCGGCTGAGAAGAAAAAAGTGCTGGAAATGAATGTCCAGACGTCCAAATGCCTAGTAGGAATAAAAAGCAAAAACGTCAGCCAGACAGGCAAGGCGATGCTGAAGAACGAACTGAGCGTAAATGTGCTGCTGGATATCCTATTCGGCAAAAGTTCCGATCATTACAGCTCACTGTATAACGAAGGGTTAATTGATGATACCTTCTCCTTTGATTATACCCAGGAACAAGGTTTTGGCTTTGCGATGGTAGGCGGAGATACGAATGATCCGGAACGCTTGGCAGAAGTGCTGCAAAAAATGCTCCTGGATGCCAAAGCAAAAGGAGCAATCTCGCAGGAAACGCTGGAACGGACGAAAAAGAAAAAGATCGGTGCATTCCTTCGTGCGGTTAACTCGCCTGAATATATCGCCAACCAATTTACACGGTATGCTTTTAATGAAATGGATTTGTTTGACGTTGTTCCAACACTCGAAAGCATTACTCTTAATGATGTCAAAAATGCAGCTGTGGACTTGATAAGCGAAGATCGCTTCACGGTTTGTCAGGTGGTCCCGAAAAAATAAACTATTCTGCAGAGCGCCAATATGGCGCTTTGCTTTTTCGTGCAACAAACGTAACGGAGTGTGCAGAATGAAGAAATTTGCTTTAGTAACAGGTGCGAGCGGAGGAATAGGACGGGCAATCAGCATTAAACTGGCAGAGGAAGGATATTCCCTATACCTGCATTACAATCAGAATCGGCAGGCTATAGACAGACTAATGGACAGCCTTCAGGAGTTTAGTGGTGAATATATGCCGATACAGGCAGATTTAGCTGCAAAGGATGGTTATAAAAAAATTGCCGAAAATATCTTTTCCCTTGATGCCATTGTCCATAATAGCGGATCATCGCAATATGGCCTGCTGACAGAGCTTACCGAGGCTGAAACAGAAAAGCTAATGAATTTGCATGTTACAAGTCCGCTTCTGCTGACAAAGGAGCTCCTCCCCAAGCTTTTAAAAAAAGGAAGCGGAAATATTGTGGTTGTTTCATCTATTTGGGGCCAGACTGGAGCAGCCTGCGAAGTGGCTTATTCAACTGCTAAAGGTGCCCAAATTGCCTTTGTTAAAGCTTTAAGCAAGGAAGTAGCCCTGAATGGAGTGAAAGTGAATGCGGTGGCCCCTGGTGCCGTTCAGACTGCCATGCTGAATGACTTTACAGAAGAAGAGCTTGAAACGGTAAAAAGTGAAATCCCAATGGGCAGGCTTGCCCTTCCTGAGGATATAGCCAGCTCCGTTTCTTTCCTGCTTTCGGACAAGTCTTCCTATATTACTGGCCAAGTCCTTGCTGTAAATGGGGGATGGTATACTTAAAATGGTGCTTGGTACCTTTGTTATATTTCTTATCGTTTTGTCCGCTTTTTCAAGTTAGACTAGGTTTAATCAGATGAGTGGATTGGTGCGGAGTTCACTTGACTCCTGCGGGAGGAGAGGGAGTGAGACACTCCTCGGGAGGAGCCGAGGACGTTTTCATTCCTCTCCGCGAAAAGCAAGTGCCTGCAAGCGGAAATCAAAGGGATTCATTGACGGGCTAAAACAACAATGAAAACAGCCTTGTTCAAATAATTGTCACTTATTTTTGTTTTTACCCTCCTTTGTACATGTATATTTTATTCGCCCTCTAAGCACAATATAATTGTACAACATTAAAAGGAGGCAATAATTATGTCTGTACTAGACAACTGGCAGCAGTGGAAAGACTTCCTAGGCGATCGTCTTCATCAGGGAATGGATCAAGGAATGAACAAAGATACTGTTAATGACCTTGCATATCAAATTGGCGATTACTTAGCCAAGCAAGTGGAGCCAAAGAATGACCAGGAGCGCATTCTTGCTGATCTATGGTCTGTTGCTTCACCTGATGAGCAGCATGCCATTGCCAACATAATGGTTAAGCTTGTCCAAAACGACGGTGCCCATTAAGAAATTTATAAACACATGACTGAAAGAGAGAGGACTCCCCTCTCTCTTTCGTTTTTTCTTCAAATAGATTTCATTCCAGCCTAAACGGGTTTTTCCTTTCATCTTGACAAAAAATCATATATTATAGAACCTAGATGAAAAAATAGGATATGCTTCAAAATATTTTACATAAAAGAATTGCAATTATTTATACATATAAAAAGGCGCACAAGGCGCAATTATGCCGGAGGAGGTTATTCTGGTGGTAGTAAAAACAGAATGGTATTTGGAATATGAAATTCAAAAGAACCGGCCCGGTTTGCTTGGTGATATTTCTTCCCTGCTTGGGATGCTTTCAATCAATATTGTAACCATTAATGGTGTAGACCAAGGACGGAGGGGACTACTGATCCTGGCGAAAGATTATGAACAAATTGAACGCTTGAAGTCAATCCTAAATACAATGGATACGATTAAAGTGATCAAGCTTCGTGAACCAAAGCTGAGAGATCGTCTAGCTGTACGCCATGGAAGATATATACAAAGAGATGCGGATGATAAAAAAACGTTCAGGTTTGTCAGGGACGAGCTTGGACTATTAGTCGATTTTATGGCTGAATTATTTAAACAGGAAGGGCACAAGCTAATAGGAATTAGGGGAATGCCAAGAGTTGGTAAGACTGAATCCATTGTGGCTTCAAGTGTTTGTGCGAACAAGCGCTGGCTATTTGTTTCATCGACGCTCTTGAAGCAAACGATCCGCAATCAGCTGATCGAAGACGAATACAATGAAAACAATCTGTTTATAATAGACGGCATTGTCTCAACCAGACGTGCGAACGAACGTCACTGGCAGCTGGTCCGTGAAATCATGCGCCTTCCTGCAGTAAAAGTAGTAGAGCATCCAGATATTTTTGTGCAAAATACTGAATACTCCCTTAATGATTTCGATTATATAATTGAGCTTCGCCACGATCCTGATGAAGAGATTAAATATGACATTGTGGAAAAGAACAACATGTTCTCTGAATCCGATTTTGGAGGCTTTGATTTTTAGTAAGTTGGAAGGTGTTGCAAATTGACAGAACTAGGAAGTCTTTTAAAAGAAGCTCGTTTGGCAAAAGACATGAGTTTAGATGATCTGCAAAAGGTTACTAAAATACAAAAACGCTACCTGATAGGGATTGAAGAGGGCGATTACAGCATGATGCCCGGAAAATTCTATATCAGGGCGTTTATCAAACAATATGCCGAGGCAGTGGGGATTGAACCAGAAGAAATCTTTGAACAATATAAAGGTGAGATTCCTGTGACCTTGAATGACGATATACCAGAAAAGTTATCACGTGTCCAATCAAGGAAGGATCTTTCCGGACGAACATCAAAGGTGTTTGATGTATTGCCGAAAATTCTTATCGGTGCCTTTATTGTTGGCCTTATAGTAGTACTCTATAATTTCCTTGGAGCCAAAGATCAGACCGATGATGGCGAAAAGCCTGGTGATCTGACAGATGAGCAAACGGTCATTGAAGAGTCAGAAGACCTTGCTAAAGACCAAGGAACAGAGGAAAGCAAGGAAGATTCTTCCGGCGAACAGGAAAAACCAGCAGAGGAAATTGATTCCACTGATGAAAATATTGAAGGGCGAGAAGCTGAGAAAGAAACGAAACAGGAAGTTGCAGTAGTGAAATCCAGCGGCCAAAACACGGTTTATGAATTGAAAAATGCGGACAAGTTTAATCTCGAAGTCGTATCTACCGGGGAGACTTGGGTGAATATCAAGAACGGAAAAGGAACTTCCCTCTTCCAGGGTATGCTGACCACTGAAGGTAAAAAAAGCCACAATGCTGACTTTTCTAAAGAGACTGAAGCCTCCATCGTTGTGGGCAATTCCACTCAAACGGAAATCTACGTAAACGGAGAAAAAATTCAGTACCAGGTGCCGCCTTCTCAATCAGTCCGGCAGGCTATAACCATCAGGTATGCGCCGAAGACCGAATAGTCATCTTCATGAGATGACTATTTTCGATTTTAATGTAAAAATTAACATTATAAGGTATTAATATATGGAGGTAAATCATGAATCTGCCAAATAAAATTACTGTTTCACGCATCATGCTGATTCCAATTTTTCTACTGGTAATGCTTGTTCCTTTTTCATGGGGTGAAGTAGCGCTCTTAGGTACTGAACTTCCGGTTACCCATCTGGCTGGAGCACTGATATTCATCGTTGCTTCGGTTACCGATTGGGTTGACGGCTACTATGCACGCAAATACAATCTCGTTACGAATCTGGGAAAATTCCTGGATCCGCTTGCAGACAAGCTCCTTGTTTCTGCTGCGCTGATCGTCCTGGTCGAACTTGGATTTGCTCCTTCCTGGATGGTTATTATCATTATTAGCCGTGAATTTGCTGTGACAGGTTTAAGACTTGTACTTGCGGGGGAAGGAGAAGTAGTCGCTGCGAATCAGCTTGGAAAAATTAAAACGTGGGCACAAATCGTAGCTATTTCTGTATTGCTTCTGCATAATATAATCTTTGAAATGGCTTCAATCCCATTTGATATGATTGCCCTATGGGTGGCTATGTTCTTTACAATCTGGTCTGGATGGGACTACTTCGCAAAAAATAAGCAAGCTTTTCTTAACTCAAAATGATCAGATCAAAGGGGGGTATTGAATGAACGCAGAAATCATAGCTGTCGGGTCCGAGCTTTTGCTAGGGCAAATTGTTAATACAAATGCCCGCTTTCTTTCGCGGCAGCTTGCTGAACTGGGCATTAATGTTTTTTATCATACTGTAGTGGGGGATAATTCTGAACGATTAAAGTCTGTTTTGAAAATTGCTGAAGAACGTTCAAATCTGATTATCTTAACAGGCGGTCTCGGACCAACAAAGGATGACTTAACAAAAGAAACAATTGCCCGCCACTTGGGCAAAGAACTGGTCATGGATGAGCATGCTCTTGAGTCTATTAAGCTCTATTTTAAGCGGACCAAGAGAGAAATGACCGAAAATAATAAAAAGCAGGCACTGGTACTGGAAGATGCCCAGGTACTTCCCAATGAGCATGGAATGGCCCCGGGGATGATCACCGATTCGGGCAAACATGTTTACATGCTGCTGCCGGGACCGCCCAAAGAAATGGAACCAATGTTCCTAAAACATGCCTTTCCTGCCCTTCAATCCAAGCTTGAAACGGATGATGTAATCACTTCCCGTGTACTGCGCTTCTTTGGTATTGGGGAAGCGATGCTAGAGACAGAAATAGAGGACATTATTGATGCACAAAGCAACCCAACTATTGCCCCGCTTGCATCCGATGGGGAGGTTACTTTGCGATTAACAGCGAAGCATAACCAGGCGGCAACAGCCATTATGCTGATTGATGAGGCTGAAGCACAAATCATGGAACGCGTCGGCAAATTTTTCTATGGGTACGATGACACGTCATTAATGTATGAACTTACCAAGCTGATTAAAGAAAAGAAAATGACAATTTCGGCTGCGGAAAGCTTAACAGGCGGTATGTTCGAGCAAGAGCTTACTTCGATTCCGGGAGCCGGCGGTCTTCTGAAAGGCGGAGTGGTCTGTTATACAAATGAGGTAAAAGCAGAGGTTCTCAAAGTAAGCCAGGAAACGATTGAAAAGGATGGAGTTGTCAGTGCGCGATGTGCAGAAGAACTTGCTGAAAATGTTGCCGCGCTGACAAATGCGGACATCGGAATCAGTTTTACCGGAGTCGCAGGTCCGGAAGAACTTGAAGGGAAACCTGTCGGAACGGTATATATCGGTATTTGGATTAAAGGAAGGCCGGTCCATGCGGAAAAGCTTCATCTTGGCGGATCTAGAACTGCCAATAGAGTCCGAACCGTAAAATATGGATGTCATTTTTTAATAAAAGCATTAAAAGAGGATCAGAGTGCCTAAGCAGGCGTTCTGATTTTTTTTATGATATCAGAATTTATATCCTTTTGAACCTAGATAACTGTCTAGCTCCAGGCACCATCTGCTCTCGTGTCTAAGCCAATCTGTCCAAAAGGTTAAAAAACAGCCTTTCAGCCGGCTCGTCTTATGCTTGTCGCCCATAGGCGGGCGCCTCTCGCTTTTTTTAGGCGTTAAAAATAGACAGACTTTATATGGAAATGCTATTTTTGACTTTCTTTTACAGGCGGAAATCCGATTTTCACCTGCAGGTTTTGCAATTTTCAAGCAGAATTAGTGCATAAAAAAAACGAATGGATGTTCGATTTTTTGCTCGACAAATGCTGGGAAAAGGTTTATAGTAAAGATAGGTTTTGAGATGAGACAAACGAATCTTGCAAAAGATAGATTCGTCTATATAAAAGGAGGAACTATTAGTGAGTGATCGTCAAGCAGCACTTGAAATGGCGTTAAAACAAATAGAAAAGCAATTTGGTAAAGGTTCAATCATGAAGCTCGGTGAACAAACGGACCGCAAAATTTCTACTGCTCCAAGCGGATCCCTTGCTCTTGATGCAGCTCTTGGGGTAGGCGGCTATCCACGAGGCCGTATTATTGAAATCTATGGACCTGAAAGTTCAGGTAAAACAACTGTAGCTCTGCATGCAATCGCGGAGGTTCAGGCAGGCGGCGGACAAGCAGCATTCATTGATGCTGAACATGCTTTGGATCCTGTTTATGCACAAAATTTAGGCGTAAATATTGACGAGCTTCTTCTTTCCCAGCCAGATACAGGTGAGCAGGCTCTTGAAATTGCTGAAGCGCTTGTGCGAAGCGGAGCAGTTGATATTCTAGTAATTGACTCTGTTGCAGCCCTTGTGCCAAAGGCTGAAATTGAAGGGGAAATGGGAGATTCCCATGTTGGTTTGCAGGCTCGTTTAATGTCCCAGGCGCTTCGGAAACTATCGGGTGCAATCAACAAGTCTAAAACAATTGCCATTTTCATTAACCAGATTCGTGAAAAAGTCGGCGTTATGTTCGGTAACCCTGAAACAACACCTGGCGGACGCGCATTGAAATTCTATTCATCTGTTCGTTTAGAAGTTCGCCGTGCTGAGACGTTAAAGCAAGGCAATGAAATGGTCGGAAATAAAACAAAGATTAAGGTTGTTAAAAATAAAGTTGCTCCTCCGTTCCGTGTAGCTGAAGTAGATATCATGTATGGTGAGGGAATCTCCAAAGAAGGCGAAATTATCGACCTTGGTTCTGAACTGGACATCGTCCAAAAAAGCGGTTCATGGTATTCGTATAATGAAGAGCGCCTTGGCCAGGGCCGTGAAAATGCCAAGGTATTCCTGAAAGAAAACCCTGATATCCGCCTTACTATTCAAAAGCAAATCCGTGAACACTATGGTCTTGATGAGGAAAAAGTGATAAACGGAGACGAAGGTCAGGATGAATTTGAGCTAATCGACTAATACAAAGAGAAAAGCAAAGCCACCAAAGGCTTTGCTTTTTGTATAGCAATTAAAAGTGTATGATTCTAGCAGGAAAATTACCTTTTGTTAAGATTGTTTAATTTAGCCGATTCAGTAATGCTGTGAGAAGCTTATTACATATTTGGCACGTGCTGATTGGAGCGGAAAGCGAGTGACTGCAGCGAAAATCGACACCTCCGCAAACAGTCGTTTACTATTTTTAAACACAAATTCTTTTAACAAAGTGTAGAAGCAATTATCTGAAGAGTTCAAATCAATCAAAATATTAAGAAAAGCCTTCAGGACAACCCCTTGACAATAAAATTCCTCAGCTTTACAATTAAACATGTATATTTTATATTTTACTATGTGAGGAATTTTTTCTGAGTTAGACTTTTGTCCGGCTCAAGGTTCCATCGGCAGAACTTATAAGGTATTCGCTCCGGTACGGAAGCGGGAAATTTATGCTTGCAGCCGATCGGGAACCCCAGTGTTTTTTAAAGAATAAAACGTTTAAAAGCCTTAGTGCTGTATATTGAATTGGACAATGTACATGCCGACACTTTGAAAAACGTAACACAAACAAGTTCATAGCAAGAGGAGGTGAAATGATGGATTTTTTAACAGCAATCATCTCCATTTTGCTTGGCCTAATCGTCGGTGCTTTTGTTGGCTATTTTGTTCGCAAATCCATTGCCGAAGCTAAAATCGCAGGAGCTAAAGATGCTGCTGAGCAGATTTTGGAAGACGCAAAGCGGGAGGCAGAGGCTATTAAGAAAGAAGCCTTGCTTGAAGCGAAGGATGAAATTCACAAGCTTCGCACAGATGCGGAAAGTGAAATTCGTGATCGAAGAAATGAACTGCAAAAACAAGAAAATCGTTTAATGCAAAAAGAAGAGAATCTTGATCGCAAAGATGAAACGTTAGATAAACGTGAAGCACTTTTAGAAAAGAGGGACGATTCTCTTAGCAAAAGACAACAGCATATTGAAGAGATGGAAAGCAAAGTGGACGAGATGGTTAAAGAACAACAAGCTGAGCTCGAACGTATCTCAGGCTTAACTCGTGAAGAGGCAAAGTCCATCATTTTAGAGCGCACGGAGCAGGAAGTGGCTCACGAAGTCGCTATTATGGTAAAAGAGAGCGAGATTAGAGCGAAAGAGGACGCAGATAAGAAAGCGAGAGAAATCTTGTCACTGGCTATCCAAAGATGTGCAGCTGACCATGTTGCAGAAACGACGGTTTCAGTTGTCAACCTGCCAAATGATGAGATGAAAGGGCGCATTATTGGCCGTGAGGGCCGCAATATCAGAACTCTTGAAACTCTTACTGGAATTGATCTCATTATCGATGATACACCGGAAGCGGTTATTTTATCCGGTTTTGATCCGATACGACGTGAGACAGCCCGCTTAGCTTTAGACAAACTGGTTCAGGACGGACGCATTCATCCTGCACGGATTGAGGAAATGGTTGATAAAGCCCGCCGTGAAGTGGATGAGCATATCCGTGAAATAGGTGAACAGACAACTTTCGAGGTTGGTGTCCATGGTCTGCATCCAGATTTGATCAAAATCCTTGGCCGTTTAAAATTCCGTACAAGCTATGGCCAGAATGTATTAAAGCATTCAATGGAAGTGGCACAGCTTTCAGGCTTGCTGGCTGCGGAATTGGGACAAGACGAGATATTGGCCCGCCGTGCAGGATTGCTTCATGATATCGGTAAAGCAATTGACCACGAAGTAGAAGGAAGCCATGTTGAGATCGGTGTGGAACTTGCCACTAAGTATAAGGAACATCCTGTTGTCATCAACAGTATCGCTTCCCACCATGGCGACACAGAACCAACATCGATCATTTCCGTACTTGTCGCTGCAGCAGATGCTTTATCGGCAGCAAGACCCGGAGCTAGAAGAGAGACACTTGAAAACTATATTCGCCGTCTTGAAAAGCTTGAAGAGATTTCCGAGTCCTATGATGGTGTTGAAAAATCATTCGCTATTCAAGCAGGACGCGAAATTCGCATTATGGTTAAACCTGAACAAATTGATGATCTTGAAGCTCATCGTTTGGCCAGGGATATCCGCAAGAAGATTGAAGAAGAGCTTGATTATCCAGGCCATATTAAAGTCACGGTTATCCGTGAAACAAGGGCTGTTGAATATGCAAAATAAAGCGATGCACATGCATCGCTTTATCTCTTTTTAGAGGGTGTGTTTGCATAAGGCGGGCGGAATCTGTGTTAAACTTATAGGAAAGAGATAAGAGGCATGCATTTGCGTGACTTTTTACATATAAAAGTTTGGCTAAAAGCCAATTTTGTTTTTAGCATTATGTTGATTGGAGTGGAAGCCCGCTGTCCGCTAAGTGTCTTGAGCAAAATCAACATATAAGTTTAGCAAAGCCATTAATTTTAAAAGCAGAAAGGGTAATGATATGAATATTTTGTTTGTCGGAGATGTTGTAGGCTCCCTGGGACGCGACACGATTCGTGAATATGTTCCAAAACTGAAAGAAAAATACCGTCCGCAAATCACTATCATTAACGGGGAAAATGCGGCAGGTGGAAAAGGAATTAATGAAAAGATTTATCGCGGGTTTTTGGAAGCTGGCGCACAAGCAGTCACTCTTGGAAACCATACGTGGGATAACAAGGAGATTTTCGAATTTATCGACCGTGCCAAATATATGGTGCGTCCGGCGAATTTCCCTTCCAATAATCCCGGAAAGGGGATTGTTTATTTAAAATACAATGCACAGGAAGTGGCGGTCATTAGCCTTCAGGGCAGAACATTTATGAATCCAAGTGATTGCCCTTTCCAAAAGGCGGATCAGCTAATAAAAGAAGCCAGGGAACGGACTCCGTTTATATTTGTCGATTTCCATGCGGAAGCAACAAGTGAAAAGCAGGCAATGGGCTGGCACCTGGACGGCAAGGTTTCTGCAGTAGTGGGCACGCACACACATGTACAGACAGCTGATAACCGAATTCTGCCTGGCGGGACAGCGTTCATGTCTGATGTAGGCATGACAGGCCCTTATGATGGCATTCTGGGTGTTGAAAAAGAAGCTGTTCTTAAACGATTTATAACTGGATTGCCGGTCCGCTTTGAAGTCCCTAAGGAAGGCAGGACCCAGCTAAGCGCAGCACTGATTGAGCTGAATCCAAAAACGGGATTAGCCAAAAAAATCGACCGGATTTTAATTAATGATGATCATCCTTTTTATTCATAAGACCTTTACTGCATTCGAAATTACCCGGATGCAGTTTTTTATTTAGAGGGGATTCGAAAGCAGCTGATGCAAAGTTGTCTGGAGAAATAAGTTACAAATTTAAAAAGTGAAACGTTTTAGCGCGGATTGGTCCATAAATGATGAGGTGGTCTAATACAAAATCCCAATACTATAATGAATTTCTCAGTGACAGTGATCTGTATGTGATTAACTTCCTCAAAAGGTGCGAGCTAGCGCAAAAAACGAATAAAATAAAAATAAGTGAGAATCTTTGATTTTTTTGTCCGAGCCGGAATATGTGATTTTGATACTGAATATAGTAGCAATGGAATGATATATATACCTGATGCTGAAATTCCATCAAAGCAGTCTTGTGTAAGCCCGAAAAGAAAGGTGAGAGTTTAAGGCCTTGTAGGAAGGGTTTCAAGCCAGCTGGAGGGCAGCCGGTGCTTTGAGCAAGGCATTCATTAGGGGTAGGTAAAACGAGGAGGAGCTAGGAATGGAAATATTAAAAGTTTCGGCAAAATCTAATCCTAATTCTGTAGCTGGTGCGCTTGCTGGAGTTCTTCGCGAAAGAGGGAATGCAGAGATCCAGGCCATTGGTGCGGGTGCATTGAACCAGGCTGTTAAGGCAGTAGCGATCGCAAGAGGATTCGTAGCGCCTAGCGGAGTGGACTTAATTTGTATCCCGGCATTCACGGATATTCTGATTGACGGCGAAGAACGGACGGCAATCAAACTGATTGTTGAACCAAGGTAGCGAAAACGGCGAAATTAGGACTCATCCATTGCCATATGCATAAAAAGTATTGGTTACATTTCAGTCAAAGATCATAAAACCTGTTTGCGGCAATAGGCAAACAGGTTCTTTTTTTAAGGCTTTTTTCGTAAAGTATGTTGCTTTACAATAACTTAGTTGAATTTGCTGAGTTGATTAGAGGAAGATTATTCAATGTCCTGCGGGAGGAGCGGGAGACCCCATGGCTCAGAGCGGCGGGGAGCTCTGTCCCTCCCCGCGGAAAGCAAGTGCCCCGTGCTGAAATCAACGGGCTAAATTAATAAGCAAAAACAACAATCTATGAGAAAAGAGCCTTTTTTAATAAGATAAGGAAAAGGGGGAGATGTCTGATGAAAATTTTTGATGCGCATTGTGACGTTTTATATAAGATGTTTATGGATAGAAAGATCAATTTTGCAGATTCAGGCAAGCTGCAAGTTAATCTGGAAGGGCTAGAAGCATCTCAACTAAAGGTCCAGTGCTTTGCCATTTATGTTCCTGAAACGGTTCATCCTGAAATGAAGTTTAGTGCTGCATTGTATATGGCCGACCTGTTTTATGGAAAAGTGATGAAACCTCATCCGCAATTAAAGCTTATTTTGAGCCGCCAGGATATCAGCCGGCTGAAAGAGGATGAAATAGGTGCAGTGCTGACACTGGAAGGGTGTGATGCAATTGGCTGCGATCTCCTTAAGTTAAAAACACTTCTCAGGCTTGGTGTATCTTCAGTTGGCTTGACCTGGAACTACGGAAACTGTGCCGCAGACGGAGTGCTGGAAAAAAGGGGTGCGGGGCTATCCTCTTTTGGCAAACAAGTGGTCTCTGTCTTGAACGATGCAGGTGCATGGTGCGATGTATCCCATCTATCTGAACGAGGTTTTTGGGACGTGATGGAATGGAGCGACAATCCCTTTGCCTCCCATTCGAATTGCTACTCCCTCTGTCCACATCCACGCAATTTGTCAAATGAGCAGATTCAAGCTCTGATTGATAGGGATAGTGTTACCGGGATTACGTTTGTAAATGAATTTTTATCCGGCAAACAAACTGCCACTGTTACAGATATACTGAGGCACCTCGAGCATGTATGTTCACTGGGCGGAGAGAACCATGTCGGCTTTGGTTCAGATTTTGACGGTACAGATGGAAGAGTAGCAGGGCTGGAGAATGCAAGAAAATACGATTATCTGCTGAATGAACTCACAAAATATTATTCTGATATACAGGCTGAAAAGTTTTTATTTAGGAATTTTTATAACCGCTTTCCAAGGTGATAATAGTAAAAAAAACGATATGTCAGTGGTTTGAAAAGCAAGGTTCAATCCTTGGAAAGACAATCTATTTATTATTTTTCTAAAAATAAAAAAATATTCATCTTTTAGCCAATAAATATTTAGAAAGGGTTGCTTTTTTAGACGCATAGGTCTAGAATTGAAAGCGTTTAGTACCCATCCATCCTCCGAAAAATAGCCTTAAAGCAGAGTGAAACCAACGGATTGACTGGACAAGTACTACACTTATTTTAATGAACCGTTTTTACATAATTTCTTAACGTATCTAAAGGGGTGTAAGACATGATCAATCAACTTTCATGGAAAGTTGGAGGACAGCAAGGGGAAGGTATTGAAAGTACCGGGGAAATTTTTTCCATTGCATTAAATCGTTTAGGCTATTACCTGTACGGTTACCGCCACTTTTCATCACGCATTAAAGGCGGGCACACGAATAATAAAATTCGCGTAAGCACGTCACAAATTCGCTCAATTTCTGACGATTTAGATATTCTGGTAGCATTTGACCAAGAGACAATTGAATTGAACTACAAAGAACTTCATGATAAAGGGATCATGATTGCAGACGCAAAGTTTAATCCTAAACAGCCAGAAGATACGGAAGCATCTTTATATGCGGTTCCATTTACAGAGATTGCTACGGAACTGGGAACATCCCTAATGAAAAACATGGTTGCTGTGGGTGCAACTTGTGCAGTGCTAAACTTAGATATTAAGGTGTTTGAAGAAGTTGTACAAGAGATTTTTGGTCGCAAAGGACAGCAGGTTGTAGACAAGAACATGGAAGCAATCCAGGCTGGTTTTGACTTCATGAAAGAAAAGCTTAGCGATGACACTGAATTAATGGAGCTTGAAAAAGCGGATGGCATGAAGCGATTATTCATGATTGGAAACGATGCGATCGCTCTTGGAGCACTTGCAGGAGGATGCCGTTTCATGGCAGCATATCCAATCACACCTGCATCCGAAATCATGGAATATTTAATTAAAAAGCTTCCAGCGCTTGGCGGATCTGTTATCCAGACAGAAGACGAAATCGCTGCAGCTACTATGGCTATTGGTGCCAACTATGCGGGAGTTCGTGCTATTACAGCATCTGCAGGTCCTGGACTTTCTCTTAAAATGGAAGCAATCGGCCTTTCAGGCATTACCGAAACTCCGCTTGTAATTGTAGATACTCAGCGTGGAGGCCCTTCAACAGGACTTCCTACTAAACAGGAACAATCAGACTTAATGGCAATGATTTATGGTACTCATGGTGAGATTCCCAAAATCGTTCTTGCGCCAAGTACTGTACAGGAAGCATTCTATGATACTGCTGAAGCATTCAACCTTGCTGAGGAATATCAGTGCCCTGTTATTGTTCTTACAGACTTGCAGCTTTCTCTAGGAAAGCAAACAGTAGAGCCGCTTGATTTCAGCAAAGTGGAAATCCGCCGCGGAAAGCTTGCAACAGAAGAGCTTCCTGAAATTGAAAACAAAGGCTACTTCAAGCGCTTTGAAGTTACTGAAGATGGAGTTTCTCCTCGTGTAATCCCTGGTATGAAGAACGGGATCCACCATGTGACTGGTGTTGAGCATGATGAGACTGGAAAACCTTCAGAATCAGCTGCTAATCGTAACGCGCAAATGGATAAGCGTTTCCGTAAAGTTGAAAACGTTAAATTCAATACACCTGTTCACAAGTATGCTCCTCATGAAGAAGCAGACTTGTTAATCGTAGGATTTAACTCAACTCGCGGCGCTATTGAAGAAGCGATGGGCCGCTTGGAAAACGATGGCGTTAAAGTTAACCATGCACAAGTTCGTTTGATTCATCCTTTCCCAACTGATGAATTATTGCCGCTTGTGAAATCTGCTAAGAAAATTGCTGTAGTTGAAAACAATGCTACAGGGCAATTAGCGAATATCATGAAGATGAACGTCGGACATGCTGAGAAAGTTCACAAGCTATTAAAGTACGACGGAAATCCATTCTTGCCACATGAAATTCACACAAAATGCAAGGAGTTGTTCTAAATGGCCACGTTTAAAGATTTTAGAAATAATGTTAAACCAAACTGGTGCCCAGGCTGTGGGGACTTCTCCGTGCAGGCGGCGATTCAGCGTGCGGCTGCGAATGTTGGTTTAGAGCCTGAGAACTTAGCGGTTGTTTCAGGTATCGGATGTTCCGGACGTATTTCCGGCTACATCAATTCATACGGCTTCCACGGCATCCATGGACGTTCATTGCCGATCGCCCAAGGTGTTAAAATGGCTAACCGAGATTTAACTGTTATCGCTTCCGGCGGTGATGGGGATGGATTCGCAATCGGTATGGGCCATACGATCCATGCGATCCGCCGTAATGTAAATATTACTTATATCGTTATGGATAACCAGATCTATGGTTTAACAAAAGGTCAAACTTCTCCGCGTTCTGCGGCTGGTTTCAAAACAAAGTCAACACCTCTAGGTTCTATTGAACAGGCTATTTCACCAATGGAAATGGCTTTGACTGCAGGTGCGACTTTCGTTGCGCAAAGCTTTTCAACAGACTTGAAGGATTTGACAGCATTAATCGAAGCAGGAATCCAGCATGATGGATTCTCTTTAATCAACGTATTCAGCCCATGTGTTACTTATAACAAAGTAAACACTTATGACTGGTTCAAAGAGAACCTTACTAAATTAAGTGACATCGAAGGCTATGACAAATCCAACCGCGAATTGGCTATGCAGACGCTTATGAAGCACGACGGTCTTGTAACAGGTTTAATCTATCAGAATACTGAGCGCAAATCTTATCAGGAATTGCTTTCAGGATATTCTGAAACTCCTTTATCAAAAGCAGATCTTAACCTTGATCAAGCTCATTTTGATAAACTTGCAGCTGAATTTATGTAATAAAAAAGAAGGCCGGGACTCCCGGGCTTCTTTTTTTGAGGTAGATGTGAATGGATTAGGGAATAAAAATTCAAACTGGGGAAATGAATGCCGAATTTGAGGATAACCAGTGCGTAAATAAGGAAGGGTATACAAAGACCAGAAATAAATCTTAAAAATGGAGGAAAAGCATTCAGCGGAAACGAAATTGGGGCCTATTCCAAGGAGACAGACATTTGATTGTGACACTTATCACACACAAAAAGTTTTATTTTGTTTAGTATTAGTATTTGTGCAGGATTAAAAATAACCCTTATCGTACATACAAGTAATAGCTGCCTGATGAGTGGCAGGATTCGGTTTTCTATTGTTTTAACTCGGTGAAAGCCTTATACTATAATAATGTGCACAGATTTATAGGCACACTTCTACTTACAGCCAAATCAAGCTAAAATGATAGATGCTTACTTAGAAGAAGTAGAAAGGGGATAAAAATGAACGAAAAACAACGTATAGAAAGTCAGCAAGTGCAAACGGCAAATCCTTCGGACAAAAAATCCGCCAAAGATTACAGCAAATATTTTGAAACTGTTTATACGGCTCCTTCATTAAAAGAAGCGAAAAAACGCGGCAAAGAAGAAGTGAAGTACCATAAAGATTTTGATATTCCAGAAGAATTCCATGGCATGGGCAAAGGCCGCAAGTTTTATATCCGCACATATGGCTGCCAAATGAATGAACATGATACTGAAGTTATAGCAGGTATCTTTCTTGGCCTTGGATATGAACCAACAGATGCTGTTGAAGATGCTAATGTCATTTTGCTTAACACTTGTGCCATCCGTGAAAATGCCGAAAATAAAGTATTTGGCGAACTTGGTCATCTAAAACATTTGAAAAAAGAAAATCCGGATCTTCTTCTAGGTGTTTGCGGATGCATGTCCCAGGAAGAATCTGTTGTAAACAAGATTCTTA
This sequence comes from Cytobacillus sp. NCCP-133, assembly GCF_026011715.1. Lineage (GTDB taxonomy): Bacteria > Bacillota > Bacilli > Bacillales > Cytobacillaceae > Cytobacillus. The sequence continues at coordinate 39,354 of NZ_BRVM01000004.1, read as the reverse complement.
AAACCTATAACCAGGTTGACATGATTTTTGGAACACACAACATCCATCGGCTTCCGAACATTCTTCAAGAGGCCTATATGTCCAAAGAAATGGTAATTGAAGTATGGTCAAAGGAAGGCGATGTCATTGAGAACCTTCCAAAGGTGCGCCGCGGCAATATAAAAGCATGGGTAAACATTATGTACGGCTGCGATAAGTTTTGTACGTATTGCATCGTGCCTTATACTCGCGGTAAAGAAAGAAGCCGCCGTCCTGAAGACATTATACAGGAAGTGCGCCAATTGGCAGCACAAGGCTATCAGGAAATTACCCTTCTTGGTCAAAACGTAAACGCTTATGGAAAAGATTTTGAGGGTATGAAATACGGTCTTGGCGATTTAATGGATGAAATCCGCAAAATCGATATCCCGCGTGTCCGCTTTACAACAAGCCATCCTCGCGATTTTGATGGTCATCTGATTGAAGTGCTTGCAAAAGGCGGCAACCTTGTCGAGCACATCCATCTGCCTGTACAATCAGGTTCAACTGATATACTAAAAATCATGGCACGCAAATATACAAGAGAGCAATATTTAGAGCTTGTCCGCAAAATCAAGGTTTCGATTCCTGAAGCGACTTTTACTACTGACATCATTGTCGGCTATCCGAATGAAACAGAAGAGCAATTTGAAGAAACATTATCACTGTATCGTGAGGTAGGATTCGAGGCTGCTTATACGTTCATTTATTCACCGCGTGAAGGTACACCAGCTGCCAAAATGGTAGATAATGTGCCGATGGAAGTAAAGAAGGAGCGTCTCCAGCGCCTGAATGCTCTTGTGAATGAGTTTTCAGCAGAAGCGATGAAAAAATATCAAGGACAGACTGTTGAAGTTCTTGTTGAAGGGGAAAGCAAGAACAATCCTGATATTCTTGCCGGGTATACAAGAAAGAACAAATTGGTTAACTTCAAAGGTCCAAAGACTGCCATAGGCAAGATTGTTAGAGTAAAAGTGACAGACGCAAAAACATGGTCACTAAACGGAGAAATGGTTGAAGAACGAGACGCGGTAGAGGTGAAATAATAATGGCTAAGTATACAAAAGACGATATTGTAGAGCGTGCGAAAGAATTGGCGCGCATGATTGCCGAAACAGAAGAAGTAGACTTCTTCAAACGAGCAGAAGCGCAGATTAACGGAAACGAAAAAGTAAGTGCAACCATTACAGCGATTAAAGGATTGCAAAAACAGGCAGTAAATCTTCAGCATTACGGTAAAGCGGAAGCTTTGAAGAAAACGGAAGATAAAATTGCTTCATTGGAACAGCAGCTGGATGAAATTCCAGTTGTACAGGAATTTAAACAGTCTCAAATCGATGTAAATGAGCTGCTTCAAATTGTCGCAAATGCAATTTCGAATACTGTCACAGACGAAGTCATAACATCTACTGGCGGCAACCTGCTAAGCGGGGAAACAGGCTCAAAGATTAAAAACAGCAGCTGTTCCCACTGATCAAAGGCATAGAAACACCCTGAACAAAGGTTCAGGGTGTTTTTTACGTTCTATATAAAGGGAGGAAAAATCAATGGGCCTGGGTTGTGGGGGGAGGCCGCTTATTGGTTTCGCAATAATTCAACTGCCTTTAAAAATTCTTTTCGATATTCCTGCTGCTCAGCAAGAGCAGTATTCAGCGTTGATAAAAGAGATTGATTTAGCATTTTTGTTCCAATATCGTCTGATTCTTTGTCCAAAAAGTTTAGGAGAAAAGTATAAACGAGAAGCAATGTTGAGTAGTTATCTACATATGTGAGGTTGATAGCCCGTCCGCCTGTACCGCCAGCGGCATGATTGTTGATCGATGGTATTCCGGCTTCTGCCGCAGCAGCAATGAGCTCCTCTGGAATACCCAGCTGCTTTAGGACCTCTGGGTCAAGATCAAGCTTTTGAATGTAATTATTCAGCATGGTACTCCCTCCCTTCTTTCTGGACATTGATGATTCTGCATAGAAAATAGTCATTCTATTTACGCTTTGTTGCTTTGCTGCTGAGTAGTACCGTTAACAGCAATGGATGTTGAATCGCCGCCGTTAGCAATGTTGTATTGAGCTGAAAGTATAGGAATGTTAATTAGCGCGGCGTTAACGGCAAATCCGCCAACAGAAATTGGCAGCTGGCCATTAAAGCTTGTTTGCGGCAGGTTCGCCTGAGCTGCAAAAGTGAAGGCTTCAGCTTCGTCACCGCTATCAGTTCCATTTACATTATCGCCAAAAGGCAAGATGCTGTTGTTTTCATTTTCTTCATAACATCTGGATAGCATGGATATCACCTCCTCCATTGAATTGAACTGGGTTTTGTTTATCAGCTAAGAATCCTTTTTCGTTAAGTTTGAGAGATCCATATCTAAAAGTGTTTTCCCATTCACAGAAAGTTTTACCTGCTTATAATCCTCGGATGTTTCTACAACAGGCAGCAGATCTTTTAGCGAAGGTATTATATTGCCGATCCCGGAGGAATTTTTCGTATAGAGCCCTTCCAGGTTCTTTATATGTTTCAGAGAGTCCTTAAGGCTTTCTCTTAACTCATCTGACTGGAATTTTCCCAGGCCTTTGGAGTACAAACCGCCTAAGGAGTCTGAGAGCTTGGCTATCATTTTTTCTGCATATTCTTTTGCTTCTTCTCCTGTAAGTTCTTTGCCATTGATAGAAACATTATAATTGGAGTTCTCTTTCTCTGCCATTCCTGTTCACCTCCTTCTCGTTCATTTCATTATATGGATAAATGAGCCAAGCTGTATCCGCAAATGTAAGAGGACAAACGTGCAATTTTTAAATATATACCTAAAGGACTTGAGAATGGCAATCTTTTGTGTGGGCATTTGCCTCATTTATAAGAGGAAATGAGGGAATCCAAGCTTTAGAGCCAGTTAAGGCTTTCCATGAAAATGCATAAACCGGAACATTCGCCCGCCCCCGGCATACTATAAATCATGCCAATACTTTTGCCTAACATTCATCAAAAATTATCGCACACTAGTCTAATATCCCGCATAGGATGAATTGAAAATGAATGAGGAGGGTTCGCTCGCAATGGGAGATTACAGAGAGATTATTACGAAAGCAGTCGTTGCGAAAGGACGTAAATTTACACAGTCCAATCATACGATCTGCCCATCACACCATCCGTCAAGCATTCTTGGCTGCTGGATCATAAACCATACGTACGAGGCGAAAAAGGTTGGAAAAACAGTAGAAATCTGCGGCCGTTATGACATTAACGTTTGGTACTCTTTCAACAATAATACAAAAACTGAAGTAGTAACCGAACGGGTTGAGTATAAAGATGTCATTAAGTTAAAATACCGTGATCCGGACTGTTTGGATGACCATGATGTCATTGCCCGCGTACTGCAGCAGCCAAATTGCTGTGAAGCGGTCATTTCCCCAAACGGAAACAAAATTATTGTCTCGGTTGAAAGGGAGTTCATGGTTGAGGTAATCGGTGAAACAAAGGTTTGTATAGCCGTTTATCCAGATAAATGCGACTGTGATGACGACGACGTTTGGGGCCTTGACGTAGAAGATGAAGAATTCGAGGATCTAAATCCTGATTTCTTAGTTGGAACCGAAGAAGAGTAAATGTAAACTAGGAGGTTTTGCTTCCTAGTTTTTCTTTTTGTATAAAAACCGGCCAGTTTTCAAGCGAATTAACGATGGATTGTTCAGCCTTTAGTCTGAATTCATCTTATGAGTCTCTCCTTAAAATGGAGATATAGAAAACGCGAAGGAGAGGACAAAGATGAAAATAGTTCAGCTGAATGTAAAATGCCATAATTTAGAGCGAATGAAGGATTTTTATACAAACGTGCTCGAGATGGAGTTAATTTCGGAATCGGAACAATTTTTTATCATCATGGCCGGCACGACTAAAATCCTTTTTGAAAAGGATGATAGCTTGCCTTTTTATCATGTATGTTTCCGTACAAACGCAGATTTCTACGATTATATGTTTCAAAAACTTGGCAAGGAAAGTGTGCTGCTGCCAAATGAAAATGGGGAGTACAGTATGTTTTGGAAGGGGAAACAGGCCTACTTTGCAGATCCGGATGGAAATATCATTGAAATGCTGGAACGGCCTCTTGAAGGCGGAGGCAAAAACCGTTTTGGCTGGCATGATGTGGGTGAAATCGGAATGCCTGTACAGGATGTAGCCCGCATGGAAGAAGAACTGGATGTCTATTTGAAAAATGAACAGATAGATTCCAGTGAGACATTCGCTTTTTATGGGGACACGAAGGGAGTGTTTGTACTCGTTAAGGAAGGCCGCCACTGGAATCCCACTGAAAGGCCTGCCGTAATTTTTCCTATTAAAATAGTTGCCTCTGGAGACAGAGAAGCTTATTTTAAGCATGAACATTATCCATATGAAATAATTATCAGAAGTGAATGGCCAGGAGTGGTGCCAGCCGTCCAATTTCGCATTGCCCGGCCCACAAACCAGCTGGATAAGCTAATTGACTTTTACGAAAAGGGTCTGGGCCTGAAACGGGTCGGGGAATTTTGGCAGCATGAAAGCTATGATGGCATTATGCTGGGCATGCCAGACCGCCAATATCATCTGGAATTCACACAATCGGAAGAAAAAATGGAGCTTCCTGATCCCACAAAAGAACATTTATTAGTTTTTTATGTTGCGAACCGATATGAACGGGATGAAATTGCCAATCGGCTTTTTGCCATGGGGTATGGACCGACGGAACCTGAAAATCCTTACTGGGGCAGGGGAGGAGTAACGATAGAAGATCCGGATGGCTGGCGGATCGTTTTGATGAATACAGCAGGGATTTAAAGAAAGGCTTCGATTTTTGAAGGCTTTTTCCAAGCTTAAATTTATGTCTCAAATATAAATAGCTTAAGCTGCCATTTCCTTAAAATAGCAAAGTATTAAATTGACTGATGAAAGGTTGAGGATCTATGTTTAAAAAAGTGGCTTCTGATGTATTAGGCCTGAGTGATGTAGGAAGCGTCATCCAGCCGGCAGATTATGATAAAGTAGATGCGGATGATTATGTGCTGCATGAAGATAATGAAAAGATTTATTTTCTGATTAAATCAAAATCGGATGAATATTGCTTTACAAATAAGGCGCTTATTCATTTGGATGGAAGGAGTGCAGTCAGCAAAAAGCGCACACTGAGACGCTATAGCTACAAGGAGCATAGCATTTCAAACGTTATACTTGAAACTGCAGGTACAGTAGACTTGGATATTGAAATTAAGTTTGTGATTGGTTCTGAAGCTTTTTCAATTGATGTACATAAAAAGCATATTGAAGAATTGAAAGATTTATATAAAGCCTTAATCCGCATCTCCGAAATTTGCCGTGAAAATGAAGTCTCTATGGAATATGCTGAAAAAAGCTTGAATCTCGCTTCCAGAACACTGGGTCGATCCGCTTCCAGCCAGGATTCAAATGTTGTGGATAACTTCCGCGTACTAAATGAAACAGCCTTCAATTGGCTGATGAATAGTCGCAAGAAGTACAATGTAAAAGATTTCGGCTATGTTTTTGAAAAATATATTAATACCTAAGATTGATAAGCAGCTCTCTGAAGGGGGAGCTGTTTTGTTTTACCCCAAAATTTGCACGTCTGAGCTATGAAATAATCTATGCTATAATAGAAGGGACGTTTTCAAGGGCAATCTTTGATGACAGGCTTAGAAAATAATAGATTATGGATTGTTGGAGGAAGTTATGGCAGCAGCATACACGCCTATGATACAGCAATATTTACGGGTAAAGGCAGAATATCAGGATGCCTTTTTATTTTTTCGCCTTGGCGATTTTTATGAAATGTTTTTTGATGATGCGCTTAAGGCATCACAGGAGCTTGAGATTACTTTAACCAGCCGGGAAGGCGGCACGGAAGAACGAATTCCTATGTGCGGTGTGCCGTATCATTCAGCCCCGGTCTATATTGAACAATTAATTGAAAAAGGCTTTAAAGTGGCCATCTGTGAGCAGACAGAGGACCCCAAACAGGCAAAAGGCGTCGTAAAGCGGGAAGTGGTACAGCTCATCACGCCTGGAACGATGATGGAAGGCAAGGGCCTTCAGGAAAAAGAAAATAACTATATTGCCTCGATTTCTGTTTTTGAAGATGAAACATTTGGTTTTGCCACCAATGATTTGTCGACAGGTGAAACAAAGGTAACGATGCTGAGCGGCAGTTTTGATGAAGCCTTGAATGAGCTTTCCTTGTCAGGGGCAAAGGAAGTGGTCCTTCCCTCGGATTTCAGCGGTGACTGGCAGCGTATAATGAAAGAGCGTACCGTCATGGCTATTTCAATTGAGGATGATTGCGAGATACGGGATTCTTTCAAAGAACTTCTCACTGAATTAAATCAGGATAAGCATAGAATTACCTCTGCCCGATTAATTAACTATCTGTATCGGACTCAGAAAAGAAGCCTTGATCATCTTCAAAAAGTAGCAACCTATCAAATTAACCAATATATGAAGATTGATTACTTTTCGAAAAAGAACCTTGAGCTTACAGAAACCATTCGCAGCAAAGGCAAGAAAGGTTCACTCCTTTGGCTTCTGGATGAAACAAAGACGGCCATGGGGGGACGGCTTTTAAAGCAATGGATTGACAGGCCGCTCATTGATGCAAATGAAATCGAGCGCCGTCATTCCCTTGTAGAAACATTAATCGGCTATTACTTTGAACGCGAAGAGATTCGCGAGAAGCTGAAAGAAGTCTACGATTTGGAGCGCCTTGCGGGAAGAGTGGCGTTTGGTAATGTGAATGCACGTGATTTGGTGCAGCTTAAGAGATCCCTGCAGCAGATACCGATTTTAAAAGAAATGGTCAGAGTTCTTCCAAATGAAGAAGCTGTGAAACTTGCGGAGAGGCTTGATGCCTGTGAAGAAGTCACGGATACTCTTGAAAATGCCATTATGGAAAACCCGCCGCTTTCATTGAAAGATGGCAATATTATTAAGGACGGCTATCACGCGGAGTTGGATAAATTCCGAGACGCCAGCCGAAACGGAAAAACCTGGATTGCCCAGCTTGAGAAACAGGAGCGGGAAAAAACAGGCATCAAATCCTTGAAAATCGGCTATAACCGCGTGTTTGGCTATTATATCGAAGTAACACGCGCCAACTTGCACCTTTTAAAAGAAGGGCAGTATGAACGAAAACAAACGCTGACAAATGCGGAAAGATTTATCACACCTGAGCTGAAGGATAAAGAAGCCTTAATCCTTGAAGCACAGGAAAAATGTGTCGAGCTTGAGTATGATCTTTTTACCAATGTCCGAGAGTATGTAAAAGAATATATTCCGAGATTGCAAAAGCTCGCTAAAACCGTGAGCGAATTGGATGTACTTCAGTGCTTTGCCGCTGTCAGTGAGCAAAGGCATTATATAAAGCCTGTTTTTTCAGATGAAAGGCGAGTGTATATGAAAGACGGCCGCCATCCTGTAGTCGAGAAAGTTATGAATGCACAGGAATATGTGCCGAATGACTGCTACATGGATGCCGACCGTGAAATGCTCCTGATTACGGGGCCAAATATGTCCGGTAAAAGTACGTATATGCGCCAAATTGCATTGACAGCGATTTTAGCGCAAATCGGCTGTTATGTGCCTGCCTCTGAAGCAGTCCTGCCGATTTTTGATCAAGTATTTACCCGTATCGGGGCTGCAGATGATCTTATATCCGGCCAAAGTACGTTCATGGTTGAGATGCTTGAGGCCCGAAATGCAATTGTGAATGCTACTCAAAATAGCTTGATTCTTTTTGATGAGATCGGCCGTGGTACATCAACTTATGATGGCATGGCGCTGGCACAGGCCATTATTGAGTACATCCATAACCGGATTGGTGCGAAGACTTTATTTTCAACACACTATCATGAATTGACCGTGCTGGAAGAAGAGCTGCCAAAATTGAAAAACGTCCATGTCAGCGCGGTTGAGCAAAATGGCAGGGTCGTATTTCTTCATAAAATTAAAGAAGGAGCAGCTGACAAGAGTTATGGGATTCATGTGGCCCAGCTTGCAGAACTTCCGAATGAGCTGATTATAAGAGCAAATGAAATTTTAATAGGGCTGGAGTCTAAAGATTCTGTTTCAGACAATGTTCCGCAGCAGGAAACACCTGCTCATGCAGCTCAGAAAGCAGCAGATTCTGCTGCTCAGCTATCCTTTTTTGAAGAGCCGGGTGAAGAGGTTAAGAAAGCCTCGATGAGCTCTAAGGAAAAGAAGATCATTGATAAAGTAAAAGGGCTTGATATCCTTGATATGACGCCAATGCAGGCATTGAATACGCTCTATGAGCTGCATAAAAAATTAAAGAATTAAAGCAGGGGGTGACGAGATGGGGAAAATCATTCAGCTCGATGATTCACTTTCGAATAAAATAGCTGCAGGTGAGGTGGTTGAGCGGCCTGCATCGGTTGTAAAGGAATTAATGGAAAACTCGATTGATGCCGGAAGCACGATTATTGAAATAGAAGTGGAAGAGGCGGGACTGGCAAAGATCCGCATCATCGACAACGGCGACGGAATCGAAGAAGACGATGTCCTCAACGCTTTTCATCGCCATGCCACCAGTAAGATAAAAGACGAAAATGACCTTTTCCGCATACGCACGCTCGGATTCCGCGGTGAGGCATTGCCGAGTATCGCATCCGTTTCCAGAATTGAGATGAAAACATCAACAGGGGAAGCCGGCACTAGACTTGTCATTGAAGGCGGAAAAACGGAAGTGGTAGAAAAGGCGCCCGGCAGAAAAGGGACCGATTTGACCGTAACAGATTTATTTTTCAACACGCCTGCCCGCCTGAAATATATGAAGACGATCCATACAGAGCTCGGCAATATTACGGATGTAGTCAACCGCTTGGCGCTTGCCCATCCGGAGGTAGCCATCCGCCTGATTCATAATGACCGCAAGCTCCTGCAAACGAATGGAAACGGTGATGTCCGGCAAGTGCTTGCAGCGATTTATGGACTGAATATCGTAAAAAAGATGGTACCGTTTGAAGCAAACTCGCTTGATTTTAACATTAGCGGGTATGCAGCGTTGCCTGAGATTACGAGGGCTTCACGCAACTATATTTCAACCATGATCAATGGCCGCTTTATCAAGAATTATTCTCTGGCAAAGGCCATTCAGGAAGGGTATCATACACTTTTGCCGATTGGCCGCTATCCAATCGTTCTATTGAATATTAAAATGGACCCGCTGCTTGTTGACGTTAATGTCCACCCATCTAAAATGGAAGTGCGCCTGAGCAAGGAGCATGAGTTGAATGAGCTGGTTTCAGGCGCTTTAAAGGCGGCGTTTAAAAAGGAAGAGTTAATTCCAGCCGGTTTAACACAGCCGAAAAGCATGAAGCCGAAGTCTGAGCAGACTGCTCTCGACCTGGATCATCTGCAGGAGAGGGAAAAGCTGAAACCAGCCGTACCTTCCTATGTACGCGAAACACGGGAGGAAGATGTTCAGAATAACGCACCATTGAGTTATTCTTTTGAACCAGGATTACCAGCTTCAGCCCAGCAAAGCCATTTTTCTGCTGAACCGGCTGTTCGAGATCCTGTTTCGGTTCAGGGAACTACGACGGAGGAATTTGTTTCTCAAGCTGAAGAGCGTCCGAATGAGGATCAGCATTTGTTTGAGAAAGAAGAGCCAAGAGCTGCAGGCCTTGACATGCTTTATGCCGAGCGTGAAGAACAGCAGGGACCATCTAGGGTTCCGCCGCTTTATCCAATTGGTCAAATGCATGGGACGTATATTTTTGCCCAAAATGATAGAGGATTATATATCATCGATCAGCATGCTGCCCAGGAACGAATTAAATATGAGTATTTTAGGGAAAAAGTTGGCCAGGTTGAAAGCGAATTGCAGGAGATGCTTCTGCCGATGACGTTTGAATACTCAACAGATGATTATATTAAAATCAACGAATATAAAGATGAACTTGAAAAAGTAGGGGTTTTTCTTGAAGCCTTTGGCCACAACAGCTTCATTGTCCGCTCCCATCCCCAATGGCTGCCAAAAGGCGAGGAGCAGGAAATCATTGAGGACATGATTGAGCAGCTTTTAGCAATGAAGCGAGTCGATATTAAAAAGCTGCGCGAAGAAGCGGCTATCATGATGAGCTGCAAAGCTTCCATCAAAGCGAACCATCATCTGCGCAATGATGAAATCCAGGCGCTGCTCGATGAATTGCGGAGGTCATCGGATCCGTTCACATGCCCGCATGGTCGGCCAATTATTATTCATTATTCCACTTATGAAATGGAGAAAATGTTTAAGAGGGTTATGTAGGAAAGAGGAAGAAACGCTAAACCTTGAAGGGGTTTGGCGTTTTTATTGTGTTTGTTATTATATAGACAATAATATTATTATGTAAACTAATCAGCGAGAAGTTGATTGGTTTCTGAAATTAGTGACGAAAACGGGTGAGTAGAGGATAAAGGTAGTAGATAAGGGGAATTAACGACGAAATAGGAAGAGGCGGGTGCAAAGGGAAGATAATCCGAGCGATTCACGACGAAATGAGGGAGAGTCAGAGGCAAACGGATGTTAACCAGAGGGAACCTCATCCCTAAGCGGCAGCGAGAGGGCGGAAAATCATTTAATCGGAAAGATAAGGATTAATTTAATTCAACAGTGAAGTACCAGCGACTCTACTCAAATAAATGAAAAAAACATCCATTCCGAAAAATGGATGCTTTTATTCGATCATCTTATCTCACAGCAGTGTGCAGCTTATCAATAAATTTCAATGCTTTTCCTGTACCGATTGCTACGGATTCAAGCGGGCTTGGCGCAAGATGTACTGGTACAACGATCTCTTGTGACAGCCAGTCCTGCATGCCATTTAATAGGGCGCCGCCGCCTGAAAGGATCACCCCGCGGTCGACGATGTCACCGCTTAGTTCAGCAGGGCTGTCTTCTAAGGTAGCACGAATCGCTTCAAGGATGTGAAGAAGCGATTCCTTGATTGCATCACGAATTTCATAGGATGACAATGTTATAGTCTTTGGAAGGCCAGTTACTAAGTCACGGCCGCGTACTTCCATCGTCAATTCTTCATGGTCGATTAATGCATACCCGATTTCCATTTTGATGTGTTCTGCTGTTCTTTCCCCGATCAGAACATTGTATTCTTTGCGGACATGCTGAATGATGTCATCATCCAATCTGTCGCCGCCAACCCGAATGGAGTGGCATGCAACAACACCGCCGAATGAGATGATGGCTACTTCAGTTGAACCGCCGCCTATATCGACAACAACGTTTGCTACTGGTTCGTCAACAGGCATGCCAGCACCGATTGCAGCTGCAACAGGTTCTTCAATTAAATGAACTTTTTTCGCACCCGCATTACGTACCGCATCATGGATGGCTCTTCTTTCAACGCTTGTAGAACCTGATGGTGTACAAACTACGACATTTGGCTTTCTAATTGCGAATCCGACTTTTTTTGAAGCTTTTCTCATTACTTGGCGCAGCATTTCCGTCGTTGTATCATAATCGGCAATAACGCCGTCTTTAAGAGGACGAATGGCAACGATGCGGCCTGGTGTCTTTCCGATCATTTCTTTCGCTTCTTTACCGACAGCTAACACTTTTTTCGTATCTGTATCAATTGCTACGACAGATGGTTCATTTAAAATAATGCCTTTTGTTTTGCTGTATACAAGGATATTAGCAGTCCCTAAATCAATTCCAATTTCAGAAGTATTTATCATAAAATTATTCACCCAATTCTCATTTATATTGTCACAATATAACCTTCTAATAAATTAACATGAATATGGGGGCCAAGCTTAAGTTGTTATCAAATCGTTAAAAAAATGTAATACTTTATGAAAATTTTAGGGAACTTGTCGAATAGGAAGGGAGAAATCTGTTTATACTGCTTAAATGTTCTGTTTTATGAAGATGGGAAGATAAGACCTGAAACATTTTACTGCTTTATGGTAGGATTATAAAGTGAAGCTTCCACATGGGAAGCTGCTGCCCGTTTCATGCGGGATAAATAGAACGGCAGTAAAGGCAGTGAACAGATGAGTGAAAAAGAAAAGGTTGTAGTGCTGATTGGCCCTACAGCAGTCGGGAAAACGAAATTAAGCATTCTTCTTGCCAAAAAGTATAATGCTGAAATTATCAGCGGTGATTCCATGCAGATTTATAAGTGTATGGACATCGGGACCGCAAAGATAAAAAAAGAAGAAATGGAAAACATTCCGCATCATCTGATTGATATCAGAAATCCGGAAGATCCTTTTTCGGTTGCCGAATTTCAGGAGATGGTCCGCAGCAAAGTCTCTGAAATCACATCAAAAGGCAAGCTTCCGATGATTGTAGGGGGCACAGGATTGTATATCCAGTCCGTCATTTACGATTACCAGTTTTCAGAGACTCCATCAGATGAAGAGTTCAGAAATATACTGGAAAGACGCGCAGAACAGGAAGGCAATGGGGCGCTATATAAAGAACTAACGGACATTGATCCGGCTAGCGCTGAAAATATCCATCCACACAATGTCCGCCGAGTCATCCGTGCACTGGAAATTTACCATTGCACAGGCAAAACGATGTCCGAATACCAGAAAAATCAGAGTCCTGAGCTTCTTTATGATACAGCATTGATTGGTTTGGCAATGGACCGGGAGAAATTATATGAACGTATAAATCTTCGTGTTGATATCATGATGGAAGAAGGGCTTATAGAAGAAGTGAAATCCTTATTTGATCAGGAGTTAAAGGATTGCCAATCCATCCAGGCCATTGGGTATAAAGAGCTTTATGAATACTTCAATGGGCGTGTATCTCTTGAAGACGCTATAGGAAATCTGAAGCAAAATTCAAGAAGATTTGCAAAAAGGCAGCTAACCTGGTTTCGAAATAAGATGAATGTGGAATGGTTTGATATGTCCAATACAGCCGACCCGAATGAGTTTGAAAAAAAATTCGCGGAAATTTCTGCTCATATTGAAGGAAAGCTGAAAATAAAATCGAATACATAATGATAGAGATAAAAGAGGAGGATTATTATGAAATCAGCAATCAATATTCAGGATCAGGTTCTTAACCAGCTACGCAAAGACAACACAAATTGTACTGTTTTCTTGTTAAATGGATTCCAAATTAGAGGCTGTATTAAAGGCTTTGATAATTTTACTGTTCTTTTTGAATCTGAAGGCAAGCAGCAGCTTGTTTATAAGCATGCCATTTCTACCTTCGTACCTTCCCGAAATATTCAGCTGGATTTGGATAGCCAGCAATAAATAAAAGTTCTAATAAAGGAAGCCCGCTCCGATTGAGCGGGTTATTTTTATTTTCTAATAAGCACAACTAAGCACAACGAAAGGCAAAAATCTTTAATGAAATCATGATAGCTTGAATACATATAGATATGGGAAAGATTCTGCTTTTGAAAGGGCGGCTTCATTTTCCTTTTTTCCGCATGAACAACTAACCCTTTCTAGGCCTTCCTAACGGATATTTCACTTTATTTCTCGGGAAACCGCATGAAGCGACACTTTTTTATCATCTGCTGCTGTAAAGAGCGGAAATTTGTCGTTGATTAGCCTTTAAACTGTGTTCAAGCGGTATCATATAGGCTTTTGTCACAACGATTACTTCTATGCGTATACTGTGCTAAGAATGTGAGGTGATAGCTTTTGGAACAGCCGATTCGCTTAAAAAATAACGGACAGATCAGCATCGTGCTTAATTCACAAAAGCGAAAAACATACACAAAAGAACTTCCAGAATCCAAAGTGGTTCCAAAGGCCATTCCGCCTGAGCATGCAGCCCTGAAGGAAATTGAAGAAGAACTTGGCGCTCTTGTAGGAATGGATGAGATGAAAAAAATGATCAAGGAGATTTATGCCTGGATCTATGTAAATAAAAAGCGTGAAGAAGCCGGGCTAAAAGCAGGGAAGCAAGCGCTTCATATGATGTTTAAAGGGAATCCGGGCACTGGCAAAACAACGGTTGCCCGATTAATCGGCAAGCTTTTTCAAAAAATGAACGTATTATCGAAAGGACATTTGATTGAAGCGGAGCGTGCCGACCTTGTCGGGGAATATATTGGCCATACAGCCCAAAAGACAAGAGACCTTGTAAAAAAGTCGATAGGGGGAATCCTTTTCATAGATGAAGCCTATTCGCTTGGCCGGGGAGGGGAAAAGGACTTCGGTAAAGAAGCGATCGACACACTCGTGAAACATATGGAAGACCGCCAGCACGAATTCATTCTGATTCTGGCAGGATATTCAAGAGAAATGGATTATTTCCTTACCCTGAATCCAGGTCTCCACTCCCGCTTTCCGCTGGTAGTTGATTTTCCGGATTACTCAATAGACCAGCTCATGGAAATCGGCAAGCGGATGCTGAAAGAGCGGGAATATACATTAAGCCATGAGTCTGAAAAGAAGCTGAGAGAACACTTATACTATGTAAAGAATAACTTAAGTCCAAATAGTTTCTCGAATGGACGGTATATCAGGAATATAATAGAAAAGTCAATCCGGGTACAGGCCATGCGCCTGCTCATGCAAAACAGCTATGATAAGCACGATTTAATGACCATCAGAAGCAATGATTTAGTGTTTGATGAAGAAGTTTAGAGGAACTTTATAAAGTAAAAAGACAGTGTCAGTCAGTGTTGACATTGTTTTTTTACTAAGTTAAAATACCTATATAGGTATAAAATAAAAATCGAGAGGATGGTATACATGAATGATATTACTGTTTATACGACTAACACATGTCCTTACTGTACAATGGTAAAGAACTTTCTGGATCAGCAAGGGTTAGAGTACAAAGAGGTAAATGTACAAAATGATCAGAGTGAGGCGCAAAAGCTGGTTGAAACAACTGGCCAGATGGGTGTGCCGCAGATTCATGTTAATGGCAAATGGGTATTAGGGTTTGACCCTAACAGCATCATGGCGAATGTTAACCAATAATTTTGGGATTGAACTGTTCACAAGCATGCCCACGCAATTATGTAGACACTCCGGATGAATTTAATTTTACAAAAGAAAATATATAGGAAGCAGGCGGTAAAATCCAGGGTGAACCAAGTGATTCGTTTGGGAAGGGCGGACGGCTTATTTTGCAGCTCCTGAACAAAATTTATGGGAATTCGCCTGGAATTCAGAATCCGACTTTGACGATCGTGTAGCGATGTTTTCTTCTAATAGACAAAAGCATCGGTCTAGACCGATGCTTTTGTTCCCAGGCTTTTAACCGGGAGCTTCCATTTGTATGTGTAAGATAAGACCCTTAGCGCGGTAATCATGATAAACAGTGTATACAGCTCAAATGAAGAAACGGCGATTCCAAGGCCAATTGCTGCACCGCAAAGGATCGCCCAAACAGCATAGATTTCTGCCCGCAAAACGAGCGGCTTTCTGCGGGCAAGCAAATCACGGATGATTCCGCCGCCGCTTCCTGTTAATACAGCAGCTACAATAACTGCACTTAAAGGATGGCTCATTTCAGTTGCGTATACAGCACCTTGAATTGCAAATGCGGATAACCCGATTGCATCAGTGAAATTGCCCCATTTTTGCCAGTGTCTAAGCAAGTTGTTTGGGAAAAGCATTACTGCTGTGATGGACA
>NZ_BRVM01000004.1:4624-23571 GCF_026011715.1 Cytobacillus sp. NCCP-133 | reverse complement strand
AACAATTGCTCCGCTGACC
Organism: Cytobacillus sp. NCCP-133; assembly: GCF_026011715.1. GTDB lineage: Bacteria > Bacillota > Bacilli > Bacillales > Cytobacillaceae > Cytobacillus. Next base: position 23,552 of record NZ_BRVM01000004.1, on the reverse strand, counting down.
GCAAAGGCAATGGTGCCAATCATACTTAATACTTCCCACGTCATACGCCATTTCTCCTCATGATGAAAATCTCTGAATCTATATATAACGCCTTTTAAAATAAGTGAAACCTTTCCAAATAATATGATTTTAACACGGAAAAAAAGAATTACAACACTTTTGTTCAATCCCTTGCATCATTTTTTTAGGCTGTTTTCGCAAAGGGTGTTGCCTACAAACTAATTTTACTAACTGAGTTGATTGGAGATGAAGGCACTTGATCCTCGAATATGCTGACGCATTTCCTTCGTGCGGTGTTCATTCGAGGAAGCTTATTCAATGTCCTGCGGGAAGAGAGGGTGCGGGAGACTCCACAGGCGTGAAACGCCGAGGAGGCTTCCGTTCCTCCCCGCGGAAAGCAAGTGACTGGAGCGGAAATCAACAGGCAAGCTTTATAGTCCAAAAACAACAATCTATACGAAAGAGCCTTTTTTTAAAAGAGCCGTAAAAGGCTCTGCCCACGCGGTCAAAATTAGTATTTGCCTTTTTTTTTTGATATGATGTTATCAATCATAAAGCAGAGGCAAAGCTGATCAGACGATTTGCTTCCCGGCTTTTTTAATACACAGATGAAAGAGGGATGCTGATTGGAACAAAAGCCAGAATACGAAAAAGTAATTCTTGTTGGTTGCCATACAAAAGAAGACGACCAGCGTTTTGAATATTCTATGGAAGAGCTGGAGTCCTTAACGGAGACAGCTAATGGAAAGGTATTAGCTTCTGTTACGCAAAAAAGGGAACGGATTCACCCGTCTACATATATAGGAAAAGGTAAAGTGGAGGAGTTGGCAGTACTACAGGAGGAAATGGGAGCAGATATCATTATTTTTAATGATGAGCTTTCACCAAGCCAGGTCCGCAATCTTTCCTCTGAACTGGATTCAAGGATTATTGACCGTACACAGCTGATTTTGGACATTTTTGCGCAAAGAGCACGCTCCAAAGAAGGGAAGCTGCAGGTCGAGCTTGCGCAGCTGCAATACCTTCTGCCTCGGCTGTCCGGTCAGGGAATCCAGCTTTCGAGGCTTGGAGGGGGAATTGGCACAAGGGGTCCAGGTGAGACAAAGCTGGAATCTGACCGCCGCCATATCCGCCGCCGGATCGATGATATTAAAGCGCAGCTGTCCGTCATTGTGCAGCACCGAGACAGATATCGTGAAAGAAGGAAGAAAAATAAAGCCTTTCAAATTGCCCTTGTAGGATATACGAATGCAGGCAAATCAACCATTTTTAACAGGCTTTCAGAAGCGGAATCCTATGAAGAAAACCAGCTGTTTGCGACGCTTGACCCGATGACACGGAAGCTGATTTTGCCTAGCGGGTTTATAACGCTTGTCACAGATACGGTTGGATTTATTCAGGACTTGCCGACGACTTTGATCGCTGCATTCCGCTCAACTCTTGAAGAAGTGAAGGAAGCAGATCTTCTCCTGCATGTCGTGGATATGTCCAATCCTGATTACTACCAGCATGAGCAGACAGTTAATAAACTGATAGAAGATTTAGAAAATGATAAGATACCACAATTGACGGTATATAATAAGAGAGATTTAAGGCATCCTGATTTTGTCCCTGCAGCCCGAACAGAAATCATTCAAATTAGTGCGTTTGAAGAAGAAGATCGCAATGAGCTAAAACGGAAAATGGAGCAGATGATCCTTGGAATGATGAAACATTATCATGTAGAGGTGCCGTCAACTGAAGGAAAGCTGCTATCACAGCTTAAAAATGAAACGGTTTTGCGCGAATTGAGCTTTCATGAAGAAAAGGAATTGTACATCTGTAAAGGCTACTATCTTGAGGACCATGCTATTTCAGGGCCTTTAACGAAATATACTGTATAGTTAGGAGAACACCATGTTTCAACAGTTATCACACGGGGAAAAACTCCAGCCAATCGTAAAGGAAGTGGAGCAGAGGATTTCAGAAGTATTGCAGCACATTGACGAGCGGATTGATGAAAATCAATTTCGTGTGCTAAGAAGCTTTCAGAATTTTAAAGTTAGTGATTCTCATTTCATCCCATCAACCGGCTATGGCTATGATGATATAGGAAGAGATACGCTCGAAGAAATCTATGCAGAAGTTTTCGGGGGAGAAGCGGGTTTGGTCCGTCCTCAGATTATTTCTGGCACTCATGCCATTTCCATTGCACTATTTGGCATCCTGCGTCCAGGAGATGAATTACTCTATATCACTGGGAAGCCCTATGACACTCTTGAAGAGATTGTAGGAATAAGGGGGACAGGAACCGGCTCACTAAAAGAATTTGGCATTTGCTATAATAGTGTCCCGCTAACAGAAGGAGGGGGCATCGATTATCCTGCAGTTGAAAAAGCCATCAAGCCGAATACGAAAATGATTGGCATTCAGCGTTCAAAAGGGTATGCAACGAGACCCTCCTTTACAATTGAACAAATCAAAGAAATGATAAATTTTGTGAAGGAAATAAAGCCTGATGTCGTTGTCTTTGTTGACAATTGCTATGGCGAGTTTGTGGAAGACCGTGAGCCTTGCCATGTCGGAGCAGATCTGATGGCTGGTTCACTTATCAAAAACCCTGGCGGCGGCATTGCCAAGACCGGCGGCTATATTGTCGGTAAAGAGGAATGGGTTGACTCCTGCTCCTACCGGATGACTTCACCGGGAATCGGGGCTGAAGCTGGCGCAGCCCTATATAGCCTTCAGGAGATGTACCAAGGGTTTTTCCTTGCGCCGCATGTTGTGGGCCAGGCGCTTAAAGGAGCAGTTTTTACCGCAGCTATGCTTGAGCGCTTAGGAATGAATTCAAATCCAAATTGGGACAGTAAAAGGACAGACTTAATCCAAGCCGTGCAATTTGATGATCGGGAAAAAATGGTGGCGTTTTGCCAGGCGATTCAATTTGCTTCACCTGTCAATTCCCATGTTACTGCATACCCGGCTTATATGCCTGGCTATGAGGATGATGTTATCATGGCTGCAGGTACATTTATCCAGGGAGCAAGCATTGAACTGACAGCCGACGGTCCAATCAGGCCTCCATATGTAGCATATGTACAGGGGGGGCTTACCTATTCTCATGTAAAAATGGCGGTTTGCATTGCGTTAAACCGATTGCTTGAAAAAGGTTTAATTGAACTAAAATAGGTGAATATAAAAAAGGACAGCTACTAAGTTAGTTGTCCCTTTTTGTTCTTTGGAGATTTATAAAAAAATGAAAGGCAAAATTTTTTTGAAAAATCATGTTATAAAATCTAACATACTATTGACAGATTTCCTGACATTACATATAATAATCTCAAGAAGTAATAAAAAGGGGGAGAAATAGTTGACCGGAAGTGAAATTCGACGTTCCATGCCGCTTTTCCCAATTGGTACTGTCATGCAGCTGACTGATCTTACCGCAAGGCAGATCCGCTACTATGAAGAGCACCAATTAATTTCTCCAGCTAGAACCGAGGGGAATAGAAGACTTTTTTCCTTAAATGATATTGATGTCCTTTTAGAAATTAAGGATTTAATCGATCAGGGAGTCAATATGGCAGGGATCAAGCAGCTATTTTTCGTAAAAGAACAGCAAGCGATAACAGAAAGTATGAAGAAGCAAGATGAAAAAGCGAGACGCGATCTATCAGATGAAGAAATTCGGAAACTCCTTCGCAAGGAAATTGTGCAGGCAGGCCGATTCAATCGTCAATCACTGCGTCAAGGCAATATACACCGCTTTTTCCATTAAAAAAATAAACCACGCATGAATTTAAGGGAGGAACTACCATTGGCAAAGTATACTAAAGACGATATTAAACGTATTGCAGAGGAAGAAAACGTAAAATTTGTCCGTTTACAGTTTACGGATATCTTAGGAACAATTAAAAACGTTGAGATTCCGATCAGCCAGCTTGAAAAAGCGCTTGATAACAAAATGATGTTTGATGGATCTTCAATCGAAGGCTTTGTACGAATTGAAGAATCAGATATGAATTTATATCCTGATCTAGATACTTGGGTAGTTTTCCCTTGGACAGCGGAAAAAGGTAAAGTTGCACGCCTTATCTGTGACATCTACAATCCGGATGGTACTCCATTCATTGGTGACCCTCGAAGTAACTTAAAACGCATTTTAAAAGAAATGGAAGAGCTAGGATTCTCAGATTTCAATTTAGGGCCTGAGCCAGAATTCTTCCTATTCAAGCTTGACCAGGCAGGGGAGCCAACACTAGAACTAAACGATAACGGGGGATATTTCGACCTTGCGCCAACAGACCTTGGTGAAAACTGCCGCCGTGACATCGTGCTTGAGCTTGAAGAAATGGGCTTCGAAATCGAAGCTTCCCACCATGAGGTTGCTCCTGGCCAGCACGAAATCGACTTCAAATATGCAGATGCTTTAACAGCTTGTGACCAAATCCAAACATTCAAGCTAGTTGTTAAAACAATTGCCCGGAAGCACGGCCTGCATGCGACATTCATGCCAAAACCATTATTTGGTGTTAACGGTTCTGGAATGCACTGCAATGTTTCATTATTCAAGGATGGAAAAAATGCATTCTTCAATGAAACTGGATACCTGCAATTAAGCGATGATGCTCGCCATTTCATTGCAGGTATCATTAACCATGCGACTGCATTCACAGCAGTAACAAACCCAATTGTTAACTCTTATAAGCGTTTGGTTCCTGGCTATGAAGCACCTTGCTATGTTGCATGGTCTGCTCAAAACCGTTCACCGCTTATCCGTATCCCGGCTTCACGCGGTGTAAGTACACGTGTTGAGGTAAGAAGCGTTGACCCTGCTGCAAACCCATACCTTGCTATGGCTGTACTTTTAAAAGCTGGTCTTGACGGAATCAAGAACAAATTGACTCCTCCAGCACCTGTTGACCGCAACATCTATGTAATGAACAAGGAAGAACGCATCGAAGAAGGCATCAAGGATCTTCCAGCTACATTGGCAGCTGCCCTTGATGAGCTTAAGAAGGACGAAGTTATCGTGTCTGCTCTTGGTGAACACATCTTCGAACACTTCATTGAAGCAAAAGAAATCGAGTGGGATATGTTTAGAACACAAGTGCATCCATGGGAGCGCGAGCAGTACTTGAGCATGTACTAAAATAAGCTTTAGCCTTGGCCTCAGTGCCGAGGCTTTTTAATATTATCAGAAATTATATTCTTTTGAACTTAGAGAACTGTCTAGCTCCAGGCACCTACCCCCTCGAGGTCACAAGCCGATCCCCTCCCAAAAAGGCAAAGAACTTCTTTCCGTGAGGCTCGTCTTGTGCTTATCGGAAGTGGGCAAAGCGCCCTGCGCTTTTCTTAGTGCAAAAATAAAAATCCATCACTGAAAAATAGATTTTCAGTTCGGGCATGTGATAACTTTTTCCAGCTTTTAAATCTTTTGGTGAAGGTGGTAAAAGAATTGTAAGTATGTCCGAAGGGTTTCCGTCTATTAAAAACACAAAAAACCTCGTCCAGCTGTGAACGAGATTTTATCTATATTAATCTCTGCGTCCCTCTATTCTTTATGCCTGATCTTTAAGAAATCGAGACATGTCAACAGTGCATCTCCTCCAAATCCTGCAATTACCGCAAGAAGTACCACCTTTAAGGTAGAATCAGGATCTGAAGATACGACCAAAAAAACAGCCGCTAAAGCCCCCATAATCATTTCTTCCAAAACCCCGAGATAGATAAATTTCTTAGTTCTCCGAGGCTTCACCAATTTGCCTTCTTTCCGAATATGTCCAACGACACCAACAAGCCCACCAATCAACAAAGCGAAGGTAATGTTCAAAAACATTTTTTCTTCACACTCCTAAAGTCGAGATTTTGGACAAGCGACCTTAGGTTGATTCTCGGTGTATTACCATTATATAGGAAATGCATATTAATTAGTATGCATAAAAATACCGAATTTTCAGACAAGTAAAATAGTTAAACCTTACTGTAACTTTCATTCAAATGAAAGTTATCTGATACTATCGTATGATTTTATTCATAGCACCAGGTAATAGAAGCTGTTAATGTTTTAAGAACTGATAAATTTGCCTGTTGATTCCTAAGTTTGACCGTAACAAACGGGCTCTCCGAAAACTGCAAAAAAATAAAAGCAAACATTGAATGCTTGCTTTTTGTACACCTATTAATGCAAGTGGCGATATACTCCGATTACTTTGCCCAGAATGGATACATTTCGAAGAATGATCGGTTCCATCGTGGAGTTTTCCGGCTGCAGGCGGACATAATCTTTCTCTTTGAAGAATCTTTTTACGGTTGCTTCATCTTCCTCTGTCATCGCTACAACGATATCTCCGTTATTCGCAGTGCTTTGCTGTTTAACGACGACATAGTCCCCATCAAGAATACCGGCTTCAATCATACTTTCTCCCATAATCTCAAGCATGAACACATGCTCATCTGCCGGAGCCATCCTTTCTGGAAGAGGGAAGTATTCTTCGACATTTTCAATAGCTGTAATAGGCTGACCTGCTGTAACCTTACCTACGATCGGCACATTAACAGCATTCACTTTTGGAATATGAGAAGACTCGTCCAAATCCAAAATCTCAATGGCGCGCGGCTTGGTAGGATCCCGACGGATTAATCCTTTGCTTTCAAGCCTTGCGAGATGGCCGTGGACAGTGGAGCTTGAAGCAAGCCCGACCGCTTCTCCAATTTCACGAACAGAAGGCGGATAGCCTCTTAATTTTACTTCTTCTTTAATAAACTCTAATATATCTTGCTGCCTCTTCGATATTTTCACCATCTTAAACGCACCTCGTATGAATTTTCTTGTCTTTATTATAGCATCAATTACCAGTGCATACAAACATAAGTTCGAATTTTTTTGTTGACACAAAACAAATGTTCGGATTATAATAAAGACATTAAATGCGAACATACATTCTGATAGGGGTGTTTTAAATGTTGAAAAAATTGTGGAAATCCTATTCATATGCTATTATTCTATTCGTTTTAAGTTTAGCTGCTTCTGTAATTCTAGTTGTGCAAATGGAAACGCTGGAGAGCGATAAATTTGTAACCGTAAGAGTTTCGGAAGGAGACTCATTATGGGAGATTGCTGAAAACTTTTCAGCTGAACATTCTCTTTCATCCAATGAGTTTGTCAGCTGGGTGGAACAGAACAATGGAATTACAGGGGGCAGAATCTTTCCTGGAGACGTAATTGTCATCCCTGTTAAAGCTGTGAAAGGCCAGCCTTTCACGGAACTTGCAAGCTCTGAACTAAATGAATAGCAAATAAGGAGAAGTCATGAAAGCAATCATATACTGCAGGGTAAGCACAACAAAGGACACGCAGGAAACCTCTCTTTCCAGGCAGGAAGAAGAGCTCTTGAATCTGGCAAAAGTGAATCATTTCCAAGTAGTAAAGGTGATTCGAGAGCAGGCTAGCGGGTACGATCTTGATAGAGACGGGATACTGGAGCTCCTGGATTTAATAAAAGAAAAGGATATTAATGTCGTTCTGATCCAGGATGAAACAAGGATTGGACGGGGGAATGCAAAGATAGCCATTTTGCATTGTATTCTAAAAGAAGAAGTCCAGCTTTACAGCATCTCCAATAACGGGCAGCTGCAGCTATCGGAATCAGACTCAATGGTTTTAAGCATTGTCGGGATGGTAGAGGAATATCAGCGAAAGCTGCATAATATAAAAATCAAACGGGGTATGCAAAGAGCGGTTGATAAAGGGTACCGTCCTCAAAAAAACCTTAGCAACCAAGGCTCCAATGCAGGGAGGGACAGAATAGAGGTTCCTATTGAAGAAATTTTCCGACTTCGAAAAAACGACCTTACATTTGAAGAAATTGCTGCAACCCTAAGAGGATTTGGCTACAGCATATCAAAAGCCACTGTACATAGAAGATATAAGGAATATATCGAATCATTGGCAGAAGCAGAGTAGAGCACTTTTCTTGTCAAAAGTGCTCTTTTTTTAGTATGATGCATTTGAGTTTCAATATTGTTCTTTACTTGAAGCTGTTATATAATAGTACCTTCTATCAGAATATCCAATGGTAAACTTTTGATATAAAGGAGCTTTAAAATATGTTGCCAAAACAAAAACTTGCCCGAATTAATGAACTGGCAAAGAAAGCGAAGGAATCCGGTTTAACTGAAGCTGAAGCGAAAGAACAGACTTCTCTCCGGAAAGAATATTTGGAGACATTCCGCTCCGGTATGTTAAATACGCTGAAAGGCGTTACAATCGTTGATCCAAAAGGAAATGATGTAACTCCGAAAAAGCTGAAAGATTTCCAAAATAAAAACCGCCTTCATTAATAATATTATTGCAAGGGATACACTCTGCTGTATTCCTTCTTTTAATAGAATGCGGAGGTGACATTAAGGCAAGCATTGCCGGCTATCTCCGCATTTTTTACATATGCCGGGGCTTTTTGTGTCAATATATTAACAAACCGGCTTTTTTATCCTTTTTTCTGATCCTATTGGTTGTGAAAAAAGAGAACACCCGATAATATTAAAAGAGTAAGAATTATTCTCGAAAGGATGTATTGAATGTTTAATCACACAGATGAACTATCCATCAGTTCCATTCGTACTTTATCAATTGACGCCATTGAAAAGGCCAATTCCGGCCATCCAGGCATGCCAATGGGTGCAGCGCCAATGGCTTATACACTATGGACACGCTTCATGAACCACAATCCGAAAAACCCTGAATGGTTCAACCGAGACCGTTTCGTCCTTTCTGCTGGACATGGATCAATGCTTTTATATAGCCTTCTTCATTTATCCGGCTATGATGTATCTATGAATGACATTAAAGAGTTCAGACAATGGGGAAGCAAAACTCCTGGACACCCTGAATTCGGGCACACTCCTGGGGTTGACGCAACGACAGGCCCATTAGGACAAGGAATTGCAATGGCTGTTGGTATGGCTATGGCAGAACGTCATTTAGCTGCAACATACAATAAAGACAATTTCAATGTGGTTGACCACTATACATACAGCATTTGCGGTGACGGAGACCTTATGGAAGGCGTTTCTGCGGAAGCTGCTTCACTTGCAGGCCATCTAAAGCTTGGAAGATTGGTTGTTCTATATGATTCCAATGATATTTCACTTGATGGAGACTTGGACAAGTCATTTTCTGAAAGCGTAGAACAACGTTTCAAATCTTACGGCTGGCAATACATCCGCGTAGAAGACGGCAACGATCTTCATGAGATCGCAAGGGCAATTGAAGAAGCGAAACAAGACGAAAATCGTCCAACAATGATCGAAGTTAAAACAGTTATCGGCTACGGTTCACCAAACAAGTCAGGTAAGTCTGATGCACACGGTGCTCCTCTTGGTGCTGACGAACTTAAGTTAACAAAAGAAGCTTATAAGTGGACGTTCGAAGAAGACTTCTATGTTCCTGCAGAAGTATATGACCATTTCAAACAGCAAGTTGCTGAAAATGGCGCGAAAAAACAGCAGGAGTGGGAAGACCTGTATGCTCAATATAAAGAAAAGCATCCTGAGTTAGGAAAGCAGCTGGAGCAGGCGATCAATGGTGAGCTTCCTGAAGGATGGAATAAAGACATTCCTGTTTACGAAGAAGGAAAGAGCCTTGCATCCCGCGCTTCCTCAGGTGAAGTGTTAAATGCAGTTGCGCAAAACCTTCCTTCATTCTTTGGCGGATCTGCTGACCTTGCAGGATCCAACAAGACAATGATTAAAGGAACTGGAGACTTTACGGCAGAATCATTTGACGGCCGCAACATCTGGTTCGGTGTCCGTGAATTTGCAATGGGCGCTGCTTTGAATGGTATGGCTCTACATGGCGGATTAAAAGTATTCGGCGGAACATTCTTCGTGTTCTCTGACTATCTGCGTCCGGCAATCCGTCTGGCTGCACTTATGAATCTGCCTGTAACATATGTGTTCACACATGACAGTATCGCTGTTGGTGAGGACGGTCCTACACATGAGCCGGTTGAACAGCTTGCTGCATTGCGCGCAATGCCGAACATCTCAGTTGTCCGACCTGCTGATGGAAACGAAACGGCAGCTGCATGGAAAACAGCAATCGAATCAACAAACAAGCCAACTGCTTTAGTGTTGACTCGCCAAAATCTTCCTACTTTAAAAGGAACGGATTCAGCGGCATATGAAGGTGTACAGAAAGGTGCTTATGTAGTTTCTCCAGCTTCCAACGATAATGCGGATGTATTATTGCTTGCTGCCGGATCAGAAGTTAGCCTGGCTGTTGATGCTCAAAAAGCGCTTGAAGGCGAAGGCATCCATGCATCAGTGGTCAGCATGCCTGCTTGGGACCGCTTCGAAGCTCAATCAATAGAGTACAAAGAAAGCGTCATTCCTAAGTCCGTCAAGAAGCGTCTTGCAATCGAAATGGGAACTTCTCTTGGCTGGCACCGCTATGCTGGAGACGAAGGAGATGTTCTTGCAATCGATACATTTGGCGCATCTGCACCAGGCGAAAAGATTATGGAAGAATACGGATTCACTCTAGAAAATGTTGTAGCACGTGTGAAGGCCTTGCTTCAAGACTAATATTTCTTACTAAGGGAGAGCTGATAGGCTCTTCCTTTTTGTATCTAAAAGTAAAAAAATAGGGTGAGTGGTATGGAGCTAGATATGAGGCAGGAAATGGATGTGGGTTATAGGAAAAGGTCGGTATCGAGCATTCATGAAGCCACAAAAGGAAAAAAGTCAGAGAGTAAGGTCGCCATGAGGCGACCATAAAGCCCAAAATAGAGAAAAGCCAAAGTCAAAGGTCTCCAAAAAGTGATTTCACAGAAACATAGATCAATAATATCTGAACAAAATGATAGTTGATAAAGTGTCCTAAAAAAACAGGATTATCTATCATGAAAAAAGGGAAAACACCGTAATAAATTTAATTTCACCCTAAATCATCAAAACAAGTCAAACTAACAGCAGCATGATTCTCCCACTATGAATCCTCATAATGAATTGATTTCCATATATTCGACAAAATTAGTGAAAGTTTTTAACATCTTCAGACACATTCCTTGTATTTGTTTTCTTATAATTGAAAGAAATGGATCGTCCCGGAAGGAGGGGCCAGATGAGAGCTTATCAATTGTATTTAATAGAAGATGAATTTGCGTCCCATTATTTTGGAAGAGAGCGGATGTTTTTTCAGTTGTTTGAGGAGTATGAGCGTTCATCAGGTGAAATGAAGTCTATTCTTGCGAAACAGATCGAGTTTGTGACAAAACCAATCCCGGGTTTGAAATTACATCAATATATCTATCAGCAGCTTCAGCGAAAAAAAGATTTTTTCATAGAAAAAGGCGCATACTATATAGAGATGAACAAACGGAGCAGGGCGAAGCTTGAAGTGTTTGATCGGTGCTTGGTTTTAGAAGCGTCGGGCAGCTATGAGGCTGAGACAGTATTTTTTGAGGTACTGCGAAAAAGCGAGTCTTCCTTTTTGGCTGTTGATGTCCACCACAAGCGGTACGGATGGCTGAAACCGATTAAAGAAAGAAAATTCGTCTGAAAAAAGAGAAAAAACGAAGCAAATATTGTATAATAGCCTTTGGTCTAGTACACTGTATGATAGACAACATGAAGGAGGAAGTAATTTATGTGGATGTATATTCTAGTCGGTATACTGGCACTTCTTGCTGGTGTAGCACTAGGATTTTTCATTGCTCGTAAATACATGATGAGCTACCTAGAGAAAAATCCGCCAATTAATGAACAAATGTTAAAAATGATGATGATGCAAATGGGCATGAAGCCATCACAAAAGAAGATCAACCAAATGATGAATGCCATGAACAAACAGTCTGGCAAGTAACCAGGGACAAGCATCCCATCAAGAGCCACTTTTCTGATAAAACAGAAGGGTGGTTTTTTTAAGTGTTCAATGAAACTTTCCTCTAAGCTATCCGTAAATAGACTATGACAAAATATGAAAGGAAAGCAAAAATGAAAAAATACCTTATAATCGGGCTCCTTGCCATTTCCATGTTGTTAAGCGGCTGTTCATTTTTAGGGGAAGTAAATAATTCCATTGAATATGTTAATCAGGCGACTGAGCATATCAATACCTTAAATCATTTTGCAGAAGAGGCACCGCAGCTGATTAAAGAGGCTGCTGCAGATCCAGCATTAAAACAAGAACTTGAGGACCGGCTGATCACACTTAAACAGGAAGTAGAAGAATTCATCGCATTGAAAGACATTCCAGCTTTAGCTAAAGATATTCATCAGGAATTGGTGAACCAAAATGAAGCACTTCTTGCGGAGATCAATCAGGTTTTAGAGAATGGGAACCTTGCACTCGATCAACTCGAAAACTCTGAACTGTTCAGCACTATAAATGAAGTAACGAGTCTGAAAAATCGAATCGAAGCATTAGGGCAGTAAGCATCCACAAGGATGCTTTTTCTTTCTAAAAAAAATCTTCCTTATTTTTGAAATATTTGTTAAACTATTTAAGCTATTATTAAGTTACGGGTTTCGGAGGAAAAGGTATGAAGGTCTTTTTGGATTTGATGTGGTTTTTTAAACAGGAGAAAAAGTCGTATGTAAACGGGATTATTCTGCTGTTATTTGTGGCAATGCTGCAGCTGGTTCCGCCAAAGGTTGTCGGGATTGTGGTAGACTCGATCAAAAATGGCGAACTGACAGGGCAATCGCTATTGATGTGGATGGGAATCCTGGCTGTTGTTGCATTCATGATGTATGTGCTCCGTTATTTTTGGCGCATTATGATTTTCGGGTCGGCGGTTAAGCTGTCCAAGTTATTAAGGAATAAGCTTTATGGTCATTTTACAAAAATGTCGCAGTCCTTTTACCAGAAAAAGCGGGTTGGCGATTTAATGGCGCATGCTACGAATGATTTACAGGCGATTCAGCAGACTGCCGGAGCAGGGGTTCTAACATTTGTAGACTCACTTGCAACAGGCGGATTCGTTATCATTGCCATGGCCACCACAATTAGCTGGAAACTTACGCTAATCAGTCTAATTCCGATGCCATTTATGGCGCTGCTGACAAGCTGGTATGGAACCCTGCTGCATAAACGGTTCCATAAGGCTCAGGAGGCATTTTCATCATTAAATGATAAAACACAGGAGAGCGTTTCCGGAATTAAAGTCATTAAAACATTTGGCCAGGAAAAAGAAGATATTGAAGATTTTCGCAGGCAGTCTGAAGATGTGGTTCAGAAGAATATCTCTGTCGCCAAAGTTGATTCTTTATTCGATCCAACCATCAGCATCATTGTCGGGATCTCCTTTTTCCTTTCCATTGCATTTGGATCCAGATATGTAATCGCAGGAGAGTTGACGATCGGGCAGCTTGTTTCGTTTACAACTTATCTTGGTTTGCTTATTTGGCCGATGCTGGCTTTTGGCTGGCTGTTCAATATTGTGGAGAGAGGCCGTGCCTCCTATGACCGTGTTTCTGCATTACTCGCAGAAGAAATTGATATTAAAGATGACGAGTCGGGCATCATTGAAGTTCCGAGTGGAGATATTGAGTATAAAATTGAGGAGTTCGCTTATCCGGGAGAAAATGAAGCACTGCTTGAAGATATTCAATTTAGGCTGCAAAGAGGAGAGACTCTCGGAATTGTCGGTAAAACAGGCGCAGGTAAAACCACTCTGCTTAAGCTTCTAATCCGCGAATTTGAAGGCTATAAAGGCGAAATCCTGTTTGCAGAGCATCCGATTGAACGCTATAAAATGGAGAGCTTGAGGGAGGCGATCGGATATGTACCGCAGGAGCACTTTCTGTTTTCTGCCACTGTCGCTGAAAACATTGCTTTTACAAGGCCAGGTGCTGAGCTAGAAGAAATCTATAGTGCAGCTAAGCTTGCAAACATCCATGATGATATTCTCGAATTTACAGAAGGGTATCAAACCGTTGTCGGGGAAAGAGGGGTTTCCCTTTCCGGCGGGCAAAAGCAGCGGATCTCCATTGCGAGAGCCCTGCTTTTGAATCCCGAAGTGTTAATTTTAGATGACTCCCTTTCAGCGGTTGATGCGAAAACAGAGGAAGCGATCCTTACTTCATTGCGCGAAGAGCGGGCCGGCAAAACAACGATCATTACCGCTCACCGCCTGAGTGCCATCCATCATGCCAATTTAATTCTCATACTGGATGAAGGAAAGATTGTCCAAAGGGGTACACATGATGATTTAATGGCTGAAGAGGGCTGGTATCAGAATATGTATCTGCGCCAGCAGCTGGAAGAGCTTGTGGAGCATGGGGGATAAGAAAATGGAAAAAACACCAGTTATGAAAGGAAAAGAGCAGCGAAAGGTTTTGTTCAGGCTGCTCTCTTATACAAAACCGCATAAGAAAACGATTCTGTTTGCCTTCAGTCTCCTCCTGTTAACGACGATAGGCGACATATTGGGACCGATTTTGGTAAAAATTTTCATCGATGATTATTTAACACCAAGAAATCTAGTGTTTGAGCCGTTATTTGCAATAGGGGCTGCCTACCTGGGCATTCAGATTATGTATGTGCTTGTTTCCTACTTCCAGTTGTTAAAGTTCCAGGAAATCGCGTTGAAAATCATCCAGCAGCTCCGTGTTGATGTTTTTTCGAAAGTACAGTCACTGGGTTTAAAATATTTTGATAAAACACCTGCGGGCAGCATTGTTTCGAGGGTGACGAATGATACAGAAGCAATCAAGGATATGTTCGTAAGTGTATTGGTCACGTTCCTTCAAGGGGCTTTCCTGCTGGCAGGAATATTTGTGGCGATGTTTATTTTAAATGTTAAGCTGGCATTGTTCTGCCTAGTGATCCTGCCGATTCTTTTTATGATCATGAGAACATACCTGAAATACAGTTCGGTTTTTTATAAGGATTTAAGGGAAAGGCTGAGCCAGCTGAATGCGAAGCTGAGCGAATCCTTGCAGGGGATGTCCATCATTCAGGTGTTCAGGCAGGAAAAAAGGCTGCAAAAGGAATTTGGCGATATTAATGAGCAGCATTATAATGCCGGGATGCGAAATATCAAAATGGATGGATTACTGCTGAGGCCAGCCATCGATCTCGTCTATGTTTTGGCATTAATCATAGTCTTGAGCTTTTTTGGGATTGCCTCCTTTAATAGTCCGATTGAGATCGGGGTGCTTTATGCGTTTGTCAGCTATCTGGATCGATTCTTTGAGCCGGTGAATCAGATCATGATGAGGCTGTCCATGTATCAGCAGGCCATCATAGCAGCTTCGCGAGCTTTTGCACTATTGGATGACAAAGAACTTGCACCGGAACAGCAAGATAAAAACGCTGCTGAAATCAAGGATGGAGAAATTGAGTTCAGAAACCTGAGCTTCTCCTATGATGGCATACGGGATGTCTTGAAAAATATTTCTTTTACAGCCAAGCCGGGCGAGACCGTTGCCCTTGTTGGCCATACAGGCAGCGGAAAAAGCTCTATTATCAATTTAATGATGCGTTTCTATGAATTTGAGCGCGGCGATATTTTAATAGACGGGAAAAGCATTAAATCCTATCCGAAGGATGAGCTCCGCACAAAGATGGGGCTTGTTCTTCAGGACCCGTTTCTTTTTTATGGAACGATCAAAGATAATATCAGGCTTCATAATGAGAACATGACGGATGAGGAAATTGAAGGAGCTGCCCAGTTTGTTCAGGCGCATACGTTCATTGATAAATTAGAAGATGGCTATGCACATCAGGTGGTGGAGCGGGGATCTGCTTTTTCGAGCGGGCAAAGGCAGCTGATTGCCTTTGCGAGGACGATTGCAGCCAATCCCAAAGTACTGGTTCTGGATGAAGCAACGGCAAATATTGATACGGAAACGGAAGAAGCGATTCAAATTGCGCTGGAGAAAATGCGGAAGGGCAGAACGACCATTGCGATTGCCCATCGCCTATCAACCATTCAGGATGCAGAATTTATTCTTGTTCTTCATCAAGGGGAGATTGTCGAAAGAGGCACACATCAGGAATTGCTTGCCAAACGGGGATTGTATCATAAAATGTACCTGCTGCAGAATGGATCTGCTGAAAAAGAGGAGGGTGCAGTTGGATAAAATTAGAATGAAAAAACAGCCTGCATTTAACGCAAGGCTGTTTTTATTGAGTCTGCACTTTTTGTATAAAGGTACGATTGTATTCATTTAGTAGGGCATCAAGTTCCTGACTGTACCGGATTGCCACCGAAGAGTTTAAGCCGCTTTTCATGGCCACTTGAATTAATTCCATTCTCTTCTGTTCAATCAACGTAAGCAGTTCCTGTTTACACATGGCCAATAATTCCTCTCTGGTGGTTTCTCGTGACATTATGTAAAAATCAGCTGCCAATTATGTTCCATGTCAAATGCTGAAAGATAATAACAGAATTTGTTAAGATATATTCTAGTATATCGAATTATGGTAATAAATTCAAAAGAAAGTTCGTTTAAAGTTTAATAACGTTTACATTAAATAAACATGTTAATGTTGTAAATTAATATGGTTTATTATAGAGCTTGTTTAGGGGTTTTTCCAGAGATGTAAAGGAATTTCCAGTTAATACTTGTAAATTAAATTAATTTTACTTAAAAAGTGTCTCTATTACTTTGGCCTGTTAAATTCCGTTCCAGGCACTCGCTTTCCGCTGGCGGTCGGGAGCCTCCTCAGCGCATTCGCGCGCCTGTGGGGTCTCCCTTTGACTCGCTTTTCCGCAGGAGTCTTGTGCCTTCCGCTGCAATCAACAGGGTGTAATATCACAATATTAGCTTTAACACAGCAATTTTTACAAATACTATCAGAGGTGTTTTTTGAAGACACAAAACGTTCACAGTCTATCCATTATCTTTTTGGCATGGGATTTGTTAGAATAAGCAGAAATGAATGTGTATCAGGAGTTGTGATTATGACAGATTTGAATGTGTTTATTGCGTTAGGGGCAGGGTTTTTGAGTTTTATTTCTCCTTGCTGCCTGCCATTATATCCAGCGTTTTTATCGTATATTACAGGGATGTCAGTGGGGGAGATAAAGGGAGAGAATGCAATGCTGCAAAGGCGGAGCATGCTGCATACTTTATTCTTCCTGCTAGGGTTTTCGGCGATTTTTATTGCGATTGGGTTTGGCACTACTTTTATAGGACGTTTCTTCACTGAATATCAGGATTTGATCCGTCAGCTTGGCGCTATTTTTATTTTCTTCTTTGGACTTGTCGTAGTTGGTTTAATCAAACCGGAATTTTTAATGAAAGAAAGACGTTTCGAGTTTAAAAATCGTCCTGCTGGATTCCTTGGATCGATATTAATTGGTATGGCATTTGCGGCCGGCTGGACACCATGTACAGGGCCAATTCTTGGAGCAGTCATCTCTCTTGCTGCAGCAAATCCAGGATCAGCTATGGTTTATATGATTGCTTATATCCTTGGCTTTGGAATTCCATTCTTTGTCCTTTCCTTCTTCGTTGGAAAGCTGCAATGGATCAAGAGAAACAGCGTCAAGATTATGAAAATTGGCGGCGTATTAATGATGATGATGGGTGTTGTCCTGTTCTTTGACTGGATGACCAAGATTATTGCAATTTTGTCACCATTATTCGGCGGATTTACTGGTTTCTAAAAAATGGGCATCACATTCAAATTGGGAATGTGATGCTTTTTTAATATTATCAGAAATTATCTTCTTTTGAACTTAGATAACGGTCCAGCTCCAGGCGCCTGCCCCTCGAGGTCACAAGCTTGTCTAGTTGCAGCTCCTAGGGACTTGGGTCATCAGCCAAGCCCTTATGAAGGAAAGAACGCCTTTTAAAGGGCATGGGTGCTGCCTGTCGTCCCTGGGCAAGTCGATTTGCGCTTTTATTTATATAAGTTGAAAGGACCAGGGGGCAGTCGAAATTTGTCGTATTCTTTAAATTGAAATTTATCTGATACTTCGCTATATTTTAAGATGTGTTCTTTCAGCATGGATGTTTGTATTTATACGGAACCCAAACCTTTTTACTAGATAAAAAGGTTTATTATTTGGTATTTTGGGTATTTTTTACTATGATAGAAGTATAATAGAGATAGAGATTCCAATGCAGGACAAGGGGGAAACAGTGGTGGCAAGAATTTTAATAGTCGATGATGCAAAATTTATGAGAGTCACTCTGGGCAGCATTTTAAAAAAAGCCGACCATGAGATTGTGGGAGAAGGGGAAAACGGCAGGGAAGCCGTTGAGCTGTTTGGGAATCTGCAGCCAGACCTGGTCATGCTGGATATCACCATGCCGGAAATGAGCGGGCTGGATGCCATGAAGGAAATCAAAAAGGATCATCCAAACGCCAAAGTCATCATGTGTTCGGCAATGGGCCAGCAGAAGGTAGTGGTCGAGTCCATTGAAGCAGGAGCAAAGGATTTTATAGTAAAGCCTTTTGATGAAGGACGTGTACTGGAAGCGGTCTATCGGGTTTTGAGCTAAGAGCTGACTCATGGTACCCTGGACATAAGGATGTGTCCGGGTATCGGATGGAGTTGGCTTTTTTAATTGAAAATGTACCTAAACCAAGCCCATTAAGATATAATAGATAGAGTAATCTAATGAAACAGAGGAAGAAATCGCATGGATTTTGTATTAATTTCATCAATCGGTGCCGTATTTATGGCGATTTTCGTGATGTTTATCCGCATGAAGGCAGCCAAAAAGCCGGCTTCCGCCAAGAAAATCATCTTGCCGCCGATTTTCATGAGCACAGGTGCGCTCATGTTTGTGGTCCCATATTTTCGAGTGACTCCTACGGAGATCCTGGAAGCTGCCTCTGTTGGAATGCTGTTTTCGATCCTGCTGATCAAGACATCTTCCTTTGAAATCAGGGACAACGAAATCTACCTTAAGCGTTCAAAAGCATTTGCTTTTATATTAATAGGATTGCTTGTAGTACGGATTATTGGAAAAATGATCCTTA
>NZ_BRVM01000004.1:0-4498 GCF_026011715.1 Cytobacillus sp. NCCP-133 | reverse complement strand
TGGAAGCTGCCGGTGTGGTTCGGTAGCTTTTTTTTGCACTATCGATCATTGGGCTGTTGATTTCCGCTACAATCACAAGGGTACTTAAATTAATTCAACCTCCTGATAATAAAAAAACCACTCCGGTTACCCGAAATGGCCTAAAACAAATGCTCATATGGCGTCATACTGATTTGTTTTTCTGTTAATTTTTTGCGCAGGAAGTTATGATCCCGTTTCGGAGTAGCTAAAATATATCCGCGAATTAAAAGATTCTGGTCAATTTTTGTTGCCTTTTCCTTTAAGGCAAGCTCTCCGATTTTCCCGGCAATTTTCATTCTCGCCACATCCCTGAATAGCTCAGGCACGGGACTGACCAGATCCTCCAGCAAATCCTTTTCCTCCTGCTGCCAAAGATGGCGCGTTTCATTCACATAATGTTCTTCCCAATCCAAATCCGATTTGCCATCCTCTTTCGGCATCCGTTTCAAAAACTTCCGGAACATAAAAAAGCCACCGATCGCAAAGAACGAAATCAGAACTACAACCCCGAATAAAATAAACCACAAAAACCAGCCTTCAAGTTGCATTTCCTTTATCTACACACTTAATTTCTTGTCCCTATTATAATCCTTGTCCAGGGAAACGACAAGAAAGTAAGCATTAGTCTTGAAAGCAGCCCTATTTGCCCTTATAATTAGAAGAGTCTTTACGGGGCTGATTGGGGTGCTGGTGCCCTCCACGGTCTTCAAAACCGCTTGTGACCACCGTGTGTGGTCAGCTGGGTTCGATTCCCAGGCGGTCCCGCCAATTTTTTCAGTGTTATTAACGGTTTGAACAGTTTTTTGACTGTGATTTGACAGTGATTTGTTTTGATAAAGTCATAGTATTTTTTCGGTAAATTACATAAACCTAGTGTGACCAATTATCGTATACTGGTGTGTTTTATCCACATATTTCTGTAAAAGAAGGGTGGATTTTTTTATGCAATCAGTAATTAGTAAGACTAATCGTAAAGGTGCTAGAAGTTATCAAAGTTTAAATCGTGTAAAGACTGTTGAACAGAAATTGACCTTGTTTAATATTGGTGCCTGACCCCCACTTCGTTAATTCGTTTATGACTGTGGGGGCAGGCACCTTTTGCTCGCAGTTGTCGTCCCTAGAAAACTTACTGAAATAGATTTGGTGTTATAGGCACCTGTAAGCAGGGTGATTCCTATAAGTACTCCTGCAAATTTTATCTTGTGCCCCCCAAAGGATAAGATTTGGTTCGAATTTTTTAACCCTTTATAAGACACCTAACTCGATATAAAAAATTTTTTAGGTCAAATAATTCTATTCAAGCTCTTTACTAAATATATGCTTTTAAAAAGCTACTAACCGTAATTCCCTTGATTTCCTGCCTAAAACCTAAATCAACTTACATGCAATATGGACGGAGTAAATATTGTTACCTTCCTCCGGCTACGTTAATTACTGAGGGTCAGGCCTCTTTTTTCGATCCCTAAACTGCTTATAACGCAAACAAAAAAGGAATTCCTATTTGGGAATTCCTTTTTTATTGGAAAGATAGACAAACCTATCATTTTATTATCCTCTGTATTGGAAGCGTGGATCTGCATTTTCTGTTAGAATGAAGCAAGATTACCACAACCGTGTCCCTGCTCCTTTATTCTTTATCCGGACCCCCGCCAAAAGTTTCGGGAATCATCGTGAAGCCTTCAATCACGGTATCTTCTTCCACCTCGATCATTAGGTAACGCTTGCCGTCAAAATGGACTTGTTTTACATATCTAAGATCTTGGGGGCTGATGGAAATGTTGGCTGCTTTCGTGCTGATTTTTATTGATTTTGAATTAAATTTAGGAAGGACGCTGTTTGCCTTTATTTCATATTTGTCATCATCGATGATTTTTTGATAAGCGGATTGGACCTTTTCTGAATTAATATCTTCGAGACCGCTCACCTTTAAAACACGTTCTACGTCTTTGGAATCCAGCTTCGGCGGTTCATCCTCTTCGTTTTCCACGATCATCCGGTTAATCTCTTCATATACGTTGGAAAGTGTTGATGTGCTTAGCTGATCTCCTGTTACGTCTTTAATAATTTCCTCAAAAACGATTTTATCATCTTGCGCCGTCATCGTTTCTTCCCCGTTTAAAACGTTCTCTATGAACTGGTGGTCGGGCTCATGGACCTTGCCTGCTGAATACAAGACGTGATTAACATCAGCTGCATGATCGGAGAAGCAAGGAAATAGGAACCCTAAAATAGGTGCCCTGAGGTTGATAATCGGATCAACGGTAAAATGATATTTAAATTCCTTTTCTACATAGTCAAAAAGCAGTTCTTTCTTCGGTTCTTGCGTGTTATTTATGCTGCAAAGGATAAAGGGATGAGAATAAACGGCATCCCGTTCACTTTCCTCGGCTTCTGCATGGCGGCGTTTCATTGGCTTAAGATACTCCCCGCGAATGAACGTAACGACAATATCCTTTTCATATTGCCGGATTCCCAGCATTTTGCCGACTATCTGAAGCATTTGATCTGTCCAGCCTTCAGCATCACTGCTTAGCAATCCTTGATGCAGGATGAGCTGACTGCTGTTTTCGGCATCCCTCTGAAACTTTAATTCAAAGAGCTTTTCATCCAATTGACCGCCAAGCAGCTTTTTGAAGTTATCCATAAATAGATCCTGCTGATCCTGGTCCAGCATTTCAAAAGGCTGGCTCTCATAATGATAAATCTCGCTTGATTCCTTCATGATATAGACATTAAAAATATCTGAGATCTTTAGTAAGTCATTATTTAACTTAAATTGTTTCCGAATCTGCGCGATGTCTTTTTTGTTCACGGTTAAAATCCACTCCTAAGCTGTCCAATATACATATTTACTAGAATAACAAAATACATCAGCTATATAAATGAATCTATTTATTTTCGCTTTTTTGAAAAGGGATTTGTTAATTAATTTGGAGTATATTTACCGGGGTTAGTGCTGGCGAGGTGAATGTGGAGTGCTGATATTTTGCCATCATTTAGGATATAAATAAAGAAGCTTGTCATATGTTGACTAAAACTTGTGTGAAGACTCTTTTTATTTTGTGAAAAGGATAGGTTTAAATATCGGAGAATATTGTGCCTGACACCGGCTGAGTTAATACGTTACAGACTGAGGGGGCAGGCACCTTTGTACAGATATTGTGAAGTTAGAACGATCAGTTTGATAAAAAGTACTTAGCCATGGTATAAGTGTATAAGCAGCAGAAATATGGTGCTTTTTATTTTTGGGATAAAACGTTACCTGGTATCCCATTATGAGAGGATTTGAAATAAATTATGAAAGACAATTTTTGGCGTGAATTACCACGACCTTTTTTTATACTAGCACCAATGGAAGAAGTGACGGATGTTGTTTTTCGCCATGTGGTGAGTGAAGCAGCCAGACCTGATGTGTTTTTTACTGAGTTTACAAATTCGGATAGTTATTGTCACCCTGAGGGGATTAATAGTGTGCGTGGGCGTTTGACATTTACAGAGGATGAACAGCCAATTGTAGCCCATATATGGGGGGATAAACCTGAATATTTCCGGCAAATGAGTATTGGTATGGCGGAACTGGGCTTTAAGGGATTGGATATCAATATGGGCTGTCCTGTACCCAATGTGGCACAGCACGGGAAGGGAAGCGGCCTGATTCGTCGCCCGGAAGTTGCAGCTGAATTGATTCAGGCAGCCAAAGCAGGAGGTTTGCCGGTAAGTGTAAAGACAAGGCTTGGCTTCACGGAAGTAGGCGAATGGAAGGTCTGGCTGAAACACATTTTGGAACAAGACATTGCTAATCTTTCCATTCATCTGCGTACAAGGGACGAAATGAGCAAAGTGCCTGCACACTGGGAGCTGATTCCGGATATTAAGAAACTTCGCGACCAGGTGGCTCCGGATACCCTTTTGACGATCAATGGAGATATTCCTGACCGTCAGACTGGTTTGAAGCTAGTCGAACAATATGGCGTTGATGGAGTAATGATTGGGCGCGGCATATTCCATAATCCATTTGCCTTTAAAAAGGAGAAGAAAAATCATAGCAGTGAGGAATTGCTTGACCTTTTAAGATTGCATATGGATCTCCATGATAAATATTCGCATTTAGAGCTGCGGCCGTTCACGGCTCTTCATCGCTTCTTCAAGATCTATGCCAAAGGATTTCGAGGGGCGAGTGAATTAAGAAATCAGTTGATGAACACAAAATCAACAGATGAAGTGCGTGAATTGCTTGATAACTTTGAGACAAAGAATCTTGGTGGAGTGGGTGGACAGTAGAAGTTTCCCAATTCAAAGTAAAAGCCAAGTAGATATTAATGGTGCCTGACCTCGACGGCGTTTAAACGTTAATGACTGAGGGGTCAGGCGTCTTTTTTAGGGACAACGAAATCCACCTTAAGCGTTCAAAAGCATTTGCTTTTATATTAATAGGATTGCTTGTAGTACGGATTATTGGAAAAATGATCCTTAGCTC
>NZ_BRVM01000003.1:3296-283653 GCF_026011715.1 Cytobacillus sp. NCCP-133 | reverse complement strand
CGTCACCGATAATCAGCATCGAATCGCTACCAGCTCATCCCGTCACGCTCCGCTGATGAGCAAGGACACCTCTGATTTTCTTTGTTTCGTGCAACAAAAACTATAGGTTATACAACTTGTACAACCCTTGATTTCATAAATATACGAAACTGTTTATGTGGAAAAATTATATAATAAGGAAGTAAAGTGGGATTTCGACAGTATCCACGGTCTGTGGACAAACTTTTACAAACCCTTTGGATAACCTGTCCACATGTTATCCACAATCTGTGGATAATGAAGATATGTGTTATGACTTATTAAGTGTGAAAACACAATAATGATAACAGATAATCCTAACAGTTGCAATGCTTTTTAAACCTTTATCCACAAGTCTTCACTCATGTGTATTAAAATTGTCCACAGCCCCTGTTTCTGTGAAAAACATGTCAATATGTGCTGTGGATAATGAAAATGCTGTCGAAATTTTATCCACAAGCCTATTTTTGGGGAGAATTTGAATAAAATGGACTGTGGAATTTAGGATTTGGTGATGCGGCTTTTAAAGTGACCTGTTCGTCTGGTGACGGGGTGATAGGCAGAAAAATGAGCTTTTACTGCGAACTAATGAGAAAAACGTGGAAATACAAAATTTTAGGGTGACATTTAAGCGAAAAGAAGGTACACTTTCTGAGTGGGTTCTTTCGGGAGTGTAAAAGAAAAAGAGCCGTAAAGAAAGAAGCCTAGTTATTGAAAAAGGAATATATTCGTAAGTTTGTTGTTTTTTAAGTGCATACTAACTTTTACCCACTAAGATCAACGGGCAAAATTTATAAGTAAAACAACTCTTTTATGAGAAGTGCCAAATAAATAAAATTTTTTTGCCATTGAAGGCAGATTGCCTTATATGCATAGTTGACAATTTTCTAGTTCATCTATATAATTAGAAAGACTGTCTTTAACAGCAAATCCTCAGGGAGGTGTCATATAATGAAAAGAACTTATCAACCAAACAAACGTAAGAGAAGCAAAGTTCACGGTTTCCGCAGCCGCATGAGCACTCCGAACGGGCGTAACGTCCTTGCTCGCCGCCGCCGCAAAGGAAGAAAAGTATTATCTGCTTAGGCCACTGAAACGTCAGTGGTCTTTTTTTCCATGTATATAGAAAAATGATTACAGCTGGGCTAAAAGAGAATGCCCCTTTATTCGTCCATATGTTAGCTTAAAGTAGGTGATGGCGTTGAAAAAAGAGTTCCGTGTAAAAAAGAATAAAGAATTTCAAGAGGCCTTTAAAAAGGGTAAGTCATTCGCCAATCGTCAATTTGTCGTTTATATATTAAAAAAAGAAGGACAGGACCATTTCCGCATAGGGCTTTCGGTCAGCAAAAAAATAGGCAATGCTGTGATGAGAAACCAGATTAAAAGGTATATTCGCCAAGCTTTTTTAGAGCTGGAGGGAGAAATAAAGCCACAGTATGATCTGATTGTGATTGCGAGGAAACCCGTGGCGGATATGGAATTTCATGAAGTGAAAAAAAGCCTTGTCCATGTTTTAAAGATATCGCGGGTTTTGAATAAACCTCGACTTGGAAATACTAGAAACCAATAGGTTTTATAGTTCTTTATATTTTGAAGCACTTCCTTTTAAAAGATGATAAAATAAAATACATATGAGCATGTCCTGTATGGGCTGGCAAATGTAATCTATCTAATTTATCTGGAGCAATAAGGAGGAAAAAACGGTTGAAGAAACGAATATTCCTATTAATCGGTTTAGTGTTCGTAACAGCGCTATTATCAGGCTGTACAGAGATTAACCAGCCGATTACATCTGAAAGCAAGGGCTT
Source organism: Cytobacillus sp. NCCP-133 (assembly GCF_026011715.1). Taxonomy (GTDB): domain Bacteria; phylum Bacillota; class Bacilli; order Bacillales; family Cytobacillaceae; genus Cytobacillus. The sequence continues at coordinate 281,827 of NZ_BRVM01000003.1, read as the reverse complement.
TTGGAACGAGTATATTGTCTACCCGCTTTCGCTGTTTATTATTAAAGTAGCAGAATTCACAGGTGACTATGGTCTTTCAATTATTATCGTTACGATCATTATCCGTCTGGTCATCTTGCCATTAATGATTAAACAAACGAGAAGTTCAAAAGCAATGCAGGCGATTCAGCCAGAAATGCAGAAGCTTCGTGAAAAATACAGTTCAAAAGACCAGAAAACTCAGCAAAAACTTCAGCAGGAAACCATGGCGTTATTCCAAAAGCATGGAGTTAATCCTGTTGCAGGGTGTTTTCCTTTAATCATTCAAATGCCGATTTTGATTGGTTTCTACCATGCGATTACACGTACGCGCGAAATTGCAGACCATAACTTCCTTTGGTTTGACCTTGGGTCTCCGGATCCAATTTACTTGTTGCCATTAATTGCAGGTGTTACAACATTCATTCAGCAAAAAATGATGATGGCCGGCACTCAGCATACTGGACAAATGGCTGCGCAAATGAAAATGATGCTCTATCTTATGCCGATTATGATTGTGATTTTCGCCATTAATTTCCCTGCTGCTCTTTCTTTATACTGGGTAGTAGGTAATATCTTTATGATTGTTCAAACTTATTTTATTAAAGGGCCGGACCTGAAAGCTGCAGCGGCCGGCAGTGCAGGAGGAGCCAAAAAGTGAATCAAGTAACTGCTACAGGACAGACCGTCAAGGAAGCAGTAGAGTCAGCTTTAGCTCAATTAAATACAACTGAAGACCGCGCAGAGATCACAATTGTTGATGAAGGTAAAAAAGGCATTTTCGGGATTTTTGGTTCCCGTCCAGCAGTGGTCAAGGCTGTTAAAAAAATCGATCCGATTGAGGAAGCAGAAAAATTCCTCAAGGATATCAGTGAAAAAATGGGTGTGTCCATTGAAATTGAGACAATAAAGGATGGAAAAAATGTTCAATTGATTCTATCCGGTGAGAAAATTGCTCTTTTAATTGGAAAAAGAGGACAAACACTCAATTCACTGCAATATTTGACGCAGCTTGTCATTAACCGCTATTCCGATCAGTATCTGAATGTAGTGCTGGATGCAGAGAATTACCGGAAAAGACGCAAGGATACTCTGATTCAACTGGCTGAAAGGCTTGCTCAAAAAGCTTTGAAGACGGGTAAAGAAATTTCATTGGAACCCATGCCTTCCTATGATAGGAAAGTCATTCATACTGCTCTCGTTAACAATAAAAGAATTAAAACGTATTCTGATGGAAATGACCCGCATCGCCATATTGTCATTGCCCCAGCCAGAACACGATAGCTACTATTCACTCCCAGTCCATTTTTAGGACTGGGAGTTTTTTTATCTTCAAGGAGAGGAAACTAATAGGAAAGTATATAAAAACCAATCAGCACCGCCATTCCAAGGTAAAATATTTAATCTCGTTTGGTTTTATTGTTATTCACATGTGGATAAGTTAAAATAGAGCATATTAAATACGAGGCATGTGGATAATTTTTTTAAAAAAATCCACAAGTCCAACCTGTGGACAAGCAGAAAATTGAGCGGATTGAATGCTTTTATAAAAAATAGGCATATGATATTCTATTAATTTGGGCAATCGATATAATCATTATTTTTATATATAGATCGATGAGAGAAAATGTTAAAGAGAGGTGAAGAAAGTGGAATTTGACACAATAGCAGCCATTTCAACACCGATGGGCGAAGGGGCAATTGCGATAGTCAGACTAAGCGGCGATCAGGCTTTTGAGATTGCGGATCGTTTGTTCAGAGGGGCAGGAGGTAAACGTTTAAAAGATGCAGCCTCCCACACCATCCATTATGGACATATTATCGATCCAAAAACAGGACTGATCGCTGAAGAAGTCATGGTTTCAGCTATGAAGGGACCGAAAACCTTTACCAAAGAGGATGTTATTGAAATTAACTGTCATGGCGGCCTGATTTCGGTTAACCGCGTATTACAGCTCTTATTAAATAATGGTGCTCGATTGGCGGAGCCCGGTGAATTTACAAAACGGGCATTTTTGAATGGCCGAATTGATTTGTCACAGGCCGAAGCAGTTATGGATCTGATCCGGGCTAAAACGGATCGTGCCATGAATGTGGCTCTGGGACAGATGGAAGGACGGCTCTCAAAGCTAATCCAAAAGCTCCGACAGGAAATTTTGGAAATTTTGGCCCATGTGGAAGTGAATATTGACTATCCTGAATATGATGATGTAGAGGAAATGACTCATCATATACTAATGGAGAAGTCTTTTTATGTAAAGAAGGAAATTGAAAAGCTCCTCCGAACTTCCCAGCAGGGGAAAATTTTGCGTGAAGGGCTATCAACTGTGATTGTCGGACGTCCAAACGTAGGAAAATCTTCATTATTGAACAGTCTGGTCCATGAAAACAAGGCAATCGTTACAGACATCCCTGGTACAACCCGGGATGTCATTGAAGAATATGTTAATGTAAGAGGAGTTCCGCTAAGATTACTGGATACTGCCGGAATCCGGGAGACGGAGGATATTGTTGAACGGATTGGCGTCGAAAAATCCAGACAGGTTTTAAAGGAAGCTGATCTGATTTTGCTGGTACTCAATTATTCGGATGAATTAACGGCAGAGGATGAAAATATTTTTAAAGCGGTCGAAGGCATGGATGTGATTGTGATCGTCAATAAGATGGATCTGGATCAAAAGATCGATATGGAACGTGTTAAAGAGCTATCGAAAAAACATAAGCTCGTTACAACTTCTTTATTAGAAGATAAAGGAGTGGACGACCTTGAAGAAGCGATTGCTTCCCTGTTCTTTGAAGGAACCATTGAAGCCGGGGATATGACCTATGTGTCAAACACCCGCCATATTGCCCTTTTAAACCAGGCTTTGAATACAATTGATGAAGCTATGCAAGGCGTTGAAATGGGGACGCCAATCGACATTGTGCAAATTGACTTAACGAGGACATGGGAGCTGCTTGGTGAAATTATTGGAGACAGTGTCCATGAAAGCTTGATTGATCAGTTGTTCTCGCAGTTTTGCTTAGGGAAATAGAAAAATTTTTGGAAATGACGCTGAATAAGCGGATTTTTGAGCAGTAAGGAGGGTGCATCATGACCTATGAAGCTGGAAGTTATGATGTCATAGTGGTCGGAGCCGGACATGCAGGTGTTGAAGCAGGTCTTGCTTCAGCGCGTCTTGGCGCAAAGACATTAATGATTACGATAAATTTAGATATGGTAGCCTTTATGCCTTGCAATCCTTCTGTAGGTGGACCTGCTAAGGGGATTGTTGTAAGGGAAATCGATGCGCTAGGCGGTGAAATGGGCAAGAACATTGATAAGACCCATATTCAGATGCGCATGCTGAATACAGGGAAAGGGCCTGCAGTTCGTGCATTAAGAGCCCAGGCTGATAAATTCACGTATCAGCATGAGATGAAAAAGGCCTTGGAAAATGAACCGAACCTGACGCTGATTCAGGGAATGGTGGAGCGTCTGATGGTAGAAAATGGAGAATGCAAGGGCGTTATGACACAGACAGGTGCTGTTTATTCTTCGAAAACGGTTGTCATTACAACCGGAACATTCCTAAGAGGAGAGATTATCCTTGGAGAACTTAAGTACTCCAGCGGTCCTAATAATCAGCAGCCCTCTATAAAGCTTTCTGAACACCTGCAGGAGCTTGGATTTGAATTGGTGCGCTTCAAAACAGGGACTCCTCCGCGAGTAAACAGTCATTCCATCGATTACAGCAAGACGGAAATACAGCCAGGCGATGATGTACCAAGAGCTTTTTCATATGAAACAACAAAGTATATTACGGATCAGCTGCCATGCTGGCTGACTTATACGAATGAAGAGACGCATACTTTAATTGACAATAACCTTCACCGTTCACCAATGTATTCGGGAATGATTAAAGGTACTGGGCCCCGCTACTGCCCATCCATTGAGGATAAGGTTGTCCGCTTTAATGATAAGCCCCGCCATCAAATTTTCCTGGAGCCTGAAGGACGGAATACACAGGAAGTATATGTGCAAGGACTGTCAACAAGCTTGCCTGAAGATGTTCAGCAGAAGATACTTAGAACCATTCCTGGATTGGAAAATGTTCAGATGATGCGTGCAGGCTATGCCATTGAATATGATGCGATTGTGCCGACACAGCTTTGGCCGACTCTTGAGACAAAGAACGTGAAAAATCTTTATACCGCTGGCCAAATCAATGGCACATCCGGCTATGAGGAAGCTGCTGGACAAGGGCTTATGGCAGGCATGAATGCCGGATTAAAGTCAATTGGCAAAGAAGAGGTCATCCTAAGCCGTTCAGATGCTTATATCGGCGTGCTAATTGATGATTTAATCACCAAAGGGACAAATGAACCATACCGCCTATTAACTTCAAGGGCGGAATACCGTTTGCTTCTTCGCCATGATAATGCCGATTTGCGTCTGACAGAGCTTGGATATAAAGTTGGGCTGATTCGTGAAGAACGGTATGAAAAGTTCCTGGTGAAAAAACAGGCGATTGAAGAAGAGAAAAATCGCCTTCAGGGCATTATTATTAAACCAGCCAGTGAAGTGCAGGCACTGATCAAGAGCCAGGGCGGCAGCGAGCTGAAGGATGGCATTCGGGCATCTGACTTGCTGAAGCGTCCTGAAATGACTTATGAACATATTCAAAAGCTTATTCCGGCTGAAGGGACACTTGATCCGGATGTAACCGAACAGGTGGAAATCCAAATCAAGTATGAAGGCTATATTGAAAAATCTCTTCAGCAGGTTGAACGTCTGAAGAAGATGGAAAACAAAAAGATCCCTGAAAACATTGATTATGATGCCATTAATGGACTAGCATCCGAAGCAAAGCAAAAGCTGAAGGAAGTTAGGCCGCTATCAATTGCACAGGCTTCCAGAATTTCCGGAGTTAATCCTGCGGATATTTCCATTTTGCTTGTTTATCTAGAACAGGGAAGAATTGCGAAGATATCAGCAGAGTAAAGCAAACTTGCCATGTTCGGAAACCATTTGATCAGGTCTCACAGCGGAAAGGATTTGCCATGAATATAGATCAATTTACAAAAATGCTGGCGGCGAAGGGGATTTCCCTTTCGTCCCGGCAATTACATCAATATGAAACATACTACTCCACCTTGGTCGAGTGGAATGAAAAAATGAATTTAACAGCCATTACAGACAAAGAAGATGTTTATCTTAAGCATTTTTATGATTCCCTTACCGCAGCATTCTATTTTGATTTTACTCTTCCGCTTAAAGTCTGTGATGTCGGTGCGGGTGCAGGTTTTCCAAGCATTCCGATCAAAATTGCATTCCCGGAATTACATATTACAATCGTTGACTCATTAAATAAACGAATTGGATTTCTTGAGCACTTGGCTAAAGTGCTGGAATTAGAAAAGGTCCAGTTTATCCATGACCGTGCGGAAGCCTTTGGGCAGAACAAGGAATACCGTGAGTCTTTTGATGTTGTGACAGCGAGGGCTGTTGCCAGATTGTCAGTACTGAGCGAGCTTTGTTTGCCGCTGGCTAAACAAGAAGGAACATTTGTTGCCATGAAGGGTGCAAGTGCAAAGGAAGAACTCGAAGCCGGCCAAAAGGCGATAGCAGTATTAGGCGGAAAACTCGTTGATTCCCATACTTTTTCTTTGCCAGAGGAAGAAAGCGAGCGCAACATTATAATTATTAAAAAAGAAAAAAGCACACCTAAAAAGTATCCAAGAAAGCCGGGTACTCCCAATAAAACACCTATTGAGTAGGGTGCGCATTTCCGCAATATATGACATAATAGTTTAGGTTGGCATATCTTTACCAAATATTATATTGTTACAGTCCGGCAGGAAATGTCATGATTATAGAGAATATGTAATAGGGAGTTTCGTAAAGGTGGTGCAGGGTGATGAAGCATTCTTTCTCACGCTTTTTTGGCCTAGGCGAAAAGGAAGAACAAGTTACAGCAGAAAAAACAGCAGAAGAACAATTGGATATGGAAGACTTAAGCGAAAAAGAAGAAGTTAAGAAAATACCTATTGATAAAATTGTTCCCAACCGTTTTCAGCCAAGAACGGTGTTTGATGAGGAAAAGATAGAAGAACTTTCTAGAACCATCCATACACATGGAATCATCCAGCCGATTGTTGTACGGGAGTTTGAAGATGGCCAGTTTGAAATCATTGCGGGTGAACGCAGATACCGTGCCATGAAAAAGCTTGGATGGGAAGAGGCTCCGGCAATCGTAAAGAACCTCAGTGATACGGAAACCGCTTCGGTTGCACTGATTGAAAACCTCCAAAGGGAAGAATTATCGCCGATTGAAGAGGCTTTTGCCTATGGGAAGCTGCTGGAATTGCATAATCTTACACAGGAGGCTTTGGCTCAGCGCCTCGGAAAAGGGCAATCAACTGTTGCAAACAAGCTTCGGCTGTTAAAGTTGCCTCAGCCTGTACAGGATGCATTATTAAGCAAATCCATTACTGAACGGCATGCGCGGTCACTTATTCCCTTAAAAGATCCTGAAAAGCAGGTTGCATTGCTTCAGGAAATTGTGGAAAAAAATCTGAATGTTAAGCAGACGGAAGATCGGGTCGTAAAGATTCTCGAACAAAAAAATCCAAAGCCGAAGCCAAAGCGAAAAGCTTTCAGCAAGGATATGAGAATCGCGGTCAACACGATCCGCCAATCTCTTTCTATGGTATCTGACAGTGGCATTAATCTTGATTCAGAAGAAGAAGAATTTGATGAATTCTACCAAATTACAATTAAAATCCCTAAAAAGAAGTAATTCATCTAAACGCGGGAATAAAGCGGGTGCCCTCCTGTTTTTTCGCGCGTTTTTTATTTCCAGAAGGTATCATCCTCCTTTCATACCAAAAGACTGTTAGAATCTTCTTATTTTTAACAAAAAAATAATTCTGTTCCCTTTTTCGTGATAAAATAGACTACGTGATTGAACAAGAATGATAGATGAACAGATAGATAGATTGTAATTTTTTGATGAAAGCAGGTGACACCGTGGGTAAGATTCTAGCTGTTGCGAACCAAAAAGGCGGAGTGGGCAAAACAACTACTTCCGTCAATCTGGGCGCATGCTTGGCATACATAGGAAAAAAAGTGCTTTTGGTTGATATTGATCCCCAGGGGAATGCAACAAGCGGGATTGGCATTGAAAAGGCTGATGTTGATCAATGTATTTATGATGTAATTGTTGACGATGTGGAAGCATCAAAGGTAATCAAGCCGACATCGGTTGAAAATTTATTTGCGATTCCTGCTACGATTCAGCTGGCTGGTGCAGAAATTGAACTAGTTCCCACCATATCAAGAGAAGTAAGATTAAAGAGGGCGTTGGAAGAAGTAAAATCAGCCTTCGATTATATTATCATCGATTGTCCTCCTTCGCTGGGGCTTTTAACCATTAACTCGCTGACTGCTTCGGATGCAGTCATCATACCAGTACAATGCGAGTATTATGCACTTGAAGGCTTAAGCCAGCTTTTAAATACAGTGCGATTGGTGCAAAAGCATTTGAACCATGATTTGAAAATTGAGGGCGTTTTGCTGACCATGTTTGATGCACGTACAAACCTGGGCATACAGGTCATTGAAGAGGTTAAGAAGTACTTCCAGGATAAAGTATATAAAACCATTATTCCCCGCAATGTGCGGTTAGGCGAAGCTCCGAGCCATGGTGAACCTATTATTACTTACGATCCGAAGTCACGCGGAGCTGAAGTATATTTAGAATTGGCAAAGGAAGTGAATTCAAATGGCTAAAGGTTTAGGCAAAGGTCTGAACGCCTTTTTTAATAACATGGAAGAAGAAAAACAAGAAACGGTAAAAGAAGTTCAAATCAAGGAACTTCGTCCGAATCCTTATCAGCCGCGGAAAATATTTGGAAAGGAAGCCATTGAGGAATTAAAGCAATCCATCGTTGAACATGGCATTCTTCAGCCAATCATTGTCCGAAAAAGCATAAAGGGATATGAAATTGTTGTCGGTGAAAGGCGTTTCCGGGCAGCAAAAGAAGCTGGTATGGTGACAGTTCCTGTTGTGGTCAAAGAGTTAAATGAACAGCAGATGATGGAGCTGGCTGTCCTTGAAAATCTGCAGCGTGAAGACTTAACACCTATTGAGGAAGCTGCTGCATACCAGCTTTTAATGGATAAGCTGACAGTGACACAAGAGGAGCTGGCCAAACGGCTTGGGAAAAGCAGGCCTCATATTGCGAATCATATCCGTCTCCTTTCCCTTCCGCCTAAAATTCAGGAACTGATATCCGATGGGAAAATCTCTATGGGTCATGGACGGGCGCTGCTTGGATTAAGAAAGAAAGAAAAGCTGCCGGCCGTTGTTGAAAAGACGGTTAAAGAAGGCCTCAATGTCCGCCAGCTGGAGAAACTGATCCAGCAGCTCAATGATGTTTCACGTGAAACGAAAAAGCCGAAGGTGCAGAAGGATTTATTCCTTAAAGAACGTGAATCTTCACTAAGAGAACGGTTTGGAACGAGTGTCCACATTAAGCAATCCAAAAACAAAGGAAAGATTGAAATTGAATTTTTCTCAAAAGAGGATTTGGAACGGATCATCGAACTCTTGGATACCCATTCTTAAGCCATCTTCAAGATGGTTTATTTTTTTACGAGGATTAAAAAAGATTGTGAATACGTATGTTTCGTGATAATGTAATTAGAAATCATTCGTAATACGAAATAATAATAGATAAGGTGAAGAGTATGTTTCTGCTTGGTACGCTTGTGAATGGGTTGTTAATTATTATCGGAACCTTTTTGGGAAAATTGCTTCATCGCATTCCTGAAAATATGAAAGGAACGGTGATGTATGCTATCGGCCTGGCTGTAATGGTACTTGGCCTTCAGATGGGATTTAAGAGCGAGAATTTCCTCGTGGTTATTTTAAGCCTTGTTTTTGGAACTGTTGTTGGTGAATACTTTGAACTGGAAGATAAATTGAACAGCCTTGGCAACTGGCTGGAGAAAAGAATAGGATCCAAAGGCGAAGGAAGCATTTCGCAAGGATTTGTTACCGCTACACTCATATTTGTCATCGGTGCCATGGCTATTATAGGAGCGCTTGACAGCGGGATTCGAGGAGACCATTCGGTCCTTTATACCAAATCGATTATTGACGGCTTTACCTCCTTAATCCTTACTACTACGCTCGGAATCGGGGTTCTTTTTTCTGCTTTTCCGGTCATGCTGTATGAAGGATTGATTGCTCTTTTTGCTACTCAGATTGACCGGTTCGTCCCACAGGTGCTGATGGATCGTTTTATTAAGGAAATGACTGCTACAGGCGGCATTATGATTTTTGCTATTGGCCTAAATTTAACCGGCATTACAAAAATCAGGGTTGCCAACCTGTTGCCGGGAATCTTGGTGACAGGAGTCATCGTTTCTGTAATCTATTTTTATGGGATTTACTTTTAAGGCTCTTTTCTCATAGAGGGTGTTTTTTCTTATAAATTCAGCCCGTTGAATTCCGCTCCAGGCACTTGCTTTCCGCGGGAAGGAATGCGAGCCTCCTCGGCTTTGCCTGTGGGGTCTCCCACTTCCCTCTCCTCCCGCAGGACATTGAATAAGCTTCCTCGAATGAACACCGCACGAAGGAAATGCGCCAGCATTTTCGAGGATCAAGTGCCCTCCGCTCCAATCAACTCAGCAATTTAAACTACGTTATTAAGATACAATAAGATTTATGAAAATGCTTTTTGTAAAAGATATTCTGAATACCTTCCGAAGGAGTTCGGAAGCATTCACCTGTTGTTCAATGAATAAACTGCAGCAAAAAAGCCATGGAAGCGGATGCTCCATGGCTGACTTACTATTAAGGGGTTTGTTCACGTTTCAGCTCCCACTTGAATGCTGGCCATGCTGGTGCTGATTGATGGGCAAGGCTTGCTTCATAGATCCCATTGGCAATAGTTTTGGCCATTTTTAGAACAAGGTTTAGCCTTGTATTTTGGAGGACAAAAAACTCCATAAATCCGCTTACGTTCACAATTCCGGTAATATGCATATGCCCTACCTCAGGCAAGTCTTTATTGACTCCGGCACCTGGTTTTACAGGACCTTCTCCTATTTGAATGACTCCCACACTTTTTAGGCGTCCAAGGCATGCGTCGATTCCTATGATATAAGGATTGAAATGCTTCTTTTTGATCTCGTTCAGCTTTTCCTCCAGATTTACTGCATGGATAGGATCTTCCAATGTCCCGTAAACATGGAAGGCGGAAATGGCCTTTTCCTCAAGGAACGTGCCGACAAGCGGACCTAATGAATCGCCTGTAGACCGGTCTGTACCGATGCAGACAAAAACGATGGGCCGGCTTCCAATGCCTGAAGGCAATATGTTTTTCAGTTCAGCGGCCAATATTGCAGCAGAGTTTGTTTCTTCGTGCGATATTCTGGCAGAAGCACCGCCTTTTTTGTCAAACAAATTAGGTTTGAAATTCATTTAGGTCCCACTCCCTCTTTAGTCCTTGCCATGGTTCAAAGTGATGAGATTATGTGAATGAAGTTTTTATTATCAGAACGTTTTTAATAGTATACGGAAAATTTTTGTAATCTATACATACCTGTAATATTTAATGATTAAACAATGACTCGGGTGATAGCTTGGCTCATTTTTACTAAAACAAATTACTGTAAAGCATAATGGAAAATTGATAAACTAATACTGTTTAAATAGGGATTCGCACTGCGAGGGGAGATGCAGTATAATTTCTTCAAGCCAATAAAAGCCTATTGCTTGGCTGAGGATAGATAAATTAGTTGCTTTCTTAATTACATTCACAAGAAAAGAAGCAGGTGAAACCATGAGTTATATTGAAAATCTGATTAACAGTATGATAGATAAGCTCTCGAATGAACAAACATGGGCAGCAATTGGGGAAGGCTTTCTTAAGGTTATTGCCATATTAATACTTACGAGTATTTTAATCAGGATCGGCAAGCTGGCCATCCGGAATATTTTTAAAGTAAGAACACCTTCGAAGCTGAGGATCTCAGAGCGACGTGAAGCTACCCTGCTGAAACTGCTGGAAAATATCCTTACTTATGTTGTGTTTTTTGTTGCAGCCATCATGATTTTATCGGTGCTGACCATTGATGTAAAAGCTCTTTTAGCTGGGGCTGGTATTGTTGGGCTGGCAGTGGGTTTTGGTGCACAGAGCCTAGTTAAAGATATCATTACCGGATTTTTTATAATTTTTGAAGATCAATTCTCGGTTGGGGATTATATCCGAATTGATCAATTTGAAGGAACGGTTGAAGAGATTGGCCTTCGGACGACAAAAATTAAAAGCTGGACCGGCGAGATTCATATTCTTCCGAATGGAAGCATCTTGCAGGTAACCAACTTTTCCTTAAATAATAGCGTCGCTTTTGTGGACGTCAGTATTGCTTATGAAGGAGATATTGTAAAAGCGGAGAAAGTGCTCCAGGAGTTATTTCAAAAGCTTCCCGAAAAATATGAAGATATGGTCAAGCCGCCGGAAATTCTCGGCATCCAGAACCTCGCTGCTTCAGATGTGGTGCTTAGGGTAGTATCGGAAACTTTGCCAATGAGGCATTTTTATATCGCACGCCAGCTGAGGAAGGAAATCAAGCTTTGTTTAGATGAAAAGGGCATTGAGATTCCATTTCCGCGTCTTGTTATGTATACACGGAATGAGGAAGTGCCTGCAGCCAATAAGCAAAAACTGAATTCGGAGGGATGAAAATGGAACAAAAAGAATTTGATTTACATGACATTGTTGAAATGAAGAAGCCGCATCCATGCGGTGCCAACCGCTGGAAGATTATCAGAATGGGTGCAGATATCAGAATTAAATGCGAAGGATGCGGGCACAGCGTCATGATCCCGCGTAGGGAATTTTCCCGCAAAATGAAGAAGATTCTTGTTAAGCACGAGGAATAATTTTTGATAGACTGAAATCAGGGAGATGAGGGTCTAAGCGCGCATTTGGGGCAGAAATGCAGCACGGACTAACATGCATTTCTGCCCCAAATGCTGCTGGCTTCAAAGAAAATGGAGCTAAACTGTACACCGGGCGGAAGGTGTGAGTTCGCATCGTCAGCTGCCTTGTGAATATTGAGAAAATGTAATGGGTGCCAGGCACCTATACCAATTTATTGCAGAATGGTATAGATGCCTGGCATCTTTCTTGTAATATCAGAATTTATATCCCTTTGAACTTAGATAACTGAGGCTCGACTTGTGCTTGAGGCCCCCAGGATGGAGGTCATGCAGACGTTGCCACAGGACGTGGCGCTCTTAGTCTGCGTTCCTTCGTAGGCAAGGCGCCCTGCGCTTTTCATATTGATGCGCTGGTGCTGGACTTTTCTAGTTGTCTTTACTTTTCCGGGGTGAATATCTATAATTGTTAGAGGCTTGTTCAAAATAGGATGAATCGGATTTTTTATAGATGATATTTTAAAACATTGAGGAGTGACTTGGATGGCTTTAACAGCTGGGATCGTAGGTTTGCCGAATGTCGGGAAGTCTACACTGTTTAATGCAATTACCCAGGCAGGAGCGGAGTCTGCGAACTACCCGTTCTGTACAATTGATCCGAATGTGGGAATTGTTGAAGTGCCTGACCACCGTTTGAATAAATTAACTGAATTGGTTCAGCCGAAAAAAACTGTGCCAACAGCTTTTGAGTTTACGGACATCGCAGGCATTGTTAAGGGTGCTAGCAAAGGGGAAGGACTTGGAAATAAATTCCTATCCCATATCCGTGAAGTAGATGCCATCTGCCAGGTTGTCCGCTGCTTTGCGGATGACAATATTACACATGTTTCAGGTAAAGTAGATCCAATCGATGATATTGAAGTCATCAACCTGGAATTGATTCTGGCTGACCTTGAATCTGTTGAAAAGCGAATTGGCCGCGTAAGCAAGCTGGCTAAGCAAAAAGATAAAGATTCTGTGTTTGAGCTTGAAATTCTGGAAAAATTAAAAGAAGCGTTCGAAGCAGACAAACCGGCACGTACAGTTGAATTTACTGAGGAGCAAATGAAGCTTGTAAAAGGTCTTCATCTGCTGACAATCAAGCCTGTCCTTTACGTTGCAAACGTAAGCGAAGACGATGTGGCAGATCCTTCATCTAATGAGTATGTGCAGAAGGTTAGAGAATTTGCCGCAAAGGATAATGCGGAAGTAATCGTGATTTGTGCGAAAATCGAATCTGAAATTGCTGAGCTTGAAGGGGAAGAAAAAGAAATGTTTCTTCAGGAGCTTGGCATCGAAGAATCTGGTCTTGACCAGCTGATCAGAGCTGCTTACAACCTTCTTGGACTGGCTACCTACTTTACAGCCGGTGTTCAGGAAGTCCGTGCCTGGACATTCCGCAAAGGCATGAAAGCTCCTCAATGCGCTGGAGTTATTCACTCAGACTTTGAAAAAGGCTTTATCCGTGCAGAAACGGTTTCCTATGGCGATCTTGTGGCTGCAGGAAGCATGACAGCTGCGAAAGAAGCAGGAAAAGTCCGCCTTGAAGGGAAAGAATATATTGTTAAAGATGGAGATGTCATGCACTTCCGCTTTAACGTTTAACTTGCAGGGAACTCCTATTTATAGGGGTTCTTTTTGTTTTTCACTATGCTGACAGTATGAAATTGATTTCACGCGGAGTGACCGATATATTGGAAAAGTGACCGATAAACCTGGGATTTTGACCGATATTTTAGTAAAGTGACCGATAAAAAAGAAATCTGACCGATAAACTGGTGAAATTGACCGATATAGCAAGTGAAGACCTGAGATTGACTTTGAAAGAGCTCTTTTTTTTGGTTTTAATGGGATTATCTTGCTTAAAAGGACTTTAAATTACATACGGCAAGTGCTGAAAAAACGAAACGATCTGCAGAGAAAAATTCAAACTTAGAGAAAAAATTTTATGTGCAGACAAATTACTCCCGAAAGAAACTCGCCTTCAAAGAATCTTCCATCTAGTATTTACTTCTAGCGTTATTGCTTTTGCACAATTAATGTGCTATAATTTCAACTTGTGAGTAATGAATATATTGCTCCTTGCCCTTTTGAAGGGCCGTTAGACCAAAAGGAGGTGAAAGTGATGAGAAAGTACGAAGTTATGTACATCATCCGCCCAAACATTGAAGATGAGGCTAAAAAAGCCCTTGTTGAACGTTTCAACACAATCTTAACTGATAATGGTGCGGAGGTTTCTGAATCAAAGGATTGGGGTAAGCGTCGCCTTGCATACGAAATCAATGATTTCCGCGATGGCTACTACCAGCTAATGAACGTTAATGCTGAAGCAAAAGCAGTTGACGAGTTCACTCGTTTAGCTAAAATCAGCGAAGACATCATCCGTTACATTGTTGTTAAAAACGAGAAATAATAGATAAAGACATTTTTACCGAGAGGAGTTGATTCTGATGATGAACCGTGTTGTTCTTGTCGGACGTTTGACAAAGGATCCTGATTTGCGGTATACCCCGAACGGAGTGCCTGTCGCTTCCTTCACTCTTGCAGTGAATCGTACTTTTACGAATCAGCAGGGTGAGCGGGAGGCAGACTTTATCAACTGTGTGGTATGGAGAAAGCCTGCTGAAAACGTAGCGAATTTCCTTAAAAAAGGAAGCCTCGCTGGTGTAGACGGCCGAATTCAATCCCGCAGCTATGAAGGCCAGGACGGAAAGCGTGTTTACGTGACAGAAGTCCAGGCAGAGAGTGTGCAATTCCTGGAGCCGAAGAACAGTTCTGGCGGCCAGGGCGGCAACAACCCGAACTACGGCGCCCCAAGAGATCAGGATTTCCCATTTGGAAATAACAGCAATCAGAATCAACGCCAGGATAATCGTAATCAGGGCGGCTATACCCGTGTGGATCAGGATCCATTCGCAAATGACGGCCAAATCGATATTTCCGATGACGACCTGCCATTCTAATAGCGCTTGATTATGAACGGATCTATATAATAAAAATGCTAAAGGAGGTAAATGACCATGGCTGGAGGACGCAGAGGCGGACGTGCAAAACGTCGCAAGGTTTGCTATTTCACTGCAAACGGAATCACTCACATCGACTACAAAGATGTGGATCTTCTAAAAAAATTCATCTCTGAGCGCGGTAAGATTTTACCACGTCGTGTAACTGGCACTAACGCTAAATATCAACGTAAATTAACGATTGCTATTAAGCGTGCGCGCCAAATGGCATTACTGCCATACGTTTCAGGTGAATAATAATAAAATGAAAAGACGCCGGTTTCCGGTGTCTTTTTTATAATATCAGAATTTATATCCCTTTGAACTTAGATAACTGTCAAGCTACCCCCTCGAGGTCACTAGCTGAGCCTCCCAAAAAGGCAAAGAATGCCTTTCGAGAGACTCGTCTTGTGCTTGTCGGGGGTGGTCAAGGCGCCCCGCGCTTTTCTTATTCGTTTTCAAAATGTTTAGCACCCCGTCTTTTTTGATTAAACTAAGGAAGGACAGCTCTTCTGATTGCTGTGCAAACAGCAAGGTTGAACCTGTCTTTAATACTAGCTAGAATAGATCTTATGAGTTGACATTTATGGGATTGGTTCAAAAAACGGGAATAGCGAACTTTACCGTCTTTTTGGATACGCAGTTTGAGGGGTGTAGGAATGAATAATGTACATAAATTAACAGAAGGAGCAGTGCTTTTAGCTGTATTTGCAGTGCTACTTCTGATTTCCTTATATGTGCCGGTCCTCGGTACGGTTTCAATCTTCTTTTTAGCTCTTCCGTTTATTATGTTTGCTGCAAAAAATAATCGGAGGGGTTCCGCAGTATTTTTAACTGGCGGTGTCCTGCTTTCTTTGATTTTTGGATCGATTGCAGCGATTCCTCTTGCATTGACATTTGGACTTACCGGAACAGTCATCGGTGATTTTATCAGGGAGCAAAAAGGAAGAACATATTCTTTTATTGCGGGAACGCTTGTATTTCTGGCAAGTTTGCTGCTCCAGTATGCTGCAGCTGCAGCTTTGTTTAATGTGAATTTTATAAAAGAAGGCATTGGGCTTATGGAAGAGTCCATTTCCATCTCTAAAGCAATGCTGGAAGGCATGGGCCAGAATATGGATGACAGGGTCATGGAACAGTTTACAGCTGGTTTGAAAATGATTGAAACATTAACCCCGAGCCTTTTTGTGATGACGGCGGTTATCTCTGTTTTTCTTATTCAATTGGTATCATTTCCAATTGCCAAAAGGTTTGGCATTCAAGTTGAGAATTGGAAGCCATTTAGGGAAATGAACCTGCCAAAAAGCATCTTATGGTATTATCTCATTGTGACTGTCGCATCGTTTATTCTTAATCCCGCTGAAGGAAGCTATTGGTTTCTGGCACTTGTCAATATCGCATTTATCCTGCAGCTGTTTATGGTCATTCAAGGTCTGGCATTTATATTCTTTTTCAGCCATTTAAAAGGATTTCCAAAGGCTGTGCCAGTTATCGCAACTGTATTTACATTTCTAATTCCATTTCTTCTTTATATTGTGAGGATATTAGGTATAATTGACTTAGGATTTGATTTAAGGCAAAGATTAGGAAAAAAGCGATGAACAACACTACTGTTTAGGAGCTGAAAACATGCCTTCGTACTTAGAAAAGCGGTCCATGCGCTATTCCTTATTTGGATTGATGGGCATAACAGTGGTGCTTATCGGTATATTGGCGTATTATAATTGGCTTTTTGCACTACTAGGACTGTTTCTAGCCATCCTTCCTTACTACTATTTTTTTCGGGCTGATAAAAAGCAAAGAAAGGAAACGGAAGAATACATCTCTACCCTATCTTACCGGGTAAAAAAAGTTGGCGAAGAAGCTCTGATGGAAATGCCGATTGGAATCATGCTGATTAATGATGACTTCTATGTTGAATGGACCAATCCCTTTTTAGCATCTTGCTTCGATGAAGATACGCTAGTCGGAAGATCACTTTATGATGTCGCGGATTCGCTTGTTCCACTTATTAAACAAGAAGTGGAAACAGAAATTATAACACTTCATGACCGAAAGTTCCGGGTCATTCATAAGCCTGAAGAACGTCTTTTATACTTTTTTGATGTCACGGAACAGACTGAAATTGAAAAATTGTATCAGGAAGAAAGAACAGTAATTGCCTTCATCTTCCTCGACAATTATGACGAAATGACACAAGGCATGGATGATCAAACAAAAAGCAGCCTAAACAGCCTTGTTACACAGATTTTAAATAAGTGGGCACAGGATAATGGCGTTTTCATGAAACGGGTGTCATCTGAAAGATTCATTGCAGTCTTTAATGAACACATTCTGCAGCTTCTTGAAAAAGGAAAGTTCACTATTCTCGATGATGTTCGGGAAACAACATCTAAACAAAATGTACCTCTTACGTTAAGTGTTGGTGTAGGAACAGGGGTTTCCTCTCTTCCGGAGCTGGGTTCACTGGCCCAGTCAAGCCTTGATTTGGCTTTGGGCCGTGGCGGCGACCAAGTAGCGATAAAGCAGACAAATGGAAAAGTTAAGTTCTTCGGAGGAAAAACCAATCCGGTGGAAAAACGGACCAGAGTCAGAGCACGGGTCATCTCGCATGCTTTAAAAGAACTTATCTCAGAGAGTGACAAAGTAATGATAATGGGTCACAAAGGCCCGGATATGGATGCCATTGGGGCAGCCATTGGCATTCAGAAGGTAGCACGGATGAACCAGCGTGAAGGCTATGTGGTTTTGAATTTCAATGAATTGGATACAGGTGTCAAAAGAATGATGAAGGAAATTGAGAAGAATGAAGAACTTTTTTCAAAATTCATTACACCTGAACAGGCATTGGAAATATCCACTGATGATACACTTCTTGTAGTGGTAGACACCCATAAGCCCTCCTTGGTCATTGAGGAAAAATTGCTTCATAAAATCGAGCATGTCGTGGTTATCGACCATCATCGCCGGGGAGAAGAATTTATTCATAACCCTCTGCTTGTTTATATGGAGCCGTATGCATCCTCAACGGCAGAACTTGTAACTGAGCTTCTGGAATATCAGCCGAAAAACGGGAAAATTGAAATGCTGGAAGCAACAGCGCTGCTGGCCGGCATCATTGTCGATACGAAGAGTTTTTCCCTTAGAACCGGCTCCAGGACATTTGATGCGGCCTCCTATCTTCGTGGACAGGGTGCAGATACCGTTCTCGTCCAAAAATTTTTAAAAGAGGATGTAGACACATATATCAAGCGAGCAAAGCTAATTGAGACGGTTCAATTTTACCGTGAGGGCATTGCCATATCCAAAGGACAGCCAGAGCAGGTATTTGATCAGGTGCTGATTGCGCAGACTGCTGATACATTGCTGACAATGGACGGTGTCATAGCTTCCTTTGTTATTTCAAACCGCTCTGAGAATTTGATTGGTGTGAGCGCTCGTTCCCTCGGGGATATCAACGTTCAGGTGATTATGGAGAACCTTGAAGGCGGAGGGCACTTAACGAATGCTGCCACACAGCTTCATGATGCGACGCTTGATGATGTCGAGATCCGCTTAAAAATGGCTATAGATGAATATCTTGAAGGGAGAAAAAAGGAATGAAAGTGATTTTTTTAAAAGACGTTAAAGGCAAAGGGAAAAAAGGCGAAGTAAAAAACGTGGCAGACGGCTATGCACATAATTTCTTGATTAAACAAGGGCTGGCTCTTGAAGCAAACCAGTCTAATGTCAGCAGCCTGAATGCACAAAAGAAAAAAGAAGAAAAGCTTGCTGCAGAAGAGCTGGCTGAAGCAAAAAAGCTGAAAGAAACACTGGAGAAGCTGACGGTTGAGATTACTACAAAAGCTGGTGAGGGCGGACGCTTATTCGGCTCCATCACAAGCAAGCAAATTGCAGAAGAACTCCAAAAGAAGCACAGCATCAAAATTGATAAGCGTAAAATTGAAATGGATGATGCGATCCGTTCTCTTGGATACACGAAGGTCCCGGTTAAACTTCACACAGAAGTAATGGCAGCATTAAACGTGCATGTTAAAGAAGCGAACTAATCTTCCTGTATATAAACTAATATTGGAAGTAGATTTTGCCTGCAAACATGTTAAAATAAAAGGGTTGATTAAAAATGTGATCAGTTTTTGCTGGTCACATTTTTTAAAGGAAATCTAAAGATTTTTATATAACTATAGATTGATTCATGCTTTTATATTAAGGAGGTCTCAATAGATGAGTGATTTATTTGCGGATCGGCTCCCGCCTCAAAATATTGAAGCGGAACAGGCAGTGCTTGGGGCAATCTTTCTTGAACCCTCCTCTCTTACACAAGCATCAGAGATATTAATACCAGAAGACTTTTACCGGGCGGCACACCAGAAGATTTTCAATGTGATGCTCAAGCTGAGTGATCTGGGAAAAGCGGTTGACTTAATCACAGTGACAGAAGAACTCAGTGCAGCGAAACTGCTGGAGGATACTGGAGGAGTCAGCTATTTGAGTGAGCTGGCGGGATCCGTTCCAACTGCTGCAAATATCGAGTATTATGCTAAAATCGTCGAAGAAAAATCATTGCTTCGCCGTTTGATCCGAACAGCTACAGATATTGCACAAGACGGTTATAGCCGTGAAGATGAAGTGGAAGTCCTATTGGGAGAAGCTGAGAAAAATATCATGGAGGTAGCACAGCGCAAAAACGCTGGTGCCTTTCATAATATTAAGGATGTTCTTGTCAGGACCTACGATAATATCGAGGAAATGCATAACCATAAAGGTGAAGTTACAGGAATCGCGACTGGGTTTGCCGAGCTGGATCATATTACAGCCGGCTTCCAGCGAAATGACCTCATTATAGTGGGTGCCCGCCCTTCCGTGGGGAAAACTGCATTCGCTCTGAATATCGCACAAAATGTTGCAATGAAAACCGGAGAAAACGTTGCAATCTTTAGTCTGGAGATGGGCGCCGAACAGCTTGTCATGCGTATCCTTTGTGCAGAAGGAAATATTGATGCACAAAGGCTTCGTACTGGTTCCCTGACGGACGAGGACTGGGGGAAGCTGACCATGGCGATGGGAAGCTTATCAAATGCAGGGATTTTTATTGACGATACCCCAGGTGTCAGAATCACAGATATTCGCTCTAAGTGCCGCCGTTTAAAGCAGGAGCATGGGCTTGGCATGATCCTGATAGACTACTTGCAGTTAATTCTTGGAAGCGGACGTTCTGGAGAAAATCGCCAACAGGAAGTATCTGAAATCTCTCGCTCCCTTAAACAATTAGCCCGTGAACTTCATGTTCCTGTTATCGCACTATCTCAGCTATCACGTGGAGTGGAACAGCGCCAGGACAAGCGTCCGATGATGTCGGATATTCGTGAATCAGGAAGTATCGAGCAGGATGCCGATATTGTGGCATTCTTATACCGTGATGACTATTATGATAAAGAGTCCGAGGATAAAAATATCATTGAAATTATTATTGCAAAGCAGCGTAACGGCCCGGTTGGAACTGTTCAGCTGGCATTTGTTAAGGAGTATAATAAATTCGTAAACTTAGAGAAACGCTTTGACGATTCTTTTGCTCCGCCTGGTGCATAAAGAGGGCCTGCAGCTGTGCTGCAAGCCCTCTTTTTTACAGAGTAAGAAAGTATAAAACTTTGAACTTCATCTAATGCTCCAGCCCACTCCCTCAAGGTCACAAGTTTGTCTTGTTGCGCTCTTGGGGATGCGGTCATGCAGACGTTGCCACAGGACGCGGTGCTCTTAGTCTACGTTCCTTCGTGGACAAGGCGCCTTGCGCTTTTCTTATTCTTATTTTCATATTTTCATGGTTTTACGAACATATTTTTATATTTTTGTTAAAATCGTTCGTGTTTTATTGACTATCACACTGCATCTTGATAAACTAAAGTGGTTGAAATGAGTTACTTAATTAAAAATGAATTTATAGAAATTTTAAAACCATGGGATTCCCGGAGGTGCTTTTTTAATGTCATCAGTAGTAGTTGTTGGAACACAGTGGGGAGATGAAGGGAAAGGAAAGATTACAGACTTTCTTTCTGAAAATGCTGAAGTAATTGCACGTTATCAAGGCGGAAACAATGCTGGTCATACAATCAAGTTTAACGGTGAAACATATAAGCTTCACTTAATTCCTTCTGGAATATTCTATAGCGATAAGATTTGTACCATTGGAAATGGTATGGTAGTCGATCCGAAGGCGCTTGTGAAAGAACTGGCATATCTTCATGATAAAGGTGTTACAACTGAAAACCTGCGCATCAGTAATCGCGCCCATGTCATCCTACCATATCATCTGAAGCTTGATGAAGTGGAAGAAGAGCGTAAAGGCGCCAACAAGATTGGTACAACCAAAAAAGGAATTGGCCCTGCTTATATGGATAAAGCAGCCCGTAATGGCATTCGAATCGCAGATCTTCTTGACCGCGAAGTTTTTGAAGAAAAGCTGGCGCGTAACCTTGAAGAGAAGAACCGCCTGCTTGAGCGCTTCTATGAAACGGAAGGATTCAAAATGGAAGACATTCTAGACGAATACTATGATTATGGGCAGCAGATCAAACATCATGTATGCGACACATCAGTAGTGTTAAATGATGCATTAGACGAAGGCCGCCGTGTTTTATTTGAAGGTGCACAAGGTGTTATGCTTGATATCGACCAGGGTACTTACCCATTTGTTACGTCATCCAACCCGGTAGCTGGCGGTGTAACAATCGGCTCTGGCGTAGGACCAACAAAAATTAAACATGTTGTCGGTGTTTCAAAGGCTTATACGACCCGAGTTGGAGACGGTCCATTCCCGACAGAGCTTGATAACGAAATTGGAAACCAGATCCGTGAAGTAGGCCGTGAATATGGTACAACTACTGGCCGTGCCCGCCGTGTTGGCTGGTTTGACAGCGTGGTTGTCCGTCATGCCCGACGCGTCAGCGGAATTACAGATCTTTCTCTTAACTCCATCGATGTATTAACAGGCATTGAAACCCTGAAAATCTGTGTAGCATACCGCCAAAACGGTGAAGTTATTGAAGAATTCCCAGCAAGCTTAAAAGTATTGGCTGAATGTGAACCGGTATTTGAAGAGCTTCCAGGCTGGACAGAAGACATCACAGGCTGCAAATCACTGGACGAGCTTCCGGTTAATGCCCGCCATTATCTTGAGCGCGTATCTCAGCTGACAGGCATCCCGTTATCCATCTTCTCTGTAGGACCTGATCGTACGCAAACAAATGTAGTCCGCAGCCCTTGGAGACAGAACTAATACTTGAATGGAAAGCCCTAATGAGAATTAGGGCTTTTTCTGATTTTTTGGGTAAAAACAATTAAATTGTGAACTTGGGGAATGAAATCCTCCAATGGGCGCCTGCAGTCTAGGAATCAGGCACATCCTGCCGAGTTTTCTTTGAAAAAATTTTTTTGTGAAAAAGTTATTGCGCTTTTATAAAACTATATGATATTATAAAAAGCGTCGCCAAGATGACAGCTAAGTACGAGCCATTAGCTCAGCGGTAGAGCAGATTGCAGCATCCTTGTAGTACTCCACCGAATAGCAATCTTTGACAAAGCATGCAATGCTTTGGAACATCTGACGTAGCAGTATCAAGTTTTAGGCAACATTATTAGTATGAGCCATTAGCTCAGTCGGTAGAGCATCTGACTTTTAATCAGAGGGTCGAAGGTTCGAGTCCTTCATGGCTCACCATTATATTTTTATATGGCCCCTTGGTCAAGCGGTTAAGACACCGCCCTTTCACGGCGGTAACACGGGTTCGAATCCCGTAGGGGTCATGGCGAATAATCGTCAGCAAACAGCTGGCAAGCCCAGCTCACTTGCTGACGGTTATTATTCTGGTCCGGTAGTTCAGTTGGTTAGAATGCCTGCCTGTCACGCAGGAGGTCGCGGGTTCGAGTCCCGTCCGGACCGCCATTTACATACATAATCTAGGCCCAATAATTCAATATGGCTCAGTAGCTCAGTCGGTAGAGGATTTTAAAAGAATGCAGCTGCGAAGCGATTCAGCATCGAATGGCATGCTTTTAAAATCTGCGACAAAGCACGCAGGGACTTTGAAGCACATCTTTCGAAGTTTAGGCCCAATAATTCAATATGGCTCAGTAGCTCAGTCGGTAGAGCAAAGGACTGAAAATCCTTGTGTCGGCGGTTCGATTCCGTCCTGAGCCATCCTAAAAAGGAGTATGATATCATTCATACTCCTTTTTGTTACGTTATTGTAATATAACTAGTTATTTTCTGCTAATCGCTTGTAATGATTTTGGTTCGATCTTTTCGATCCTGCTATTACATCTGAAACATTCGAAAATCCTTCTGTATAGGGATTAGTGCCTATTTTTTTACCCTTTTTTTTCGGCGAAATTAATCATGCTGCTTTTAACTATTTGCCATTAATAGTAACAAAATGGCAGTTATTATACATTTTTGTAACATTACAAAGTCTCTTAATCTATTTCATCCTCGATATGATAAAGTAAATATGGTGAAAAATCAGGTATATAAATTAGTCGTTACATAGCAATAAATGAAAGTGTTTGCTACCGTAGTCTAGGGGGATGTAGCCGTGTTTAAATGGGTGAGGAATTTATTTTCTGCGACAGAATATACAGCCAAGAGCTATAAAAATATAATCAATAAAACAGTTGCAGCTGGAGTTGCAGCCGCCGCTGTAACGTTTGCAGGCGGTGATTCCGCCCTAGCTAATGATGATCAATTGATGACTGTTTATTATGTTTATATGGACGATCAGTATATCGGAACCGTTTCTGATAAAAGTGTAATGGAGAATCTGGTTAAAACCAAAATTAAGGAGCTTGAGGGCTCTTATCAAGGTTTGAATTTATCGCTTGGTTCTGACCTTTCTTTTATTCCTGAGCAAGTATTCGAGTCCAATGCTGAGGTTAATAACGCAGAGACTGTAAATGAAATTAAGGACGATATCGACATTAAAGCTGAAGCAGCCGCCCTGGTTATTGGCGGAAAGGAAGTCGCTTATGTTGAAGATGAAGAACAGGCAGAAGCAGCGCTGACTAAAATTAAAGCATCCTATGTAACAGAAAAAGAACTAGAAGATTTAGAACAAAGGAAAGCTTCCTCTGAATCTTTACCACAGCTGAAGGAAGATGAAACACGTATTTTAGATGTTCGGTTTAATGAGAAAGTTTCAGTATCACAAACAAAAGTTAAGCCGGACCAGATTGTTAGTGCAGCAGATGCAGCAAAGCTTCTTCAGAAAGGAACGCTTGAAGAAAAGAAATATCAGGTGAAAGAGGGAGATGCACTGAGCAGCATAGCATCTGCACACAGTCTTGATCTGAAGCAATTAATGAAGTTAAACAGCGGACTTAAGAAAGATTCAGTCATCAAAGCTGGACAAGAATTGAATGTTACCGCTCTTAAACCATATATTAAAGTTGTTGTTGATAAAGAAGTATTCAAAAAAGAAGAGATTGCATATAAAAAAGAAGTAATCGAAGATAGCGGCATGCCCAAAGGCGATACAAAAGTGAAACAAGAAGGAAAAAAGGGTATCCTTTCTGCAACCTATCTGATCTCTGAAGAAAATGGTCAAACCATTAAAAAAGAGGTATCCGAAGAAAAAGTACTGGAAGAACCAGTTAAGCATATTGTCATTAAAGGAACAAAAGTAATTCCATCCAGAGGAGAAGGAAGCTTTGCCTACCCTGCTGTCGGCGGCTATATTTCCAGCAAGGTTGGCTATCGCTGGGGCAAAATGCACAAAGGAATTGATATTGCCCGCCCCAGTGACCGGACCATCAAAGCAGCAGATAATGGCATGGTCGTTTCTGCAGGCTGGGATGGCGGTTATGGAAACAAGATTGTAATTGATCATAATAATGGATTCCGCACTGTTTACGCTCATTTGGATTCCATTAGCGTAAGTGCAGGCCAGACCGTTTCAAAAGGTTCAAAGATTGGCATTATGGGCACAACTGGAGATTCGACAGGTGTTCACCTTCATTTTGAACTTTATAAAAATGGAAAAATGCAGGACCCGCTAAAATATATAAAAAAATAATGGATGAGAGAAGTCTCTAGTTACGTGCTAGAGGCTTTTATAGTTAACAACAACATATATAAGAAACACCAAAGTTTAACAGAGCTTTTCAAATAGATGAATTCCCACCTGTAACATGGTAAAGTAAAGTAGATAACATGTGGTTTTTTTAATGAATTCTACTGCTCCAAAAATAAATACATTTTGCAAGAAAAAGGAGATAGGGATGGATAAAAAAATTCTAGTTGTAGATGATGAGAAGCCAATTGCAGATATTCTGCAGTTCAACTTAAAAAAAGAAGGCTATGAGGTGGTTTGTGCCTATGATGGCAATGATGCCTTGGAAAAAGTTGAAGAAATGAAACCGGATTTAATCCTGCTGGATATCATGCTTCCTCAAAGAGATGGCATTGAAGTATGCCGTGAGGTACGTAAAAAGTATGATATGCCAATCATTATGCTGACAGCCAAGGACTCTGAGATTGATAAGGTGTTGGGCCTTGAACTGGGTGCGGATGATTATGTTACAAAGCCCTTCAGCACGAGAGAGCTAATTGCCCGTGTGAAAGCCAATTTACGGCGTCATCAGCAAATTGCTTCCAAGGCTGAGAAAGAGGAAGAAACAAATGAAATCGAGGTGGGTTCACTTGTTATTCACCCGGATGCTTATGTGGTATCCAAACGCGGTGAAACGATTGAATTAACACATCGAGAGTTTGAGCTTCTGCACTATTTAGCGAAGCATATTGGCCAAGTCATGACAAGGGAGCATTTGCTTCAGACTGTTTGGGGCTATGATTACTATGGTGATGTACGTACAGTTGACGTAACTGTAAGAAGGCTGCGGGAAAAGATTGAGGATAATCCAAGCCATCCGACATGGATTGTTACAAGAAGAGGAGTCGGTTATTACTTGCGGAATCCTGAACAGGAGTAAGAAAATTGATGGAAAAAGTCGGGTTTTTTCGGTCCATTCACTTAAAGTTTGTGATTATATATGTCCTTCTTATCCTGGTTGCGATGCAAATTATTGGCGTTTACTTTGTCAGGCAGCTGGAATCCACCTTAAAAGATAACTTCAAAGACACCATACAGGAGCGGGTTGATTTGCTTGAGTATTATCTGGAAGAGCAGATGACGAAGGAAAGGCTGCCAGATGAGGATGGACCGTCATTGGAGGAAGATGTCCACAGGCTATTAAGGGAAAATTATTACTCTACTGATATAACAGAAGTTCGTGTAATCGAAGGAGACACACTAAAAATATTGGGGACATCTGATCCGGATAATCAAGGGATCGTCGGCCAGAGATCGACTGACAATTTAATCAAAATGGCTATCGCTACTTCTAAGCCGGTTCCAGAGGATTATATTGACCCCTTAACAGGCAATCGCATTTGGGTCCTGGTGACTCCTATTGAAAATAATGGAGAGGTGATTGGGGCCATCTATCTGGTGGCTAAAATAGAAAATATTTACGACCAGATGCGGCAAATCAACAACATTTTTTCAAGCGGTACAGCGATAGCGCTTGCGATTACAGCGGTATTGGGCATTCTTCTGGCCCAGACCATTACACGCCCGATATCGGATATGAGAAAACAGGCTTTAGCCATGGCAAAAGGGAACTTCTCCCGAAAGGTAAAGGTTTATGGCTATGACGAAATTGGCCAATTGGCGATTACATTTAACAGTCTGACAAAGAAGCTGCAGGAAGCGCAGGCAACAACCGAGGGCGAGCGTCGAAAGCTTTCATCTGTCCTCTCTTATATGACAGATGGAGTGATTGCAACCGATCGAAAAGGCCGAGTCATTTTAATCAATGAGCCAGCTGCAAAAATACTAAATGTTTCACGTGAAACAGTATTATCTTCACCAATTGTATCCTTACTGGGCCTGGAAGAGGAGTACACGTTTGAAGAGCTTTTAAATGAACGGGATTCTGTGATTTTGGATTATAGCAGCAAAGCAAACACACTGATCCTCCGTGCTAACTTTTCAGTTATTCAGAAAGAAACGGGATTTGTAAACGGGTTAATTACCGTTTTGCACGATATTACTGAGCAGGAGAAGATTGATATGGAACGCCGTGAGTTTGTAGCCAATGTCTCACATGAACTCCGTACTCCTCTTACCACAATGAGAAGCTATCTCGAGGCACTTGCAGAAGGTGCTTGGAAAGATGAAGAAATTGCTCCAAACTTCCTGGATGTCACGCAAAATGAAACGGAACGGATGATTCGCCTTGTTAATGACTTGCTTCAGCTTTCAAAGATGGACAGCAAGGATTATCAATTGACAAAGGAATGGATTGATTTTATCTTTTTCTACAACAGGATTATCGATCGTTTTGAGATGACGAAGCAGCAGAATGTGACGTTTGAAAGAAAGCTTCCCGATCATTCAGCTTTTGTAGATATAGACGAAGACAAACTGACTCAGGTCCTGGACAATATCATCTCGAATGCGCTTAAATATTCTCCTGAGGGCGGAAAAGTGACTTTCAGTATGGAAGAGAAAGATAACTTTATTATTGTCAGTATTTCTGACCAGGGAGTCGGCATTCCAAAAGAAAATATTGATGAGATATTTGAACGTTTTTATCGTGTGGATAAAGCGAGAACTAGAAAACTTGGCGGAACAGGCCTTGGACTGGCTATTGCAAAGGAAATGGTGGAAGCACATGGCGGGAAAATTTGGGCAACCAGTACGGAAGGAAAAGGAACAACGATTTCATTCAGCCTTCCTTATGTGCGGACGGAAGAGGATGATTGGGAATGACATATGAAAATATTAAAACCATCCTACTAACCATCCTGGTTTTGACAAGTGCGTTGTTAACCTGGAATCTTTGGACCTATCAGCCCAACTACGAAACCATGGAGCAGACAAATACGGTCCAGGAAGTTGCCATTGCAGCGAAAAAGGAAATCGGGAAAGTGGTAAGACCGGACACCCTCTTGCTTCACTATGACGGAAATCAGCATTTCGGAACTGTCAGTCCAAGTGAGATCGAAAATATCATTAAAGAAATAAGCAGATGGAACTTTACTGATTTCGAAAATATCACCTCCCAAAAGGAGGGGAATGGGTTGCCCTCTTTTGTTCACAATGAGGGAAATGCAGTGATTGCCTATCCTGATTCTGTTCCAATAGATTTATATAGATCCGTCATAAAAGTAGGCGATAAAAGTCTCCCCAACTTCCAATTTGATCGAATTGTTATTGATGTAGATGAAACTCAAAAGGATAATGGGAACGTCTATTTTGTCTCCATGGACAGCCAGCAGGTTTATAGAAGTCATGTTCCTGCTTCTTTTATTCAGAATTTCAAAAGTAACTTCTTTAAAGTAACTGGGGAATACAAAGAGTATTTTGCGTATAAAGCTTCAGCTAACAGAACTCTATACTTTCCAGCAGAAGATACAAAAATGAAGAGATATCAATATCTGGCTAAAAAGCTGGACTCTGAAAAATATAAAAATGCCTTATTCAGTGACCCAAGTGTTGTTCAGAAAAATGATCAGCAATCAGAAGAAGAATACAATGATACTTTAAGTTTGCTTCGGGTGAATTCTGCTAAGAATACACTTCGATATGTAAAGCCGGCTGCGGGCAATAATCCAACCTTCCCTTCTGCAGACCTGCTAAAAAAGAGTATTGAGTTTATAAATGGCCATGCCGGGTGGACAGATAATTACCAATATGCTGAGATGGATCCAGTAAACCATAGAGTCATATTCCGTCTTTATGATTCTTCAGGCTACCCGGTTTTCAGCGATGATTCAAAGATTTCTGAAATTCGCCAAGTTTGGGGACAAAATGAAATCTATGAATATTACCGCAGCAATTTCCAGCTTGGCCTGCGGGCAGAAACTACCGAAGTATTACTAAGTTCCGGAAAGGCAATTATTGATTCTTTGCAGAAGTTAGAAGGTTTTGATCCTAAAAATCTGGAGGATGTTAAATTGGGGTACCAAATGGTTAAAGTCCCTCAAACCATGTTTGTCCGAATAGAGCCATCCTGGTTTTACCGCTATGAAGGCGAATGGAAAAGTGTGTCACTCAATGAAACAGGAGGGATGAATAATGGATTGGAGTAAAATCAAAACAATCTTTATTTTAACCTTCCTGGTCTTGGATATCTATTTGATGTATGAATTTTTTAAATTGAAGGATTCAAGCCAATATGAACCGATGGCACACGCATCATTTGAAAAGCGGCTTAAGACGGATGAAATTGAGTTTGGTGTTGATCTTCCAAAAACAAATCCGAAAGATAGATACTTAAGCGCGAAGCCGATGGTTTTTGATACTGATGAAATAGAAGAGGCTAAAAGGACAAAGCTGAAAGGGCAGGACATCAAGATTACGGATGGCACGATCCTAAATTCAGTCCTGGATGAACCATATGAAATCAGTGAGAAATTTAACCCTTCAGAACTTAATTCATTTATTAAAAATAAAGTCTTATACGGTGATCAGTATCGTTTTTGGGAAAAAAGCAAAAACAGTAATACGCTGACTTATTATCAGCAATTTGAAGATAAGATGTTCTATATGAATATAAACGGTGAGCTGACTTTCTACTTAAATGACGAAAATGAAATTGTATCTTATAAGCAGACATTGCTTGAAGAAATTGAAGAGATGCAGGAAAGCGAAAAAGTGATTCAGCCATTAAAGGCAATTGAAACCCTTAGTGAAAACGGCTTGTTAAAGCCAAAATCCAAGATTACCAACTTGGAATTGGGTTATTTTACGTTTGTGCATTTAAGTTCCTCCCAGGTACTGACTCCTGCTTGGCGGTTTGTCATAAATGACGAGGAAAATTTATTTGTCCATGCCTTCGAGGGGCAAATTATTCAGTTAACCAACGACGAAAAAAAAATAGTGGAGTGAGAGAATATGTCTTTACAATTTAGCGTTCTCGCGAGCGGCAGTACAGGGAATGCGATCTTTGTCGAGACGGAGGAACATTCCTTTCTGGTTGATGCCGGTTTAAGCGGTAAGCAAACGGAAGCCTTATTTGAGCAAATTGACCGGGATGCAGGGAAACTTTCTGGCATTTTAGTTACCCACGAGCATAGTGACCATATTAAAGGTGTCGGTATTCTTGCAAGAAAATATAATTTGCCGATTTATGCGAATGAAAAAACATGGCAGGCTATGGACAGTTTAAT
The DNA here is from genome assembly GCF_026011715.1 of Cytobacillus sp. NCCP-133. Taxonomy (GTDB): domain Bacteria; phylum Bacillota; class Bacilli; order Bacillales; family Cytobacillaceae; genus Cytobacillus. The sequence continues at coordinate 251,606 of NZ_BRVM01000003.1, read as the reverse complement.
TGGACAGGTTCCCGTTGACCAAAAGTTCCATTTTGATATGGAAACCGTTAAAACATTCGGTTCCCTGGATATTGAATCCTTTGGGGTTTCTCACGATGCGGCCGACCCAATGTTTTATGTGTTCCATCAAGATGGGAAAAAACTTGTGTTAATCACCGATACAGGGTATGTCAGTGACCGTATGAAGGGGCTTATTTCGAATGCAGAGGCCTATGTATTTGAAAGCAACCATGATGTCCAGATGCTTCGTATGTGCCGCTATCCGTGGAATATAAAAAGAAGAATCCTTAGTGATGTGGGGCATGTATCAAATGAGGATGCTGCCTTTGCGATGAGTGAAGTGGCTGGAGACCGGACAAAGAGCTTCTATCTCGCCCATTTAAGCCTTGATAATAATATAAAGGATCTGGCGAGAATGTCTGTTACACAGACACTTGAGAGCCGAGGCATCATTGTAGGTGAACAATTTGATCTTTTCGATACAGACCCCAAGATACCAACCATTTTAACGGCAGTTTAATAAAAAAGTGAAAAAGGAATGAGCGAAATCTTTGGTTTTTGTTCCTCCTTCTTTTTTATTTGGCATTTTTTAAAAATTTTAAACAAAAATATGAACAAAGTCGTAAGATTTCTTTCACCCATGCATTTTGTTTAGATTTTTAAAATCGAGAGAGTATAATATTGGGTATAAAGGAAGAATAAATTTTAGCAATTATTCTTAAACGGCTTCTTCCGGTACAGGGAGAAGCAAAGTGTTTCTGTAATGATAAAGAAAGGATTGGTGCGGCTTGGGTTATTATGATCAAGATCATCAGAACCGATATAAGGAGCAAAAAGGCAATAAAGGCGGTTATTTTCTGGCCAGCCTCATTGGCATTATTTTAGGTGCCATTCTTATTATTGTCGCAGTGCCTAAACTATCCGATTATAATGTGCTCCCTTATACGGTTGAACCGGATGCGGAATTGCAGAAGGAAGCAGGTGTAAACAATGGCAATGCCAATGTTCAAAATGTCACTCTTGATGTTGTAACCGATGTAACCAAGGCTGTTGATAAAGCTGGTGATGCAGTTGTGAGCATTACTAATATTCAAACTGCGGGATTTTGGTCTAATGGCGGAAATGGCGGTGCACAGCCTGCTGGAACAGGATCAGGAGTCATCTATAAAAAAGAGGGAAATACAGCTTTCATTGTCACAAACCACCATGTAGTGGAAGGGGCAACGGAACTTGAAGTGAGCTTGCAAGATGGCACGAAGATTCCAGCAAAGCTTGTTGGAAGCGATATATGGACTGATCTGGCTGTGCTTGAGGTTGAGGCGAAGGAAATTAAGACAGTTGCTGAGTTTGGCGATTCAGATACCCTAAAGCCAGGGGAACCAGTTATAGCAATCGGAAACCCTCTAGGCCAATTTTCAGGCTCTGTTACACAGGGGATTATTTCTGGAGTCGAAAGGGCGGTGCCCGTTGATATTGACCAAAATGGGACGATTGATTGGCAGGCTGAGGTTCTTCAAACGGATGCTGCCATTAACCCAGGAAACAGCGGCGGTGCTTTAGTGAATATCAGCGGCCAGCTTGTTGGCATAAACTCCATGAAAATTGCTACTCAGGCTGTTGAAGGAATTGGCTTAGCTATTCCAATTAACTATGCCCAACCTGTCATTGATGACCTCGAGAAATTTGGAGAGGTGAGACGTCCTTACATGGGCATTCAATTATCTTCCGTATCTGATATTCCAGGCTATTACCAGCAGGAAGCGCTGAAGCTCCCTCAAGATGTTAAAACCGGAGTGGCTATTACTTCGGTAGAGCCGAATTCTCCTGCTGCGCAGGCCGGTTTGAAAGAGATGGATGTTATTGTTGAGATGGATGGTGAAGAGATAAAGGACATCATTGAGCTGCGCCAGCACCTTTATACGAAAAAAGCTGTAGGAGAACAAATGAAAATAAAGTTTTATCGTGAAGGCAAACTGAAGGAAACAACAATTAAACTGAGCGGCGAGACATTTTAGGAATACAGGAAATACTAAACGGGGAAGCGGTTAGCGCTTTCCTGTTTTTTGTTGTTTTGATAAGATGAGATGTGGATAAGTTGTATACATGGAAAAATAAAAATTATCCACAGAACGGAATAAAAAAACAGGCTGCCAGCCTAAAAAGGAGCAAGCTAAAAATGATTTACTGCTGTGAGGAACATGTTGATCTGGCAATAGATACAGTCGTCGATGAGTACGAAACATTCCCACAATTAACAAAAATTGAAGAGGAAAAAAAGTTATCAACACCCTGTGAATATTGTCAAAATAACGCAATGTATGTTGTAGCGAACGAGTGATCCCATACAAGATGTGGATGAAAATTGTGGACATGTGGATAACTTATGTGGATATCTTGTTTGTAAAGTGAGGACGAGCTGTGAATATCTCAATTATTACGGTCGGAAAGCTAAAAGAAAAATACCTGAAGCAAGGAATTGACGAATACTTAAAAAGACTGTCGGCATATGCCAAAATGGATATCATAGAGGTATCGGATGAAAAAGCTCCGGAGGAATTAAGTGAAACGGAAATGATTCAGGTTAAGCAAAAAGAGGGGGAACGGATCCTTACGAAGATCCATCTAGATGCCCATGTCATTGCATTGGCTATCGAAGGGAAAATGAAATCATCGGAAGAGCTTGCGGACACTCTCGATAAACTAGCTACATACGGGAAAAGCAGAATTGCTTTTGTTATCGGGGGATCACTTGGATTAAGCCAGGAGGTTTTGCAGCGGGCGGATGAGAAGCTTTCTTTTTCGAAAATGACGTTTCCTCATCAGCTGATGAAGCTGATACTCTTGGAACAGGTTTATCGGGCATTTCGGATTAATCGGGGTGAACCGTACCATAAATAAAGGTAAACTATTAAGGGACTCAAGCATGTCCCTTTTATATTTACCGTATGAAATGGAGCTTGTTGACCAAGTATCTAGCTGCTGCTCAAGGTCAGGATAAATACTTTGCAATAATTCGTAGCTATCGGCCATAGCATCGATAGTGAAATCAAAGAAAAGGTTAATCTTTGTAATATGACGACCTATACCACGTGGGGCTTCCAGACTTACCTGGATGTCTTTGATGATAGAGCGGAGCAGTATCTTTTGTTCTTCTGGCTCAACCCGTGAGAGTAAAACCTGAAAGTCCCCTAATAGTTGTTGTACTGAATCATAGTCAACAGGTGAAGTATCGGCTTCTGTTATTTCCGTATTTAACGCTTCCAGGCGTTCTTCTAGCTGCTTTTTTTGTTCCTGGGAAGAAACTAGCTTTGGTTTAACAATTTCTTTTGGCAGTTCCTCGTCAAGAAGAGCATTCATTAGTTTATCTATATGGCCTGTGATTTTGTTAACCTTAGACTTTAGCAGCTTTATTTCCTCTTGAATTGGCTCCATTGAATGACTTCTCTGCTTATTGGTTTCTGCAATGATTTTCTTTAATGCTGATGGTTGTGAGACAATACGTAATAACTCTTCAAATACATGTTGTTCGGCTTTGTCGGCACGTATTGAATTTGGTCGACATGCTTCTTTGCCTTTATTATGATACTGGCCACAAGTATAGTAACGATAAGTCTGACCTGCAGCTCCTTTTGAACGACTCGGAACCATTCCGTGACCGCATACAGGGCATTTTAATAAGCCACTGAGAATATATGGCTCTTGTGAGCGGGATGGCTTGATAGACCTTTTTTGACGGATACTCTGCACTTTATCCCATTGTTCTTGAGTAATAATTGGTTCATGCTCTCCATCTGCAAGAATAAAGTTCTCATTTTTACCTCTGCGGCGTTTTTCATTCCAATCCTCAACTTGATTGAAGCGTATTTTACCAATGTACATTGAATTATCTAATATTTGTTTAATTGCATTAGTGGAGAAAAGTTTATCCCGTTTTGATTTAAATCCTTTTTCATTTATACGATGTGTTATAGCCTTTAATCCTAATCCTTGTTCAGCAAGGTTAAAAATCTCCTTCACGATGATAGCTTCAGCATCATTTATGACTAAATGTTTATTAATACTATCGTATCCTAGGCAAAGTCCTCCGTTGAATTTCCCTTGCTTTGCTCGTTCTGTCATCCCCATTTTGACACGGCCAACAATGGTGTTACGTTCTAATTCAGCAAACGAGCTTATCATTTGAAACACCATTTTACCCATAGGAGTTGTCGTATCAAAGTTTTCATTTAAACTCATCAATTGAACATTATTACGTTCCAGTTCATCGCTAATTTCCAAAGCATCTTTTAATTTTCTTGAAACACGGTCTAATTTATATACCAGAACAATATCAAATTTTCTATGACGTGCATCAGCTAATAGTTTTTTCATTTCTGGACGGCCAGCGATACTCTTACCACTTACGCCCTCATCTATGTACTCATTAATAACTTCCATGTTCAACAGTTCTGCTTGTCTGTATAGTTCGGATAACTGAGCCTTAATACTAAATCCTTCGGTTGCTTGCTCTTCTGTACTTACACGAGCATATATTACTGCCTTTTTAATGTTCATTCTTTTCCCTCCGTTTCTATGTGTGTTTTATAATCCTTGTATTTAACACGGTTAATTGCTTGAGACACCGCGGCTATAAATATTTGTTTGTTATGCTTACCATTTTGTGATTCAATAGGTAAGCTTTTAAGTTCATTATAAAAAGGTTTTGTTTTCTGCCACATATTCATAATTAACACATCCTTTTAAAACTTACTTCCTTAAGAACTTAACTCTTTAATATATCTGTTTATATCTTCATTCACTTTAAGACTCCCTTTTAATCCACAAGCGATACTGATAGGTTCTAAGAGCCTTTGAAGGAAGGTATACACTGTTCCTTGATTTGAGGATGCTGAAATAGCTGTAAGTAGATTAATTTTTTCTTCAACAGAAAACTGATTTGAATCATTAAACAAAGCTGTAGCAATTTTAAAAGCCGCATCACTGATTTTACTTTCTTCAGTTCCAAGTGGTTGCATTGGTAAATTAGATTTAACCCACTCTTCATAGGGAATCCGAATATTATTTTCATGACATGTTTTAACTAATTCCATTAAAGACTGTCTTAACTGAGCCTGGTACGTTTCGATGATGATTTCTTTAATATCCAATTCGAGTGCCTTAGCTAATTTTAACGATGCTTCAAATGAAGGAGGATGTTTTTCCTTCTCTATATCGGATATGTGTGCGTGTGAAATACCGGTTTTTTCTGATAGTTGACGTAGACTAAGTCCCAAATCTGAACGTTTTCTCTTAACTTTTTGCGAAAATGTCATTATTAATCACCTCTATTCTATTATAAATGTAAGATTTGTTATTTACAATAATAATTCAATATAATACTATATTATTTAGATAGTGTAAGAATTTTAATTAACAATATGTATTGTTTACTATAACATAAGGTATTAGCTGCAATTTATATTAAGCTGTATACAATATATCTAGTTTAATCAGGTTTGGAACAAGCTTGAACACCAGGTACTAGCTAAGGTCGGTATAATATGGTTGCCACTCCTCTAACCGTATACCAATAGAGACCTTGAGGAGTAAACTTATACTTTAAGTTAATATAATGCTCCTCTGGTTTTACCAGCATAGGGGAAGTAGCTTTGAAGTTATCAAAGACTTGGAACACTAAGGTACAACAATTACCGTCGTCTGTTGCTATAACGTATTCCTATTTGTTTGAACAACACAATGAGATAGGCGACTGCCCGATTGATGGAATCGAGGTATTGACAGACTCATCTTTAGCGGCTGGATTTTATGAAATTGAGCCCCTCTTTAGAAAAGAATATCTTAAAGCAAACGAGAAGCAGCCATATAAGGTCAGTTATTCTTTAGGTTGTGTTACAGTTATGCTTGAACCAATATTTCCATGTGTCCCTGCAGTCAAAATAAGGATTAATCCGTCTAAAGGAGGGCTTTCTCCAAAACAGTTGTATGAATGGTGTCGATTTTTAGTAACTGATGTGCAACGAATATTTGTAAAAAAGGTAGATACAAAGTTAGATTTCTTTGGTCTTGACCCATATGAGTGTATGAATAAAATATGGTGGTGTTCGGATTTTAGAAAGATAGATGAAAGGTATTTTGAAAAAGGTACTCTGTATCTGGGAAGCACTCATAGCAAAATAAGAATACGGATATATGACAAAGGGAAAGAACAGGGGATAAGCATCGTTTGGACAAGGATAGAGACTACAAGGTCATATGATAAAACAGAACAAATGACTCTAATTACTTTTTTGAATAGTGTAACAGAATTGAAGCTATTTGAAGATGTTATCCTTGTTAATGCTGAAACTAAAGATATAAATGATATTTTAAGACAATATAATGTACAGGCAATTAATAATGGCAAGTATTCAATGATAGCGACATTAAAACAGTTAGATGTTCGTAAAAGAAACCGAGTCATACGTATTTTGAATGAATTAGGTTTCGTTAAATCTTTATTATCACAATATAAAGATGCCATATTAAAATGGAGAAAGCAGGACAACGAATTTTTTTTATAATAGGTGTTACAAAACCAACATTTTCATAGGATTATATATAGATTCAATGGCTTTAATATAACAGTAAGTGAATAAAAAGCGGACAAAACTAGGGATAGACCTATATGTAAAGGGGAGTTACCAATAAACATTATCGTTATAACCAATTAAGTGATAACCAATTTTACAACTTATTATGAATCTATCAGATAGTGAATATAGTAATAGAATCCCTTTTAGTTCATATAATGTATTATCAAAGCTAGGAGGGATTCTTATTATGTTAAAGGTCGGACAAACTGTTAGGCATAAAAAGGAAGGTTATAAGGGGAAAAACGATATTATCTATGATTCTAACGAATATGAAAGTAATAAGGTACATAAAGATATTTGCGTGGTTAGAGTTCCAGGAGAAATTCTTCCTAAGCATGTCCATTCTAGTGAATTGATGCACGATGGAAGGACTCCAAGATGTCATAGTAAGAAATGTAGAAAACGCCTTGATGAGACAATGGAGTAATGTAATAGATACGGTTGGATTTTATGTCCTTCATGCTCGTCATGCGGTTGTAACTATTAATGGATTATTTCAATTGTAATGGGTACTTATAATTATAAAAGGATAGGGACCAACAAATAGTCAGTCCCCATTTTAATCCTTCTTAATTTTATAGGTATCCTTTTTCTTTTAAACTAATATATTTTTCATGTCCAATTATTAGGTGGTCAAGAATTTCGATGCCCACAACCTTACCAACTTCGGCAAGACGTTTGGTAATCTCTATATCTTCTCTTGAAGGCTCTGGCTGTCCAGATGGATGATTATGAGCCACAATGGCACTGGCACAACTGCGACGAATTAAACATTTGAACGTCTCGCGGGGATGCACAATCGAAGCGTTTAACGAGCCGACAAATACAGTCTCACGAAATAATACCTCATTTTTCGTATTAAGGCCTAAGCAAACAAACTCTTCTCTATTTAGGTACTGCATGTCTTTTAAATAGCGATAACCATCCTCAGGGCTTCTGATTGCAAAGCGAGTTTCCATTGGTGTCGGATTCATACGTGCAAGTTTTAATGCCGACATAATTTGTTGGGCTTTACCCTTGCCAACCCCTTTAATTTGCAAGAGTTCTTCTTCTGTTACTTCAAGTAATTCCTGAATGGACGGAAAGCGGCTGAAAATCTCATTTACGATATATCCATCTTCTTTTTCTCTGATTGTAGCTGCAAGTAAAATTTTAAATGTGTATTTATCAAATATATCCATAGAATATTCCTCCAGTTATTTTGAAATAAAAAAGGAGAGACAAATGTCCCTCCAATTGATTGAAATAGATTTTTTCTGTATGATGTTTATAAGGTGATTATTGATGAGTTCGTAAATTGAGCTCATTTTTTTTGTGCATTAAAAGAGCCCTTAGAATGCTTTTGCACTCAAAGAGCTTCATGGGTTTATCTTATGACTAATATTCATTTGATTCACCTCCTTAGGGCTGTTCCTTAAGTAGCAACAAGTCCTGGATGAAAGATGATGCTTGTTGTTTTGTTAGCATTGTACTGTGCTCCACGTTGTATTGCATCCTCATCAGTTCCCTTGCAACTTCAGGAAGCATGTTGATTTCTTTAACTGTTCTAAAAATCATTTGTAGCTGCCTTTCAGTGACTGGTTCATTACCTCCTTTGATGTGAGTTTGTTTTGAGAAGTCCTCAATATCTTGAGTGAAAATTCCACTAGCTCTTGTTGCTGATAGTACTGCATCAATTAATGCACGTTTCTTTGCCATCTTTAGAAGTGTATTGATTACGCTGAATGGGTCTTGGTTAATATAAGCTTTCTCTTTGTTGTTACATGTTCCGATTCCTTCAGCCTCCATCAGCCCTGTTTGCTTACTAATAAGAGTGACCTTTACCTCGTATGCAAATATCCCTTTCTCCCAGTTCTCAATACGATTGATAATACTGACTTGTTTGGAAAAACCAAATATATCACACAGTTTTTCTGCACCAGGTTTAAGTAGGGTTGGCTTGTCAAATCCTTCAATTTTCCCGTAATCTACCCCTTCCGTCATCATCTCTCTAACAAACTGTTCTAGTAATTTAATTCTTTCTTTCGCTTCTCGTAAAGAGATTGCTAGACTAGGAACAATATTAGCCTGTTCCACTTTTTCTGACAGTGGAATTACATTACGTAGCTTTTCTAATGCATCCTTCAATGTTTTTCACTCCTTTGTATTAGTTGCTTTCTCCGTTACTTCCTTCATAAAATGACATTAGATGTTCCAGTTCACCATTTCCGTTATAATTGCTTAACCTCTCCATAGTCTGTTCAAGTTCTTCTAAACTACGAATAGTACACTTTATCCCAAAGCACCATAGGTCTTTGAGATGACCCTTACTTTCTTGGCTAGATGCTAGGAACCCTGACCATTCTCCTCTTTCAGTTATGACACGTTTTACTGTCTCCTTGTGAAGCTTTCTCATTGTTTCACCTCCTTTGTTGTTGGAAGCCTCTCACCATCCTAGTCCTCACTGTAAATAAAAAAAGGACCTATTCCATATTGGAGTAGGCCTGTTAAAAAGGGGTGGGGCACCGAACGGCAACAAAGTCTATTATAGATATACCTAGTACCCCCAGAAATTTTATATCAAATTTTTGGTATATATAGTTTTTTAGAAACTTAGTAAATAGTGCGAAGCACGGATATGCTGGAATTAAATGAAGATATAAAAAAAGGGAATTTATAGAATTTGAATATATTAATGGTTATAATTATTTTGAAGGGGGGATTTTTGTGTCAACAATCTATCATGCAAAATATTTTGCTCATGAATTAACGAGGCAATCAACCGAAGCTGGGGTTGAGAAGCTGTCCAGGTCTCTATTTGATGCATCCGTTGACTTAAACCCTCATCAAATTGAAGCAGCCCTGTTTGCTTTCCGTTCTCCTTTATCTAAAGGTGTTGTACTTGCTGATGAGGTCGGACTCGGGAAAACAATTGAAGCAGGGTTAGTATTGTGTCAAAAGTGGGCAGAGCGTGAGAGGAAGCTTATTATTATTTGCCCAGCATCTCTGCGTAAACAATGGAGCATGGAGCTTAAAGAGAAATTTAATCTTCCAAGTATTATTTTAGAGGCGAAATCGTTTAACGACTATATACGTAATGGAAAAGGTAATCCGTTTATACAAGATGCAATAATAATTACATCTTTTCAATTTGCAAATCGTAAAAGAAATGAATTAAAGCTTGTTCCTTGGGATATGGCTGTTATTGATGAAGCCCACAAATTACGGAATGTTTATCGTCACAGTAACAAGCTAGGTAAAGGAATCAAATGGGCGTTAGATGACACTAAGAAACTACTACTAACAGCGACACCTTTGCATAATTCGTTACTAGAGTTATTTGGCCTATCTTTATTGATAGATGAACATATCTTTGGTGATATAGGAGCTTTCCGTTCGCAATATATGAGTAATAATGGTAATTTACAAGACTTAAAGGATAGGTTAAGGGCGTTCTGTCACATAACCCTTCGTTCTCAAGTTTTGGAATACATACGTTATACAGAGAGAATCCCAATAACTTTCCCGTTCAGACCTACAGATGATGAACAAGCTTTGTACCAAGCGGTATCAGAGTTTTTATTACGTGAAGATACCTATGCCATCCCTAATAGACAAAAGGTCTTAACGACGTTAATCATTCGCAAATTACTTGCATCATCATCCCAGGCTCTTTCAGGTACACTAAATACGATAAAGGAGCGTTTAGAAGCCACTTTAGGCAGTTACACTCCTGAAGATAACTGGTTAGAGAAATTAGTAGATTTGGATGAAATGGAAACGGAATTAATAGAGGAAGAGTACAATGAAGATGATGATGAAAATGAGGTAATACAGCCTTTAAATATAGAAAAGCTGAAGAAAGAAATAGAAGAGGTTAACAGATTATTAAACTGGGCTAGGTCTATCCGTGTTGACAGTAAATCACGTTCATTATTAAAAGCTCTTGAAACAGGATTTGTCGAAATGGGGAAAATGGGTGCGAGTCGAAAAGCCCTAATTTTTACTGAATCTAGACGTACCCAGGGGTATCTAAAAGACTTTTTGGAGGCGAATGGATATGCAGGTAGAATTGTATTGTTTAATGGGACAAACACTGATGAACATTCAAAAGGAATCTATAAAAATTGGGTAGAGAAGAACCAAAATACAAGTAGAATTAGTGGCTCTAAAACAGCAGATATGAGAGCTGCGTTAATTGAATATTTCCGAGACTCTTCAGAAATTATGATAGCTACAGAATCAGCAGCAGAAGGAGTTAACCTTCAATTTTGCTCATTGGTTATTAATTATGACCTCCCTTGGAACCCGCAGCGAATTGAGCAACGGATTGGACGTTGTCATCGCTATGGACAGAAGCATGATGTGGTGGTTATTAACTTCTTAAATGAGCGTAATGAAGCAGATAGAAGGGTTTATGAACTCCTTAAAGAGAAATTTAACCTCTTTACAGGTGTTCTAGGTGCTTCCGATGAAGTGTTAGGTAGTATTGAATCAGGCGTCGATTTTGAAAAACGAATTTTATCAATCTATCAACGCTGTCGTACACCAGAAGAAATTGAGAATGCTTTTAAAGAGTTGCAAAATGAATTGGAGCAACAAATCCAAAGCCGTTTAGACGATACAAGGAAAGCTTTACTAGAGCACTTTGATATGGATGTCCATTCGAGATTAAAAGTCCATCTTGAAGATACCAAATACCATTTAGACCGAGTAGGTAAGATGTTCTGGTCTTTAACTAAAATTATGTTAAAGGAAAAGGCAAAATTCAACGATGATGACTTAACATTTACTCTAGTAAAGGAGCCACCAATTTCCAATATTCCTATGGGGAAATATGAGCTTATCTCCAAAGACGAAAAGGAAACAGGAGCACATCTTTACCGGCTTTCAGACCCTCTCGGGGAATATGTCATAAATTCGGCAAAATTAATACCAACCCATCTAAGCGAAGTGCAATTTGATATAACCAATCACCCTGTCCGAATATCTGTAATTGAATCTCTTAAGGGTAAAAGTGGCTTTTTAACATTAACTAAATTATCAATAGATTCCTACGGTAAAGAAGAATATTTGCTTTTTAACGGAGTTACTGATGATAATAAAACAATGGACCAGGAAACATGTGAAAAGTTGTTTCAATGCGTTGGCCATGAAAATAAGCAAACGAATTGTTCTAGTGATAAACTTTTGACCTTAAAAAAAGATGCTAACCGTCACGTTGAAGCAACCATTAGCAAATCACTTGAAAGCAATAATAAGTTTTTCCATGAGGAAAGAGAAAGATTAGAAAAGTGGGCGGACGATTTAGTACTTGCTTCTGAAAAGGAATTAAATGATACAAAGGCAAAAATTAAAGAGGCCAAGCGGCAAGCGAGGCTGGCCAAATCGACAGAAGAGCAACACCAAATACAAAAACACATTAAGGACTTGGAACGACTGCAGCGGAGGCAAAGGCAACGTATATTTGATGTTGAAGATGAAATAATGGATAAGCGTGATGACCTTATTGATGAACTTGAAAAGAAAATGGTTCAAAAAACAGAACAGGAAGAATTATTTACTATACGTTGGACAGTGGTTTAAGGAGGATTTTTAATGACAACAACGCAACAAAAGAAATTTATCGATTTACTTAAAGAAATATTTCAATTTGACCAAGCAGATTTAGACTTCGGCATATATCGAATTATGAACCAAAAACGTGATGAGGTAACTAACTTTTTGGAGAAGGAATTAGTACCTCAGGCTCAAAAGGCATTTGAAAAATACAAGAATGCAGATATAGAAACAATTAAACAACAAATAGAAGACCTTGAGAAAAAACTAAGTGATATGGGTGTGGCAAAGGAAAGTTCTGAAAAGTATAAAACCCTTACAGAACAACTTAATCAAGGCGTAGATGTTACAGCGCTCGAAAATGAAGTGTTCTCCGATTTAACAAGTTTCTTCAGACGGTATTATGACAATGGTGATTTTATTTCTTTACGACGTTATAAAAAGGATGTTTATGCAATTCCATACGAAGGGGAAGAAGTAAAACTTCACTGGGCGAACTCAGACCAATACTATGTGAAAACATCCGAGTATTTCCGTGATTATACGTTCAAACTACCTTCGGAAAGAACAGTCCATTTTAAATTGATAGAGGCTAATACAGAACAAAATAATAATAAAGCTCAGGAAGGTAAAGAACGACGGTTTATTCTTTTTGAAGATGACCCAATTAAAGAGGAAAATGGGGAACTATTTATCCATTTTGAATATCGTCCTGGTGAAGGAAAGCAAACACAAAAGCAATTAAATGAAAGTGCATTAGAAAAGATATTCACTATAAAAGGGAATGCTGATTGGTTACAAGAACTACAGACTCTTTCTCCAACTGAAAAGAATAAGAAACGTACTATTCTAGAAAAGTATTTAAATGACTATACAGCACGTAATACCTTTGATTATTTTATCCATAAAGATCTAGGTGGCTTTTTACGGCGTGAGTTAGACTTCTTTATCAAAAATGAAATAATGCACTTAGATGACCTTGATACTGAAAACGAGAAACGATTTGAACAATATCTATCAAAGGTGAAGGTGATTAAATCTATTGGCGAGAAAATCATTGCATTTCTAGAACAAATAGAAGATTTCCAAAAGAAACTTTGGTTAAAAAAGAAATTTGTCATTGAAACCAACTATTGTATTTCACTCGATAGAATCCCAGAAGAATTATATGAAGAAATTAGCCAAAATGAGCAGCAAATAGATGAATGGAAAAAGCTTTTTTCAATTGATGAATTAAGTAATTTTACCAAACCATTATCAGTTAAATTTTTATCAGAGAATCGTTATCTCTTACTAGATACAAAATTCTTTAGTAGTAATTTTACAGATAAATTACTAGCTCAAATAGAAAATATTGACGGTAATGCTGATGGATTATTAATTCATAGTGAGAATTTCCAAGCATTAAATTTATTACAGGAAAAATATCAAAAAAGTATTAAGAGCATTTATATTGACCCACCATACAATACCAATTCCACTCCAATAATATATAAAAATGGTTATAAGCATTCATCGTGGCTTTCATTAATGAAGGATAGATTGGAATTCTCTAAGCCTTTAATGGATAAAAAAAGTGTGTGTGCTATTGCTATCGATGATACGGAGATGGTTAATCTGATGTCTGTCTTAAAAGGGAGTTTCACAAACCATAGAATTTCTCCAATAACATTAGTCCATAATCCCAAAGGTTCCATTACTAAAGATTTCAATAGAGTACATGAATATGCAATTTTTATTACTAATGAAGATGAAAAAAATGTTATAAATCGTACTCTAGAAGAAAATGATACACCAAGAAAAATGAGAAGGTGGGGAGAGAATTCTTTAAGAACTGAAAGGAGATTATCCTTTTATCCAATTTATATTAAAGATGGGAAAATAACAAGAATTGGTGACGTTCCTAGTGATGAATTTAGCCCGGCAGGTAGGAATGTAAGACAAGAAAACGGTGAAATTGAAATATGGCCAATAGACCAAAATGGTATAGAAAGAAGATGGAATTTTGGTTTAGATACCATTAAGAGTAATTTAGATAGAATTGCAATTATAGAGAATGATGGCGTCTTTGATTTGTTTTTAACACATGAATTAACCGTTCCCAAAACCGTGTGGAGTGGTGGAGAATACGATGCTGGAAATTATGGAAATACATTGTTAATAAATATGCTTGGAAAAAAGTTATTTGATTTTCCTAAATCCATAAATACTGTAAAGAGAAGCATTAGTTTATCTACCTTAAATGAAAATAAGGATATAATACTCGATTATTTCGCTGGTTCAGGCACGACTGGTCATGCAGTTGTAGAGTTAAATAGGGAAAATGGTAGTGACCTTAAATACATTCTTGTTGAAATGGGAGAATACTTTAATACAGTAACAAAACCAAGAATACAAAAGGCAATCTATTCGAAGGATTGGAAAGATGGGAAACCTGTTTCGCGTGAGGGTTCAAGTCATATGTTTAAATATATAAAGCTTGAGTCTTATGAGGATGCTCTAAATAATATTCAACTCAAACGTTCTTCCCAGCAACAATCAGCTATGACTGAATTAATGTCTAGCGAAGCGAAGGAAGAATATTTACTTTCATATATGCTAGAAGTTGAAGCAGAAGGAAGTTCATCATTATTAAATACCGAGGCATTTAGAAATCCATTTGATTATAAAATGATGATTACAAATGGAACGGAATCTAAGCTTACAAATGTTGACCTTGTGGAAACCTTTAACTACTTGATTGGTTTACATATTAAGACCATTGATTTGATTAAAGGTATTAAAGTAATAACAGGAACATTACGGACAGGGGAAAATACTTTAGTTCTTTGGAGAAACACGGATGAAGTCACAAATGAACAGTTAGAAGACTTCTTTAAAAAGCAAGGTTACAATACACGTGACTCTGAGTTTGAACGAATTTATGTCAATGGAGATAATCACTTAGAAAACTTGAAATTGGCGGAAAATAAGTGGAAAGTGGTTCTTATTGAGGAAGAATTTAAGCGTCTAATGTTTGATGTACAAGATATGTAGGAGGTGAGATTATGCCTAGAGGGACAACCAAAAAGATTCAATTAAGTGACCAATTAATATTGAATCAGTTTATGCTGCGTCTCTTTGAAGTGGAGGATTTTGAGCACCTTACAAAAGACATGAAGGATAGTTCCCTCGAAGAATTAGACATTGATAATGTCTCGCAGTTTTATAAACAACTTACTATGAAATTAGTCGAACGGGAAGAACTAAGTAATGATATCTTAAGACAGTATGATGAAAACATCGTAAGTCATACCCTTACAATTAGTGAAAAGAGAGAGAAAAAAATAAGGTGGAAATATTTCCAATATCTTTCGTTGTTGTTTACGGAAATTTATCTAGACCGTTACTTTAACCACAGAGAAAAACTATTGAATGACTTAAATGCATTTATTGATGTATTTAATGAGGATAAATCAAAAGGTGAGCAACTTAACTATTACAATGTTACAGACCTAAAAAAGTTAGCATTTTGGAATTCAACTGGCTCTGGAAAGACGCTGCTGATGCATGTAAATATACTTCAATATAAACATTATTTTTATAACAAACATCGTCGCAATGAATTGGAACAGGTTATTCTATTAACACCAAGTGAAGACCTATCCAAACAACATTTGAGGGAGTTTGAAGTATCAGGGCTACAAGCGGCGCTCTTTGATAAGAATATGCAAGGCTTATTCCGAGGAAATGAAATCTCAATAATTGATATTCATAAACTAAAGGATGAAATGGGCGAAAAAACGGTTGCCATTGATGCATTTGAAGGGAATAACCTTGTTCTTGTTGATGAAGGACATCGTGGTTCATCTGGTGATGAATGGAGAAATAAAAGAGAAAAGCTAAGTGAGCAAGGATTTGCCTTTGAGTATTCAGCAACGTTTGGACAAGCTGTATCAGGTAATAAGAAATTAATGGATGAGTATTCAAAATGTATTTTATTTGATTACTCCTATCGTTATTTTTATAGCGATGGATATGGAAAAGATTATCGCATCTTAAATCTACAGGATGATGAAGATGAACATATTCGTCATTTATATTTAACAGCATGTTTAACAGCCTTTTATCAACAGTTAAAACTTTATAGTGAAAATGAAGTAGCTTATCGTCCTTTTATGGTGGCTAAACCTTTATGGGTTTTTGTAGGTGGCAGCGTTAATGCACTGAGAACCCAAAATAAAAGAAAAGTATCTGATGTAACAGACATCTTGTTATTTATTGCTCGTTTTGTAAAGGATAGTAAAGAAGGCATAAGTATGATAGAACGCCTTCTAAGCGGGCAACCAGGTCTTTTAGACGGAAAAGGGAGTGAAATATTTGGTAACTCCTTCCCGTATCTTCTAGACAAACAAATGTCTGCTGAAGAAGTTTATCGTGAAATTCTCTTAATCGTTTTTAATTCAACTCTATCTAATGCTACGTTACGTGTAGAAAATTTAAAAGGTGTCGATGGTGAAATAGCACTTCGTATTGGAGACCATGAACCTTTTGGTGTTATCAATGTAGGTGATTCGAATGAACTTAGTAAGCTTTGTGCAACTTACACAGAGCTTCTTGTTACCGACAGAGATTTTTCAAAATCGTATTTTCATGAAATTGATAAAAAAGATTCAGGCATAAATATTTTAATTGGCTCTAAAAAGTTTACTGAGGGTTGGAGTAGTTGGCGTGTAAGCACAATGGGATTAATGAATTTAGGTAGAAGCGAAGGTTCACAAATCATCCAATTATTTGGCCGTGGGGTACGCCTTAAAGGATATGACTTTAGCTTAAAGCGAAGCGAAGCATTAAAGGGTGAAGTACCTGATATTCCTAAATATCTTAACTTTATTGAAACATTAAACATTTTTGGCATTCGTGCTGACTACATGCAGCAATTTAAAGAATATCTAGAAGATGAAGGTATCCAAACGGAAACCGACTATGAAGAAATACGACTGCCCGTTTTGAAGGATTACCATAAAAGAAAGCTAAAGTTAAAGGTCTTACGATTAAAAGATGGTATCGATTTTAAAAAGCAAGGACCAAAACCAAAATTTTCTGCTCCATCAGAACGATTATCAAGTAACGATAAGATAATCGTTAACTGGTATCCAAAGCTTCAAATACATGATAGTCGAATTAAAAGGTTAAGTGTTCGAGAAACTCAATCAATAACTTTAAACAAAGAAGCATTTTCGGAAAAACATATTGCCTTTATGGATATGGACCATATTTACTATGAGATGCAAAAATTTAAGAATGAGCGTTCATGGTATAACCTAAGCTTATCTAAAGAAGAAATCATTAAATTATTATCTAATGATTATTGGTATGAAATCGAAATACCCAAAGAGGAACTTGTATTTGATTCCTTTAACAAGGTAAAACGATGGGAAGAAATTGCTCTAGTTCTATTAAAGAAGTATTGCGAAAAACAATATCTATATGCCAAGAAGGAGTGGGAAGCACCACATTTGGAGTATTATGAGTTAACTGAATCAGATAGCAACTTCTTTGACGAATATAAAGTGTCTGTTGATACTAGTGATACGAGTATGATAACTAAATTAAAGCAATTAAAGGATGCGTTGAAGAAAAGCATGTTAAGCGATATCGAATTTGGCGGCTTAACCTCCTTTTCATTTTCACAGCACCTATATCAACCATTGATTACCCTAGAAGGTGCAGCTATAAAGGTATCACCTGTTCCGCTTAATGAAGGAGAATACCGTTTTGTGCAAGATTTAAAGACCCACTATGAACGTAATAAGGATTTCTTTAAAGATAAAGAGCTATATCTGCTCCGAAACCAAAGCCGAGGTAGAGGAATTGGATTTTTCGAAGCGGGTGGATTTTATCCAGACTTCATTATCTGGATTATACATGGAGAAAAGCAGTACATTACATTTGCTGACCCAAAAGGTATCCGAAACCTTTCAATAACTGATGCAAAGCTTCAATTCTATCGCCATATTAAGGAAATGGAACATCGCTTAAATGATAAAGATGTTATTCTTAATGCATTTACCATCGCTAACACCTATTACAGTGATTTAATAACCACAGGGCTCAAATTATCTAAGGAGCAGATGGAAGAACAGCACATTCTTTTCCAAAATGACGACAGAGAAACTTACATTGATAAGATGATTAAGAGCATATTAAATGAAAACACTATTACATCATGACATTACAGGTAGGAGTTTATTTGACTCCTACTTTTCCTTTATAGAAGGAGGTCTAACTGTGAACGAAACAATTCTTAAAAAGATAAGCGAATTAATAATTGAGTATGCAAAAAATCAAGATGTGATTGAGTACAACCAAGTCAGTAAAAAATTAGGTGGGGTAATAACACCGATTCGTCTTAATGAACCTTTGGGTGAAATTTCTTTGCGTTGTATCAAACATGGATATCCTCCTCTTTCAGCAATTGTGGTGAACCATGATACTAGGCTCCCAGGAGAAGGTTTTTTCACTTGGGTAGCAGCAAAAATGGGGTATCCTACCTTACCTCCATCAAAGTGGGATGAGTTTTTTACAGAACAAAAAGAAAGTGTATTCAGTTGTGATGATTGGGCGGCCTTTTTAGACAAGGCATTTACATTGCAAAATAATATCGGAACAAACTCAAACAAAATTAACTTGAATGATATTTTAACAGCCAAAAAATATCTTAAGGGTAAAAGAACAAAGTATTACATACTAACTGTGAAGGCATTTTTTGATACTCAACAGCATGGGCCATTTCAGTACCATGTCCTTGTATTAGACCAAGATAAGCTAGTGAATAAAAGTACAATAGAAGACCTCACTAAAAAGCAGTTATTAACTCCTGCCAAGCGGATAGGGCTTCAGCTATTATTTAATTATGCTTCAACTATTAAAAATGACGATATTACCATGATGCATTATAAGCCAGACAGACCTGGTGAAGAATTATGGGAAAAAGAAAAAAAAAATAGTTTAGAACCACTTTTCTTTGAAGAAAGGTCATTGTTTTTCAAACATATAGTGGATAATGATATTGATTCAGAGAGTGCACAAGAGGAATCCTATTATAAAGATGGGAAAACCATAGAATATTTTGGAACACGTTATGAGCGAAATCCAGTAAATAGGGCGAAAGCAATTGAAATTCATGGCGTAACTTGTAAAGCATGTGGATTCAATTTTGAAAATGTATATGGGGAACGGGGTAAAGACTTTATAGAAGTACATCATGTTAAGCCTCTTCATACCATTGGTGAAGAAACTGAAATTAATCCAGAAACAGATTTAGTACCTGTTTGTTCGAACTGCCATAGAATGATACATCGTAGAAAGAATAATGTATTAACGATTCAGGAGCTTAAGGGTTTACTAAAGGTGCATATAAATGATTTAGTTTAAGACTTGGTTAGAAACGATAAATGAGAGAATCGATATGTCATAGAAGTAGCAATGTATTTCCAATATATGAACAACTACAGGGAAATGAAAAAAAATACATTTGCTAAAGTATTGAGGCATAAAAATATGGAAGGAATCTAGATGAAAGCAGAAGAACTATTTCTTGAGGCTATTAATAGATTAAGAAAAGATTATAACAATTACAAGTTTTATGTGGAAAGAGATATTGTTCTGACTGTTCAAACCATGATGAACAAACTTATAGACCAATACAACTGTCCATTACAGGTTCACAATGATTTTTCCATTTTACCTAAGCAAAGAGCTGATTTAGTAGTCTTAGGTGAAGACATGCAAATTGAATTAGCGGTTGAATTTAAGTATGAACCATCTCACAGGAGAACAGATATAGTTCCAACGAAGTTTCCAGTAGCCTCATGGAGTGAAATCGGGAAGGATATAGATAGGATTCAAAGATATGTTCTTGAAGCTGATGCTTACATCGCTTATTCAATTCTAATTGATGAAGGCGGCCATTTTCGAAGTAAACCAGCATTTCAAGGAAGCGAATGGATAGAGTGGGTAGAGAATCAGATATCAATACTTCAGTCAGTAAAACGACAAATTAATGAGAACATTTCACACTTATATTACTAGAGTTGTTTTGTGCAATTCAAAAATGCAGAGTTGTGCAGCGGGGAATGCAGAGAATTGCAACTTGACATGGAGCCTCTGCAGACATGACTACTAAGCCAAAAAGCCAGCTGTAACAAGGGCTGGCTTAGCAAATCAGGGCTATCATACCCGCCTCTCCATGTAAAGTTGGGCTAAGCCAAACTATCTGCAACATTGTGTATTTTTATTTTGCAAAAAACACTAGAGTAACAGTAAAAGAAACATAATAAACTGGGAGGAATTAAATTTCATGGGGATTGGAAAGCTAGAACCAGTAACACTAAGGGCCATCTGGAAACATGAGGAGTTTGATTTCTCAAGTTGGCTAGAGGATAATATTGATTTAATTTCAAATTTAATTAATTTGGAATTAACGGTTGTTAAAGAGAGAGAAGGGTTGTTTCCTTTCAGGTTGACATTGTTGCTGAGGATTCAGACGGTAATATAGTAGTTATTGAGAACCAATTAGAACCAACAAACCATGACCATCTTGGAAAGATATTAACATATTTGAGTAACTTGGATGCAAAGACAGCAATCTGGATAGTAAGTGAGCCAAGACCTGAACATATTAATGCAATTACATGGTTAAACGAGGCTACACCTGTTGATGTTTCCTTCTATTTAATTAAACTTGCAGCTTATAGAATAGGTGATTCAAAACCAGCTCCACTATTTACGATGATTGCTGGTCCTAATGAAGAAACGAAAGACTTTGGCCGACAAACGAAAGACTTAGCTGAGAGGCATGTTCTCCGTCTTAGATTTTGGGAACAGTTATTAACAATGGCCAAAATAAAGTGAGTAAATCTACATATTAATAAGAACCCAACCAAGAATATGTGGTTAGGGACTGGAGCGGGTAAAGCAGGACTAAGTTATAATTTCTAATCTGGATTGATGAAAAAAAAGGTGTTGAGCTTTATATTGATACAGGGGACGAGGAACGGAACGGAACAAGCAAATGTTTGATGAGCTTTACAAAAACAAAGAAGCGATTGAAAATGCATTCCAAAAGAAATTAGAATGGGAAAGACTTGATGAGAAAAGGGCGTCTAGAATAAAGTATACAATTAATATGGGTGGATTAAAAGCGAATGAAGAATCGTGGTCGCAAATTCAAGAAGAGATGATTGATTGCATGAATAAATTTTATAAAGCAATCTCCTCTTATGTTAAAAATTTGTAGCATAAGATATAAAATAATAAGGAATGGGTCAACCGTGACTCATTCCTAAAGACACATATTACTTTTCTAACATATTATCTATACTTTCCCAAAACTCTTTGCCCAAACTAGAACCCAAGCCGTCTGAATCTGGTAATTGCTTGTTATCAGTTTTTCTTTTAATCTTTGCCTTTATTGGCCGTTTATTTTGGTTTATTGTAATACCATTTGGTATACAGCCACCTTTTCGACACCGGTGACAAATTGAACATATTACCAAACCGCAGGTTACACAAGTTTCATCTTGGGAACTATTAACAAGTGCATTACAGTTCCAACAATTGTTCTCATAATGTTCTAAATCATCATTGTGGTAAAAGTTAATTTCTACTTCTCTGTTTTTATTCCGTATGACCACGGAATACTTGTTATTACGTTCTTTAATTCCAGAAACAATTTGTCCGAACTTTCCATTGTGCTTAATTTTAACGGCTTGTCCTGTTTTGAATTTGCTCATGACCTTCACCCCAATTACTAGATTTAATATTTAATATTATTCCTAATCTAGTAAAATAGAACTGAAAGGTAGATAGTAAATTTAAATCTAAAGTAAATCCTTATTTTATAAACTGTGTTTTCTATGAAAAATACTTGTTTATACTGCTAATAAGCTTATTTACAACTGATATAATTTACATAAACCAATGCTATTATGAAAAATATTCTTGTTTGCTTTTTTAAAGGTTAGGGAGGAGGTGTAACCAATGGCGAGAGGTGATTTGCTAAAAAAGCTACTCTTAGCATACCAACGTGGAGAGGATAAAAAGTTTAAAGAAATATCCTTAGAAATTATAAGGGATGAACGTAAAAAAAACCATAATGTATTAGCAGACCAATTACAAAAAATAATTGAAGCAGAAATGAATATCTCTAGAACATTTAGAAAATTTTCAGATATGGTATCTTTGCCTAAAGATGATAATGAAATACCATTAATTGATATTCGAAAACCTCAAAAATATTTAGACGATATTATTTTATCACAACAAAATGAAGAAATGATTAACGAGATAATTGAAGAATTTTGGAGGTCTGAACTTCTTAAATCATATAATTTAAAACCTAAAACAAAGATATTATTTTGTGGTCCACCAGGGTGTGGAAAAAGTCTTTGTGCAGAAGCTTTGGCGGGAGAATTAGGTTTAAACCTGATTTATAACAGGTTTGATTCAATTATTTCTTCTTACTTGGGTGATACTTCTACCAACTTAAGAAAGGTATTCGATTTTGTAGCAAAAGATACTTGGGTCATGTTATTTGATGAATTTGATGCTATTGGTAAAAGTCGAAATGACTCAAATGAACATGGTGAATTAAAAAGGGTAGTAAATAGCTTTCTTCAAATAATTGATAACTACGATGGAAATAGCCTTATAATAGCTTGTACAAATCATGAAGATGTTCTAGATAAAGCGATTTGGCGTCGATTTGATGAAGTTATCTATTTCGGTAAACCTAATAAAGAAGACATTTCTAAATTAATTAGAAAGAAAACTGCTAGTTTTTCTTTAGGGAACCTAGACACAAAAAAAATTGTTGATGAAATGGATGGTTTTAGTCATGCCGAGATAGAACGTGCCTGTCATGATGCCATAAAATATTGCTTATTACATGATATTCAGTCATTAAACACATCTGTGATTATGGATTCAATAAAGAGGCAAAAGCAAAGGATTAGAATATACAAAGGAGGGGAGTAGGATTTGACGGAGTTTAATAATCTTCCATTGGTAAGAATTGATGTTGAATATGACAGACGAAAACATGGATTTGGTAATGCTTCATCTAGAAATTATAATACGCATGCCACAAAAATAAATAATGATGTTGTGGAGCTGCTCAATGAAACAAAGAAAAATGAAACAAAAGGATTAAATCCAGAACTAATTCTTAAAATAAGTTATGCTAATAAAATTCAAGCAGATGAATTAAGGAAATGCGATTTGGAAGTAATTGGTGAAGACTCCAATAATGCACTTATTCTTTTTGCTTCTGATAAAGAGTTAACTGAATTTAGAGCTAGATTGGCACAATATCAAAATGGACCGAAGGAAGGAAATAAACACCCATCATATAATCAAGTCTTTGCTAATATTGAAACAGTTTCGACATTAACCCCACAAGACAGGATTGGTCCTAAATTAAGTAAAATTGAAATAAAGAATAATGATACATATTGGGTTGATATTGAGCTTTGGCACTTGGGTTCAAGACAGCTGTGTAATGAAAAAATAGAGGAAGTTAGAAAAATAATACTAACAAACCAAGGCCGTGTAACAGATAATTATATCGGGAAATCCATAGTCGTTTTACGTGCAAACTTAACTGGTGAACTTGTTAAAATTTTATTAGAGGATAGTATTGTTCGTTTAATCGATATTCCGCCTAAACCATACTTTAATCCTAGAGAAATAAGCAATTTAACGATTGACTCATTTCCAGAAGTTATCCCACCCGACCCAGAAAGTACAGGAGTTTGTGTAATTGATAGTGGAGTAATGGAAGGGCATCCTATGATTGGTCCAGCACTTGGAGACTCAGTCTCATTTCCTACTGAGATTGGTGAACCTACGGATAAAGAGGGACATGGGACTAAAGTTAGTGGCTTAGCTTTATATGGTGACGTTTTAAAATGTATTAATGATGGTGTTTTTAAACCTCAAGCAAGGCTGTTCAGTGCAAGGGTTACAAATGAATATAATTCTTTTGATGATGAAAAATTAATCACGACTCAAATGAGAGATGCTATAAATTATTTTTATCATGAGTATGGATGTAGAATCTTTAATATTTCTTTAGGGGATAGTGAAAAACCTTATGTAGAAGGAAAACAAACATATTGGGCAGCTACTTTAGATGAGTTAATAAGAGAACTAGACATAGTAGTAATAGTTTCAGCAGGTAACTACTTTTATGATGGGGAGATAGAAGAGAATGTGCTGTCTGAGTATCCAACTTATCTTTTCGATGAAAAAGCAAGGATTATTGACCCTGC
This sequence comes from Cytobacillus sp. NCCP-133, assembly GCF_026011715.1. GTDB lineage: Bacteria > Bacillota > Bacilli > Bacillales > Cytobacillaceae > Cytobacillus. Next base: position 227,122 of record NZ_BRVM01000003.1, on the reverse strand, counting down.
AAGTGCAGCTCTAGCAATAACAGTCGGTTCCTACTGTGCTTTTGAAAGTGGTCCAACTGTAAATTTGTTTCGTAAAGAGACCAGGGTAGATGCAAGAGTAATAGGGAAAGAAAATCATCCATCACCATTTACTCGTACAGGACCAGGAGTACAAGGGTCCATTAAACCTGAATTATGTGAATATGGTGGAAATCTCATTTTTGATGGTCTAATAGGCAGAATAAATGTAGATAGGGCACTTTCTGTTGTAAGCACTTCTAAAGAACTGCCCAATGAATTATTTACCACAGATATCGGCACAAGCTTTGCGGCTCCTGTTTCAACTTATAAAGCTTCAAGAATATTAAATGTTTTTAAAGGAGCTTCTGCTAATCTAGTAAGAGCAATTTTAGTACATTCTGCTGAATATCCTAAAGGTATAGATGATACATTTACTGAAGATGAACTTCTTAAAATGTATGGTTATGGTGTTGCTCAGGTAGAAAGGTTTTTAACATCCAATAATCAAAGAGTTACTCTTTTTGCTGAAACAACAATTGAATTAGATAAATTTCATATATTCGAAGTTCCTATACCAAAGGATTTTAATGAAGTTAGAGGTAAGAGATTTATATGTGCAACATTAGCATTTGACCCACCTACTAGACATACACGATTAGATTATTTGGGTATCACTATGTCGTATAGATTAATTCGAGGAAAAGGCATTGATGAAGTGGTAAACTTTTTTAAACCTAAAAATCAAGTTGATACAGATTTAGATGAGAGGGTACCTAGTGCTAATAATTGCAAGTTAATTCCAACACCTACAGTAAGAGAAAAATGCACTGTCCAAAAATCTACCTTTACAGCTTCAAACCCATTAGATTATGGAGATACTTATTATTTGGTAGTAAGATGTGAAAGTAAATGGGCTACAGAAGAAGTCAGTCCTCAAAAATATGCATTAGTTGTAACACTTGAACATACTAAAGAGGAAGTGGATTTATATACAGAAATTTCTCAGAGAGTACAAGAGAGTATTTCATTAAGAGAAAGAGTAAGAGTTAAAAAGGTAAGGGTTAAAATATAGTAGAACGTATTAAAACTGACAAATTACTGAAAATTCTGGAGAGGACTATTCCTCTCCATTTATCATTTTACCCTATCCAACGTTACGGTGAACCGTATCATAAATAGTGATGAAGCAGAGAGTTGAAGTTATTCTTGATAAAGAGTGGCTGAAAAGGTTGATGATGTAATTAATATTTTTAAATTATATATTATTTCACTAGTGTTGCGTAAATAGTATCGTAATTTTCAGTTTAATCATCTTTCTTATTTAGAGCCAAAAAAGTAAATACCCAGTTAAAGGTGGCTCCATACATTTGGAAATTTATTTACAATTAGACAGATGTGACGACGGCAATTTGCTTATTAAGGTTAGAGGTGATTTAATGGTGAATTCGTGTATGAATCGTTGCTTAGTAACAAATTAGGGTTGGGAATTATTCAATTACTTGAAGAAATTAGTCTTGAACATAGCGTTATTGCTTGCACCAGAAGTGGTGCGGTATTAAAAGACACCGTATCTGCTGAAATGGTAACAGCCCTCAAAAGGTCATATGCCCAGGTAAGACAAATTTCTGATTTTAATGAAATAACAGAGGACTTTGTGAAAATTACCATTTATGATCCATTGAAAAGATGTTTTGAAATAAGAGAATCGTGTATGCTGTGTCTCCCTTACCTGGAGGAGACAACCAAGAACCGGATCGTCTGAACTGTATGATTGTACCAATAGTGTGTTTCGCTGGCTGAAAAGAACCAGGATTCTCCTTGTTGCAGTTCGATCATTTTTATACCTATTTGCAGGGTCAAAGTTCCTTCTATAACATAGACAAATTCGTGTCCGCTGTGTGCAAAGGGTTGTCCTTCACTTTGGTTTGCTGGGAGAGTGACAAGTATGGGATGGAAATCTGGGTTTGGGACTTGTTGAGTCAGATCCTGATAATGAAATGAAGGTTCACTTATACGCTCATTGTTGCTTGAGAAAAAGATACTTGGGTTGACACCGAGAACTTCAGAAATTTTTCGCAGTGACTCTAGTGTGACACTGGATTTTCCGCGTTCGACTTGTGACAGAAAACTAATGGATACACCAGCCCCTTCTGCAAGTTCTCTCAAGGTCAATTTTTTCTCTTTGCGAATTTCTTTCAGTCGTGCACCATTCATAGAACGCCCCCACCTTCCTATTCATTTCTTTCCCTTAGATAAAGATTGTGTCAAATTGAACATAGTTGACAGAAAATTAACTACTATCTAATATTTAATTGAAGTGTCACTTCAATTTTAAAAGGGGAGGAAGAGTAAATGCAACAATTAGATAAAAAAACGACTTGGCGTGTATTGATTGCCAGCCTTGTAGGCAGTTCCATTGAATGGTTTGACTATTTTCTATATGGAACAATGGCTGCACTTGTATTTAACCAATTATTCTTTGTAAATGAGGATCCAACAGTAGGATTGTTACTTGCGTATGCATCGTTTGCACTTTCGTTTTTTATCAGGCCATTTGGAGGAATTATTTTTAGTCATATCGGGGATCGAATCGGCCGAAAGAAAACACTCGTTTTAACATTGAGCTTAATGGGTGCTGCGACTATTGCGATGGGGATTCTGCCTACATATCAAGCTATTGGTGTAGCTGCACCGATCATTTTGATTACGCTTCGTCTAATCCAAGGACTTGGAATCGGCGGAGAATGGGGAGGAGCTCTGTTGCTTGCAACTGAGTATGCTCCACCAGAACGCAGAGGATTCTTCGGCTCTATTCCACAAATGGGTGTTACGATCGGAATGGTGATAGGTACACTCGCCCTTTGGATCATGAGCTTATTACCAGAGCAACAATTTATGACTTGGGGCTGGCGCGTGCCATTCATCTTAAGTGCATTACTCGTCATCTTTGGATTATGGATTCGAAAAGGAATCGATGAGACACCTGAATTCAAGAAAGTGAAAGAAAAAGGCGAGATTCCAAAGTTGCCAATCGCCGATACACTTCGTTATTACTGGAAAGAAGTGCTGATCACAATCGGTGCGAAAGTGGTTGAGACAGCTCCATTCTATATTTTCAGTACGTTCATTGTTTCATATGGTACAAGCACTCTTGGATTCAGCCGCTCCGCTGTGTTAGGTGCTGTTATGGTTTCAACTGTTATTACTACGATCCTCATTCCAATCATGGGAAGTCTATCAGACCGCGTTGGCCGTAAGAAAATGTATATCGTCGGTACATTAGCGATGATGGCTTTTGCTTTCCCATACTTTTGGATGATTCATCAAGGCAGTGTACTAATGTTGGTTGTAGCGACGATTATCGGCTTGGGTATTATTTGGGCTCCAATTACGGCTGTACTTGGAACGATGTTCTCCGAAATCTTTGATGCAAAAGTTCGTTATACTGGTGTTTCACTAGGTTATCAAATTGGTGCCGCAGTTGCTGGTGGTACAGCGCCACTCGTTGCCACTGCGCTGCTCGCATCATTCGATAATTCCTACGTACCGGTTGCACTCTACATCATGTTTACTGCTCTGGTGTCATTGATTGCCATTTGGGCAGTGAAAAGCCGCGTTGAACAAACTGTGATGACAGGTAAAATTAGCTCGGCCAAATAATTTGGCCGAGTTTTTCCATAAAAGGAGGGATTCTATATGCTTATACTGAACGAACAACTGATCCAATCCATCTATAAAATCGAAGATGCCATTCGAGATGTCGAAGCCATGTTAGTGGCCATTCATCAAGGGCACGTTGATAATCCACAGCGGACGGTACTGAATGTCCCTGAAAGCAACGGTTCAGTTCTCTATATGCCAAGTTCGGATGGAACGTCCATGGCAGCGACCAAAATTGTCTCGATTTTTCCTGATAACAGCTCAGCTAATCTTCCGACCACACAGGGAGCCATTTTACTCACAGAACTCGAAACAGGAAGACATATAAGCTTACTATCCGCATCTTACCTGACAAGATTGAGAACAGGCGCATTAAGTGCCATTTCAGCCCGCCATCTCGCCAGGCCTGACAGCCAAGTGTTGACCGTCATCGGAACAGGCGGAATGGCGTTTGAGCAGGTACTAGGACTAGTAAACGTGTTGCCGATTCAAGACATCTACTTAATCAATCGTTCCATTGAAAAGACATTCACATTCAGCGAAAAGCTCAAAGAAGCCGGCGTGACCGCCACGATTCATACCGGTGTCGACCGGAACGAAGCAGTAGTTCAGTCTGATGTCATTTGCTGCGCGACCCGGTCAACTGAAGAAGTATTTAATGCTGATTATGTAAAAGCAGGGACCCATATCATCGGCGTAGGTAGTTACTTACCCGAAATGCGTGAAATCCCGTTAGGTGCGATTGAAAGAGCAGCATTGATTTATGCAGATGATTATGAAGGGATTACAACGGAGGGCGGAGAATTTATTGATGCAGTGCAACGAGGGAAATGGTCATTCGATCAGCTCTCCGGAACATTAGCTGAACTTCACGCGAATCAGGTCGAACGTAGATTTGAGGATATCACTATTTTTAAATCAGTCGGAGCAGCTCATTTTGACTTGGCTGTAGCGAAAGGTGTGTTTGAAAAAGTGAAGGAATTGAATGAAGGCGAAGAGATCTTCCTGTAGGACCGCCAGGGCGGATTTCATGCCATATGGGGACGTACCTTTCGAAACGCGGAAAGAGTTCCAGTGGCTCAAAAATTATTAAAATATGTAATTTGGTGAGACAGCGGAATCGTCCCTTTGTCTAAAACAGATATTTAGGAGGATTATTGTGGAATTGAATGAAGTTATACAGGGGCACAGATCCATTCGAGAATATGAAGATAGGGAAATAAGTCAGAATCTACTGGATCAAATTTTAGAGGCGGGAATTCGTGCCTCCTCAAGTGGTAATATGCAAACGTATTCGATTATCGTCTCAAAGGACAAAGAACTTAAGAAGAAATTAAAGTCAGCACAAAATGTTAAGAGTATAGGTGCATCAATAACCATCGATTGCTCCATATGAGCAGTGTATAGCCCTTGTCCAATAACCTCTGATTTACTCTCTTCATAGACTCAGTGAGGAGAGTCTATCATCTATGTCCCTTATTTGAATTTGACAACTTTGTGTATGACAAAATAGACATTTCTTTCAATTGCCCCTTAAGTGAAAGCGCTTTAGTATTAAAAGTGTAATTATAAATAGTAAAAAAATACTAAGGGGGTAGAAATAATGTCTAATAAAACGGAAGAATCAAATAAAGATTTTCGTGTGAAGATTCAAAGATTTGGTAGTTATTTAAGTGGCATGATTATGCCGAATATTGGTGCGTTTATTGCATGGGGGATCATTACTGCGCTTTTCATTCCGACAGGCTGGTTGCCAAATGAATCGTTAGCTCAGCTTGTGGGGCCAATGATTACTTACTTGCTACCATTATTAATTGGTTATACGGGCGGTAAAATGATTTATGGAGAACGTGGTGGAGTGGTGGGTGCTACTGCAACGATGGGGGTTATTGTCGGTGCGGATATTCCGATGTTCCTAGGTGCCATGATCATGGGGCCATTAGGTGGCTGGGTGATCAAAAGGTTTGACCAATTGATTCAAGGAAAAGTTCGTCAAGGGTTTGAAATGCTCGTTAATAACTTCTCTGCAGGTATTTTGGCAGGTATTTTAACATTACTTGCTTTTAAAGCAATTGGCCCAGTTGTTTTGGGATTAAATAAGGCATTAGCAGCAGGGGTAGAACTAATTGTAAATGCCGGATTACTTCCATTAGCAAACATTTTCATTGAACCAGCAAAGGTTCTGTTCTTAAATAATGCGATTAACCATGGGATTCTTAGCCCATTAGGTGTGGAGCAAGCATCTGAAACAGGAAAATCGATACTATTCATGCTTGAAACGAATCCGGGTCCGGGACTTGGTATTTTATTAGCCATTTGGTTATTTGGTAAGGGAGTAGCGAAACAATCAGCACCAGGAGCAGTGGTTATCCATTTCTTAGGTGGAATTCATGAAATTTATTTCCCTTATATTTTAATGAAACCAATCTTAATTTTAGCGGCCATTGCTGGTGGAATAAGCGGGGTAGCAACATTCTCCATTTTCAATGCAGGTTTAGTGGCACCGCCATCTCCGGGAAGTATATTTGCTTATATGGCAATGACACCAAGAGGCGACCACCTCGCAGTATTACTTGGCGTTTTTGTTGCAGCGGCAGTATCTTTCATTATTGCTTCGCTTATCTTAAAAACTAGCAAAAATAAGGAAGACGGCGGAGAATTAACGGATGCAACAGCAAAAGTGCAACAATTAAAAGGAAAAAAAAGTGACGTAGTGGATTCCTTAGGAGCAAATACTAATTACAAGAATGTGCAAAAAATCATTTTTGCATGTGACGCAGGTATGGGTTCAAGTGCAATGGGAGCATCTATTCTTCGAAATAAGGTGAAGAAGGCAGAGTTGGATATCGATGTATCGAATAAATCCATTAATAATCTTCCAGAGGATGCTGACATCGTGATCACACACAAGGATTTAACGGATCGTGCGAAAGCAAAGGTTCCAAATGCAAATCATATTTCAGTCGAGAATTTCTTGAACAGTCCGAAATACGATGAATTAATAGAAGATTTAAAGAAACATAGCTAAAAAGTCTAGGAGAGGTTGTCCCGAAATTAGGGGGTCAGATCCCAGATCCAATTGATCCTATTGATTGGTTTAGGAGGTCAGGCCCATTTGGGATAACTGCCTTTTTTTTATTGGTTATTTTCAATTCTTTTTAAATCATGACAACAGCCGTTTTGACGAAAATGAATTTTACTTTTGTTGAGAATGGGGTTTGGACACATTACTATATAAGTGAAGGTTATATATATAAAGTCTTGTCAACAACTAATGGTAAGTAGTGACAATGAGTGAAAGGGGTGAAGGCGATATATATTGCAGCTCGCGAAAAGAAAATCCTTGATATTCTCCTTTTACAAGAGGCAGAAGTGACGATCGCTGATTTGGCGAATGAGTTGGATGTGAGTCCTCGTACGATTCATCGGGATTTAAAAGGAATCGAGTATATCCTAAAAGACTATAATCTCACTCTGAAAAAAACATCTGGAATAGGAATTCAGTTGGTCGGTAGCGAAGAGATGAAAACGAAATTACAGCTTCATCTATTTAATCTCGACCATAATGAATATACCCCGGAAGATCGCCAGACCATTATTCTATCTGCGCTTCTTGAAGCAAAGGAGCCTTTAAAGCTAATGGCATTAGCCTATGATTTACATGTAACGATTGCCACCATCAGCAATGATTTAACGAAAGTCGAGGAACGCCTTACCTCATATGGCCTCTCTGTCATTCGAAAAAGAGGATACGGGGTTGAAATAGAGGGCTCGGAGGCTGGGAAAAGACGGGCGATGAGTAGCCTAGTGTTAAATCATTTGGATGAAGTGGAGTTCCTTTCACTTATTAAACAAAACATTCAAAAAAGGTCATTACAAACCGTGAATACATTAACAGATCGATTGCTCGGTCTTGTTGACAAGAAAAAGCTTCTTATTATTGAAAAGCAAGTCGAGAAGATTAGAAATTGCTTGCCATATCCCATTGCAGATAGTGCATATATTGGTCTTGTTGTTCATTTAACATTAGCGATTGAGCGAATTCAGCAAGGGGAAAATATTCACTTTGATCAAGAATATTTAGACGAATTAATTCAAACAAAAGAATTTCAAGCGGCACGGGAAATCACTGTAGGGTTGGAAGGAATATTTCAAATTACCATCCCTGAAAGTGAAATAGGCTACATCACGATGCACCTAATGGGAGCCAAGCTTCGGAATCATCAAGAGTATTCGTTAGAGGAGTCAAGCTTTCAAATAGGGATAAAAACGCAACAATTGATTCAATTCGTTGGCGAGGAATTACACCTTGAATTGACGAAGAATCTTTCCTTATTTCAAGGATTAGTTGTTCATCTTAGACCAGCTATTTATCGGATTCGACAAAATATGGGGATAACTAACCCCCTGCTTGAAAAAATAGAAACAGATTATCATGAGCTTTTTTGCATAATTGAACAAGGGGTTCAAAAGGTTTTTCCTCAGCTGATCGTACCTAAGGAGGAAATTGGATTTTTAGTAATGCATTTTGCTTCTGCTCTGATTGGGAAAGATGAAAATGAGGATGTACGTGCCTTAGTAGTTTGTTCAAGCGGAATTGGTACGTCAAAAATATTAGCCACTAAACTACGCCAGGAAATTCCTGGCCTGAAGCAGATCCAAAACATTTCCCTCTTTGATTTAAAGGGGGATGAATTAAGTAAATATGATGTCATTATTTCCACCATACCTTTAAAAAACTTTGAAGGGAATTATATTCTTGTTAGCCCGATGTTATCGGAAGCTGAGACAGAGAAAATCCGGTCGTATTTAAAAACACATTCATTGGTAATAAAGAATACAGACATTGTCAATGATCAGCAATCGGAAGAAAGCGTGCACAACCGTAAAGTGGTAGAGGAACTGCGACTGATCCAAAATTATTCCGCTGCGATTTTGACCCTTTTGGAAGGCATCGACTTAGTGGAGATTAGGGAAAACCTCACGAAAAAAGCTGTTCTTGAACTAGCGTGTAAAAGGGAAAGGGATAAGAATATTATTGAAAACCCGGAAATGGTTGTAAAAGAGCTGATGGAGCGTGAACGTTCCGGTGGTTTAGGTATTCCAGGTACTAGGTTAGCGTTGTTTCACACAAGAAGTAGGTTTGTGACAAATCCTTCTTTTACTCTCTATCGTTTACAAGAACCAATCATCATTGAGACGATGGATAAAACAAAGATTCTAGTAAAAACGATATTGGTTATGCTTGCCCCCCAGAATATCAATGATCAAGCGTTAGAGATTCTGAGCCAGATTAGTGCGTTGATTATTCGCGATAAAGAGTCCATTCAACAAATGGAAGAAGAGAGTAAAGAAGATATCGTTTCTTATCTTACTCATGAACTAAACAGCTATTTTGACATAAAATTGAAGGAAATTAGGAGTCGATCGAAATGATACCAGTCTTATCTGAAGAAAATATTGTATTAAATGCAAAGCTGAAAAATAAAGAAGAGGCCATTCGATATACCGGGCAAATTTTAGTAAATAACGGTTATGTTGAACAAGAATATATAGAAAAAATGTTGGAACGCGAAGAACTGACTTCCACGTACATGGGGAATTTTGTTGCTATTCCACACGGGACGGAAGACGCCAAGTCGGCCGTTCGTTCACCTGGCATATCAATTGTTTTAGCTCCAGATGGAGTGGACTTTGGAAATGGGAACATTGCTAAGGTATTGATTGGGATTGCAGGTAAGAATAATGAGCATTTAGAAATACTTTCTCAAATTGCGATTGTTTGCTCGGAGGAAGAAAATGTTACGGATATGATTCATGCTAAATCAGCAGAAGAGATTTTAAGTCTTTTTAATGAGGTGAACTAGATGCTAGCTGTACATTTTGGAGCGGGAAATATTGGCAGAGGTTTTATCGGAAGCTTGCTGAACAAGTCAGGATATAAGGTTTGTTTTGTAGATGTAAATAAGGAAGTTGTCGACCTTTTAAATGAAAGAAAAAAGTACCGGGTTGTTTTAGCAGATGAAAATTCAGAAGAAATGGAGGTAGATCAGGTTTTTGCGATTAATAGTATGACTCATAAGGAAGATGTCATTGATCATATTGCAAAAGCAGATCTTGTGACAACTGCGGTTGGTCCAACGATTTTACCATTGATTGCAGAGGTGATTGCCAGTGGTTTAATGAAGCGCATCCAGGGATTGAAACAGCCTTTAAATATTATAGCTTGTGAAAATATGATTGGAGCCAGCTCCTTTTTAAAAGAGCAAGTTTATCAAAAGATTGATGCATCTGACGTAGAGTTATTTGATGAATACTTTGGCTTTCCAGATGCGGCAGTTGACCGTATTGTCCCAAATCAAACCAATGAAGATAAGCTTAAGGTTGCCGTCGAACCTTTTTATGAATGGGTAGTCGATCAAACAAAAACGGTTGGTGGCAATCCAGCGGTAGAGGGAATTCATTACGTAGATAATCTAAGTGCTTATATTGAAAGAAAGCTATTTACTGTGAATACGGGTCACGCGGTAGCGGCCTATCTTGGTTATAAGCATGGATTAAATACCATCATGGAAGCAATGGAAAATAACGAAATCTATACCAACGTAGAAAATGCCTTAAAGGAATCCGGTGCAGTGTTAGTGGAGAAATATGGCTTTGATGAAAATGAACATAGTGCCTATATTGCACAAATATTGTCTCGTTTCCAAAACATTCATATTTCGGACGAAATCACTCGAGTAGCAAGAGGCCCCCTTCGAAAGCTTGGTCCGAATGACCGACTGATTAGCCCAGCCAGACAATACGTTGAACTTCTAGGTGGACAGCCGATCCATCTCGCAAAAGCAATCGCCGCGGCCTTGCAGTACGATTACCAAGGTGATGAAGAAGCGGTCAAGCTACAGGAAATGATCCGAAAGCAAGGGATTGAAGCAACCCTAATAGAAGTGGGCGGACTTGAACCGGGCCATCCGCTAATTGCATTGGTAAGCCTCGGGGACGGTTCCTCTGGTTCACTTTGAGTATATTCGAGAAGGCAGGTATTTAGAGGAGCCTTTTCTCCTTAGAGGGAGTTACTATCAACCGTATCATAAATAAACAAGGTTTTGAAGTAGAATTTAAAAAAGCCTATTCAGAGTTCGTTTAGCTCTTGAATAGGCTTTATTAGTATACCCAAAAATTAATACAGTCAATTTACTGGAAAGTTATATTAAATGTAATGAATAGTATTTTACATTAGATTCACAGTTTAACGTCCGGCACAATTAGAATTGCTTTGCGGCAGCACTTTCGTGTTTTAGCTAATCTTTAATTTATGGAATGGGTATTTCTATATTGTTTGAGAGAAAAGTGGCAAAATCTGAATCAGAGTCAAGATTTTCTGAGGTGTTTACGTTTACATGCAGTTTCAACTAAATTTGAATATATGCTAGTATATTAGCGAATTAATTAAACTAGGGAATAAACTAAGGAATATAAGTATTTGCAACCTCGGTGATTTCCACTGATCAAGATATTCTATACTATTCTTCATCCAGAAATGAATAGTAGAAAAGGGGGTTGACAAATGACAAGTTTACAGGTTAGCTGCGAAAATGAAATGATTGTTCATTGGGGAGATTGTGATGCAGCGGGGATCTCATATTATGCGAAGAATTTTGAGTGGTTCACCAACTCGTATATGCATCTGCTTGCTTTTCATGGCTTTCCATACATGGAAACCTTCCATGCTAGGGGAATTTCACTAGTTTGCTTAAAGGCAGATTGTCAATACAAAAAGATGTTGCGGCCTTTAGAACGCATTTCCATACGTACGTCATTGGCATCTTTAACTCGTACGAGGCTGACATTTGAATATCAATTGATTAAACAAGATGGAGAGTTAGCTGCGTATGGAATGACGTCACATGCATATGCTAATCAAAAAGGACTTCCGATGAATCTTAAAAAGAGCCATCCTGAACTTTGGGAGTTAATGGTTGATAAGTGGCAAGTTTAAGTGATAAGTGAATTTATAAGCCAAGGAGGCAATATAGGAATGTCCAAAGAGCGCATAGTAGTGACAGGTATGGGTGCAATTACCCCTTTAGGAAATGATGTTTCTTCCTTTTGGAAAAACCTTAAGTTAGGCAAAAGCGGCATATCCTTTATCAGTCGTTTTGATACTAAGAATGTGCCGGTCAAGATTGCAGCGGAAGTAAAGAATTATATTGCAACGGATTATTTACCGAAAAAGTTAGTGCGGCAAACAGATATATTTATGCAATTTGCTTTAATAGCAGCAAAAGAGGCTATAGCTGATAGTAATTTGAAAGCTGATCCGGAGCGGGTTGGAATAGTTGTAGGCACATCTTTAGCAGGTATTTCTACCCTTACTGAAACACAGGAACAGATTACTCAGAGTGGTAATTATAGAGTTAGTCCATTTTTTGTACCTAAAATATTGGGGAATATCGCAGCAGCTCAAATTGGTATTTATTTTAATTTTACAGGGCCGAGTTATACTGTGAATACTGCCTGTTCGTCTGGAGCAGATGCTATTGGAATGGCTTCAATGCTTTTGAAATCAGGACAAGTTGATGTTGTAGTTGCTGTAGGTGCTGAATCGATTCTATGCAGTTTGATGGATGCCGGGCTTGCCTCTGCGCGTGCATTATCAACCCAAAATGACCATCCGGAAAAGGCAAGCCGCCCCTTTGACATAAATCGGGATGGTTTTGTGATGGGTGAAGGAGGAGGAGCGGTGGTCCTTGAATTATTAGAGTTCGCAGAAGGAAGGGACGCCGACATTAAAGCGGAATTATTAGGCTATGGAAATAGTACGGATGCTCACCATATTACCTCCCCCGAACCAAATGGCCGAGGAGCCATCTTCTGTATGCAAAAGGCATTAGATCAGGCAGATTTAAAGCCTTCTGAGGTGGATTATATCAATGCGCATGGAACATCAACACCGTTGGGCGACCAAATTGAAACAATGGCAATTAAATCGGTGTTTGGTGAATCAGCTAAACATATTCCAGTTAGTTCGACAAAAGGGGCTACTGGCCATTTAATGGGGGCTGGTGGAGTAACCGAACTCATCACATGTATCAAAGCTATTCAAGAAGGAATTATCCCGCCGACGTTAAATTTTGTGCAAGCAGATCCTCAGTGTGATCTTGATTTTGTTCCAAACCAAGCTAGAAAAAGTAAGGTCAATGTGGCGATGTCAAATTCGTTTGGATTCGGAGGGCAAAACGCTGTATTACTAGTTGGTAAATATAATGAGAATTAACTAAAAGGCTTTTTGAAAAATTTAATACCGAAAAAGGAGAATTAAAGGATGGAAAAAAAGGGGCAATATACATACGATATCACGATGTTTAAAGATACATTTGAATATGAGTTTACCTATATGAAGGGTTTTTTACGTAATGTTCATAGATTTTCAGCACGGCCAGCTGTGACTTGTCCATTACGTAATCGTACATGGACCTATGCTGAATTGAATCAAGAGGTAAATCAATTAGCTCATGCTTTATTAGAGGATGGAATAGGAAAGAATGATGTAGTCATGTATCAACTGCTGAATTCAGCCGAATTTGTTTTCTGTTATTTGGCACCGCAGAAAATTGGTGCAATCAATTGTACAATAAATTTCCGTCTCTCGCCGGGAGAAACAGCCTCAATCATTGATGACAGTAAACCAGAAGTGTTTGTCTATGATGCTGAGATCAAGGAAACTGCGGAAAAGGCGTTAGAGATGTCTAAACATAAGCCTCGTAGAATCGTACTGGTAGATATGACTTGCGAAGTTACAGTTCCTGAAGGCCATGTAGACTATTCTAAATATGTTGAGGGGAAATCAATGGATAACCCCAAACATGATCGCCCAACACACATATATGATGAAACGACAAGAATTTATACTTCCGGTACGACTGGAAGTCCAAAAGGTGTACCTTTAAATAATATTAACGATGTGCTCTCAGCTCATGATGTTGCGATGCATTTTCCGCTAAGTCCAGTCGATAAAACAATGAATATGAGTCCATGGTTTCATCGCGGAGGATTGCACTCTGGAGGACCTACGCCAACCTTATATATTGGAGGGGAAATTGTCATCCTCAGGTATTTCAATCCAAAGGTATGTTTAGAATATGTAGAAAAATACGGCATCTCTTTTTTAATTGGTGCTCCGCCAATGCTCAAAATGCTTGAAAATGTACAACGAAAGAAAAAGGCTGATTTAACGGAATTAAAAGGGATTGTGACTATGGGTGCCCCTTTGGAAAAAGAAGACTGCATTAAGTATCAAAAATCGTTAACGCCGAATATTTTTAACGGATATGGTACTTCCGAAGCCTTTTGGAACACGTTTCTCCGCCCGTATGACTTACCTGGTATGTCCGGATCAGCGGGCCGTGCCTGTACAGATGATGATGTAGCAGTTGTGAAAACGTATCCTGACCGCAAAGCAGAGCCAGATGATGTGGTCGCTAAAGATAATAAAGAGGTTGGAGAAGTAATAGTCAAAGCTCCTGGGAAAACGACATATTCTTATATCAATAAAGAAGAGGCAAGCAAGAAAGTCTTTTATAAGGGTTGGATTTATATCGGGGATATGGGTACTTGGGATGAAGATGAGTACGTGACAATCGTCGGCAGAAAGAATGATATGATTGTATCATCAGGTGAAAATATTCACCCAGTCCAGATTGAAGAAATTCTCAATCAACATCCCGGGATTAAAGAATCAGTGGTAGTGGGAGTTCCGGATGATCTAAGAGGAGAAGCTGTTGTCGCTTATGTTGTAAGGGAAGACCCCTCTTTAACTGCAAATGACTTGCATAAATATTGTACAGACCATCTGATGTTAGCTGATTTTAAAAAACCAAGATTTTACCGGTTTATTGATGAATTGCCATATACCGCAACAGGGAAAAAGAAACATTTCAAGGTGCGGGAATTAGCGGTTAAAGATCAAAAGCAAGGTTTATTTGAAAGACGGTGATTAATAAAGGACTATTTGATATAGTAGTTACTTGAGAATCATTCTATTAAATAGAACTATGCAGAGGAGAGCCTCCATCGTTATTCATGGGAGATTTGAATAGTGGGGAGGTTTCACTCTTGAAAGATGAAAGGCAGTAAGGTAGAAATCTACTGAGTATGGGAGGTTATATAATGAAGCGAAGAGTAGTGGTAACAGGAAGCGGCGTTGTTTCCCCTTTAGGAAATGATGTAGAAACATTATGGGGCAACATCAAACAAGGAAAATCAGGAATAAAGAAGCTGGAAGATGAAGCATACAAGGATATTAATACCAGAATTGCCGGGGTGGTTGACGATTTTAACGGAGAGGAATATTTTGAAAGAAAAGAATTAGGCAAATATGATTTATTTGTCCAATATGCTTATGCAGCTGCAATGCAAGCCTTAGAACAATCTAAGCTCGATTTAGAGAATGTTAACAAAGATAGAATGGGGATTTTTATTGGCTCGGGGATTGGCGGACTGAATACTTTATTAAACAACCATAAGATAATGATAGAAAAGGGCCCGAAGCGAATTTCCCCTTTCATGATTCCAATGATGATCAGTAATATCGCACCTGGCATTATAGCAATTAAAACAGGTTTCAGAGGTCCCAGCTATTCTCCGGTTTCAGCTTGTGCAACTGGAAATCAAGCTATCGGTGAAGCATATTTAAACATCGTTCATGGATATACGGATGCAATCTTGGCAGGAGGATCCGAGGCAGTCATAACACCGATCGCTTTCGGCGGGTTCTCAAAAATGAGAGCCATGTCAACTCAAAATGAGACTCCCGAACAAGCGAGTAAACCATTTGACGCAATGAGGGATGGATTTGTTATGTCAGAGGGGGCAGGGGTCATACTGCTAGAAGAGTATGAACATGCTATAAAACGTGGAGCAAATATTCTAGGTGAAATAATTGGATATGGTTCCTCAACAGATGCTTATCATATCACTTCTCCTGATTTCAATGGGGCTGCAAATGCAATGAAACGTGCTTTAGATATGGCTAATCTTGATCCTCAAGAAGTGGATTACATTAATGCTCATGGAACAAGTACGCCTGAAGGAGACAAATCAGAAACCAAGGCAATCAAAGAGGTATTCGGAAATCATGCATATGATTTAAAGGTAAGTTCCACTAAATCAATGACTGGTCATTTGTTTGGTGCTGCAGGTGCTGTAGAAGCAATCATTACGCTTAAAAGCATAGAAGAGGAGGTTGCCCCTCCTACCATTAATCTACAAAATCCAGATCCTGAATGTGATCTTAATTATGTACCGAACCATGCCGTTAGCAGTAAGATGAATATTGCCATTTCAAATGGTTTTGGTTTTGGAGGTCACAATGCGGTGCTGGCATTCAAAAAAATCTATCAAGAGTCACTGGCTAGAGATCAAAAGTAAAGACTGATCCTCCTGCTTATCTGTCAAATTACCATCAGTGAGGACAGAAAGATTGATATGATACAAATACAACTCAATTAAGAAGCTGCTAAACACTTCACCTTTAAAGGGGGAGGGGATTCATCTATTACGGTGAGTTCGCTCCCCCTTTTTCAGGTTTCTGCCCCCCCCACGATTCTGCCGCTTTCAAGTACCTGTGGTCAGGAACCTGGTCACAAGTAATATTTTTTATAATTTTCTAAAAAGTTTGTTATAATAAGAGTAAATAGGATTTGAATAGTTGTATATTACAGTGCCTGACTCTCATTCTTCTACCGCTTTAAAGTGCCGGGGGTCAGGCACCAAGGGGGATATTAGATGAAAGCAAATGAAATTATGAAAAAACGGGTAATTAAAGTAAAAGAAGATACTACGGTACGTTCCGTCATTCAACAATTTATAGAAAACGGAATTAGCGGAGTTCCAGTGGTTAACGATAGAAATGAAATAGTTGGTTATATAAGTGATGGAGATATTATGCGCTTTATTGGAAAGCACAAAGAAAATATTTTGAATGCCTTTTACTTTGTGAATGTGTTGCAAGGAGATGATGACGAATTTGAAGAAAGAGCTAGGAAGATTCTTGATTATAATGTGATGGAGGTTGCCAAAAAAACAGTATATACTGTAAATTGGGATGAAGATATGGAGAGAATTGCATACATTTTGGGAAAAAAGCAAATTAAGAAATTGCCTGTTGTACATGATGGAGTTTTGGTTGGCATTATCAGCAGAGGGGATGTTATTAGAAGTGCTTTTGAGTATTTGATGTAGATTCCAATTACATTGTAGCAGCAGTCCCCCGGAATTTTAAACTTAGTAAAATGTAAACGTTTACAATCAGGTAGTGTAACTGCTATACTTATATCAAAAGTTATTGCTAAATCGAAATGAACACTTTTTCACCAATGACCGCAAGGAGTGGGATAAGATCCATATTGTGATTGGACTCGGCCCTGAAGCCATTCAGAAGGGGTTCAAGATAACCTTTTCAACGATGGGGAAATTGGTCCATGTGCTCAGGGACCAAGGAATACCCGTCCAAATCCCAAACCCACTTCAAAAGGATCTGGAAAGCAGATTATGTCATTACTGACGATCTAATGGATATGGCTATGGACCAAAGGAGCAAACCTGTTTTTTCATCTGATCTACAGCCTTTATGAACAAAGCTCAATCATACTGACTTCCCTAAAAGGAACAGAGCAAGAGGAGAATGGATGGAGACCAAGGTATCAGCACGGCCATATTAGATCGGCTTTTTCATAGGAAGGAAGTCATTCGCCTAAATCAGGAAAGGTATAGGATTAAACATAGAAGCACCATTTTTGGTGGTCACAGTCGATTTACTATCCTTTTAAGTAAAAAAAAAAGGGCCGAGAAGGCTTGAAATGTTCTCGTTACCCTTTATCCTAGAAAATCTAAATTTTATATTGATTTCTTTTGTGGTACTGGCATTTCAGTACCTTTGGCAAATTTCAGCTGATACAGTGATTTAAGAATGAGCAAAGATCCAACAATCAGTAATACGATTGCCATCACTGTATAGGAGTAATTGACACTATCGTCTCCAAAAGAAGTACTCACTATTCTATGAATGTGCGGAGAACTGAATTGACCTAAATAGATAAAACTTTGAACAATTGCCATTGCAATCATTGCCTGTGCACCAGTAGCCGCTTTTGAAACACCATCAAAGATTACAGGTACGAGGCTTCCATATCCAAAACCGAGGATTAATACCCCAATTCCAAGTGTGACTAATGGCTGAGTAAATACAACCAATCCAAAACCAATACCCAAGAGCATTACCTGGACTGGAACATACAAACTTTTAATTTTTTTCTTCAACCCTGATAATGTAAGTCCACCCAAAAATCCACCAAGTGAACATGCTGCTATTATGACACCTGATATCCCAGTATTAGTAACTCCATTTTCTCTAAGGAATAGTGCCATATTTGAAGGAATTGAATAAAATACAACAAATACTAGAAATATTAATATAGAATATTTCGCTATTTGAGATTTTGGTAAAGAAGTTTTTGCTGTTTTATTTTCTTTTACGGGGTCAGGAGTCTTTCTTGGAAGAAAAGCAACTACAAAGATCATGACAATTGCAGCAATACCATAGACATAAAATGCTGCTCTCCAGCCTTGCATTGCTAGAATACCGGATATCATAATGGCAATAATTGCTCCGAGATTGGTAGCTGCACTGACAAGTCCCATCATACTTGTGCGTTTTTCTCCATCATAGTAATCAGATACGAGAGTGGTAGATAACGGCATTAGTAGACCAACAGAAACCCCTAAAAGAGCGCGGGTAAATAATAAGAATGTCATGTTTGTGGCGAATCCACCACCGAGACCAGCCACTAAATAGAGAACTAGACCAATGATTAATACAGTCTTTTTTGAGAAATAACGGCATAAAAAGCCTGATACAAAAGCAAATGGGATCATAAAGGCTGCGTGTAAACTAGTTAATAAGTTTATTTCAAAGCCAGATGCATTTGGGAACGCAACTGCAATTGAGCCAACAGCGGGCGCAATGATAGCCCCAGCCATAACGGTAATAAGTGAAACTGAAAGAATCGCATATTTTAACAAGAACATCACCTCAGCAATTTATTTTTAATATTCAATAAAAATGCTCAAGTAATGATAAAATCATTGCGGAGTTCCCTCAAGAAATGATTGGATCAGTACGGAGAATTATGAAGTTAACTTCCGTCGAAATAGTGGAAAATACTCTAAACCCGGGTTTTTAGAATTTTTATGACGGCAATAATATTTAACCATGAAATTAATTATTCGTCAATTCCTAGAGATGCTTCTTGTGTTGAAAATTAATAGTATAAAAGCATAAAACCCAAAAACTAATAGATATGAGATTCAAAGGTTTTTATCTACTATTATTGCTTTATGCCTAAAACTGTATTGGGAGGAAAATATGCCGGCATATAAAATCATGAATGACTGGTGCTTAACCCTAAATACATTGCCG
Source organism: Cytobacillus sp. NCCP-133 (assembly GCF_026011715.1). Taxonomy (GTDB): domain Bacteria; phylum Bacillota; class Bacilli; order Bacillales; family Cytobacillaceae; genus Cytobacillus. Next base: position 207,984 of record NZ_BRVM01000003.1, on the reverse strand, counting down.
CTTTAAAATGCTTGGGGCCAGGCGTAATTTTAATTAAATCACCTGCTGTCTGGTTTGCGTACTTTTTTTCTTCCCTTCCAATCTCCGGTAAACAAAAGCAAGCAGCGCCGCTGGTATTGTGCAAACCACCATTCCGATAAAAGCATATCTTGGTTCCATTTCATATAAATACCCGCCGAAGATAGTGAAGACTGCTGTGCTCCAGCTAAGTGCCAGGGCAGAGTATATCCCTTGTGTAATCGGTACCTGTTCATGCGGGACATGCTTGATTAAGTATTTCATAAAGGCATAGTGTGCCATTGCAAATGAGAAGGCATGCATAGTTTGGACAATCGCAAATACAATCACATGCGGAAAGGCATATACAAGTATCCAGCGTGCGGTTGAGCCCAGTGCAGCCAGGGCCAGTAATGAGCCGATTGAAAATTTGCGGAAAGTCCGGTCGGCAATGAAAAAGAATAGGATTTCTGCAATCACGGCAATATTAATGATCACGCCGATTAAGTATTTTGGTGCCTGGATTTCCTGTAAATAGATATATCCATAGTTGTAATAAGAAGCATGGGCTGCCTGCAGCAAGATCACAATGATGAGCACCAGGCCAAAGTGATGGATGCTGAATAACTTCTTTATGGCCCCCTTTGTCTGGCCGGTTTTTGGTTTTGCAGATAAAACTACAGGTATACCCATAAAACCGAGACTCAGGAATACGATCATGCCGAGCACAAGCGCCCAGAGTATGGCTTCGTCCCCAAGTGCCCCGGTGAAGAAAGTCAAAACCATGCCAGATACGACGAATCCGATCGATCCCCAGGAACGGCTTTTTCCGTAATCTCTTAATTGTTTACTTTGTACAAGAATACCGGCAGCACTATCTAATGCGGGCATCAGCGCCGGATAAAAGAAATGTAAAAGCAGCGTTACCACTAGCAGGCTTGTAAATGAATTGGCCGGGATATAGCATAAAATGGCGATCAGTGTGCCAATTGCCATCCCGTTTAGCAGGGTTCTACTGCTGAATTTTCCTGATAAATAAGGAAAGGCAACGAGTGTGGCAAGTCCCCGTATTGCCAAACCTAAGCTCATGATTAAACTCGCCTGTGACACCGTCATGCCTTTTATATGGATCATCCACCCAGTCCAATAGGGCAGAAAAACACCCCAAGTCATAAAAAAACTGAAAAACTGTCTGCTCATCCATCTTTGTGTATTCATTCAGGATCCCTCCGATATTTGCATGATACCAGGAAGATGCGTATAATAATATGAGATATCTCCTATTTCGGGGTGGGAAATGGAAATTTACAAACAGGAAAAAAAACAGTATTGCCTGGAAGAACACTCCATATCGCATTTATTTTCTTTTCCGATTGAGGAATTTATGGAAGTACACGAATATAAGCGGGATGAATGGATTATTCGCGAAGGCATGAGGCCGGATTATTTGTATTATGTCATTGAGGGAAAAGCCAAAATCTACTTAACGTATCAAAATGGGAAGGTTTCCTTGATCAACTTCATTAATGCCCATGATTATATAGGGGAAATGGAACTTTTACATGAAGTGTATTATACAAAGGGGATCCAAGCCACTTCGAAGTTAATCTGTTTTGCGATTCCCTTACATCACTGCCGTAAAAGACTGCTTGAAGATACGACCTTTCTCCGAGAACTCACTAAGTTTTTAAGTATGAAAGCAACGAAAATGGCTGAGAAGTATTCCCAGAGTCTTTCTTTTCCGCTTGAAAACCGGCTGGCCGATTTTATCCTGCAAACCGCTGATGGGGAAATTTATAAGGAGAAACATGTAACCGTCTGTGATTTTTTAGGTGTATCCTATCGCCACTTACTGCATGTTCTTGTGCAATTTTGTGAGAAGGGGTACTTGGAGAAGGAAGAGCGTCATTACAGCATTCGGCAGAATGACGCACTGCACCGGCTTGCTGATGTGTTGAAGAATAAATGATTTTATAGTGGGGAAGTGGAGAAATTTATCTTCACTTTTTTGCATTGGATCAGCAAGCTGCGGCTATTTTTCTACTATTTCTTTTCAATGTATGGCTGACTTTTTAAATGAAAAAGATAGAAAAAAATGGAATTTAACCAGAAATTGTCTAACAGGCTTGCAATTATAAAATTACGTGCCACTTTTAAATTCGTCTAAAATAGTATATAATTATCAGATAAAACTAGATAACTTACCCTATAAATTATTATTATGGAATAGAATATGTTGTTTGTGAGACGGAAAAGGTTTGTCCTTGGGTGATGCCTTTCTAGTGGTGACATCTGAGCAGAATGCCTGCAGTTTTTGGCAAATATCTGAGATAAGGAAGGTTTAAAATGAGCAGCGTACAGAACAAAACAGACGTTATCTTAATTGGTGCCGGAATCATGAGCGCAACTTTGGGGTCTTTACTGAAAGAGTTAGCACCTGAATGGGAAATCAAAGTGTTTGAGAAGCTCGCAAGCGCAGGAGAAGAAAGCTCTAACGAATGGAATAATGCAGGGACGGGCCATGCTGCATTGTGCGAGCTTAACTATACATCCGAAAAATCAGATGGATCAATAGATATTGGCAAAGCAATAAATGTGAATGAACAATTCCAGCTTTCGAGACAATTTTGGGCTTATCTTGTAGAAAACAAGCTGATTCGTAATCCGCATGACTTTATTATGCCAATCCCTCATATGAGTTTTGTACAAGGGGAAAAGAATGTAACGTTTTTGAAAAAGCGGCTGGAAGCGCTGTCAGCTAATCCGCTGTTTCAGGGAATGGAGTTTTCAGATGATCCTGAAAAGCTGAAGGAATGGATTCCGCTGATGATGGAAGGCCGTGCATCGGATGAACCGATTGCAGCCACAAAAATCGACTCTGGAACGGATGTCAACTTTGGTGCGTTAACACGCATGATGTTTGATCACTTAAAGACTAAAAATGTTAACGTTCACTACCAGCATAGCGTTGAGGATTTAAAGCGTGCTGATGATGGATCATGGAATGTAAAAGTACGTGATATTGCCAGCGGCAGAACCGAAAACCATCAGGCAAAGTTCGTCTTTATCGGCGGCGGTGGCGGAAGCCTGCATTTACTGCAAAAGACTGGCATCCCAGAATCAAAACATATAGGCGGATTCCCGGTAAGCGGGCTATTCCTGACTTGCAACAATCAGGAAATTGTCGAGAAGCATCATGCAAAAGTGTACGGAAAAGCAAAAGTTGGTGCTCCTCCGATGTCCGTGCCGCATCTTGATACTAGATATATTGATAATAAGAAATCATTGCTGTTTGGACCGTTTGCCGGCTTCTCGCCTAAGTTCTTAAAAACGGGTTCCAATATGGATCTGATCAGTTCCATTAAACCCAATAATGTCATCACCATGCTGGCTGCAGGCGTAAAAGAGATGGCGTTGACAAAATACCTGATCCAGCAGGTCATGCTATCCCATGAACAGCGCGTAGAAGAATTACGCGAGTTTATTCCAAATGCCCAGAGTGAAGACTGGAGTGTCGTTGTGGCAGGCCAGCGTGTACAGGTAATCAAAGATACGGATGCAGGAAAAGGAACCCTTCAATTCGGCACAGAAGTGGTCAGTGCCTCTGATGGCTCGGTTGCTGCATTACTCGGTGCTTCGCCGGGAGCATCTACTGCCGTTAATGTTATGCTTGAAGTATTGAAGAAATGCTTCCCGCAGCATATGGAAGAGTGGCATTTTAAAATTAAGGAAATGATTCCGTCGTACGGTGTGTCACTATCTGAACACCCAGAGCTGTTCCATGAAATTCATACTTCAACTGCACAGGTCCTCGGACTCAGCGAAAAAGAAAACCAGCAAGAACTTGCCTATAGCTAATTCTTAGAAATATAGAACCTTTGATCCGAATGTGGGTTAAGGTTCTTTTTTTATTTTTTTTGGAAATTATTAAATTCTCCTTTGTGGGCAAGGCGCCTTGCGCTTTTCTTTTTGTTATTACAGGTGTTAAGGCACTGCAACTTTTGCGTGCGCTCCCTGTAGCCATTCCTGCCTTTGCTTTTGGCCGATAATTTTACCATAATGGAGGATCGATTTACAGAAAGGTGATGGAAGAAATGATTTTTGCCTGGAAGAAAAGCGGCTGCACCTGTCGAGAACTGTACATATATCGTTTGCCTTTTTGCAAAGCTAAGGAAAAGGAGGTTTAGAAATGAAAAAGTTCTTATTGATGTTTTTCTTATCCCTTTCTTTCTTCACATTAACGGGCTGTGGAAATGATGAAAAGCCTGAAGAAGGGGAACAAGTGGAGGATGTCGAGGAAGAGGATGAAATGGGTGACGGCGAGATTGATGATGAGTAAGGAAATGAACAGAACCGTTAAGAAAAAGGAGTGCCTCCCAGGCTCTCCTTTTGAATTTATACCCCTTTGAACTTAGATGACCGTCTTAGCGCAAGCAGCCTCTCCTCTCCCCACGAGGTCACAAGCATGTCTTGTTGCGTCCTAGGGACGAAAGACTTGACAAGCCCTTCAGAAGGAAAAACCGCCTTCTAACAAGGCTTGTCTTTATGATTGTTGTCCCTTGACAGTCGACTCCACCTTTCTTGCGTGTAATGAATTGCTCAAACATTTTTTTTGAGTTTGTGTATGATGGTCCCCTTTCATTCATGCTTTTTCAGTATTCGGGAAACATAACATTATCCTATTTTTCTATAAGGGAGTTGTCCGCGCTTTGAAAAAGGTAACAAGTGTATTCTGGATCTCTTTGGTCATTGCAAGCATCTTCGTCATCTGGGGAATGGTTGCACCCGTTCAATTAGGTAATGTTATGGATAAAACGAAGGTGTACTTCCTCGATTCATTTGGCTGGTTTTATCAGCTTTCAGCTACTTTTTTTCTTATATTTTCTATCTTTTTAATTTTCAGCAAATATGGAAAAATTAAATTGGGGGCAGATGAAGATAAGCCGGATTTTAATCGCAGTACATGGTTTGCGATGCTCTTCAGTGCTGGAATGGGAATAGGATTGTTATTTTTTGGGGTATCTGAACCCATTTCCCACTTTATGAGTCCGCCGATTGTTGAAGGAGGAACTCCCGAGGCTGCAAGAGTGGCTTTACGATACACCTATTTGCATTGGGGGTTTCATGCCTGGGCGATTTACTTTGTCATAGCCCTTGTCCTAGCTTATTATAAATTCCGAAAGAAGCAGCCTGGATTAAAGAGTATTACATTAACTCCTCTTATCGGCAGCAGAGCGAAAGGGGTAATTGGCATCATCGTGGATAGTGTGGCGGTCTTTGCAACCATTTTTGGAGTCGCAGCCTCTCTTGGATTGGGAGCGGCCCAGATCAACGGGGGACTTCATTATGTGGCAGGGGTGCCCAATAACTTTACTGTCCAGCTTATTATTATTGCCATCGTGACAGTCTTGTTTATCCTATCAGCTAGTACGGGCCTTCAAAGAGGCATCAAATATTTAAGCAATGCCAATTTAGTTCTTGCAGTCATTCTTCTATTTGCTTTCCTGATGTTAGCGCCAACAGGCTTTGTTCTCGATCTATTTACAACGACATTGGGCAGTTATATACAAAACCTGCCTAGTATGGGGTTAAGACTTGCCCCTTTTAATGAAGAACAGGCAACATGGATACAGGACCATTTTTTATTGGGCCTGGTGGATTGCCTGGGCCCCATTTGTCGGAACCTTTATTGCCCGTGTATCCAAAGGGAGAACCGTCCGGGAATTCATGATCGCTGTACTCGTCATACCAGCACTGGTGTGTGCCTTTTGGTTTAGTGTATTTGGCGGGACAGCTATTTACTATGAATATTTTGAAGGGGTAAATATTGCCGGCCAAAGCCTTGAGACAGCATTATTCTTTGTGTATGACCGATTGGCATTTTCAGGTGTTTTAGTAATCGTAACACTATTGCTCATTACAAGTTTCTTTGTAACCTCAGCTGATTCAGCAACTTTTGTTCTGGGTATGCAAACAACAAATGGTGACTTGAATCCGCCTAATATTGTAAAAGTTATCTGGGGGCTATTTTTAACCGCCTCGGCGATCGTGTTAATGCTATCGGGCGGACTTAATGCCATGCAGACAGCTATAATCGTCAGTGCATTCCCGCTGACCTTCGTACTGATTGCTATGTCCATTGCTATTCTACAGGATTTTAGAAAAGAAGTTCCTGCAAAAAGCGCGGCAAGGAAAAAAACAAAAAAAGTAAAGCCGGAGGAAGAGCCTGATCCGGGCCTTGTATAGGTTTTTGTAAGCAGAAAAGGAGAGTCTCTCATTCAAGATAACTTTAAATAATTTATAACAGGCTTAGAATTGTAAAATTAATGCCCCAGGGAATGGGGCAGCTAATAAGTCAAAAGAGACTGGCGGAAAAGAATCGTCAATCCTTTTTGTCTTCATCAAAAACCCCTTCATAGATCCTTTTCAAATCTTCACGAAGCTTTTCAACCGGTATAAAGCGGGCCTCCCTCAGAACTTCTTTTCCATCGAGATATAAGGCAATCACAGGTACTGTGAAAACCATCAGAAACCCGGCTATTTCGGTTACCATGCCGGCATTTACTAGCCGTGCTTCTATACGGGGATAATCTTTCAAGACTTCCTCAACCTGAGGAAGCAGGCCATGACAGACGCTTCAGCTGTCATGCAGCACATATATAAGGCCGAGCTCAGTGCTTTGAATAAATTGATGCACCTCTTCCATTGCTGTCAGCTCTATCATTTTTATCCTCCTCTTGCTGGCATTTTTTCCATTATCCAATAGGATTTCCATAAACTCGCCTAGAATACCTTATCAGGAAGGAGTGGTTAGATTGGCTAATCTATGGGAAGAAAAGTTTTCTCAAGAAGGCTATTTATATGGTGAAGAGCCCAATGAATTCATCAGAGAGCAGGCATGGCGGCTTGAAGGGCACAAAAAAGTTGTTGCCTTTGCCGAGGGGGAGGGCCGAAATGCTGTATTCCTTGCTGGACAAGGGCATGATGTAACAGCATGGGATTATACGCAAAGCGGCTTAAACAAAACACAGCAGCTGGCTGAGCGCCATCAGGTCAGTGTGGAAACAGGGCAGAAGGATCTGATTCATGATTCTGTGCCATCCGGTGAATATGACGCTTCCATAATGGTTTTCGGCCATTTTCTGAAAAAAGACCAAAAAACCGTATTTGATAAGCTGGTTTCCGTTGTCAAGCCGGGTGGAATTGTCATGCTTGAGGTCTATTCAGAGGATCAGCTCCGCTACGGAACAGGCGGGCCGAAAAGCGTGGATATGGTCTATCATCCTGCAGATATTCTTCAATGGATTCAGGGCTATAAAGTCCTTCATTTCTTTTATGGCGAACAGGAGAGAGTCGAAGGAAAAGGCCATACTGGTACGGGGCATGTGATTCAGGCTATATTGCAAAAATGAAAAAGGAGGCATGAGCAGCCTCCTTTTCTTATTTAAGATGTAATTGATTGGGTTCTGTTTACCTTGGATGAATATACACGATACAACACGAATGCCATTCCGGAAAGCAGGATTCCCGAGATGTACGGGGCACCGATGCTCATGGTAAAAAGCCAACCGCCAAGCGGGGGCCCGATAATGCGTCCCAGGGAATCAAAGGATGACAGCAGGCCGGTCGTGCTGCCGTGTCCAGTCTGAGATGTCTTTGTCAGCAGGGAAGAAACGCTTGGACGGATAAACCCGTTTCCTATGCCGAAAACTGTTAAGAAAATCGCTGCTGTTGTAAAACTGTCAACCAGGAGAATAAGCCCAAAGCCAATGGCGGAGATGATGATCCCCAGCTGAATGACAGCTCCTTCTCCGTACTTTTTCGTCATTCGTCCTACCAGACCGCCCTGCACAAGGGCGCCTCCAAATCCCATTATCATAAAGATATAGCCAAGCTCCACTGTGCCAAGGCCAGCCTTGGCAGCTGCAAAATAAGCAAAAGTTGCTTCAAGGCCTGCCAGTGACAGCGAAACAAACAGCTGAAGAATAAACAAAATTCCAGTGTTCCCGCTTAAAGCTGTTAAAAGTCCTGGCCGCTTAGCCGTTCCCTGACTGCGCTGCTCTGGTGAAAGGGATTCTTTCAGCACAAGCATAACAAGAAAAAACGTGATAAACGAAGATGCTCCTGCCGCGTAAAAAGGGACATTCAAACTTTCCCGGGAAAAGATGCCGCCGATTGCCGGGCCGAAAATAAATCCTAAACCTACAGCAGCACCAATAATGCCCATTCCTTTTCCCCGGTCCTCTTCAGAAGTGATATCTGCTACGTAGGCCATAACAGTCGGCATATTGGCGGAGGATAGGAAGCCTCCGATGATTCTTGCGGCAAACAGCATCCAAAGCTCAGTAGATAACGCCATCATGAAAAAAGAAAGGCCAAGGCCAAAAATCCCGATCATAATGACCGGCTTGCGTCCGATTTTATCGGAAATTCGTCCCCACATAGGTGCAAACAGCAGCTGCATTAACGAATAAACGGCCATTAACAGGCCCAGTTCTGTTGGTGAAGCCCCCAACTCTTCCGCATAAAAGGGTATGACTGGAATAATGATTCCAAACCCTACCATGACAAGAAACATAACTGCGAATAAAAGAGGCAGTGCTTTTTTTGTATTCAACGTGTTCACTCCAGTTAAGGTCAAATTCCATCTAAGTATTATGATTATATCAAAAACATTCCCATACTTTCACCTCAGGAAGGGGACAGGGAAATAAGTTCTATTTAATAAACGAATTGTTAAAATATATTGAAATATCAAAATAATATAAACTATGATTGGCAGGAGGAACCGCTTCTCTCACATGCAACGGCTTTGCTGAATGCCTGCGACAATTCCTATGTTCCTGTGGCGCTTTATATCATGCTTGCCGCAGCCATTTCTTTAATTGCGATTGCATCTGTCCGTAACCGAAGCAATCAGGACCTGGCTTAGGATCTGGCAGGGGATGATTCAATCCATACAGGCCTTGGGACCGATCAAAAAGCTTAAACTGAAGAAAGGCAGATTTCATGCTTTTATTATCTGAAAAAGAAATTAAATCCATATTTATACGATGGAATCAGCCATTAAGGATACGGAGAATGCGCTGGTTCATTATCTGGAGGGGGAAATTCATAATTCGCACAGAACCGTGCTGGACTTTCCTGGGAAAAGGCATCTGCTCTTTATATGCCGAGTGCGATGGAGCCGATCGGAAAAACGGCTGTGAAAGTAGTCACCATTTTTCCGGAACTAAGGTGAATCTGTAAAAAGGTGAATAGTGCCTGAGTCTTTGGAAAATCTATATTTATACTTCTAAAAAGGCTGTTTTCGCAAAGGGTGTTGCTTACAAACTAATTTTACTAACTGAGTTGATTGGAGCGGAAGGCACTTGATCCTCGAAAATGCCGCATTTCCTTCGTGCGGTGTTCATTCGAGGAAGCTTATTCAATGTCCTGCGGGAAGAGAGGTTGCGGGAGAACCCACAGGCGTGAAACGCCGAAGAGGCTTCCGTTCCTCCCCGCGGAAAGCAAGTGACTGGAGCGGAAATCAACGGGCAAGCTTTATAGTCCAAAAACAACAATCTATACGAAAAGAGCCTCTAAAAAACAAAGGAGAGATACAGATGCCAAAGCAGCCGAATAAAGTAACAGAAGAACAGCAGGTAGTAGCTGCCCAAAACCAGGCGGAGCAATTTAATAAAGCAATGGATACAGAGTTTGCTCTTGAAGAAAACGTTCAAGATGCGGCAGCCAAAAGCCAGCAGTATCAGGCACAAAACCAGCAGCCGACATATGAGCCGAATAAACCATTCTAATAAAACTGCATGATGGGTTCGTTCCTGTCATGCAGTTTTGTTTCCCTTAGATTGTGAGAAATTCTGCGGGAACTTGAATCGATCGGTCTTGGATCAAAGATAGCAGATAGAAATTGAATCGATCAGTCTCTTTGCCAGGATATCAGTCAGAATTTGAATATATCTGTCACTTTGTCCTATTTATCGGTCAAAAATTGAATATATCGGTCACTTTGCTATCGATATCGGTCAGATTTTCATTTTATCGGTCACTCCGCGTCCTATCAGCTTTCAAGCATCCATACCGCAGGAATATCAGCACCTCCAACCTCATAAGGCAAATTTATCTTTTTTGAACCATACCCCCAACTCCTGTAAAATAATTGCAAACAAGATAACGAAAAGGAGTCATTATGAAAAGACATATTGTAATCGGTGCAGGAATCCTAGGGGCTTCTGCAGCCTATCATTTGGCAAAGGCGGGTGCGCTTGTCACGGTCATAGACCGCCAAGATCAGGGGCAGGCTACTGACGCTGCAGCCGGGATTATCTGCCCCTGGCTGACACAGCGCCGGAACAAGGCCTGGTACGCACTGGCAAAAGGGGGAGCGGCCTATTACCAAACACTCATTCAGGAGCTCAAAAAAGACGGCGAGACCGAGACAGGGTATCAGCAGGTAGGAGCTGTCAGCCTCCATACAGATCCTGTGAAGCTTGAAAAAATGGAAGAACGAGCGATTAAAAGGCGTGATGATGCACCTGAAATGGGGGAAGTTATACAATTGTCTCCGGAACAGACATTTGAGCTGTTTCCGCCTTTAGCAAAGGAATTTGCTTCTGTACATGTAAGCGGTGCGGCACGCGTCAACGGTCGGGAACTAAGGGACGCCCTGCTGCGGGCAGCCGAAAAACACAGTGCTGAATTGGTGCGTGGCTCTGCGGAACTTGTGTGCCAAGGAGAAGAGGTTACTGCTGTTAAAGCCGGCGGGAAGCAATATGAAGCGGAAAGTGTCATTGCAGCGGCAGGAGCATGGGCAGGAGAGCTTTTTGAACCGCTCGGAATCCATTTGGATGTAAAACCGCAAAAAGCGCAAATTGTTCATCTTCAGTTTGAAGGTGAGGACACGGGTAATTGGCCGGTTGTCATGCCTCCCAATAATCAATATATTTTAGCGTTTGAAGGCGGACGCATTGTGGCTGGTGCTACCCATGAAGATGAAATGGGATACGATTTGAGGGTAACGGCAGGAGGCCTGCATGAAATCTTTGATAAAGCGTTAGCCATTGCCCCGGGCTTGGCTGAGGGAATATTCGCTGAAGCAAGAGTGGGATTCCGTCCCTATACACCCGGTTTCCTGCCCGTTATAGGCCAAGTTCCAGGGGTGAAGGGACTTTACTTATCAAATGGGCTTGGGGCCTCAGGGCTGACCGCAGGACCGTTTTTGGGCGCACAGCTAGCTAAGCTTGCTCTCGGGCAAAAAGTGGAAATTGATCTGAACCTTTATGATCCGGCCGGAGCAATCAAAAAAATATAAGGATAAAGGGTGTCTGTACGCAGCAGGCATCTTTTTTATAATATCAGAATTTATCCCTTTGAACTTAGAGAGCAGTCTAGCTCCAGATGCCCTGCGCTATTCTTATGGGAATATAGGTAAAATAGAACTCTGTCAAGTTAATAAATCGCTTCATTTTGGGTATACACTAATGAAATGAATTATTAAAGGTGTTCCGGTAGGAGGCAGAGTCATGAAGTGGAAAGGAAGAAGAGCGAGTTCTAATGTAGAAGACCGAAGAGGCATGGGCGGAGGGGGGAAAACCCTTGTCGGCGGAGGCCTTGGCGGGATCATCATTTTATTGATATTTACCTTCCTCGGAGGCGATCCGGGTGAGCTATTAGGCAATATGGCCGGAACGGAATCCGGCACGTCCGTTCCTTACGAAGAGACGGAGCAGGAAAAAGAACTGGCTGACTTCGTCTCTGTTATACTGGCGGACACAGAGGAAGTATGGACGGAAATTTTCGAAAAAAAGGGTTTAGCCTATGAAGAGCCCGCCCTTGTTTTATATACGGGGAGCGTGGAGTCCGCCTGCGGGGCAGCGACTTCTGCAGTTGGCCCATTTTATTGTCCTGGAGATCAAAAACTTTATATTGATTTAAGCTTCTATGAAGAGCTGCACAGGAAATTTCAGGCTCCGGGTGATTTTGCCATGGCTTATGTCATTGCCCATGAGGTAGGGCACCATGTGCAGACTCTCTTGGGAACAACAGAGGAAATCATGCCGCTTCGGCAAGGGATGAGTGAAGAAAAATTTAACAAATACCTCGTGCGTTTTGAATTGCAGGCTGACTACTACTCTGGCGTATGGGCGCATCATGCAGAGGGAATGGGTTATTTGGAGGAAGGCGACCTGGAAGAAGCCCTTAACGCTGCAACCGCTGTTGGTGACGATACACTCCAAAAAAGAGCACAGGGGTATGTGGTGCCTGAAAGCTTTACACATGGAACATCCGAACAACGGAAATCATGGTTTTACAAAGGATTTCAAAACGGAACCATCAAAGGCGGAGATACGTTTAAACAAAGGGGCATAAGCAAAGGCTGGTGAGAAAGGAGAGAATCTCGTAATAGTCAAGTCGGGATAATTTTGCTTGAGGAGATGGAAAAATACCTAACGATCCGGACATTTCGGTCATGATTTATTTAAGCAAATACCGGCCAAACAGGTTTTAAGCCGGGAACAGGACAGGGAGTGCGTGCGCAAAAAAGCCAGAAGAGAGCATAGTCTTCTGGCTTTTGCTTGTCTATTAACGTACACCCTTCATATACACCTGTATCTTTGGACTCAATAGGAATAAGATGATAGAAAGTACGATTGCAGCCGCACCGATCACTCCGAAATAAGTCATTTCAGTTTCTGGTGAATAGAATTTAACAATCTGCGCATTGATTGCCTGAGCCGCAGCGTTTGATAAGAACCAAAGGCTCATCGTTTGTGCTGAGAAGGCGGCAGGCGCTAATTTGGTTGTAGCTGATAGTCCTACCGGTGACAGCATTAGCTCACCTAGTACGACAATGAAATAGCTAAGCACGAGCCATAATGGGTTTACAAGCGAATCCGTTCCGCCCAAATAAGCTGGCACAAGGATAACGATAAAGGATAAACCTGCAAATAAGAGTCCCAATGAGAACTTTTGAGGAACGGAAGGCTGGCGTTCGCCAAGTTTCACCCACATCCATGCAAACACTGGGGCTAAGAAAATGATAAATAACGGGTTAAGAGACTGGAACCATGCAGGAGAAATATTTAGTCCCATGAAGTCCAGCTGTGTCCGTTTATCTGCATAGTTCGCCAAAATGGTTGATCCTTGTTCCTGAATCGCCCAGAACATAACAGATGCGATAAATAGCGGAATGTATGCAATAATACGTGAACGTTCCACATCCGTTGTTTTCGGGCTCCGATACATAACCGTAAAGTAAGCAATTGGAAGGGCAATACCTAAAATACCCACGAGTGCAATAAATGAACCAACTGTTAATAGGCCAGTTGGGATACCTACTGCAACCAGGATCGCAATCACAACAGCACCTATTAGGAAACGTGTAAAGACTTTTTTCTTTTCATCCCCTGTTAGAGGGTTGGCAACATATGTTCCTGCCAGTCCCAGGTTCTTCTTCTTTGTAAAAATAAATACTAATAAACCAAAGAACATACCTACTGCAGCAATACCGAAACCAAGATGGAAATTATATTTCATTCCAACTGTTCCGACAATTAATGGTGCAAGGAATCCGCCAAGGTTAATACCCATATAGAAAATGCTGAACCCTGCATCACGGCGTGTATCTTCAGGACTGTAAATTTCACCGACAACACTTGATACATTCGGCTTTAGTAGGCCTGTACCAAGTACGATGAGCACCATGGAAACGAAGAACATGGAGAGACTTCCGGGAATTGCAAGCGCAATATGGCCAAGCATGATTAATACTCCGCCGTAAAAGACTGCCTTTGAAGTCCCGAATATCCTATCAGCGAGCCAGCCGCCAATTATGCCGGACATATAAACCAATGATCCATAGATGGACATGATAGCAAGTGCAGTCGTTTCATCGAGGCCTAGTCCGCCTTTGGAAACCTCATAATACATATAAAATACAAGAATTGCTCTCATTCCGTAATATGAGAAACGTTCCCAAAATTCAGTGAAGAAAAGTGTGAACAATCCTTTTGGATGTCCAAAAAAGCCTTTTTGAGGCACGCTTTCAACAATTTTCTGTCTGTTAAAATCTGACATGTCTTATCCTCCTTTTAGCTATTCCATAATATCTTTCATAGTTCCTAATTGTCAAAAAAAATTTTTATGTAACACTGATTATTATTGACTGTACATAGTGATTAATGTTTATATTTAGCTATTTAGTAAGAAATTTATTTTTTCAGAATAATTATGTTTTAGCAATTCTTAAGAACAAACCTATTATGCCCAAATAAAAAACCGCCAAACCGGCGGCTTTTGAAGAATTCTTATCTCCCTGCAAGAACAGGATCCTTATGGCTGGTGTTGCCGTCGCCGTGTGCGTCACTGCTTATTATCTTGTTTTTGTTCAAATTTATCCCTTTCGAGCTTATTCTGAAGCATTTGGGATTTAGAAAGAAATGAACGGCTTGCAAGGGAGTACGGATAAATAGACTAATAAGCATTTCCCATTTATATCAAACAGGCTGAATATAAATACTAGGCAGACTTAAATGTTTTTTAAGATTGTCTGTTTTTTGTAAAATCCAACTTTCTTATTTATTTCACACTAATAAAAGAATGTGAACCCATATTTGGGATAGGAATAATTGATTGGTTTTTACAGAATAACCTCTGTAAACAATATTGAATACTTGTGTACATTTTTGTTTACATTTGTGGACAGAAATGTATACCTGTAAACAAATCTGTGTACAAATTGGTGTATAAGGATGTGTGCAGATTTGCATACTTGTATACGGAAAATGTAAACAAGAGAGGATTAAGTTTACATTTTGTTTACGTCTTTACGCTTTGATTACTTTTTTTCTCCTTTCATTGATAAAACTCTTAATCTGGATTACTCTTAACTAAACACCTCTATTAAGAGAATGAAGGGATTGAAGTATTTTGACTAATTCAAGAATTGCAGCAGTTGATGTAGGTAACGATTCTATTAAAGCAATCTTTGGAAAATTAGATTCAGAGTTAAACATACCAAACGTTATTGCAAGAGAGGTGGAGGATAGACCGGTTATCGGGATTGAAGATCTTGATAGCAAGAATCCGCTTGAAGGTATACATATTAGAGTCCACTCCCCTGCCCTGAAGGAAAATAATTCGATTTATCGTGTTGGCCATTTAGCTACAAAAAGCAACAATGCTACTGAACTTGATCCAGGCAGCAGCAAATCAGAAGAAGATCAGACATTGGTTATGCTTTTCTCTGCTTTGGCGTTGGATACAGTTCAAAAGGAAGGTTTCACTGGATTTAAAAAGTCCGGGAATGTAATTGATGCAAACTATACCCTTGGGACAGGCCTGCCCCTTCGTGAAGTAAAGGAAGGAAAAGATGCTGGATACCGCTCAAAATTACTTGGATCCGTCCA
The DNA here is from genome assembly GCF_026011715.1 of Cytobacillus sp. NCCP-133. Taxonomy (GTDB): domain Bacteria; phylum Bacillota; class Bacilli; order Bacillales; family Cytobacillaceae; genus Cytobacillus. The sequence continues at coordinate 192,580 of NZ_BRVM01000003.1, read as the reverse complement.
TCAGGTTGAGTTCCTTGTCACACCTAAATATCAAGGGATAAAGGTCAATATCAAATTTGATGAAGTAAAGGTGTATCCTGAAGGGTTTGCTGCATACATTAATCTGGTTATGGATAACAACTTAAACATCATTAATAAAGATCTAATTGACAAACGGATTTTAATCCAGGATATTGGCGGTTTATCAACTGATATTGCAGTCATTAAAAATCGAAATGTGGATGATGATAAAGCTCAAGGATTTAACCTTGGGGTTTCAGAAGCGCTTGAATCAATCCGCGAAGAAATCCGATCAAAGCATGGCGTTGAATTGGACAGCCGCAGAGATGTAGTTGAAATCATTACGAAAAAGAATGACCGCAACCACATCATGGTTAAAGGAAGCCGGACAAGTGTTCATGATATTACGGACCGTATCCTTCTTGACCTTGCAAAGAAGCAGTATCGCCTGCTCCGCAATGTGTGGCAAAAGAATTCACAAACGGAAATCTGCTATTTTGTCGGTGGCGGTTCAATCGTTTTAAAAGATTATTTGAAGACATTAAATAATAATCTGGATGGCTATAATATTGACTTCTTCGAGGATGAAAAAGAAAGCATCTGGATGATGGCAAACGCTTATTATAAGCTGATCTCTGATTTTTCAAGAAGAACGAATAAAGAAAAGGCAGACCAGGAAAAGAAACCTGTTAAAGCCAACTAGGGTGATACTTCATGAAAAAAGCTTCCTCTTCTGAAATAAAGAGAGGGCAATCGATTTCCTTTCGGGTGCCGTCTGATACACCTGACCATATATTGAAACATCTGCAAAAGCTGAAGGAAACCGAAAAACGGAATTTTTCAAGCAAGATTGCAGAGTTTGTGATGCAGGGAGTCAGCAGTTCCCAATCAAAGGGTCGGGAAACCATCACCATTCCCCTGCCCAAAGGGTTGAGCAAAGTTCAGAGGGACTGGCTGAAACACGAGCATTCAGAGGCATTGCTGGGAAGCATCCTTTATCAGCTGATCACGGACCCTGTCCGGTCAACCTCTTTGCTTGCTTCATTGAATAGCAGGTCCTCAGATATAGATGAGGCATTGTATTTGCAGGAGGAGCCCATCCCAGCTCTTGATCCGTATGATTCTGCAGCTGCAGCCCTGGAAGAATCGGATTCTGATTCGGAATCTTTTTCAGAAACAGGTCTTGCGGATATAGATGATGATTTGCTTGATTTTGATTGGGAAAAGGCAAAAAAAGAACAGCAGGAACAGACGGAAGATGAGCCTAAAAAGGAAAGTGAAGAAGATTTGGATACACTTCTTGGCGGATTTCTTTCAAAGATGAATAAGTAAAGGAAAAGGGAGAGTTTTTCGGAAGCAGCTGAAACTCTCCTTTTTTGTATTTAGATCAAATTTTTTCGGGTAGATTACATGTAAAGCTATTTTTGGCACAAAAAGGAGGAATGCAAGTTGGCATATGACTGCTTGATTGTTGGCGGCGGAATTGCTGGCCTGCAGGCTGCTATTCAGCTGGGCCGATATAAACATAAAGTTTTGGTGCTTGATGCAAATGATGGCCGTTCCGCCATTTGCAGAAGCTATCATAATATTTTAGGCTATCCTGATGGAGTGAGCGGTCAGGAACTGCGGGAAATTGGGAAGAAGCATGCGGAGAGCCTTGGGGTAAAGTTTGCTGTGGAGAAAGTTAAGCAGGCTCAAAAAACAAGTGTGGGATTTGAGGTCACAGCTGATACAGGCAATAAGTACAAAGGCAAGCGAATATTGCTTGCGACAGGGGTAATGGACCGCCTCCCTCCTTTCCCTGAATTAATGCCATGCCTGGGCATATCCGTTTATGTTTGCCCGGATTGTGACGGATATGAAATTAAGGACAAACGCACGATTGTGCTGGGCTCAGGAAACGCTGGTGCCAATATGGCCTTAACTTTATCCTATTGGACGAATGATCTAGTTTTCATTAGCCATGAAAAGGCACCATTAGATGAGAAATTAATGGAGGAAATGAAAAATAAGGATATTGAATATATCGAAGAAGCCATTCAAAAGGTACTTGCTGATGGTGATGCATTTAACGGTGTGAGGCTGGAAAGTGGAAAAGAAATTACTGGAGATAGAGGCTTTATTGCCTTTGGAGGCAACGAGGTAAAATCGGATCTAGCCAAACAGCTGGGAGTCGAACGTCTTGAAAATAAACATGTGGTGACGGATGCCCGTACAAAAATGACCAATGTAAAAAACGTTTGGGCAGCAGGCGATGTTGCTGCCCACTCTGAACAAGTGACAATTGCAATGGGAGAAGGCTCACAGGCAGCCATATGGATTCATAAGTCGCTTTTGCAAGAAAAAAACTAGTCAAAAAGGTTTTATTTTCTTATTCATTGGGTAATTAACTTGGTTTATTTTTTATCACTTTTCTCATATAATAGCCTATAAACTACTAGGGGGCTGTTCAAGTATTTGAATACTCAAAATAGAGAAAGGTGTTACCCGTTGGAAAAAGAGAAGTTGGATCTAGTTGTTCAGGAGCTGATAAAAAGATCAGGGAGTCTTGTGGATATTATACTGGAAGGTCATTTTCCGGGAAATCGTTTAGCTGGCGGCAAGTACAGCATGGGATCGCATTCCATCACACTATACATGGAAGAGATTAAAAACCAATGTTATCAATTATTTTCTTCGACTGAACGATTTTTGGACTATTTTACAGTGGTGTTTGCCCATGAATTAGGTCATGCTGAAGACAGAGAACTCGTAGATTTGGCCGAAAAACTTGACCTCTGTAAGACAGAGCAAGAACGGTATCAAATTGCACTCAGAATTGAAGAAAATGCTTGGTCATTTGCTGAAAAGCTTCTTCCGCAAATGGATCATGACTTTATGCAAAAGATTATTTACCACTCATTAAAGCCCTATTGGGACCAGCTTCAATTGGAGCTAGCCTAAGAACTAATGAGGAAGCCGCTGTGCAGAAGCGGCAGCGGCTTTTTTTGTTTAAAGGCACAATTCCCCCGGAATTCAACCTGATTTTGTTTCGGAAAGGGTATTGAAAAAACCAATTGTAAGCGCTACACTTACTGTAAAAGTATGCAAATGCCCAAAGCAAGCAGCTTTTTTTATACTGTTGAATGCAAACGTTTGCGCGCTGATAGAAATTTTAAATAAATTGAAGGTGTTATGATGATAAAGATTTGGTGGAAGGAAGCTGTTGGATATCAAATTTACCCGCGCAGTTTCCAGGATTCAAATGGCGATGGAATTGGCGATCTACAAGGAATTATTCAAAGACTTGATTATATTAAAGGTTTAGGTATAGATGTTATTTGGATTTGCCCGATGTACAAATCACCTAACGATGATAATGGCTACGATATCTCAGATTATCAGGATATCATGGAAGACTTCGGTACAATGGAGGATTTCAGCCAGCTGCTTGATGAGGTCCACAAGCGTGATATGAAGCTGATACTGGATCTGGTATTAAACCATACAAGTGACGAGCATCCGTGGTTCATAGAATCCCGTTCATCCAAACAACACCCGAAAAGGGATTGGTATATTTGGAGAGACGGAAAGAATGGCAAGGAGCCAAACAACTGGGAAAGTATTTTTGGCGGATCCGCATGGGAATATCATAAGAAAACGGATCAATATTTCCTTCATGTATTCTCAAGGAGACAGCCTGATTTGAACTGGGAGAAAAAAGAGGTACGCGATACTCTTTATGAGACGGTTAACTGGTGGCTTGACAAGGGAATCGATGGTTTCAGAATTGATGCCATCAGCCATATCAAAAAGCGACCAGGCTTCCCTGATATGCCAAATCCGAAGAAGAAAAAGTATGTTTCTTCCTTCGACATGCATATGAACCAGGAGGGCATTCATGAATTCTTAAAAGAATTTAAAGAACGCACATATGCAAACTATGATGTAATGACAGTCGGTGAAGCTAACGGTGTTACAGTGGATGAAGCCGATCTCTGGGTTGGCGAGGAAAAAGGGAAAATGGATATGATTTTCCAATTTGAACACCTTGGTTTATGGGATGCAGAAACAAACCCGGAGCTGGATATCGTTGAGCTGAAAAAGGTTTTGACCCGCTGGCAAAAAGGGCTTGAAGCTGATGGATGGAATGCATTGTTCATCGAGAATCATGATAAGCCGCGTGTTGTTTCAACATGGGGAAATGATGAGGATTATTGGCACCAAAGTGCAACTTCAATGGGTGCAATGTATTTTCTGATGCAGGGAACTCCATTTATTTATCAGGGCCAGGAAATTGGCATGACAAATGTTCATTTTCCTTCCATTGAAGATTATGATGATGTGGCAGTTAAAAACCTGTACCGCATCAAAAATGAGGAAGGCATGTCCCATAAGAAAATCATGGAAATCATTTGGGCTTCTTCCCGTGACAACAGCCGAACGCCAATGCAGTGGTCAACAAAAGAAAACGCTGGCTTTACAACTGCACATCCGTGGATGAAAGTAAATCCAAATTACACGGACATTAATGTTGAAATTCAGTCACAGGATGAAAGCTCCATTCTTTCTTTCTACAAGAAAATGATTCGTCTAAAAAAAGAAAACGAAGTCTTCACATACGGGCAATATGATTTAATGCTTGAAGAAGATAAGCAGATTTACGCCTACACCCGCATGTCAGATGATGATCAGGTCGTGGTCATTGCAAACTTGTCATCCAGGGACGCTGACTTCAAATCAGAATTCAAGCTATCATATGACAAGCTTTTATTGAATAATTACGCTGTTGAACAGCATGCAGATGTTGATTCATTCACTCTTATGCCATATGAAGCGCGCGTATATCGTATAAAATAGTAATATGATAACAGGAGCCTCCTATGAGAATCCTGTTTTTAATTTATTAAGGTAACAGGCACCTATACCACTTCTATTCCACCCGATGCTTTTTGAAAATGGCGGGAAGTGCTAAAATGGGGAAAATAGGTAATGGGGGCTTTGGCTATGGCAAAAGGGAAAACGAATGCGATGCGCCTTTTAGATGCACAGAAGGTAGACTATGAATTGATCACCTATGAGAGCCAGGATGGAAAGATTGATGGCGTTTCAGTTGCTGGGAAGATTGGAAAAGATCCTAATGAGGTCTATAAAACACTTGTTGCGCAGGGGCACAGCAAGCAGCTATTTGTGTTTATCATTCCGGTTGAAGGTGAACTTGATTTGAAAAAGGCTGCAAGAGCTGCTGGCGAAAAAAAGGTAGAGATGATTCCGGTTAAAGATATACAGAAGCTTACCGGCTATATACGCGGCGGCTGTTCTCCAGTTGGAATGAAAAAGCAGTATCCTTCCTTTGTGGATGCCCAGGCTTCGGAACTCGAGAAGATCATTGTTAGCGGCGGGAAGATTGGCATGCAAATAGAACTGAAAGTTGGCGGTTTGCAGCAAGTTATTGGGGCAAAACTGGAGGATTTAGTGAAATATGAATAAGAAAAGACTGTAAGGGTGCTGAATCGCTATGATTGAGCACCCTTTCTCATGATAGTTGAACTTTATCTGCAGCTTCGCCCAACATATCATCTACTTACAAACTCGGCTCTCGCATCACTTTTTTTCATGGGCACTCACCCATCGCCCCTCCTTTGCATACGTTAAGATGAAAATGCATTTCGAAAGGAAGTGTAAGAGTGGCTGGGAAGACATTAAATTACTTTGCCGGCGGAAATACAGCCCGCGGCTTCCACAGTTTATTTGATTCCAATCTGCAAGGGCTTGATCGCCTATTTATTTTAAAAGGCGGGCCGGGGACGGGGAAATCTTCTCTGATGAAAGCAATTGGAGCGGAACTATCCGAAAAAGGCTATGATCTTGAATACATTCACTGCTCTTCTGATAACAATTCAATTGACGGAGTCATCATTCCGGCATTAAAAGCAGGCATAGTCGATGGCACGGCACCCCACGTGATTGAACCGAAGGCCCCGGGTGCGGTTGATGAATATATCAATCTAGGAGAAGCTTGGGATTCGAGAAAATTGGCAGGGAAAAAAGAAGAAATTACTACATTGGCAAACCAGATTAGCAGCTCATTCACAACCGCTTACGAAACCTTCGCTATTGCGCTGAAAATCCATGATGAGTGGGAAAACATCTACATCGAAAATATGAATTTCCAAAAAGCAGATGAATTAACCAAGAAGCTGATTCAAACTTTTTATGGAAATATGCAATTAAATAAAACACCTTCTGTAAAGCATCGCTATTTAGGGGCAGCTACTCCAACAGGTGCGGTGGACTTCGTGCCAAACCTAACAGAAGATATCCAAAAGCGCTACTTTATCAAAGGGCGTCCGGGTTCCGGCAAATCAACCATGCTGAAAAAGCTGGCTGCAGAGGCTGAAAAACGCGGGTTTGATATTGAAATTTATCATTGCGGCTTTGACCCGCATAGCCTCGATATGATTATTGTACGGGAACTTGGACTGGCCATTTTTGATAGCACGGCGCCCCATGAATACTTTCCAGACAGAGACGGCGATGAAATTGTTGATATGTATGATATCACCATCAATTCAGGCACAGACGAAATTTATGCCGAACAGATAAAAGATATCAGTACCCGTTATAAAAATAAAATGAGTGAAGCAATTTCTTACCTGGCTCAAGCAAAAGCGCAAAGAGATGCTCTTGAAAAAATTTATATTGAGGCCATGAATTTTGAAGTGGTCAACCGCATCAAGGATAAAATCCGCTCTGAATTACTGTTGATTTCCGAAAAGGCCTAGCCCATCATCACATATCAGGGCTCTGGGCATACATTAGACCGAAAGGAATCGGAAAGGAGATTTAAATTGATGGATTATCCAAACTATCCGTTTTACCCTTATATGGCAGACTATTATTATGACGATCGGATCTTTCCAGGAGGAGGATCAGGCGGCGGATTTGGCATTCCGGGATTTCCTCCGGGAGGGCCAGGCGGCGGATTCGGACCACCGGGACCGCCACCAGGAGGGCCGGGTGGGGGATTTGGACCTCCAGGGCCGCCACCGGGACCGCCAGGCGGCGGAGGACAGCAGCAAGGTGGACCGCCATCAAGTCCTCCTCCAAGCTTTACTCCGCAAATGCAGCAAGCCACAGCATTTGCGGTTGATCCTGGTGCCATCCGGGGCTGTTTGTTCCGCTACACGTTTGTATGGCTGGAAAACGGAAACAGCTTCTGGTTCTACCCGACCTTTGTCGGCAGGACATCTGTAGCAGGCTGGCGCTGGAGAAATTGGCGCTGGACTTATTATGGAACTGACTTAAGAAGAATTCGTTCTTTCCAATGTTTTTAAAATAAAGAGCTAATAAAAGAGGTATCCCGCTTCAGGATACCTCTTTTACATGGGGACAGCGCTGTTTTTATCAAAATTGCAACGATTTAGTAGATGCTGCAGTATGGTATTTTCCATATTTTTAATATATCGGTCAGTAACACATGTTTATCGGTCAGATGTTCAATATATCGGTCACTTCGCGTCATATCAGCTTATCAGCATTGACGTAATGAAAAGTTGATATCCATTCCATTAAAAAATAATATGTGCTGCCAATACAATCACTGGCAGGGTAATAAGCGTTCTTTGCAAAAAGATAAGAATCAGATCCCCTAATGATACAGGTATTTTAGAGCCGAGCAGCAGCCCGCCCACTTCAGACATGTAAATCAGCTGCGTAACGGATACAGCGGCTACGACAAAGCGGGTCATCTCGCTCTCAATTCCTGCTCCAATAACAGACGGCAGGAACATGTCTGCAAAGCCGACAATCATTGTTTCAGAAGCAACCGCTGCTTCAGGAACCTGCATGAACTCAAGCAGCGGAATAAAAGGCATGCCCAGATATTTGAATACTGGTGTATATTCTGCAAGAATCAGTGCGAGTGTACCAAGTGCCATAACAATGGGTGCAACGCCCATCCACATATCTAGAATATTTTTGGCGCCTTGCTCAAAGAAAGTCTTCACACTTTGATTGCCTTTTGCTTTTTCAACAGCTTGGAAAATTCCCCAGCTGAGCGGGGTATGGCCTTTTGGAATCGTTTCATCCAAGCCTCCATCCCGGCCATTATAATACGTATCAGGCTTCCTGGATAACGGCGGGATTCTTGGGCTGATAATCGCAGCAACAAAGCCTGCTGCAGTTATTGTTAAGTAAAATGGCACAAATAAATGGCCAAGATTAACCTGAGAAATGACAACCAGGCTGAAGGTAATGGAAACGACTGAGAAAGTTGTTCCGATGATGGCTGCTTCTCTTTTTGTGTAATAGCCTTCCTCGTATTGCTTGCTTGTTAAAAGGACACCAATCGTTCCATCACCGAGCCAGGAAGCGACACAGTCAATGGAGGACCGTCCTGGAAGTCTGAAAACAGGGCGCATAATCTTTGTTAACAAAGAACCGAAAAACTCAAGCAGGCCAAAGTTCAATAACAACGGCAAAAACAGACCAGCAAATAAAAAAACAGAGAACAGGATCGGCAGCAAATCATTCAGCAGCAATCCGCCTGTAGTTTCAGACCAGACTGGTTCAGGCCCAATTTGGAAAAGAGTTATGACTGCAAAAATGCTTCCCAGTATTCTCGACGCAAACCAAATAGCAGGAACATCGAATAGGTTTCTCAAGAAAGGACTCTTTTCGATGAAAGGGGGTTTGAAAAACTTAGCAATAATCGTACCGAGAAGAGTCAACACAATGATAATCGTCATGATTTCAGGAAGATAAGCAGAAAGCCACTCCTGTACCCAGCCTGAGAAAATGGCGATGGGAATGGTAATTTCACCGTTATATTTCAGCGGAACCATAAAGAAGCCGATTCCGATTAGTGATGGTATAACAAATTTTAAGATTTCAGAAGATGTGTATTTCTTTCTGGATGCATCAATCAATACAATTCACCTTTTCTTTATATTTATAAGACAAAAGTTATTTTAATTCATAATCTCTAAAAAGCCAACTCCTTTCTCTTAAATTCCACCGTTTTCCTTACTTTTAAACGTAAAAGAGATTATTTTAACGGGCATATTTCCGCCTCCCATATCATGTTAAAATATTTAATAATTATTAAAAGCAAAATTAAACCCTCCGTGAAAAATAGGCTCGCTCAATTTGTCGTTATTTTCTGAAAAGTAATATAATATATAGAGGTGGTCAAATTGATTCTTTATCTTCTTGGCTTTTGCGCAGTATTGCTGGGAGCAGGAATGTTTGTAGACTGGTGGCATAAGAAGCATGGATTGGACGATTTTGATCCTGGGGAAAATGAGAAGCATGTGTCTGAGTCAGAGAGGGCTTACATTGAGTCCTATATGCATAACATGAAGAATGATCATCATAATGGAATGTCATAGGAAAGCGGAAGCGCCTTGCTCACAAAAGGAACGCAGATTAAAAGCGCCACGTCCTGTGGCGACGTCTTTCGTCCCTAGGAACCGCAACAAGACAAGCTTTTGACCTCGAGGCGGCAGGCAGCTTGCACTAGACAGTTATCTAACTTCAGAATGATTATATGAACTCATAATAAAGAAGCATGATGGCCATCAATGGCTGTCATGCTCTTTTTTTCATGTTTCCGGTCTGCCTCTGATTTCATCAACGGGATTTCCGAATCAAAAAGGACTGTATACCAAGGAAAAAATAAAAATATCAATTAACTGATCCATTAAAAAGGATGGCATTGCGCCATCCTCATGCACCTCTAGAAAAATAGCAAACCAAGGGAGATAACGGCTCCGCTCACAAGCAGAGTAAGCACACAGTATCCCATGATGTCTTTTGCTTTTAAACCGGCAATCGCTAGTGCTGGCAGTGCCCAGAACGGCTGGATTAGGTTCGTCCAGGCGTCTCCCCAGGCAACAGCCATTGCAGTTTTAGGAATGGAAACGTCCAATGCCTTGGCAGCTTCAAGCATAACCGGTGCCTGTACTGCCCACTGTCCCCCTCCTGAAGGAACAAAGAAGTTCACAAGCCCTGCACTTAGGAAGGCAAAGAAGTGGAAGGTGAATTCATTCGAAATGGAGACAAACCCTTCAGACATAACAGCTGCTAATCCCGAGGCTGTCATCATACCCATAATTCCTGCATAAAAAGGAAATTGAACAATAATGCCGCTAGCTCCTTTAACGGCATTCACGACAGCTTCCAGGAAGTGTCTTGGCGTTCCATGGAAAAGGATACCGAGGAAAAGGAATAAAAAGTTAACGATATCAAGATTTAGCTTAAAGCCATTCGCGGCAAAATAGTAAAACAGGAAAACAAGACCGAAGATTCCAATCAGCAGGGAAACAATGCGGCTGTTTTCCAACCGCTCTGCAGGTGTCATGGCTGCTCTTTCAAGAGTAGCAGCCTGGACGTTATCCTGAAGAAGAGCAGGATCCACAACGACTGTCTCTTTTTTTGAAGGCATCATAAAGCGATTAACAAAAGGTAAAATCAAGAAGATAGCCAGAACAATAATGAGATTGAACCCAGCAAAAATAGTTTGATCCGTCGGTATCACACCGATTATTCCTTCTGAAAAATGGCCCGGAGTAGCAATTGTCAGCGGAATGGAACCGGATATTCCGCCATGCCATACGATAAATCCTGAGTAAGCGCTTGCAATTAACAGCCGGTAATCAACATTTTTCACCTTTTTAGCAAGCTCTTTGGCAAACAAAGCACCAATGACAAGCCCAAAGCCCCAGTTAATTAAGCTGGCAATCATGGAAACAACCGTCACAATCATGATTGCCTGCCCGGGTGACTTGGCTGTTGAGGCAAGAGCTCCCAGCCCCTTCTTAAAAATTTGGCTGCTGGCCAGCACATGTCCGGTTACAAGGACAAGCACCATTTGCATGGAGAAGACTAGCAGGCCCCAAAAGCCATTGCCCCAATGCTGAACCATCTGATATGGACCATTATCAGTGAAAATTAAACCCAATCCAAAAACGGTGAAGGTTAAGATAATAACAAATAAAAATGGATCAGGCAGATACCGCTGCATAATGCGGTTAAAGAAAGAAACAAGTACTTTCATGGTGTAACCCCCTTAAAAAAATAACTCCCCTAAACTTATTATATTTTCTATAAAATTCGATATATTCCTTCTTTTTTGAAATGATATTTATCTTGAGGGATTTACGAGTAAAATAGTGGTGCTATCGAAAAGGAGACAATTCATTCATGGGAATTGGAGTATTTGGGTTTGACTCTGTAAAATGGAATTTGATTGGAAGAGTAAAGCTGTCCAAAAACGGAGAAAGTGACAAACCCCTAGAATCCCTTACCCTTATCAGGATGACATAAATCTGTTTTAGTGTAAAAAGGAGTGCTTATATGGATATTTGTTTATTAATAAAGCTTTTTGAGGAAAATCGAAGTGAAGAGAATGCTATTCCCATGCAAAACTACATGAAAAATAAGTTCCAATTTCTTGGAATTAAGACACCTGAGAGGAGAAGTTTATGAAAAGAATTGTTTAATCGGTCAGGTCTGTTAAAGTATGAATTTAATTCAGAGTTTGTTGAAGTATTATGGGAAAAGGACGAGCGGGAATATCAAAATGCGGCCCTCGATTATATTGGAAAGTTCGTTAAGAAATTGGACAAGGGGCATTTGCCTTTAGTGAAGAAGCTGATCGTTACAAAGTCATGGTGGGATACAGTTGATATGCTTGCTTCCCATGCTGTGGGTGCGATTGCTGCAAAACATCCAGAGATAATCGGAGAAAAAATCGATGAATGGGTTACGAGTGACGATATGTGGCTCCGCCGGACCTCAATCTTGTTTCAGTTAAAGTATAAGGATCGAACAGATGAAGACTTACTGTACCGATACATTCTCGAAAATAACGAAAGCAAAGAGTTTTTCATTCAAAAAGCCATTGGCTGGGCTCTCAGAGAATATTCCAAAAACGAACCCTGATTCGGTTAAGGAGTTCATTAATTCTAATCCGCTCGCCAAATTAAGCATCAGGGAAGGGAGCAAATATTTAAATTAACACAAAGAACATGTTAAAATGGCAAAATAAATTATTCAGAAAAAATACTGGGCCGGAAGGTGAGAGAACATGATTAGATGCATTGCCAGCGATATGGATGGAACACTTTTAACAGCGACGCAGAAAATTACGGCTGAGAATATTAAAGCGATCAAAGCAGCGCAGGAAAAAGGGGTAGAAGTTGTGATTGCAACCGGACGCTCCTACTTTGAAGCAAGTTTTGTCCTGGAGGAAGCCGGCATTTCATGCCCTATCATATGTGCGAATGGTGCGGAGATAAGGGCTGAGGATGGCAAAGTCGTATCTTCGAATCCGCTCGAAAAGGAGTTGGCTATAAAAGCCGCCTTAATCCTTGTGGATAATAATGTTTATTTTGAAGTATACACAAACCAGGGCACCTATACAGTCGATGAAGACCGTGGCGTCTCCATCATTGTTGATATCTTTTTAAGCGGAAATCCTGAAGCAGATATTGATGAGGTTACAAAAGCCGCAGAAGAACGTTTTAAGAAAGGGCTGGTCCATAAAGTGAACAGCTATGATGAGCTATTTAACAGCGAAGAGCACCAAATTTATAAGCTGCTGGCTTTCTCGTTTGAACCTGACTTTCTTGCTGCCGCAAAAGACGACTTGCTAAAGCTCGAAGGCATGGCGGTGAGTTCATCAGGCGATGAGAACCTGGAGCTGACTAGTATAAATGCCCAAAAGGGAATTGCTCTTGAGGCTTTTGTAAAAGAAAAAGGAATATCACTTCTAGAAACAATGGCAATTGGCGACAATTATAATGATTTGTCCATGTTTAAAAGGGCTGGAAGATCAGTCGCCATGGGAAATGCCGATGAAATCATCAAGGCACAATGTGATGCCGTAACGTCCGCAAATGAAGAAAGCGGTGTAGGCAAGGCGATTTGGGAAGTATTGAAGTAGATCCTAGAGGAGGATGAGAGCTGGATGAAAAAGCTGTTGGGTGTATGGCTGCTTGCTTTTATTTTGATTTCCGGATGCTCAAATGCCGGGGAAAAGAGTAGTGAGGAGCAAGGTGAGGAACTGGAGGCAAGTCTTCCTTCCGGTACAGAACCGGAAATCCTTGCTGATGAGCTGGATATTCCCTGGTCTATTGCCAAAACGGGAGATACCTTTTATATGGCGGAAAGACAGGGAAGCATTGTAAAGGTTCAAGATGGACAGAAGGAACGCCAAAAGGCTAAGCTGGAAAAAAAGCTTTCAACCGCCGCTGAAGCCGGTTTGCTTGGATTTGTGCTCACACCTGATTTTTCCAAATCAAATAAGGCATATGCTTATTACACCTATGAAAACAGTACAGGCCAGTTTAACCGCATTGTCATCCTCCAGCTTCAGGATCGAGTATGGAGAGAAGAGAGCGTCTTGCTGGATAATATTCCGAGCGGCCAATACCATCATGGTGGCAGGCTGGAAATTGGCCCGGATGGCAAGCTTTATGCCACCACAGGCGATGCTGCCGCGAACCCTGAAATTGCCCAGGACCTCCATTCCCTGGGAGGAAAAATACTAAGAATGAATCTCGATGGGACCATACCTTCAGATAATCCTTTCCCTGATTCATTGGTCTATAGTTATGGCCACCGCAATCCTCAGGGGCTTGCCTGGTCAGATGATGGGATTTTATATGAAAGTGAACATGGTCCTTCGGCAAATGACGAAATCAATAAGATTATGGCGGGAAAGAATTATGGCTGGCCTGTTATAAAGGGCACCGAAACGGAAGATAACATGCAATCCCCCTTGTTTATTTCAGGAGAAAACGAAACTTGGGCACCTTCTGGAATGGCTTACCATGACGGCAAGCTATACACCGCTGCCTTAAGAGGAAATGCTGTGTTGGAGTTTGACTTGGAAGCGAAAAAAATGAGGAAGCTTGTTTCGAATTTAGGCAGAATCCGGGATATCTTTATTGAAGGAGAAAACCTTTATTTTATCAGCAATAATACAGATGGCCGCGGAAATCCGCTGGATAAGGATGACAAGCTTTATAAAATTTCATTAACTGATAGTTAAAAAGCCTGGCTGCATGCCAGGCTTTAGTCTTTAGGTGAAAGACCATGCAAAAGCCCAGTAATATCAGCAGGTCTTTATAAAATATATCCCATTTAAATTCCTCAGTGCCTCAGATGCATCTTCTATATTAGCTGAACTTAATTCACTCACAAGTAATCGTGAAATATACACTTTCACTTATAAAGTGAGTAATCACTTACATTCTCGACGTATTATGAGAAGAAAATGGAAAATTAGAGGGTGTCCTTTCCTTTTTTTGTGAGATATATCACTTTCCGTCAAAGGCTGCTTCGCTAAAATAATCTTTAAGTATGGCAATATGGAAGCGGGGGATGAGGATGGATTTTGAAATGAGGGACAATCTGGGGATGCCTTCCAAGCAGCCGCTTATTGATGAGTTTTTAAGCAAAATTGAAATCTTTAAGGACCTTCCCAGTGAATCGATACAGCTAATCGATCAGCGCATCATTAAAAAGACGTACGATAAAGGCGATCGAATCATGTCTGAATATGAGGTAGCCAAAGGCGTTTATTTTGTACACTCGGGCATTGTAAAGCTGACCAAGCAAGATGAACAAGGCAATGAAATTATTGTCTGCATTAAGAAAAAGGGAGAAATTTTCGCAGAAGCCAACCTTTTTAATCAAACGGGCCACACCTATCCGGCAACAGGCACAATGGTCCAAAATGGGCAAATTTATTTCTTAAACACCGATGACCTGGAAAAGGAGTTAATGTATTCCCCAGAGATGGCCGTTCAGATTATCCGCTATATGAGTGAATCCCTGAGGGATATGACTTCGATTTTAAGAGACATTGCTCTTTTAGATGTTTATACCAAAACGATTAAAACTTTGGAGCGGCTTGCTGAAAAATTCGGAGCGAATCATTGTAATCGAATGCATATCGAGCTTCCAATCACCGTACAGGAGTTTTCCACTTTAGTAGGAACATCCCGAGAAAGTGTAAGCCGTGTTTTTTCGAGGCTAAAGAAAGAAGGAATCATTGAAATCACCAATAGAAAAATTGTGATCGTGGATTGGTGCAGATTTTGTTCTCATTTCCATCAGAGATTATAGCAGGGGATTTATCAGGACATTGACCACTCGGGCGTTAGTCAGTTCAGAGTCTTTGTTATATAATGAATTTATAGACTCTATTATTCTGAGGTGTAAAGCATGGCTGATTTTCGTTCCAGTGAGATCATCAATAAACCTGTACATGAAGTATTTGACTATATGGTTAAGATGGAAAATGTTCCTGAACTCATGCCCTATGTCCTAAAAGTAGAGAAGCAGACTAAAGGTGAAATCGGGAAAGGGACCAGATTTTTGGAAACCCGGATGATTAGGGGCAAAAAAATTAACGCTGATATTGAAATCATTGATTTTGAAAAAGATAGAACGTATACAACCCGCAGCAATGCCAATGGACTGATAACGGAATATAAATATGATTTTCACCAAATAGAAGAGGGAACGCAGGTGGAGATGCAAGCAAATGTCCAAACAAGCGGTCTAGTCGCAAGATTAACGAAGCGCTTTATCGTAAATATTGTGAAGCAGGAAGATGGAGGCCAGCTTCAGTATTTGAAGGAAATGATGGAGAAATAATAGAAAAGGGAGACTTTCAGTTGAAAGGCCCCCTTTTCTATTTGTTTTTTGCAATCTTATATAACGATATTTGCTAGAATTTATATGTCCAAAAACGTTCATTGTAAATCCTTGCCATCACCTCAGGTTCTTGATTTTTAAGGCTTTCTTCCATATTGGCAGCCATTAGCTGGGTCTGGGAAGTATGTGCCTTAATAGCAGCTATTTTCCGGTCAGCGACCGTACTGACATCATTGACTATATCGGCCTGGCCAATTTCCTCTTCGCAGTTATTCGAGAATGCCACGCAATGTACCTTAGGTCTTTTGTCTGCAGGAAGCTCTTTGACAGCTCTGGTAACTGCTGCGCCAGTTGCATCATGGTCGGGGTGAACGGCATATCCCGGATAAAATGTGATGATCAGCGACGGGTTCACTTCGCCTATAGTGGTCCCCAGCCTGTTGGCCAGCAGTTCTTCATCTTCAAATTCAACCGTTTTATCACGGTAACCAAGCATTCTTAAATCCTGGATGCCCAGCACTTTCGCTGCAGCTTCCAGTTCTTTTCTGCGAATCTTCGGCAATGTTTCCCTGTTCGCAAAAGGAGGATTGCCCATATTCCGTCCCATTTCACCGAGTGTCAGGCAAGCATAGGTGACAGGTGTTCCGTTATCAATATGTAAGGAAATCGTTCCTGAAACCCCAAATGCTTCATCATCCGGGTGGGGGAAGATCACGAGTACATGTCTTTCCTTTTCCATTTTGGTTTTGCTCCTTTCAAATTGTTCAAGCATTCTTGTTCTTGCTATTAAGCCGCAGCTGTTCCTGATAAGGTTCCTGCCGCTTCTCTATTCAAAAGGCGTTTCACTGATCTGCAGTGCAACGGCAAGCTTCCCGCTAAAATCATGTCCAGCTAAAAGGAGCCTTCCTGTTTCATCCACTTCAAAATGTGTAATTCCTTCAGCATAAACCCAGCCAAAGTTCATTTTTAGTCCGACCCGATAAGGACCTTTTCCTGTGAATTTGCCATGTTCATAGATCAATTTTGCATTGCGGATATAGGCTCCTGAAGAAAAGAAGCTTTCATCAAAATGGGATGCATATGCCCCATTGGTTGTTTCCAAATGAATATAGACCTCTTTATTGGCCAAACGGTCAATTTCTTTTTGTACGGTTTCTTTCACTGCTGGTTCCACTCCATAATCCCCCTTTCACCGTATGTTCATATATAGTTCTTTTCATGTTTAAAATCTTCTCAGCCTGAAAGTGGCAGATAGTAATTTTATCTTACTAAAAAAGAGATTGAAAAGCGAAAAAGGAGCTTAAAGAAAATGGAAGTGGATGAATAAAACTTATACCAATCTATGCAAAAAAACAGAGCCCATGGACTCTGTTTCAAATCTTATTCTGATTCCAAACGTCCGGCTCCGTATTTGCGGTATGCACCTGGCATTGTAGGGCCGACATACTCGTTTAATTGGAAGCCATGGTTAATGGCTGCTGTGATGAAATACTTGGCTGTTTGAACAGCTTCTTTTACAGGCTTGCCTTTTGCGAGTTCTGCAGTAATGGCTGAAGAGTATGTGCAGCCTGCGCCATGTGTATAAGTAGTTTCAACGCGCTCGCTTTCGTATAAAGTGAACTCTTGTCCATCATAAAGCAGGTCAACTGCTTTTTCGTGGTTTAGTTTGCTTCCGCCTTTGATTAGGACGTACTTCGCACCAAGTTCATGGATTTTAACCGCTGCTTCCTTCATGTCCTCAACGGTTCGGATTGGACCTGTTTTAGCCAGCTGCCATGCTTCAAACAGGTTAGGTGTTACCACAGTGGCAAGAGGTACAAGCAGGTCTCTCAATGCTTCATTCAGTTCAGGATGGATCGGTTCGTCTTCGCCTTTGCATACCATTACCGGGTCAATAACTACACGGTCCAGGTTATTTTCTTTGATTGTATTAGCCGCAATCTTGATTACTTCTTCTGAACCGAGCATTCCTGTTTTCATGGCATCAATGCCGACTGATAGGATGGTCTCAAGCTGTGTCTCCAATGTTTCATTGGCAATCGGAAAAACATTGTGGCTCCAGTTATTTTTAGGATCCATTGTAACAATCGTTGTCAAAGCAGTCATTCCATAAACGCCAAGCTCCTGGAATGTCTTAAGGTCAGCCTGAATCCCGGCGCCGCCGCTCGTATCTGAACCTGCGATTGTTAGAACTTTTTTCATAGTCATGTCCAAATTCCTCCTTGAAGTTCTGCTGGATATGTTTTTCTAATTATATCAATAATGGCAAAAGGTAAAAACTAAAACGGACCGATTAGATGATTTCTGGCATTAAGTTGTCCGCATATAAATAATGGCTATCCTCAGAAAAAATGTTATCGGCACACATATTAGGGCAATCCGCACATAAATGCATGTGAACGCACATAAAAAAATTTCTGGCCGGAAAAATACAGTCTAAAATGAGAGAAACACGCTCAATTAAGCTTTATTCTAAGCAGAAAAACAGAAAAGCCGGCTCAAAAAAGGGCTGAGCCGGCTTTCTGCAGACAATCTGCAAAGGCATATGTAAAGTTTCTTCAGGAAACGGCAAATTTATACCCGATTCCCCTGACTGTTTGGATGAAGGGGTAATTTGAGTGCTACCTCTGGCAGTTTGGACAATTTGTCTCGACACAATTCTGCCATACCCGTTGAAGCCGGCAAGTC
This sequence comes from Cytobacillus sp. NCCP-133, assembly GCF_026011715.1. GTDB lineage: Bacteria > Bacillota > Bacilli > Bacillales > Cytobacillaceae > Cytobacillus. The sequence continues at coordinate 174,241 of NZ_BRVM01000003.1, read as the reverse complement.
TTTATCAAAGAAACACAATGGATTAGATGGTAAAATAAAACGATCAGGATAGAATGTCGCTGTTCCACATCACACAAAGTCAGGTGAAGAATATGGGTACAACAGGCATTATTTTGGCAGGAGGGCATTCCAGCCGAATGGGCAGGAATAAGGCCCTTCTAAAAATTGACGGCAAAACGGTGATTGAACGCATTGCAGATTCATTGGCTTCTTATACAGCACAGGTGATAGTTGTTGCAAATAAGCAGGAAGAATACCGGTTTCTTGGGCTTCCAGTAGTCAGCGATCAATGGAAAGAAAAAGGCCCGCTTGCAGGAATCCAATCAGGGCTGTCAGCATCATCAACCAAAAAAAATCTGATTGTTGCCTGTGATATGCCTTTCATATCTGTGGAATTAGGGGAAATCCTTCTTGAAGCTCTGAATAGCCATCAGGCTGCGGTACCCGAAATGCAAGGCCGTCTTCACCCCCTTTTTGCAGCATACCGAAAGGATGCGAAAGGAGCGGCTGAACATGCTTTGAGGAATAATCAATTAAGAATCCGTGAGTTTTTAAATAAAATAGACACCGCCATATTAAGGGATGAAGAGCTGAAGAAAAGAGGTTTTATAGCCGATGATGCCTATTTTTTTAATATGAATTATCCGGATGAGTACCAGCAGGCACTAAAAATGGCAGCTGAAGAGGAAGGAAAATCAAATTAAGCAATCAGCCATTTCACTTTCGGCACAGGTTATGTCAAAATGAAACAAATAAGGCTAGAAGAGTTTTTTTTTTTTTTTATAAATGAGGTGATCCCATGAATTTTGAGATTTCAAAAGATCCAATTGATATTCAAAGTGTTATAGATAAAGTGGTGCAGCGGGAAGCGGGAGCCATCACAACCTTTATTGGAACTGTCCGTGAGCTCACGCAGGGCAAAAAAACGCTTTACTTAATTTACGAGGCGTATGAGTCGATGGCTGTCAAAAAACTTGAGCAAATCGGAAAAGAAATAAAGGAGCGCTGGGACGGTGCAGAAGTGGCGATTACACATCGTACAGGCAAGCTGGACATTACAGACGTTGCAGTGGTAATAGCGGTTTCTACCCCGCATCGTGCAGATGCTTATGAAGCAAACCGATATGCCATTGAGAGAATTAAAGAGATTGTGCCGATTTGGAAAAAGGAACATTGGGAAGACGGTGAAGAATGGATCGGCAACCAGCTTGAGACAGTGGCTTATCCAAAAGGGAAACCGGAGGCGAAGGAGTTAAATGAATAAAATTATATTTTTTGCCCATTTAAGGGACCGTGTTGGTGAAGAGTCAGTGACAAAGGATGCGGGCGGCAAGACCATTGCCGAGCTGAAGCAACTGCTATCAGAAGAATACGCATTAAAGCTGGACAGTGTCATGGCGGCTTTGAATGAAGAGTTTGCTTCAGATGATGAAGTGATTAAGGACGGAGACACAGTTGCTTTTATACCGCCAGTAAGCGGAGGGTGAGATCCCCAGTTTGAAGAGGACAGCGGTTAAGCTTCACGTTGCTTCAGTCCAATTTAGTTTGTACTAAGCTGGAGGCTCGCAGGGTTTATAGCCAAAGAGGTGCGTTTATAATCAGCTTTCATTATAAGCCGGGCCAAACCTTTTAATTAGGAGGTGTTACCTATGTCTGAAAGGTATTCACGGCAGACATTGTTTCCGCCAATCGGAAACGAAGGACAGGGGAAAATCAGCTCCAAACAAGTATTAGTCGTTGGAGCAGGGGCCCTTGGGTCGGGAAATGCGGAAGTAATGATACGGGCAGGTGTCGGCAAACTAACGATCATTGACCGGGATTATGTGGAAGCGAGCAACCTGCAGAGGCAGCAGCTTTACACAGAAAGTGATGTGGCTGAAAAGCTCCCAAAAGCGGCAGCAGCAGAAAAACGGTTAAAACAGATTAACTCCGATGTGGAGATACACTCAGTGATTGGGGATGCTACGCCGGAAAAACTGGAGGAGCTTATCGAGGGAGCCGATCTTATCCTCGATTCCACTGATAACTTTGAAACCAGGATGGCCATTAATGATATCTCGCAAAAATATGAGATTCCCTGGATATATGGAGCCTGTGTAGGCAGCTTTGGAATGAGCCTGACAATTATTCCAGGCAGAACCCCATGCCTGAATTGCCTATTGAAAAAAATACCGATTCAAGGGATGACTTGCGATACAGGCGGGATTATCGCACCAGCAGTCCAAATGGTGATTGCTCATCAAGCTGCAGAGGCACTGAAGATTTTGGCAGAAGATTGGGATGCGGTCCGGACCGCCATGGTGAGCTTTGATTTGTGGCAAAATCAGTATTCAAGCATGAAGGTATCGAAAGCGAAGGATGAAGGCTGCTTATCATGCGGGGAGAAAAGAACCTACCCATACCTGCAGACAGAAAACATGATGAAGTCCACCATTCTTTGCGGAAGGGATACGGTACAAATTCGGCCCCCTAAAGAGCGGGAAATCGAATTTGGAGAGCTTGCGCAGCAGCTGAAATCGCTTGGCTATCAGGTGAAAGGCAATCCCTATTTGCTGTCAGTCGATATGGGAGAGCAGCGTCTGGTTATCTTTAAAGACGGCCGGGCCCTTATCCACGGAACAAAAGATTTAATGCAGGCAAAATCGATTTATCAGCGATTGATGGGTTAATCCATGGAAAACCAAGTAAAACCCCTCCTTCCTGTAATGCTTCATTTTGATGCAAAAAGAACGAGCCCGGACGATCGAAGGATCATCCGGGCTCGTTTTATATTAAAAGCGGCCTAGCTATCTGCTTATTATTTTACTTCGTCTGTACCAACAATCACTAGTTTCCCTTCGTCCAATACCTTTTCATATTGTTCAGCTTCTGTTTTGGTTAAACCGACAGACTCAAACTTAGAACGAAGCTCGTCTCCTCGTTTTTTGAATACGTTGCCGACGGAATCAAAGAAGCCTTGTTCCTTCATGCCGACATCACCCGTATCAGTAGCATCAGAAAGGTGCTCGGAACGATCCTTATCATGCGCGAAAATGTAAATAGCCTCTTTATTAAAACCTTGGCTTTGAAGCATTCTGATTGTGTCTGTTGCTTGTACACCGTTTTCTGCGATTTCAATTTTATACATTTATAACAGCCTCCTTGAAAGATTTTTGTTTATAAAGCTAAAGGGCAATGTTTGCTGCCCGTTATATGTTTATATTTATCCGCTCCGCCATTTTTTAAACATGTGCAAAAGAATGATAGATTTTGTAAAATTGATAGGTTGCTATTGAAGGGGGATAAGAACGGGTATATAACAAAGGTAAGGCACGGGCCCTTCAAAAGGAAAGGAAAGGAGTTCCTCATGGGAAAAATGATTGTAAGAAATGATTGGCAGGAGATACTGGGAGCGGAGTTTCAAAAGCCCTATTATTTGGAGCTGCGGGAGTTTTTAAAGAAAGAATATGAGGAGCATACGGTTTTTCCCAAGCAGGAGGATATTTTTAATGCGCTGCATTATACACCCTATAAGGATGTAAAAGTGGTCATACTCGGGCAGGATCCCTACCATGGTCCAGGACAGGCCCATGGGCTAAGCTTCTCCGTGAAACCAGAGGTCAAAATCCCGCCATCTTTGAAAAATATATTGAAAGAAATGCAGGCGGATCTGGGCTATGAGATTCCCAATAATGGCTGCCTTGTAAAATGGGCGAAAGAAGGGGTCCTTCTCTTAAATACTGTTTTGACCGTCCGCAAAGGACAGGCGCATTCCCATAAAGGGAAAGGGTGGGAAACCTTTACGGATACCATAATCAAAAAACTCAATGAAAGGAAAAAGCCCATTATTTTTATCCTATGGGGAAGACCTGCACAAGAAAAGGGAAAGCTCATTGATCCGTCTAAACATTCCATCCTCCTTGCCCCACATCCTAGCCCGTTTTCCGCCCGAAAAGGTTTTTTTGGCAGCAGGCCATTTTCAATGGTGAATGATAGGCTAGAGGAGCAGGAACAAGCACCCATCGACTGGAAGATTCCAGACCGATGAAACCTTTCGTCATGTTTCACGTGAAACATACAGGAAATGCTTTGGATTACGAGAAAGGACTCGAAACATGTTTCAGCCTCCCCGTGGGGATCAGGGCTGTTCAGAGCAGAGGAACGGGAGAAAGATGAGTTTACAGCGGATTGATTGTTTCAAATGCAAGTATTTCTATGTGACTTGGGACCGTAATTATCCCAAGGGATGCAAAGCTTTTCAATTTAAAACGAGACGCATGCCTTCCATGGAAGTTTTTCGGGCATCTGGCCATCCCTGTTTGCGTTTCGAAAAGAAAACCTGATAAACTTTAAGTTGGTCTAAAGGTTTCAAGTCTAAAAAATGATGTCGCTTTTCATAGAAAGAGGTGAAGCGTTTGAATATCTCTGTTCAAAAACTGTTGGGAAAAATGGAAAAAGAACTGCTGGAGGCAAAAACTGGTCAGTCAGAAGCCCGGATCAGGGAAAGGGTACAGGCGATTAAAGCGTTGTGCGAGCTGGTTTTGGAAGAATCAGATACCGTTATTAGCACTCCTGCTGCAGCCTCTAGTAGCCGTACATACAGCGCACCGGCTGCAGAGCCTGCGAATTTGCAGCCAAAGAAAATGAAAATGGATGATGAAGCAAACGGTGATTCATTATTCGACTTTTAAAAAACGGAATAAGAGGTGTAGGAGAATATGAAGCTATTTATTATCATCGGAGCAATCAATGCTTTTTTATCTGTCGCTTTAGGGGCATTTGGAGCCCATGGACTGGAAGGAAGAGTGGAGCCCAAGTATTTGGAAACATGGAAAACAGGCGTTACCTATCAAATGTTCCATGCAGCCGGGTTATTGATCATTGGTGTCCTGCTTGGGAAACTGCCTGCCACTTCTTTGCTCTCGTGGTCGGGTTGGCTGATGCTAATTGGGATTATTCTATTCTCAGGAAGCTTATATGTATTAACGCTGACAAAAATCAGTGTGCTCGGGGCCATTACACCGCTTGGCGGATTGTCATTTTTAGCGGCTTGGGTTTTGCTGATTATTGCAACAGTTAAATATCTATAAAGAAAAAGGAGCTTTGACATGGAAGTCAAAGCTCCTTTTTCATAGAGTAAGAAAGTAACTTTTAACTTAGATAACGGTCTAGCGCCAGCAGCCTGCCCCTCGAGTCCCTGGACAGTCCCTCCACATTTCAGGAAAGCCTCCCAAAAAGGCAAAGAATGCCTTTCAACGAGGTCCGGCTTGTGCTCGAGGCCCACAGGATGTGGGTCATGCAGACGTTGCCACAGGACCTGGCGTTCTTAGTCTGCTTTCCTTCGTGGGCAAGGGCCTTGCGCTTTTTTTATCTAACGTGGAGAGTACTGGGTCATACCTGGCCCTCCGTTGAAAGGATATTCATATTCAATCTCTTCCTCAAAGGTTACATAATCGAGATAAATCATCGGGATCAGAAAGCGCATGCCGGTTTGCGGATCACTTAGAATTAAATGGTCGCGGCCGGCTGCTTCAATGATGCCTTTAAAAACCTTTGCATTCCACTCCGTGTTGTTTTCAAAGGTTGCATAGACTGTAGCAAGCTTTCCTCTGTTTAAACGCAGAATATTTTCAATGTAGGACTGTTCCAGCGGCAGCATGCCAGGGATTTGCTGGCCTGGTGCAGATGCGCTCACACCTGCGACTGTTCCAGCGGGCGGCATTGTTCCCATTCCCGCCATTCCCGCCATTCCCGGCTGGGCCTGATAGCCTGGTGCCTTTTGACCTGCTGTTCCTGTGTAGGGATGCTGGTAACCATAATAAGGGTATTGACCATAATTTGATTGACTCAATTTTTTCCCTCCTAATAAATATTATCAGCCATCTTAAGCTAAGTATTGAAGCAAAAAAGAGACGATCGCAGTTAGTAAACAGTCGGACAGTCCTCCGGGGTGGGCTTATAAAAGCAATGAGCCTTGAACCGGCCGGAGTTCCATTGGTTAAACACTGTGCAGGGCAGTTTCCCTGTGGCCGGAAAACCCATAATGCGCATTGCTTGCAGGATGATGCGGCTGTCCCTTTATGACTTGGCGGGCCAAATCCAATTCACTTTGCCGTGCACCTTGATAGAAGTAGCCTTTCTGCGTGGCTTCAAACCCGCCTGGGCTTTGAAAGACTATCCTTCTAATCGATCGGATATCCTTGAAGTCTATACAATTACCCCGCACACGGTTAACCCCCACATTCCCGACCATCAGCATGCCTTGTTTTCCGTCTTCCTCAGCTTCAGCGCGCATAAGCCGGGCCAGAAGCTTAACATCTTCTTCGGTGTAAGGGATCACTCCCATCTCTTCACCTCTCTTTATGCTGAGCCTTGCTGCTGCGGGAAAGAGAACTGCATATGAATTTATAATAGAAACTCACTATTCCATTAGTATGTATAGGCATGTTTTTTTATGCCTCGGAAAAAGAAAAAACTCCCAGATGGCCTGGGAGTTTAAAAATAAAATTAATTTACGTGCAGGAATTTTTCTACCTTGTCTTCTTCAAGGATGTTCCCAACGAAAAAAGAGCCAAATTCGCCGTAGCGGGCACTTACTTCATCAAAACGCATTTCATAAACAAGCTTTTTGAATTGAAGAACATCATCGGAGAATAGAGTAACGCCCCATTCGTAATCATCAAAGCCGACAGAGCCGGTGATGATTTGTTTTACCTTGCCGGCATATTGGCGGCCAATCATGCCGTGGCTGCGCATCATGTTGCGGCGCTCTTCCATCGGAAGCATGTACCAGTTGTCATTACCCTGGCGGCGCTTGTCCATCGGATAGAAGCAAACGTGCTTGGCATTAGGCAGTTCAGGGTAAAGCCGTGCCAATATTTGCGGATTCTGGTAAGGATCTTCACCTGCCGGCAGGTAATTGCTCAATTCAACTACAGAAACATAAGAATGAGCCGGAATTGTATATTCAGCTAGTTTTGATTTATTGAATTCGTTTTCAATTTCATTTAGCTCTTCCATTGTAGGCCTTAAGATCATCATCATAAAATCAGCTTTTTGGCCGACAATTGTATAAAGGGCATGGCTGCCGTTTTTCTCGCTTTGTGTAGTATTCCACTTGTCTACAAGAGCCGTAAATTCCTGGATGGCTGTCTGGCGCTCTTCATTGGGAAGCATTTTCCACGTTGTCCAATCAACTGTACGGAAATCATGTAAACAATACCAGCCGTCGAGCGTTACTGCTGCTTCACTCATTGCAATCACTCCTAATATGTACTAAAAATTCTCATCACTACTATAACATAGTTTCTCCAATTAACATGTGTACAAAACTTGAAATGTTAGAATTAATCGAGTGTCAGGCTCCTATGCCACTTGGGTGAACGGGTATAGGTGCTTTGTACTTTAAAAAGCCGTTTACAAAAAGGCCATTATGGTTATCTTAAAACAAGATATCCATAAACCGCATCAAAAGGTTACTTAATTATTGGTAATTTACCGAAAACAAAAACATTTTAGCTGAAAGCGTTAACAGCAGCCGAACTTCTTGAAATTCTGGGTATGAAGAGTATTCTAAGGAAGTATATAGGGTAAGTTCTATTAATTGAACGGAAATCAGAGGCCTAGGAGGAATTTGCATGAGTGATTTATTCTCGGTTTTAAAAGAAAAAGTATCAGGGCAAAATTTGCGAATTGTTTTTCCGGAAGGACAGGACGAGCGCATTTTAGCAGCAGCTGGAAGATTGGCTGCTGAAAAGATTATCACACCGATCCTTGTCGGAAACATTGCAGAAATCGAAGCGAAAGCCAAGGATATGGATGTTTCCCTTGAATCAGCTGAGATTTATGATCCCAACAACTTTGTGATGATGGATGAGCTAGTGGCAGCATTTGTGGAAAGACGCAAAGGGAAAGCGACTGAAGAGGATGCCCGCCAAATTCTTCTGGATGAAAACTATTTCGGTACAATGCTTGTTTATGCCAACAAAGCAGACGGGCTTGTGAGCGGTGCTGCACATTCTACGGCAGACACTGTGCGACCGGCTCTTCAAATTATCAAAACAAAAGAAGGCGTCAGCAAAACATCTGGTGTGTTCATCATGGTGCGTGAGGGGGAGAAATATGTTTTCGCAGATTGCGCGATTAACATATTGCCTGATAGCCAGGACTTGGCTGAAATTGCAATTGAAAGTGCAAAGACAGCCAGAATGTTTGACATTGAACCTCGTGTTGCAATGCTAAGCTTTTCAACAAAAGGATCTGCCAAGTCTTCGGAAACAGAAAAAGTTTCTGCAGCACTTGAAGCAGCAAAAGTTCGTGACCCATTATTGATCATTGATGGGGAGTTCCAATTTGATGCAGCATTTGTTCCATCTGTAGCAGAGAAAAAAGCTCCGGATTCACCAATCCAGGGAGATGCAAATGTATTTATCTTCCCTAGCCTGGAAGCTGGAAACATTGGCTACAAAATTGCCCAGCGGCTTGGAAACTTCGAAGCGGTTGGACCAATCCTGCAGGGCTTAAACCGTCCGGTCAATGACCTATCCCGCGGCTGCAACGAGGAAGATGTGTATAAACTTGCATTAATTACTGCAGCTCAGGCTTTAAACCAATAATTGTGAACTAGAAGCCGGTCCCTTGTGACTGGCTTTTTTGCTATAATAAATTTGCTATAGCCATATGCCGTTAATATGGCTGAAATGGCCGTTAAAATAAAAAAATAGGCCGTCAATGATAAAAGGCCGGCCTGGCAATAGATAATTTTAGCCGATTAACGCAGTTTGACTCGGGATATCGGCAAAAGGGGATCAAAAAGATGAGTTTGGCGCAAGATTTACTGCTGCAGGAGGAATGGAGAGTCATCGATCAATCGGCAGGAGGCATTCATCTAAATGCCCTGCATTCATTTGGTATGGACGATACGCTTTGTGCTTCTGTCGGGTCGGGTGCAGCACCCGCTACTGCACGAACATGGGTCCACCATAACACGATTGTGCTCGGGATTCAGGATACCAAGCTTCCTTTCTTAAAAGAAGGCATCGATTATTTAAAAAGCAAAAGTTATAAAGTAATCGTCCGAAATTCAGGCGGCCTGGCAGTTGTCCTTGATGAAGGAGTCCTGAATATATCGCTGATTTTCCCGGAAAGTGAAAAAGGCATTGATATAAACCGCGGGTATGATGCCATGTGGATGATTATTAAAGAGATGTTTTCTGATTTTAATAAAAAAATAGAAGCGAGAGAAATTATTGGGTCCTATTGTCCTGGCAGCTATGATCTGAGCATAGGCGGGCAAAAGTTTGCAGGTATATCGCAAAGGCGTCTCCGAAATGGTGTGGCCGTGCAGATCTACCTTTGTATAAATGGCAGCGGAGGTGAGCGGGCAGACTTGATTGGGAACTTCTACTCCCTTTCAAGAAAAGGGGAACAAACCAAATTTGAGTACCCGGAGATACAGCCAGACGTAATGGCATCTCTATCTGAGCTTTTTAATGCAGAATTGACTGTTCAGGATGTGATGCTCCGCTTCTTGCAGACACTAAACAAGAAGGCTGGGCGCCTTTACGCTGGTCAGCTGACAGAAGAAGAGGCAGGTTTGTTTGAAGCCTATTATCACCGGGTTACAGAGCGCAATGAGAAGGTGCTCGGCAGGTAATGAAGAAAAGCCGTAAACCTTTGTGGTTTGCGGCTTTTCTAATAAGATATTGCTGCCATTTTCTCCTGCTCCCGCTTCCGGAAGTGTTTTTTCTATTACTCGGCAACTCGCTCCAAATTGCCGTTGCGATCCATTTTGAATTTGGATGCCGGTCTGTCTTCTTCATCGAATAGGACAAAATTGCGTGCTCTGTTCATGATTTTCATCAATGTCTCGTAATCTTCCTGAATGGTTACCGTATTTTCCTCGAGCTCGCTGATTCTGCTTTCAAGTTCTTCATTTCGGCCTCTAAGATCAGCATTTTCGCGTTTCAATCTTTCATTCTCAATTTTTAGTATATCAAGCTGAATGCCTGAGTGATTCAATGTTTGCAAGTAAGAAATGACGCTATCCAAATCCAATTGTGCAGGCGCTGTGTAAGCCGTTTCCGAATAACTGGAGGTTTTTTCCGAATAATTGGAGGTGTAAGCTGAGACAGCTTCTTTCTGATCGTCCGAATCCTTCTCCATACGCTCTTCATAGAAGTCTGCCGGTGATGGCGGTGCAGATGGTTTAGCCGAAACAGGTACTGCTTCCACTTCCTGCATAGTCGGAACCGGCGGAGAGTATAAGAGTTTCTTCTTGCCTCCCTGGTCTTTTCCTAGCATTCTTTGTCTCTGTTTGCGCTGCTTTTTCGCAAGCTGCAGGGCTTTTTCATAGCGGTGCCTTACTACTGCGTTCCAGCGGAATCCACATGCTGCAGAAGTGCGGTTCAGCTTATCCCCAACTTCTTCAAAAGCATTTAATTGAGTGCTTCCTTCCCTTACATGCCTTAATACAGTTTCAGCAAGCAGTAAATCATTTTCATCTGTCCATGCATCCTGTCTTACTTTCATACATCCTCAACTCCCTATTTTCATTAACTGTTTTGCTGTTGCGTTAGTTAAAGGATGGACAAACTTGGGAGATTTTATACAAAAGTGTTTAAAAGGATAGTAGATTTTTTAAAGTATTTTTTTTTCGCTAGATAGGTATGGCGGTTTTATGGAGATTAGTAAGATCCGCCACCAAAGTTTACAGCTTGCAATGAAGCCGGATAAGTTTTAAAATAGCGTGTAGCAGTCAGGCAGGGCAAATCCTGTTCTGAATTGGAATGCCGTGCACGAGACATGCTTAATAAGAAACTTTTCTATTCTTTATTTTAAATAAATGTTAGACCGCAGAAAGGATTGTAAATAAAATGGCAAACGAATTCCGTGTTTGCGACGATTGTCAGGCTGTAAACTTAAAAACACTAATACCGCGTCTGAAAGAGATCGATCCGGACGCTAAAATTGAGGTCGGCTGCCAGTCCTACTGCGGACCAGGCCGAAAAAAGACATTTGCATTCGTCAATAACCGTCCCCTTGCCGCATTAACAGAAGAGGAATTGATGGAGAAGATTAATAAGAAAGTGAAAAAATAATCGCCTTTTGACTTTTGTCCTGAGGTGATTTTTATTTTTCTCCTAAGTTGAGTATTCTCTCCGACTTGGTAAATAGACAGAATGGGCAATCAAAGCTTTGGAGAATTATTTATAGAAAAGTCGAAAAATATTTATAGGGACAGATGATTGCTGCACTGCGGTTCCTGTCGAATTGCCATGATAAATTGGGAATATTATGGTGAATCAGGCTGGAAATCGGGATATAATAGGTGTACGAAGAAAGACCTCGAGCCGATGGCGCTCGGAGCTGGACAGACAGAGAAAAGCGGAGGTTGTAAGATGGCATATTCGGAGGAAAAGTTAAGTGAGGAAAAGGTATTTAAGGATCCGGTCCATCGTTATATACACGTCAGGGACAGAGTGATCTGGGATTTAATAGGGACAAAAGAGTTTCAGCGCCTTAGAAGAATTAAACAGCTCGGAACTACCTACTTAACCTTTCATGGTGCTGAGCATAGCCGCTTTAACCACTCGCTTGGAGTTTACGAGATTGTCCGCCGGATTGCTGATGATGTATTTATCGGCAGGCCGGAATGGAATGAAGAAGAACGCCTCCTCTCATTATGTGCGGCACTTCTCCACGATTTGGGGCACGGCCCGTTTTCACATTCCTTCGAAAAAGTGTTCGACCTCGACCATGAACATTTTACAAGAGCGATCATTCTAGGGGCTACAGAGGTAAATAAGGTGCTTACAAGAGTATGTGATGGGTTCCCTGAAAAGGTAGCAGAGGTCATTGCAAAAACCTCCCAAAATAAGCTTGTAGTCAGTTTGATCTCAAGCCAGATTGATGCCGACCGCATGGATTATCTGCAGAGAGATGCTTATTTTACGGGTGTCAGCTACGGCCATTTTGATATGGAAAGAATTCTGCGTGTCATGAGGCCGCGGGAAGATCAGGTGGTGATCAAGCAGAGCGGGATGCATGCAGTAGAAGACTATATTATGAGCCGGTACCAGATGTATTGGCAGGTGTATTTTCACCCAGTTACCCGAAGTGCAGAGGTCATCCTGACAAAAATCCTGCATCGGGCGAAGGAATTGCATAAGCAAAATTATACGTTCAAATATGATCCCATCCACTTTTATTCGCTATTCAGCGGCAAAATTACACTTGAAGATTATATTAAACTTGATGAAGCAATTATTCTTTATTATTTCCAAATGTGGCAGGAGGAAGAAGATCCGGTTTTAAGTGATCTTTGCTGCCGTTTTATGGACCGGAATTTATATAAATATGTTGAATTTGACCCTGCCGGGGAATACAAAAAGCTGGCAGAGCTGTCCGCTTTATTTAAAAAAGCAGGCATAGACCCGGAATATTACCTGGTAGTCGACTCCTCTTCCGACTTGCCTTATGATTTTTACCGCCCTGGTGAGGAAGAAGAACGATTGCCGATTCACCTGCTGCTGAAAAACGGGGATATCCGCGAGCTGTCGCGTGAATCAGAAATCGTGGATGCCATTTCAGGAAAACGCAGGACAGATCATAAGCTGTACTTTCCGGATGATTTTCTTTCAGACGACAGCAAAAAGCCGAACATAAAAAAACAAATCAGAACACTGCTGGAAATCGACTAAGTCTGCATAATTGGTCTTCTTAAAAGATAAGAAAATATAAATTTTGAACCTAGATAACTGTCTAGCGCAAGCAGCCTGCCCTCTCGAGGTCACAAGACGGGGGTGAGCAAGTTCTTATAGATACGGGAAAAAACGGAGTAGGAGATGAAAAGCTTTGTTAAAGGATCACGCCAAATTAATGCACGCCATTGCAGTCTCTGAAGAAATCGTGGGACGGAAAAAGCTGCAGAAGATGATTTACATCGCCAAAAATATTGCATTTCCTTTTCAGGAAAGATTTCAATTTCACTTTTACGGGCCTTATTCGGAAGAATTGACTTTAAGAGTCGAAGAGCTTAGCAATATGGGATTTTTGAACGAAGTGAAAGAGAAGAAGGGCGGTTACCATCAGTACCGCTATACACTTACAGAAACCGGTAAGGAATTTTTAGACGTAAATGCAGTGGAGATGCCAAGCCTGCAGGATTGTTTAATGGATATGAACAGCCAAAATGCAAGATTCCTTGAACTTGTGTCTACGGTTCTTTATTTTAATGACCTTTCGAAAGAAGGTGTGAAGGAAAAGGTCTTTACATTGAAAAGCAAGCAGCGCTACACGGATGAAGAAGTGGAACTGGCCTATCAATATATTGAAAGCTTAAGAGAAAAAGCCGGGCTGCATTAAGATGCCCGGCTTTTCTAATTGCTGCTGAAAAAGTGATCGAACTTTCAATCCGCACATAAATCGGTATCGTACATAAAAAATTCTATCTGCAATAAATCAGTGCTGCGTGCAAATAAAAAATTCTATCCGTAATTAAAAAGGTGCAAAACTCAGAGAATCCTTTTCTGATAAAAAAATCCAATAGAAAAGGGCAGACTCAACTGAAAATCTGCCCCTTTTACATGGTATTACTCGTCGCTTAAACGCTTACCGCCCGTTGCATAGTGATTTTTAGACATTTCTTCGATAAATACAACAATTTTATCTTTTGATGCCCCAGTTGTTTCGTTTACGGCATCGGTTACTTTTTCTACAAGAGCTTTTTTCTGCTCTTCTGTACGGCCCTCCAGCATTTTGACTGTTATGTATGGCATTTGTTTTCCTCCTCTTATTTTACTGATTGTAGTTTTCCATAAATTTTTACAATGTGCAAGCCTGAGCGGCCCGTTCTTTCCCTTTCATATGGTGTTCATGTATACTTTTAGGTAAATAGTGGAGGATTTTCGTACATAGGATGTATGAAAACCTGGCAAAAGATGAAAAAGTATAATCGGCCTGGCAGATGGTACTCGTTCTTTGCCGGCAGGAGAGGGAGTTTTGGCATTTGGAACAATTTTTAGCGTTTTCTCTCAGGGAGATTCCTTATGTTGCTGTAACGTTGATGATTGCCTTTACGGTTCATGAATTTGCCCATGCGTACGTTGCTTACAAATTTGGAGATTCGACTGCACAGAAACAGGGCAGATTGACGCTGAATCCCATGCAGCATTTGGACCCGATTGGGACCATTCTGATTTTTATAGCAGGTTTCGGATGGGCAAGGCCTGTTCCGGTTAATCGGTTCTTTTTTAAGAAACCGAAGCTGGCAGGCATATCTGTTTCGATTGCAGGCCCTTTGTCCAACCTGGTGATGGCGGTTCTGGGTTTTTTTATCTGGTATGCGCTGGCCGGAACAGGATTAGCGGCATCGTTTCCGCCTTTTATAGCGGATTTTTTAGATATTTTTATCCAGTTAAACCTGGTGCTCTTCGTGTTTAATCTGCTGCCGTTTCCGCCGCTTGATGGGTACAGGATTATTGAGGATCTGGCACCAGCCCATATTCGTCCTAAGATGACCCAATTTGAAGCGTACGGCTCTGTCATATTTCTCATTCTTGTTATTACGCCGCTGGACCAATACACGATTCAGCCGATTTTCAACATCGTCTTGCCGGTGCTGGCGAGCGGCCTAAATGATTTTTTCTACGAACTATTTATGAAATAATAAGTGAAAACGAAGATTGCTTAGGAGGACATGAACATGGAAGAAAAAAAGAAAAAGAAGGTTGACTTTAATATTATCAAAAGTGATCCGACTGACGGCCATGGAGGCTTTGGAGCAGGGACCCTCAGCCTCGATCATGTGACGCCTGTCATTATTGATGTAGATGCCGGCGAGGCTTCAATTGAAGTGGGTGCCATGCACGCCAGAAGCCCGGTGGAAAAAGGAATCAAGTTTCTGCCAAACAAAGATGAAGTTCCAAACGGAAAGCCATACTGGCTGATATGGATTACAATCGACCGCACAGAAGGCGGGCCTTACTATGCTGGTGTGACAGCATGTGAAATGACGGTAGACCGGGAAATCCGCAGAGGATATAAGTCACTGCCTGAGCATGTGAACCGGATGGATAAATCCATTAAAAGACATATAATCGTTGGCCATATGGATGAAAAGTCAAAAGCAGTGCTTACAGAATTTTTGAAAAATCATGACGCGGGCATGTGGGAACGTTCTGGAGACCAACTAAAATCAGATTTACAAGTAAATTAGAAAATAAGTCTGAATTTGTGGCGAATTTGTGACATTTTGTTGACGTAGTTTTCTAACCACTTGTACAATTCACATAAAAAAAGTAAACTATTTAACAGTGTGAAGGCACGATAAAAACTAGGACACGAAAAACCCCGGGATTCGGACCCCGGGGTTTTTTCCATTTTATGAGGGACTAGGGTGTGGATCTGGGGAAGAAGTTGGCAGAGGTCAATAGTGACTTTCTTAGGAACGGGAGACGGCTAAAAGGAAATAATCCGGGTAAATAGTGCCTTTGAAAGAAATGAGAGCGCCGGCTGAAGGGAAATAATCGAGTGCCTTTCCTTAGGAACAGGAGAAAAGGAACTAACCGGGGTTAATAATGACGTAGAACGGAACAAGAGCGATTAATAACCGGAAAGGAAAGGCCAGCGAGGTCTCCTGAAAAATAAAGTGCCTGATCTTTTTCCCAAGATCAGGCAGCAAGAATATTTAATATCAAGAAGCCCACTGAAACAATTTCTTATACCAAGGTGTCTTCGGCTTTTGTTCTGGTTGTTCCGGTGTTATCTCTTTTTCGCGGCTCAGATGGTCTGTGCAGTATGCTGTGGGTTCAGTTCCTTCCGCAAAATAGGTGAGGCGTTTGACAGGACAGTTCTCAGCTGCAATTTGGCCGTTGGCTGGATCAACATAGACGCCAACTGTGCCCTTTGGCGCTTTGAATGCTTTTGCGGGCTTTCCTTTATGGGCTTCCTCCATAAAACGAATCCATATATTTTTGGCATATGTTTTTTCGGCGGTGTTTGTAATCATAATTCCTTTGTCATACCCCGTCCATACGGCCGTTACGAGCTGCGGGGTAAAGCCGGCCATCCAGCTGTCTGTTTCGGTTGATCCAGATTTTCCGGCGTAAGGGCGTGTCATATCATTGATTACTGTGCTTCCTGTTACACGGGCATATCCATTCAGTTTTGGATCGAAAATTCCAGTCATCATATGGGCCATCACAAAGGCAAGATCGGGCCGCAGGACTTTCATTTCGAATGGTTCCTGCTGGTAGATGACTTCGCCTTTATGGTTTTCTATTCGCTTAATCAATACAGGTGATACCTTTTTTCCGCCATTGGCAAACATGCTGTAGGCATTCGCGAGCTCGATGACTCTCATTCCCGATGTACCAAGTGCCAGGGAAGGAACCTTTGCCATTTTTGAATGAATGCCAAATTTCTTGGCTGTATTGACGAGGGTCTCCTCTCCCAAAAACAAATGGGTCTTTACGGCATAAACGTTGTCGGATAAGGCAAGCGCCTGTGCCATTGTAATATCATCATCCGCATATTTGCTGTTAAAGTTATGCGGCGTATAATCTGGTGTCCCGTCTTCAAAGCGGAACGTAGTCTGTTCGCTTCGAATCGGAGTGGAAGGGGTAAACCCTTGCTCCAATGCCGCATAATACAAGAGCGGCTTGATTGTCGAACCAGGCTGCCTGACAGCCTGGACTGCCCTGTTGAATGGGCTTTCTTCATAGTTTCGTCCACCAATCATCGCTTTGACGTATCCGTTTTTCGGATTCATGGCAACGACCCCGACTTGAATCTCAGAGTCTTTAGAAATAAGCTTATCTACTGTTTCTTCTGCGATTTCCTGTTCCTTGAGATTTAAAGTCGTGTAAACCTTCAATCCGCCTAATTCAATGGTTCGGTCATCCAATTTCAGCTGTGTTTTAAGGGCATTGCGGACAGCGTCCTGAAAATAAGGGGCTATTTTAACACTGGTATGCATGTGCTCGCCAACCAGCTCAAGATCTTCTGAAGCAGCCAGGTCCGCTTCCTTTTGAGTGATCATCCCGTTCTTCACCATTGTCTGCAGAATCACCTTTTGCCGCTGGTTAGCTTTTTTTGCTGATGCAAAGGGCGAGTATATGCCAGGCCCCTTTGGGATTCCGGATAGAATGGCGGCTTCAGATAAAGTCAGGTCACTTGCATTTTTTCCAAAATAAAAGTGGCTGGCTGCCTGAGCACCGTAGGCACCATTTCCGTAATAAATCGTATTTAAATAGCCTTCAAGGATTTCTTTTTTTGTGTAATTCATCTCAAGCCTGATTGTATATAAAGCCTCAAGTATTTTCCGCTTCCATGTTTTTTCATGTTCAAGGAAAAGATTCCTGGCGTACTGCTGGCTGATGGTGCTGGCGCCCTGAACCTTGGCCATTGCTTTAATATCGGCCATAGCGGCTCCAGCGATCCGCTTATAATCAAATCCGCTGTGTTCGAAAAAGTTTTTGTCCTCAATTGAAATAGTCGCATCAATGAGATGGGGACTGATATCTTCAAGAGGTGCCCAATAGCGCTTTTGTCCGTTATGGCTCTCGCCAATCACTGTACCATCTTCTGAGAAAAATAAAGTTGATTGCGGAACGGCGAGCGGCGGCGGACCTAATATTTTTGCATAAACCAAAATGCCTCCGATCATAATGACTGTAAGAGCCATTCCTATGAAGCTAATAATGAGTATAGCACGTAAATATTTCATCGTTTTTCTAAAACGCTGATCTGTCATTAATTCCATATCAAGCACCCCCAATTCTTCTGTTTTCGAAGGCTTTTATCATTTTTATATAGTGAAAAGTTGATACAACGCCAAGTGACCGATAAAAGGTTCAAAGTGACCGATAAAATGCAAAAGTGACCGATAAAATGCAAAACTGACCGGTAAAAGGTTCAAAGTGACCGATAAAACGCAAAACTGACCAATAAGCAGGGCGACGTAATGATTTTTCCAAATAAAATCTTTAATAAGTGCTTTATATATTCAGTATTGAAAAAACAGGGCTATTTTAAACATCTTTCTCTACTAATTAGCGAAGTTTTTCTTGCAATTTTGCTAGATTCAACTATACTTTTTCTGTGTTTGTTATTTGCATGTTAGGGAAGTATAAAAGATGAAAATGCTTTTTGCTGCTCTTTTGTGATAATTCATTTTTTTTATGGAAGGAATGATTGAGGAATGGGACTTTGGTTTACAGAGAAACAAACGGAGAACTTTGGCATTACGATGAAGGTGAAGCGTAGTTTACATACAGAACAGACAGACTTCCAAAAGCTTGATATGGTGGAAACAGAAGAATGGGGCAATATGCTTCTTCTTGACGATATGGTTATGACTTCAATCAAGGATGAGTTTGTTTATCATGAGATGGTTGCACATATTCCTTTATTCACGCATCCAAACCCTGAAAACGTTCTTGTCGTTGGCGGTGGTGACGGCGGCGTAATTCGCGAAGTGCTTAAGCACCCGAGCGTGAAAAAAGCGACTCTTGTTGATATTGACGGAAAGGTAATCGAGTACTCTAAAAAGTATCTTCCTGAGATTGCAGGCAAGCTTGATGACCCTCGCGTTGACGTGAAGGTGGGCGATGGCTTCTTGCACATTGCAGAAAGCGAGAATGAATATGACGTCATCATGGTTGACTCGACTGAGCCGGTTGGGCCTGCGGTGAATCTTTTCACAAAAGGATTCTATGCTGGAATCTCCAAAGCGCTTAAAGAAGACGGCATCTTCGTTGCGCAGTCTGACAATCCTTGGTTCAAAGCGGACCTAATCCGCAACGTTCAGCGCGATGTAAAAGAGATTTTCCCAATCACTCGCTTATACACAGCGAATATTCCAACGTACCCAAGCGGAATGTGGGCATTCACAATCGGATCGAAGAAATATGATCCGCTGGAAGTGAGTGAAGACCGTTTCCATGACATTGAAACAAAGTACTATACAAAAGAATTGCATAAAGCGGCATTTGTATTGCCTAAGTTTGTTCAGGATTTAGTGAAGTAATTTCATTTCAGGCTGTTTATTAGAAGCAGCCTTATCTAATAATAAGAAGAGGGGGATGACCGTGATCCGTTTCGATGAAGCCTACTCAGGCAATGTTTTTATTAAAAGCCATCCTAGCTATGAAGAAAGTGAAGCGGTTATTTATGGCATGCCGATGGACTGGACAGTCAGCTATCGTCCAGGCTCGCGTTTCGGCCCTGCTCGCATTCGTGAAGTGTCCATCGGACTGGAAGAATACAGCCCTTATCTGGACCGCGAGCTGGAAGAGGTAAAGTATTATGATGCGGGGGATATTCCGCTACCATTTGGAAATCCGCAAAAAAGCATTGATATAATTGAAGAGTTTATCGATCAGCTTCTGGCTGAAGATAAGTTCCCGCTTGGCATGGGCGGAGAGCATTTGGTTTCCTGGCCTGTCATAAAAGCAATGTACAAAAAATATCCGGATTTGGCGATTGTTCATATCGATGCCCATGCGGACCTGCGTGAGCATTATGAAGGGGAGCCTTTATCCCACTCTACGCCGATCCGTAAAGCAGCTGACCTAATCGGGCCAGGCAATGTGTATTCTTTTGGAATCCGTTCCGGTATGAAAGAGGAGTTCGAGTGGGCAAAAGAAGTGGGTTTGCACATGTCAAAATTTGAAGTGCATAAGCCGCTAAAGGATATTCTTCCTAAGCTTGCAGGACGTCCTGTTTATGTAACCATCGATATTGATGTTTTAGATCCTTCAAATGCGCCGGGAACAGGCACAGTAGATGCAGGCGGCATTACATCAAGAGAGCTTCTTGCTTCGATTCATGAAATTGCGCATTCAGATGTACAAGTTGTCGGAGCAGACCTTGTGGAGGTTGCGCCAATCTATGACCCTTCTGAGCAAACAGCCAATACGGCGAGCAAGATGATCCGTGAGATGATTCTTGGATGGGTTAAAAAATAATAGTGGAACGGGGACCTTGTGTCTCCGTTTTTCTATGCCTGAAACCTTTTCCTCTAATTTCCGTAGATATGGAAAAAGGGGGATTTCCAATGTACGAGCATAAATTTGTTAAAGTTGAATTATCTTCATTTAAGCTTAAGCCAACAGAGGATTATCACGAAATTGTCCGGGAGCACGAAAAAGACGGCTGGGAGCTCGTGCAAACTTTCGCTCCAGGGATTAGGGGCTATGGCACACCTGCTTTTTATGAGCAGATTTTTAAACAAAAGGTTGATTAAGAAGGGAGATTCTTAAAATGATGGAAGCAGGATCATTCTTTCCGCTATTCGCAATGATTCCTTTTTTATTTTATATGGCCGTTCTGGTTTTCGGAATTTGGTTTGCGGTAAGCCTGATTAAAATACTGAAGGAAAAAAATCAAATACTGAGGGACATTTCCCGTCAGCTTGAACATTTTAAAAAGGATGAAACATAAGGCTTCATCCTTTTTTTGACAAAAATCCGGCTAGTGTCTGGCACCGTCCCTGTACCCTTGCACTTTCCCTTGGGAGTATTTATACTTATATAGTTATAGACAAGATGAAAAGGATGTGTTGCCGTTGTCCAGTCACTCAGCGGAACAAATGCCTGTGAAGATTAAAGTGAAGACGGATATTCGCAAGCTTGGCAGCAAAGAGACATTTGAATTGACTGCTTTTGGCCGATACTATAGAAAAGATGCTTCCCGTTTCCTTCAGTATGATGAAAAGATGGAAGAGGGAAAAGTAAAAACAATTATAAAGATGTCCGGCACAGATGGGCTGATTTTACGCAGCGGGGCCGTGAAGATGAGGCTGCCGTTCAAGATGAATAAAAAGCTCCGGGGCAGCTACCAAACTCCATATGGAGTGTTTGAGATGGGCACCGTGACGAAAAGGATGGAACATCAATATAATGATCAATCAGGTGAAGGTTCCATCGATATTTTATACGATTTAAAAATGCAGGGGTCGCAGGCAGGTACATATCATTTGGCGATTACGTTTGAGGAGGAGAACAATGAACATAGTTGAGCAGGTGCAAAGCAAGTTAAAGCAGGAAATTAATGATGCGGTTGTAAAAGCCGGCCTGGCATCTGAAGAGCAAATCCCGGATGTAGTTTTAGAAATCCCGAAGGAAAAGGCGCATGGCGATTATTCTACGAATATGGCGATGCAATTGGCGCGTGTGGCTAAAAAGGCGCCAAGAATGATTGCCGAGGAACTGATCGCGAATTTTGACAGCTCAAAGGCTTCTATTGAAAAAATTGAAATAGCAGGTCCCGGCTTTATCAATTTTTATATGAATAATTCTTATTTGACTGACCTGATCCCGGCGGTACTTGAAGCCGGGGATAAGTACGGTGAAACAGCTGTTGGAAACAATCAAAAAATCCAGGTCGAGTTTGTTTCCGCGAACCCGACTGGCGACCTCCACCTGGGCCATGCCCGCGGTGCGGCAGTTGGTGATTCCCTATGCAATATTTTAGATAAAGCTGGCTATGATGTATCCCGGGAGTACTATATTAACGATGCAGGAAACCAGATTAACAACTTGGCTCTATCTGTTGAAGCGCGTTATTTCCAGGCGCTTGGCATGGAGAAAGAAATGCCGGCAGACGGCTATCATGGTGAAGATATCATTGGGATTGGAAAGAAGCTTGCTTTAGAATACGGTGATCAATATGTGAATGTGGATGAAAAAGAGCGCTTTGACTTTTTCCGCGAGTATGGCCTGAAGTATGAAATGGCGAAGCTTAAGCAGGATCTTGAAGATTTCCGTGTGCCATTTGATGTGTGGTATTCTGAGACATCTCTTTATAACAATGGGAAAATCGATACGGCTCTAAAGGCGTTAAATGATAACGGGCACATATACGAAGAAGATGGGGCCACATGGTTCCGCTCCACGGCTTTCGGAGATGATAAAGATCGAGTTCTAATTAAAAATGACGGCTCTTATACGTATTTGACTCCGGATATCGCTTACCATAAGGATAAGCTTGAAAGAGGCTTTGAAAAGCTGATCAACATTTGGGGCGCTGACCATCATGGCTACATTCCTCGAATGAAAGCAGCGATTCAGGCACTTGGCTATGACCGTGAAGCACTTGAAGTGGAAATCATCCAGCTTGTTCATTTGTATAAAGACGGCGAAAAAATGAAGATGAGCAAACGTACCGGGAAAGCGGTAACGATGCGCGATCTTGTTGAAGAGGTAGGCTTGGACGCAACACGCTATTTCTTCGCCATGAGAAGCGCGGATACGCATCTTGATTTCGACCTTGATCTTGCAGTATCCCAATCTAACGAAAACCCTGTGTACTATGCACAATATGCACATGCACGCATTTCCAGCATCCTGCGCCAGGGCGAAGAGCAGGGCATGACTGCAGATAATAGCGCAGACTTCTCTCTTATCCAGGCGGAGAAGGAAATGGACGTTCTGAAGAAAATCGGCGAATTCCCGCAGGCTGTGGCTGAAGCAGCACAAAAGCGCATGCCGCACAGAATCACAAACTATATCTTTGAACTGGCTTCTGCTTTCCATAGCTTCTATAATGCTGAAAAAGTATTGGATGCGGAAAATGAAGAAAGAACAAAAGCACGTTTGGCATTGATCCAAGCGGTCCAAACAACATTGAAAAACGCACTTGCATTGATTGGGGTATCTGCTCCGGAGAAAATGTAATACAAAAAGACAAAGCTGGCACATAAAAAGTGCTGGCTTTTTTCAGCTAAGAGCTATGAAATTTTAAGAATACTTGAGTATTCGGGAGATATTTAAAGTATATTGAGGGAGGGTTATACACCCTTGTTCCGGTGTAAATAAAATATAGAAACCTGGGCATTCGCCGAAAAACTGGGGAAACGCTAATGTTTTTGCCGAAAAAGGGGAAGCTATGAGCATATGTTTACGTTTAAAGTAGAGTGAAACATCACTCAGTGATCTTCTGAGTGTTAGTCGAACAAATGGGCACATACGGGCAGTTATCCAGTCCTTTAATTTAAAGGGACTACTGCCCGTTAGGCTGCGGGCTGTACGGGCAAAACAAAGTAAACAAGATTCAAGATTAAGGAGGATATCATGAAAATCGTTCTCTTATCCATACTTACAGGATTTCTGGTTGGATTTATATTTGCTTTTATGAAACTCCCGATTCCTGCACCGCCAGCACTGCCTGGAATCATGGGCATCGTCGGCATTTACCTTGGGTTTAAAGCGTATGAAGTACTTTTGCCTTGGCTGCGGAATATCGTAGGATGACGAGAAAGGGGGTGCCCACAAATGACTGGGCGTCCTTTTTTTGCGTCTAATTGTGAACTTAGCAAATAAATCGCGGATTTTATCGAAGTAACGATGAAAATTAGCCAATAAATTTAAAAACTAGCGAGCAAATCGAACAAAAGGCGTTCCTCTTTAGGGGAGGGACGCCTTCGTTATTTCCACTCTATTTCAGCCCCGCCAATCCTTTTTACGCCGCGAATGCTGCTGATCTCTTCTGTCAGTTTTAGTGCTGCCTTGTCCTTTGCTTTTGCCTCGATCATAAAATCGATGTCTCTGTTAAAGAATTTCAGCAAATCAAGAAGCGGCCTGATAAATTCTGGATCGACATAGTCAGCGTGGGACCTGAATGCTTTTTCCGATTTAGGCGAAGAAATATGGATTTTTGGCTTCATGCTGGTTTTCTCCCATGTCTGAAAAATTTCAGGAAGCAATTCTTCCAGTGGCCGCGTGCCGAGATTTGCCATATGGTGATGATAATCGAACACAAGCGGTATGTTTTCCTGCTGGCAGGCCAGGAGCGTTTCATCGGTATTGTACGTTTTGTCGTCATTCTCGAGCGTCATTTGTTCCTTTATGTGGGAAGGAAGCATTTTCAGGTTTTCGTGGAACCGTTCAATGGTTGTGAACTTGTCACCGTAAGCTCCGCCGATATGGATATTGGTGACGCTCTTCTTTTCGGCACCCATGGCTTCAAACATCCGGTAATGGTATTCCATATCTTTAACGGCGTTCATGGTTACTTCCTCCCTTGGAGAAGTAAACAGTGTAAACTGATTGGGATGGAAGCTGACCCGGAGGTTATGTTTTCTAATCAGCTCTCCAATTTCCAGCCATTTTTCCTTAAATGGTGAGACGAAGTCCCATAATACCTCCGGATGGGTGGCGAGAGGAACAATGGAGCTGGAGAGCCTGTACAGCTGAATTTCATGAGCAATATTATAATGCAGCATCCTTAACGTGTTCTGCAGGTTTTGAGTCGTAACGGCTTTCAGTTTCTCAAGCCTTTCTTCAGAAGGCATTTGTTCATAGCGTGTAAAAGTTAATGTCCTCGCAGGAGAAGCTTCCCAAAGACTGATCGCGTGGGAAACATAACCAAAGCGGATCTTCATTTTGCTGCACCTACTTTTCCCCGGATACTCTTAAAGGAAGCTGGCCACCGTCCGGGCAAGCATTTCCTTAAATGTCCGAAAAGGATCCAGGCGGTTTAATTCTTTTAAGGTTAATCTCTTTGAGTTTCGAATGTCGGTATCTACAATAGTTTGAACTTTTTGGATAAAATCCTTGTCATAAATAAAGCAATTGATTTCATAGTTTAAAAACAGGCTGCGTTTATCAAAGTTGGCTGTGCCGACATCTGCAATTTCATTATCAATCATAATCGCTTTGGCATGATAAAACCCATTTAAGTATTGGTATACATATGCACCTTGCTTCAGCAGCTTTCTCAAATAAAGATAAGAGGCCTCTTTTACAAGGATATGGTCTGTAACACAGGGGATCAGGAGTCTTACAGTGATTCCCCGCTCCAAGGCATGGCTTAAATCTTTGAAAAGCCTTTTGCTCGGAATAAAGTAAGGCGTGCCAATTGTAATGGATTGCTTTGCCTTACGGATTAAAGAGGAAAAATTTTCTTCCAAATAAGCTCCTTTATAAGCGGAAAACTGGTGCCGATACTTCCCGGCACGAAGTTCAGGAAAATAGATGCAGTTTGCCAGCAGGTCAGTCTTCGTTGCTTTGTACCAATCTGCTAAAAACTCTCTTTGCAGATCGTGGACGCCTTCACCCTGGAATTTCAAATGGTAATCCCGCCAGGGGGTCAGCTTTTTATCTTGATTAATGTACTCTTTTCCAATATTAAAACCGCCGCTAAACCCGATTGTTCCATCAATGACAGTAATTTTTCGATGGTTCCGGGCTTGGAAAGAATAGAAAAGGAAAGGCGGCTTTGGCACATGTGCAAAGGAGAACTTAATGCCGCTGCTTTTGAGCTCCTTTATTGTTTTGCTTTTAACAGGAAAACTGCCGGCCCAATCCAGAAGGAGGCGAACTTCGACTCCTTCTTTTGCTTTACCCTTTAGAATGGATAAAAACTCCTCGCTGATTTTATCATCCTTCACAATATAAAATAAAATATGGATATGCTTTTGCGCGTTCCTTAATTCAGAAAAAAGATCTTTAAATAAAGCAGGACCATCTGTAAACATGTCCATGTCGGATTTTCGCATAGGAAGGGTCGTCCGCTCAAGCTTTTTCATATGGCTTTTCCTGCCCAATGTAAAATCGATATACAGCCATAAAAAGATTACGAGCAAAATGATCATGAAGATATTCCAGACTGTCAATGCCATCTTCCTCTCGACAAGATTTCCTGTTAGTATTTCCAGTGCTGCTATTTCTATAATGGAATCATCCATTCATGCAGGACTTTTTCCCATGCAAAGAGAAGGTTCTAACAATGTGAATTACAAAGACAACTTAACTTTTTGAACAAGTTTATTCAAAAAATGGTTGACTGAATGCTCATTCATAATATAATGGGAGTAAGAGATAAATTCAGAAAATTTTATTGTATTTAAAATTTTCTAAGGAAAGGAACCATACTGAAAGGAGTTCTGCCCATGAACGGTTTATTATGGATCAACTTAATTGCATTCCTTCTTGTAACCGCTTACGCTGTCAGCTTGTTTGTCTATGTTGTTAAGACGAGGATTGAATATATCAAGCTTGGCAAAAAGGTTGAATTTGACGGCAAAGTAAAAGAGCGCCTCGAAAAAATCTGGGTTAATGTGTTTGGCCAGAAAAAGCTTTTAAAGGATAAAAAGAGCGGGATGATGCACGTCATGTTTTTCTACGGATTCCTTCTCGTCCAATTCGGTGCCATTGACTTTATTATCAAGGGAATCAAGCCTGGTGCCCATTTGCCGCTTGGCCCTTTATATCCTGGTTTCACGTTTTTCCAGGAACTTGTGACACTGATGATCCTTGTTGCGGTCATCTGGGCCTTTTACCGCCGTTACGTTGAAAAGCTTGTACGCTTAAAAAGAGGATTTAAAGCAGGTCTCGTACTTATTTTCATCGGAGGACTTATGCTCTCGGTCCTTCTTGGAAATGGAATGAGCATGATCTGGCATGGCCATGAAGGAACATGGTCTGAGCCTGTTGCATCACTGTTTGCAGGAGCATTCTCATGGATGGGTGAAACCGCCGCGATTGTTGTCTTCTATATCGCCTGGTGGATTCATTTACTATTCCTATTGGCATTCCTTGTATACGTGCCGCAATCCAAGCATGCTCACTTAATCGCAGGACCGGTCAATGTTTATTTCAACCGTATGGATAACCCGGGGAAATTGAAGGCAATCGACTTTGAAGATGAAACCCAGGAAAGCTTCGGTGTTGGCAAAATAGAAGACTTTACACAGCACCAGATGATTGATTTCTATGCATGTGTAGAATGCGGGCGCTGTACAAATATGTGTCCGGCTACAGGCACAGGTAAAATGCTGTCGCCAATGGATTTGATTATCAAATTACGTGACCATTTAACCAATCACGGTGCTTCTGTTACTTCAAAGCAGCCGTGGGTGCCAACTTTTGCTTTTTCAAACACGAAAGGCAATCAGATTGCGCTTGCAGCTGCCAGCCAGGGTGCTGAAGAAGCTGCAGCTGGCCTTGCATACAGCCCAAGCCTGATCGGTGAAGTTATCACAGAAGAAGAAATCTGGGCTTGTACGACTTGCCGCAACTGTGAAGACCAATGTCCGGTTATGAATGAGCATGTTGATAAAATCATCGACCTTCGCCGTTACCTTGTTCTTACAGAAGGTAAAATGGATGCAGATGCGCAGCGCGCGATGACGAATATTGAACGCCAGGGCAATCCTTGGGGGCTTAACCGCAAGGAGCGCGAAGACTGGAGAGAGGCACGCGAAGATGTTCATGTGCCGACAGTGAAGGAAATGAAGAAGGCAGGAGAAGAGTTCGAATACTTATTCTGGGTTGGCTCAATGGGATCTTATGATAACCGCAGCCAAAAGATTGCCCTTTCCTTTGCGAAATTATTAAATGAGGCAGGCGTTAAGTTCGCCATCCTTGGAAACAAAGAAAAGAACTCTGGTGACACGCCAAGGCGTCTTGGAAACGAGTTTTTATTCCAGGAGCTTGCCACAAAGAATATCGAGGAATTTGAGAAAAATGAAGTGAAGAAGATTGTTACGATTGACCCGCACGCCTACAATATTTTCAAAAATGAGTATCCGGATTTTGGATTGCAGGCAGAGGTCTATCACCATACTGAGGTTCTTCACAAGCTTGTGGAAGAAGGCAGGCTGAAGCCGCAATATGCTGTCGAAGAAACAATCACATTCCATGACTCCTGCTATCTTGGACGCTACAACGAGGTGTATGATCCTCCGCGTGAAATCCTTAAGAGCATCCCAGGCGTCAAGCTTGTGGAAATGGAAAGAAACCGCGAAACTGGCATGTGCTGCGGAGCGGGCGGCGGCTTGATGTGGATGGAAGAAGAAACAGGACACCGCATCAACGTATCCCGTACAGAGCAGGCACTGTCGGTTAATCCATCCGTGATCAGCTCAGGATGTCCATACTGCTTAACAATGCTATCTGATGGTACAAAGGCAAAAGAAGTGGAAGAACAAGTTCATACGTACGATGTGGCTGAAATTCTTGAAAAGTCCGTAGTGGGCGAGAGTCAGAATTTAGCTTCCTAAAATAATGAAAGTGGGGATTGAAACACAGAACCAAATTCACTTGAAGTATTTTAAGTCATGATCAAGCATATATGTATGTGACGGTAAATGTTTTAACAGAATTTTGGGTAAAGTGTTTCAATTTCTGCTATTTTTCTAGTAATATAGAATATGATAAAGCGCTTACAATTTTATTTGCTGGCTGAAAAACGATGAAGTCCTTTTATTTCGCTGTCTTTTCGAGCGAGCGTTCAGTCAATAAATGCACATCCGCAAACATTTTACTTCAACAAGAACGACTGCAGACACTCAATTATTTTCTAAAAAATTTTTCGAACATTTTAAATTAATCGTACAAAGGAGCGATTCTTTATGGGGAAAACCGTAATTCTTAGCGGGGTAAGAACACCTTTTGGAAAATTCGCAGGAACGCTTAGCAGCTTTACCGCGTCTGACCTAGGCGGATTTGCTGTGAAGGAAGCTTTGAACCGTGCCGGCGTCAATCCTGAAGTTGTAGACGAAGTGATTCTTGGAACCGTTCTACAGGGCGGACAGGGACAAATCCCTTCACGCCAGGCTGCGAAAAAGGCAGGATTGCCATGGGAAGTCAAAACGGAAACGATCAATAAGGTTTGTGCTTCCGGTATGCGAAGCATCACTTTAGGTGATCAGATCATCCGGGCAGGTGACGAGGAAGTCATCGTGGCTGGCGGCATGGAATCCATGAGCAACGCGCCCTACATTTTGCCGAAAGCACGCTGGGGCTTGCGCATGGGTGATTCAGCGGTTAGGGACTTAATGGTTCATGATGGTTTGAGCTGCAGCTTCACAGGCGTCCATATGGGAACGTACGGAAACTCAACAGCAGAAGAATTTGAAATCAGCCGTGAAGAGCAGGACAAATGGGCGCTAAGAAGCCATGAACGTGCGGTGGCGGCAATTGAATCCGGCAAATTGGCAGAGGAAATCGTGCCAGTGGAAGTTCCGCAGCGAAAAGGGGAGCCAGTCATTGTTTCCCAGGATGAGTCGCCTCGCAAAGATACATCTTTAGAAAAGCTGGCTAAGCTTGGCTCTGTATTTAATTCAGACGGAACGATCACTGCCGGAAATGCACCGGGCGTTAATGATGGAGCGGCAGCACTGGTATTGATGAGCGAAGAGCGCGCGGAACGCGAAGGCAAGAAGCCGGAAGCTTATATTCTCGGCCATACTGCGCTTGCGGTGGAAGCGAAGGACTTTCCGCAGACACCCGGGCTTG
The DNA here is from genome assembly GCF_026011715.1 of Cytobacillus sp. NCCP-133. Taxonomy (GTDB): domain Bacteria; phylum Bacillota; class Bacilli; order Bacillales; family Cytobacillaceae; genus Cytobacillus. The sequence goes on along the minus strand of NZ_BRVM01000003.1, from coordinate 145,019 downwards.
TCATCAATGCACTTTTGAAAAAGACAGGAAGAACGCTTGAAGAAGTTGATCTATTTGAAATTAACGAAGCATTCGCTGCTGTTGCTTTAACAAGTGGGAAAATTGCAGGCCTGGATGAAGAAAAAGTGAATGTAAACGGTGGAGCAGTCGCACTTGGGCATCCAATCGGGGCCAGCGGAGCGAGAATTATTTTAACACTCATGCATGAATTAAAGCGCCGTGGCGGCGGCATTGGCATTGCAGCCATCTGCAGCGGCGGCGGACAGGGCGATGCCGTGATGATTGAGGTGCCGAAGCAATAAATTGCAGGGGGATTGGCATAAATCAGCAGCATTTTGCTGGAAATATCAAAAAAATACGCCACTCTCGACAGTTGATCGGCCAGTTTTATAGATTTAACGGCCGAAAGCAGCAATTTATCGGCCAAACTCGAACTTTTATCGGCCAAACCAATAATCGGAAGCTTAAACAATCAGCAGACTTATATAGAAACATTTTTACCGGCCAATTTTCGGCTTTTACCGGCCGATATTAAATAAATACCGGCCCAAAATGAGGATTTACCGGCTAAATCAATCGAAATACCGGCCAAAGCTCAAGAACGGAGGATGTACAAAAATGAACGTAAAAAACATTATGGTAATCGGTGCTGGACAAATGGGTTCAGGAATTGCACAGGTATGTGCCCAGGCGGGATACAGCGTGATCTTAAATGACCTAAAGCCTGAGTTTGTGGAACGTGGCCAAGGTGTGATTAAAAAGAATCTTTCCCGCCAGGTGGAAAAAGAACGCATAACAGCGGAGGAGATGGAATCTGTACTCAGAAATGTAACCGCTTCAACAAATCTGCAGGATGCCAAAAATATTGACCTAGTAATCGAAGCAGCTGTTGAAAATATGGAGATTAAAACAAAGATCTTCAGCCAGCTCGATGAAATTGCACCTGAACATGCAATATTAGCGAGCAATACGTCGTCCCTTCCTATTACAGAGATTGCAGCAACGACAAATCGACCAGAAAAAGTTATTGGCATGCACTTCATGAATCCAGTGCCTGTAATGAAGCTGGTTGAAATTATCCGCGGACTCGCAACCACAGACGAAGTATATCAAACAATCGAAGACATCACAAAGACGCTTAAAAAAGTGCCTGTCGAAGTAAATGACTTCCCCGGCTTTGTTTCCAACCGGATTTTGATGCCCATGATCAATGAAGCGGTATACACACTTTATGAAGGGGTTGCAGCGAAAGAGGCCATTGATGAAGTGATGAAGCTTGGCATGAACCACCCAATGGGCCCATTGACATTGGCTGATTTCATTGGACTTGATACCTGCCTGTATATAATGGAAACGCTGCATGAAGGCTTTGGCGATGATAAGTACCGCCCATGCCCGTTATTAAGGAAATATGTAAAAGCAGGCTGGCTAGGCAAGAAGACAGGAAGAGGCTTCTACGTTTACGAATAAATTTCACCATAATAGGAGCTTGGCAAATCGGGCCAGATCAGCATCGGGGGGAATACAAATGAACCTGAGATTTACAGAAGAACAGGAAATGATGAGAAAAATGGTGCGGGATTTTGCCCAGACGGAAATTGCACCTTTTGTGGAGAAAATGGAGGCGGGGGAGTTTCCAAAAGCTATTCTGCGTAAGATGGGCGAGTTGGGCCTTATGGGGATCCCGATTCCTGAAAAATACGGCGGTTCTGAAATGGATTTTACTTCTTATATTATCGCCATTAATGAACTGTCCAGGGTAAGCGCGACGGTGGGTGTCATTTTATCGGTTCATACATCTGTGGGAACGAATCCAATTCTTTACTTCGGCACAGAAGAGCAAAAGCAGAAATATGTATCGAAGCTTGCTTCAGGCGAGTATCTTGGCGCTTTTTGCCTCACTGAACCGAGCGCAGGCTCAGATGCGGGAAGCTTAAAGTCCCGTGCCGTTAAGGACGGAGATCATTACGTGATTAACGGATCAAAAGTGTTTATCACGAATGGCGGTGAAGCGGATGTATATATTGTATTTGCTTCAACCAATCCGAAGCTTGGCAGCAAAGGCATCTCTGCTTTCATCGTAGAGAAAGGCACGCCAGGCCTTGTGTTCGGAAAAGATGAACACAAAATGGGCCTGCACGGTTCCAGAACGCTGCAGCTGATATTTGAAGATATGCATGTTCCGGCGGAAAACCTTCTTGGCAATGAAGGAGAGGGCTTTAATATTGCCATGGCTAATCTCGATGCAGGACGGATCGGCATCGCTGCGCAGGCACTGGGAATTGCAGAAGCTGCATTTGAGGAGGCGGCTGGTTATGCGAAAGAACGTGTTCAATTCGGCAAGCCAATCGCGGCTCAGCAGGGTGTAGGATTCAAGCTTGCAGACATGGCAACAAGCGTTGAAGCTGCAAAGCTATTAATCTATCGGGCTGCAAATCTCCGCCAGCGCGGCATGAAATGCAGACTGGAAGCTTCAATGGCAAAGCTTTTTGCATCCAAAACAGCGGTCGAAGTAACAACAGAAGCCATCCAGGTATTTGGCGGATATGGCTACACAGAAGATTATCCGGTTGAGCGCTACTTCCGTGACGCGAAAATTACAGAAATCTATGAAGGAACAAGTGAAATTCAGCGGATTGTCATCAGCAAACAGCTGTAAAATATATTTTTCAGACGTTTGCATTCTATTGCCTAACTACGTATAAACGCTGAGTTAATTGAAGCGGAGGGTACTTGATCAATGCATCAGCATTTTCGTCGTGCGGTGTTGATTGGAGGAAGATTATTCAATGTCCTGCGGGAGGAGAGAGAGTGAGACCCAACAGGCGAAGCTGAGGGCCTCCACGCGGAAAGCAAGTACCTGCAGCGGAAATCAGCGGGCAGAACTAAAAGGCCTTTCTAATAGATCAACGAATTCATACAAAGCGAGGGACTGACAATGAACTTTCAATTGAGTGAAGAGCATGAAATGATCAGAAAAATGGTGCGCGATTTCGCCAAAAATGAAGTGGCGCCAACTGCTGCAGAGCGTGATGAGGAAGAACGCTTTGACCGTGAAATATTCGACAAAATGGCTGAACTTGGCCTAACCGGGATTCCTTGGCCAGAGGAGTATGGCGGCATTGGCAGTGACTATCTTGCATACTGCATCGCAGTTGAAGAGCTTTCAAGAGTTTGTGCTTCTACAGGTGTAATGCTATCAGCGCATACATCCCTTGCAGGCTGGCCAATCTTCAAGTTCGGAAGTGAAGAGCAAAAGCAAAAGTACTTAAAGCCAATGGCACAAGGTGAAAAAATCGGTGCATATGGCCTTACTGAGCCAGGAAGCGGTTCGGATGCCGGCGGAATGAGAACGACTGCACGTTTGGAAGGCGATCATTACGTATTAAACGGCAGCAAAATTTTCATCACAAATGGCGGAGAAGCAGAGATCTATGTCGTATTTGCCTTGACAGATCCAGCTTCAAAACATAAAGGAACAACGGCCTTTATCGTGGAATCCGGCTTTGAAGGCTTCTCTGTGGGCAAAAAGGAAAAGAAATTGGGAATCCGTTCATCGCCTACAACTGAAATCATTTTCGAAGAATGCAAGGTTCCAGTTGAAAATGTGCTGGGAGAGGTAGGGGAAGGCTTCAAAATCGCGATGATGACTTTGGATGGCGGCCGCAACGGAATTGCTGCACAAGCTGTTGGAATTGCACAGGGTGCATTGGATGCCTCCGTCGATTATGCAAAAGAGCGAGTACAGTTCGGCAAGCCGATTGCAGCCCAGCAGGGAATCGGATTCAAGCTTGCGGACATGGCTACAAGCATTGAAGCTTCAAGACTCTTAACTTATCAGGCAGCATGGCTTGAGTCTGAAGGACTTCCATATGGGAAAGAGTCGGCAATGTCGAAACTTCTAGCAGGCGACACGGCCATGAAGGTAACAACAGATGCCGTTCAAATCTTCGGCGGATATGGATATACAAAAGATTATCCTGTAGAACGCTTTATGCGTGACGCGAAAATTACGCAGATTTATGAAGGCACGCAGGAAATCCAGCGTCTCGTAATCTCGCGAATGGTGACGAAATAATATAGCTGGCTTCAAAAAAATAGACGGCCGTGCTTTGGACTTTTTTAACCCTGAAAAGATAATTCGTCAAAACGGGGGATAATTCGCGGGAGGCGGTAGGTAAAAAATGAAAAAACGGGAAGTGCAGGCTTCTGTTAAAGATGAGCGTCTTGTCAAAAAAAGACGCGATCAGATGATTAAAGGTGCCGTCACCCTTTTTATCCAAAAAGGGTTCCATCGTACAACAACCAGAGAGATCGCCAAGGCATCTGGCTTTAGTATCGGAACGCTTTATGAGTACATTCGAACAAAGGAAGACGTGCTATATCTGGTTTGTGACAGCATCTATGACCAGGTTGCGGAACGGCTTCAAAAAGGCCTTGATACAGAGCAGGGCACCCTTGAAAGTCTGAAGCAGGGAATAGCCGATTACTTCAAGGTCGTGGATGAGATGCAGGATGAAGTGCTTGTTATGTATCAGGAGGTGAAGGCCCTGACCAAGGACGCGCTTCCTTATGTTTTGAAAAAGGAAATCGAAATGGTCGGCATGTTCGAATATGTGATCACTCTTTGTGTAGGAAATGGAGAACTTGATTTGCCGGAAGAAAAAATCAAGATGATTGCCCATAACATCTTTGTCCAGGGGCAAATGTGGGCATTCAGGCGCTGGTCACTGCAAAAAATGTACACGATTGATGATTATATCAAGCTCCAGACCGATCTTTTGTTTCAGGGAATTAATCATTCAAGCAAGGTATCTGAAAAAGCTTAACAAAAATTTCATGTGCGCAGGCATCAGCAGCCCTGGGGCCTGCGTTTACGGACAAGGGGGAGAAGGATGAGTAATCCAGAAGTGTATAAACCGAAAAATCATATTCGCTTTGTAACGGCTTCCAGTCTTTTTGACGGACATGATGCTTCCATCAATATTATGCGCCGAATCATTCAGGCGAGCGGTGCCGAAGTTATCCATCTGGGACATAACCGCTCTGTTGAAGAAGTCGTGAACGCGGCAATCCAGGAAGATGTACAGGGAATCGCCATTTCCTCTTATCAGGGAGGACATGTTGAATACTTTAAGTATATGTATGACCTTTTAAAAGAAAGAGGCGCATCCCATATCCGTATTTATGGCGGCGGCGGCGGTGTAATCATCCCGAAGGAAATTAAGGAGCTCCATGACTATGGAATCGCAAGGATTTTCTCGCCTGAAGATGGCCGCAAGCATGGCCTCCAGGGCATGATCAATCAGATGATTGAAGAATGTGATTTCCCGACTTTCACAGCCGAAGCTTCCGAGCAGATTGAAAAGCTGCAGGAAGGGGAAATAAATGCGGTTGCGAAGCTGATTACGCTGGCTGAACACCAGGTTACCGGGGGCAAAGAAGCCGCTGCAGCACTTGAGCCAGTAATGGAGAAGGTGAAATCTCTGGAAAAACAGGTTCCTGTAGTAGGGATTACGGGAACGGGCGGTGCTGGAAAGAGTTCACTAACGGATGAATTAATCCGCCGTTTTATTAATGAAATTCCAGAAAAGAAAGTGGCGATCCTGTCTGTTGACCCGACTAAGCAAAAAACGGGCGGAGCATTGCTTGGTGACCGCATTCGCATGAATGCCATCTTTAACCCGCGCGTCTATATGCGAAGCTTGGCAACAAGAAATTCCCGCAGCGAACTTTCACTTGCCATTCAGGATGCAATTTCGGTTGTAAAAGCAGCAGGCTTTGACCTGATCATTGTGGAAACGAGCGGAATCGGGCAGGGGGATGCCGGCATTACCGACATTTGCGATGCCTCTATGTATGTCATGACGAGTGAATTCGGTGCACCTTCCCAGCTTGAAAAAATTGATATGATCGATTATGCAGACTTGATTGTCATTAATAAATTTGAGCGCAAAGGTTCAGAAGATGCAATGCGCCAGGTGCAAAAGCAGTACCAGCGAAGCCGGATGCTCTTTGAAAAAGAGCTTGAAGAGATGCCGGTTTACGGTACGATTGCAAGCCAATTCAATGATCCGGGCACAAATGCCGTATTTGCTGCACTTGTTGAAACGATTAATGAAAAAGCAGGCACAGATTGGAAGACAAGTTTTACAAAAAGCGCAAAAGTTGAAAAGCAGAATGTCATTATTCCAAACGAGCAGCGCTATTATCTTCGCGAGGTTTCTGAAACAGTCAAAGGTTATCATAAAAAAGCAGAAGAACAGGCGGATCTTGCCCGCAAACTGTTCCAGCTTGAAGGAGCTTTGCTTGCATTAAAAGAGCAAGAAGCAAATGACGGAGTGGCTGCTTACCTTGAAGCTATTAAAGCGGCAACAGAAGATAAACTGACTGCTGAAACAAAAAAAATTCTTGAAGGCTGGGAAGATCTGAAGGAAAAGTACTCTGGCGACCAATTTGTAATCAAAATCCGCGATAAGGAAATCGTAACGGTATTAAAAACAAAGAGCTTATCCGGCCTGTCTATCCCGAAGGTGGCACTGCCTAAGTACAAGGACTACGGAGAAATTATCCGCTGGGTGTACAGAGAAAATGTACCCGGTTCATTCCCGTATACAGCAGGCGTTTTCCCGTTCAAACGCGAGGGAGAAGATCCGAAGCGTCAGTTTGCCGGTGAAGGAACGCCTGAACGGACGAATCGCCGCTTCCATTATCTATCTAAGGATGATACAGCAAAGCGTCTGAGCACTGCGTTTGATTCTGTTACACTTTACGGTGAAGATCCGGATTACCGTCCGGACATCTACGGAAAAGTAGGGGAAAGCGGAGTCAGCGTTTGTACCCTGGATGATATGAAAAAATTGTATGCCGGATTTGATCTATGCCACCCATCTACATCTGTATCAATGACAATTAATGGACCGGCACCGATTATTTTGGCTATGTTTATGAATACGGCCATTGAGCAGCAAATTGAAGCAAAAGAGCAGGAACTGGGCCGTGTGCTGTCGCCGGAAGAATTTACTGAAGTAAGGGCGAAAACGCTGCAGACTGTACGCGGAACGGTTCAGGCTGACATATTAAAAGAAGACCAGGGACAAAATACGTGCATCTTCTCTACAGAGTTTGCTTTAAGGATGATGGGGGATATCCAGCAGTACTTTATTGACCATAAAGTCCGGAACTATTACTCTGTATCCATTTCCGGCTACCATATTGCCGAAGCGGGTGCGAATCCAATTTCGCAGCTGGCGTTTACACTGGCAAATGGCTTCACATATGTCGAGTACTATTTGAGCAGGGGCATGAACATCAATGACTTTGCACCCAATCTTTCATTCTTCTTCTCAAACGGGCTGGATCCGGAATATACGGTGCTCGGCCGTGTGGCACGCCGCATCTGGTCTACCGTTATGAGAGATAAATATGGCGCGAATGAAAGAAGCCAGAAGCTGAAGTACCATATCCAGACTTCCGGCCGCTCCCTGCATGCACAGGAAATCGATTTTAACGATATCCGTACGACGCTCCAGGCATTAATGGCTCTTCAGGATAACTGTAACTCCCTGCATACAAATGCTTATGATGAAGCCATTACAACTCCGACGGAAGAATCTGTCCGCCGTGCCATGGCCATCCAGATGATCATTACAAAAGAGCATGGCTTATCCAAAAATGAAAATCCGCTGCAGGGTGCGTTTATCGTGGATGAATTGACAGACCTCGTTGAAGACCAGGTATTGAAAGAATTCGAACGTATCAATGACCGCGGCGGCGTGCTTGGTGCCATGGAAACGCAATATCAGCGCGGCAAAATCCAGGATGAATCCATGTACTATGAAATGAAAAAGCATACAGGCGATCTTCCAATTATTGGCGTAAACACATACTTGAATCCAAATCCTCCATCAGAAGAAGAGATGGATAATATGGAGCTTGCAAGAGCGACGAAGGAAGAAAAGGAAACCCAAATCCGCAATCTGCGCAGCTTCCAGGAGCGAAATAAAGATAATGCGGAAGAGGCTCTGAAACGCCTGAAGGATGCGGCTGTCAGCGGCGGCAACATTTTTGCTGAACTGATGGAGACTGTCAAAGTAGCTAGCCTCGGCCAAATCACTCGTGCATTATATGAGGTTGGAGGCCAGTATCGCCGAAATATGTAAACAACAAGTGGATGCCACAATTGAAATGAGGGCTTGCAGCCATTCGCTGCAGGCCCTCATTTATCTGTAAGATACGAACGATTTTTTTACAATGAATGAATACAAAATACATCCGTATCCTATATAATGGAATCACTATACATAGCGGTGCACTTCAGGGTTTGAGGATGTGAAATTGTGAAGAAAATATTGCTGTATGCAGCTTTAGTGGGAGCAATTGCAGGCGTATACTTCCTATATGAAAGACAGCTTGGAGCCATTCCATTCTTTTTTTTATCCTTTTATTTTACCTGGCTGGCCTATAAACAAATGGATCGGCCTATGAAAAGCCGGGCGAGGAAAAGAGCAGATTAAATTTATTATTTTAATTGACCTGTAGAAAGAATCTGCAGAAAAAATGCCATAACAGCAGATATAGCTGGCATAAACCGTAAAAATTTGTTTATAATGAAGAATATGCCTTCTTGCGGGCTGTCCATATTTTTCGGGCGCTCTCAAGAAATGAAGCTTTCATGCTTCGTTTAAGTATGTGCGTGTTATGGTTATTTACGCTTGTGAATAGCGTTACATAGGGAAAGGAAGTGCTGATATTGAGTTTGGAACAGTTCTCAAAAGAAGAATTGCAAGAAATGTCATTAATCGAAGTGGCTTACGAACTTTTAAAAGGTAAAAAAGAACCAATGGCTTTTAATCATATTATGAGTGAAGTGGCTAAAATTCTGAACCTTTCAGAAAAGCAAGTCAAATCTAAAATTGCACAGTTCTACACTGACTTAAATATAGATGGACATTTTATCGGATTGGGCGACAATCGCTGGGGCCTTCGTTCATGGTATCCTGTAGATCAGTATGAAGAAGAAATCGTTACCGTTATCAAACCTAAGAAGAAAAAAGGCAAGAAGAAAGCGGACGATGATGATCTCGATCTTGAAGATTATGATGAGCTGGATGAAGAGGATATCGATTATGACGATATCGATGGATTCGAGGATGACGATCTGACAGAAGATGGTGAGGATGACGATCTTCTTGATGACGATGATGATTTTGAGGATGATGATGACGTTATCGATAAAGAGGAAGAGTACGACCTTGGTGATGATGATGAAGAGCTTGAGGAAGATGACCTCGACGTGGATGAGGACGAAGAAGATTTATAATCTTGACTTTTCGTTTCAGGGCTTGTAGAATACTTTTTGGGCTCCTTAAAAAAGGAACGATTCGTTTAGACGCTAATAGCGCTCCCTTACTTTATAAGTAAGCGGAGCGCTTTTTATTTTTTATATGGAAAAGCCTTATGGTTCTTTTCCGGGGTGTTAGGATAAAATGCGTTTCCTCCCCTAGCCGTGGTTAGTACCGGAGCAACACGGTACTTGGAAGATAGAATTTTTATAATGAAGTCTTTAAACCAAGACGAATATGCACAAACTGATATTAAGGGGGAATTTTTCATGACAAAGTATATTTTTGTAACAGGCGGAGTTGTTTCGTCATTAGGAAAAGGGATTACAGCTGCATCCCTTGGCCGCCTTTTGAAAAACAGAGGTTTAAAGGTAACAATTCAAAAATTTGATCCTTACATAAATGTCGATCCGGGAACGATGAGCCCGTATCAGCATGGTGAGGTATTCGTAACGGGCGACGGTGCAGAGACAGACCTTGACTTGGGTCACTATGAGCGCTTTGTTGATATCAATCTGACCAAATACAGCAGTGTCACTACCGGGAAAATCTACTCCACGGTGCTTAGAAAAGAGCGCCGCGGCGATTATAACGGAGGAACTGTACAGGTAATTCCGCATATTACGAACGAAATTAAAGATAAGGTTTTCCGTGCGGGACATGAGACCAACTCGGATGTTGTTATTACAGAAATCGGCGGAACAGTAGGAGACATTGAATCCCTTCCATTTCTTGAAGCGATCCGCCAGATTAAGAGCGATATCGGACGTGACAATGTTATGTATATTCACTGTACATTAGTTCCTTATATCAAAGCAGCTGGTGAAATGAAAACGAAGCCGACTCAGCACAGTGTTAAAGAGCTAAGGAGCCTTGGCATTCAGCCGAATGTAATTGTCCTTCGAACGGAAATGCCGATATCACAGGACATGAAGGATAAAATTGCTCTATTTTGCGATATCGATAAAGAGGCTGTTATTGAAGCGACAGATGCAGAAACTTTATATTCTGTTCCTTTATCTCTTCAAGAGCAGCATCTTGACGAAATCGTCTGCAAGCACTTGAAGCTTAATTCCGGAAAAGCAGATATGACGGAATGGAAGCAGCTTGTTGATAAGGTTCTTAACCTTTCCAAGAAAACGAAGATTGCCCTTGTGGGTAAATATGTAGAATTGCAGGATGCTTATATTTCTGTCGTTGAAGCATTGAAGCATGCTGGATATGCTTATGACGCTGATATTGAAATCAAATGGATCAACTCCGAAGAAGTAAATAAAGGTAACGTAACAGAACTGCTTGAAGATGCTGATGGAATTCTGGTGCCAGGCGGATTTGGCGACCGAGGCATTGAAGGGAAAATCCTTGCGATCCAATTTGCACGTGAAAATAAAAAGCCATTCTTGGGTATTTGCCTTGGCATGCAACTGGCTTCTATTGAATTCGCAAGAAATGTATTAGGTCTTAAAGATGCACATTCTGCAGAAATTGACCCTGCAACGAAGCATCCCATCATTGACCTGCTGCCTGAGCAAAAGGATATTGAAGATTTGGGCGGAACGTTAAGACTGGGAATACAAGCTTGTAAGTTGGGTGAAGATACGAAAGCAATTGAAGCTTACCAGGATGAAGTGGTCTATGAACGCCATCGCCATCGCTACGAGTTCAACAACCACTACCGCCAGAATATGGAGAAAGCCGGATTCGTCTTTTCTGGTACAAGTCCAGATGGCCGCTTAGTGGAAATCATTGAGGTGAAGGACCATCCCTGGTTTGTCGCGTCCCAGTTTCATCCGGAATTCATCTCAAGGCCAACACGCCCGCAGCCATTATTCCGTGCATTTATCGGGGCATCATTGAAGTTTAGCGAAAAGTTATAAGATATGAAAAAACCCTCCGGTGCGGAGGGTTTTTTTGTCGTTGAAAGCGTAATATCAGAATTTATATCCTTTGGAACTTAGATAACTGTCTAGCCCCAGGCGCCATCGGCTCTCGGGTCTAGGCCAATAAACATGATATCTTCGTGGTTATCTCATATTACTTAGTCGAAAATAGCCTATTAATAGACATTTTTATTCATGCTCCGCCATAATCTCTTCAATCGTAAATTTAATTCCATAATAAACAAACAAAGCAGCCATTGACGCAGGGTAGCCGAAGCGATTGCCTTCTTCATCGGGCAGAAGGCCTTTCGTAAGTGTTAAATCGATATGGACATCTGCCAAGTCAGCAAGGCTTTCGCCGTTTTCGTTCATTATTCCGGTGCTTACCGCTACAAATGGAATTCCTTTATCTGTGAGTATATCTGCCAGTTCTATCGCATCTTCATCATTGGAATTTCTTGAAAAAATAATCACACGATCCGTCTCAGTGACTTCATCGCCATTTTTTAAAACGGCTGCATCTCTTAGCGGTTCCTGGCTTTGGGTCGCTTCATAGCCAATCCCTGACATTTCCTTTGTGCCAAATATATATATTTTTCCTTCTCCTGCAGCCGCTTGAGCCAGAAGGCGCGCGCTGTCCTCGATGGAAAACTCTTCTTTTTCCTGAAGTCTTTTAAACAAGCCTGTCAGCTGGGTAGAAAACATCTTTAGCAAAATTATTTCACTCCTTCGGACACTGATATCCCGATTCTATTATAGTGAAACAAACGGGAAAGGTAAAATATTCATGGTTAAATTGCAATTCCCGGCAGGAATTAGGTTGCCTGGGAGAGAAATAATTCTGTAGGAGAATGTATAGTTAAGTGACCTGCAGTCATTATTTTGTAACCTAAGTGCTTTTAATACGACAGGAAGAGGTGGCTTGATGAAAGGGAAAATTTTAATCGTAGATGATCAGTTCGGAATCCGTATCTTACTTAATGAAGTGTTACAGAAAGAAGGGTACGACACATACCAGGCTGCCAATGGAGTCCAGGCTCTCGACATTGTTTCCAAGCATTCGCCTGACCTCGTCCTTCTCGATATGAAAATTCCGGGAATGGATGGCATTGAAATTTTAAAAAGGATGAGAGTGGTGGATCAGGATATCCGGGTCATCATCATGACTGCGTATGGTGAGCTGGACATGATTCAGGAAGCTAAGGACCTTGGTGCTCTCACCCACTTTGCAAAACCATTTGATATCGATGACATTCGGGCTGCGGCGAAGAAATATTTGCCGGTTCCCAATTCGAATTAAAAATTTAAGAAACCATTTTTACCCTGAAATTCCATCGTTAATAAAATGATAGCGTTTGCTTTATGACAATTTAAAAAAACCCTCTGGATTAATGGCATTTCTACATCCTTTTTGGTATCATAACAAATGAATTCCATAGGATCGCTTTCGTTTATCAGGGATTTTATAGGGTACATATTCGGTAATGTTAAAGGGAAAACTTTAATAGTCCATGCCCTGTGAAACTTAAAACGATCATCAAAAAGGAGGAAGAATAATGCCTTTAGTTTCTATGACTGAAATGCTGAATAAAGCAAAATCAGAAGGCTATGCAGTAGGTCAATTTAATTTGAACAATCTTGAGTTCACTCAAGCTATCCTGCAAGCAGCAGAAGAAGAAAAATCACCTGTCATCCTAGGTGTTTCCGAAGGTGCAGGCCGCTATATGGGCGGCTTTAAAACGGTTGTAAAAATGGTTGAAGGACTTCTGGAAGATTACAAAATCACAGTTCCAGTGGCTATCCACTTAGACCACGGTTCAAGTTTTGATAAATGTAAAGAAGCAATCGATGCAGGATTTACTTCTGTTATGATTGATGCTTCTCACGATCCATTCGAAGAAAACGTTGCAACTACCAGCAAAGTAGTTGAGTATGCACATTCAAAAGGCGTTTCAGTAGAAGCGGAATTAGGAACTGTCGGCGGACAGGAAGACGACGTTGTTGCTGATGGCGTTATTTATGCTGATGCGAAAGAATGTGAAGAGCTAGTGAAGCGCACAGGCATCGACTGCCTTGCTCCAGCTCTAGGATCTGTTCATGGCCCATACAAGGGCGAGCCTAACCTTGGTTTTGTTGAAATGGAAGAAATCGGAAGCCTTACTGGTGTTCCTTTAGTTCTTCATGGCGGAACAGGAATCCCAACAAAAGATATCCAAAAAGCCGTTTCTTTAGGAACAGCTAAAATTAATGTTAACACAGAGAACCAAATTGCTTCTGCAAAGCGCGTTCGCGAAGTATTAGCAGCAGATACAGAAGTGTATGACCCTCGCAAATACTTAGGACCTGCACGTGAAGCGATTAAAGAAACAGTAATCGGCAAAATGCGTGAGTTTGGTTCTTCAAACAAAGCATAATTAAAACAAGTGATTAGAGAAACCGCCTTCTAGATATAGAGGCGGTTTCCCTATATAAAAAGTTTAGTAAAGGTTATTTAAGGCTTTACAGAATAGAGACTTTATTTAATAATACATAGATAATTATCAAAATATTAAACAAGGTGGGATTATTATGAAATTTTTTATCGATACGGCAAATATGGAAGAAATCAAAGATGCTTATTCCCTTGGCATAGTAGCAGGAGTAACAACAAATCCATCATTGGTGGCGAAAGAAAAAAATGTATCCTTTCCTGACCGCCTTCGCGAAATTACGGAATTGGTCCCAGGCTCAGTCAGTGCAGAAGTAATTGCTCTTGATGCCGAAGGGATGATTAAGGAAGGAAAAGAGCTTGCAGCGATTGCGCCAAACATAACAATCAAAGTTCCAATGACTCCGGATGGTTTAAAGGCGGTTAGCGCTTTTTCAAAAGAAGGCATTAAAACGAATGTTACCTTGATTTTCAGTGCAAACCAGGCGCTGCTCGCAGCTAGGGCTGGTGCAACCTATGTGTCGCCTTTCCTTGGACGTTTGGATGATATCGGCCACAATGGACTTGATTTAATTTCCACGATCGCTGATATTTTTACGATTCATGACATTGAGACAGAAATCATTGCAGCTTCCATCAGACATCCTCAGCATGTAACCGATGCAGCGTTAAGGGGCGCCCATATTGCGACTGTTCCATTTAAAGTAATCAACCAATTATTCAACCACCCGCTGACAGATAAAGGAATCGAAGCCTTCCTGGCTGACTGGCATTCAAGAGGATAACGGTTTCTCCGGCAAAATAACTCTAGGTATCTGGCTTTGTTTCTTGATTTCGGAACAAAGCCAGCCCCATAACTTAAACCTCGGCTTTTAGTGCTTCTTTCTTAATTTTAACTTTTTTGGCTATCGATACATGAGATTTGATTTTTCGTGTAAACTATATGATATAGATAATGTCGGAATCTGTAAAAAACAGGTGGAAAATTGTTCCTTGTGAACTAACGATGTTGCAAACGGCAGATACGTGATAATATGAAAGTGCATATTTTCCCAAAGATTCTTTCCGATATTTCATAATAGGACAAGCCTATTTGGTTTCTTATAGTAGCTATGGCTATTTTCTTTCATAATTGGTTAGAAAAGTAGTGTATGGCTTTTGCTGTAAGGGCTCTCTTAAGATTAGCGAAAGTGCTTTGTTCGGAGGCGCTGGGGCTGGAAGTTTTCTAACGGGAGCTGATTACTGCATGCGCGATTAACAACGGCTTAGAAGGGAGTTACAAATGGAAAAGCTTATGATTGCAGGCGGATATCCTTTAAAAGGTACAGTCCGGATCAGCGGTGCCAAGAATAGTGCGGTGGCTCTGATTCCGGCAACTATTTTAGCGGAGTCTCCTGTAACAATTGAAGGTTTGCCGGATATTTCGGATGTTCAAATTTTAAAAGATCTCCTTGAAGAAATAGGGGGAACAGTTGATTTTAGAGAGAATAATATGACTGTTGATCCATCTTCCATGATTTCCATGCCTTTGCCGAACGGAAAAGTTAAAAAATTGAGAGCATCTTATTACTTGATGGGAGCGATGCTTGGCCGATTTAAAAAAGCGGTCATCGGTTTGCCAGGCGGATGCCACCTTGGTCCAAGGCCTATTGACCAGCATATTAAAGGGTTTGAAGCGCTTGGTGCACGAGTAACGAATGAGCAGGGAGCCATTTACCTGCGTGCTGCTGAGCTTCGCGGGGCCCGTATTTACCTGGATGTTGTCAGCGTTGGGGCAACTATTAATATTATGCTTGCAGCAGTGCGGGCAGAAGGCAGAACGATTATCGAGAATGCCGCTAAGGAACCTGAGATTATTGATGTTGCCACATTGCTGACCAATATGGGGGCAAAAATTAAAGGTGCCGGTACAGATGTCATCCGCATCGATGGAGTGAATCATCTTCATGGCTGCGAGCATACGATCATTCCAGACCGGATTGAAGCCGGAACCTATATGATTGTAGGCGCTGCAGCGGGAGAAGGAGTACTTATTGATAACGTCATTCCCCATCACCTTGAATCCTTGATTGCAAAGCTTCGAGAAATGGGTGTCCAAGTTGAAACGAATGACGATCAAGTTTTTGTAGGGCCGGCTGAAAAAATGAAAGCCGTTGATATCAAAACGCTTGTTTACCCTGGATTCCCTACCGATCTTCAGCAGCCGCTGACTTCGCTGCTGACAGGGGCAGAAGGGACCAGCATGGTTACCGATACGATCTATAGTGCCCGTTTTAAGCATATTGATGAGCTTCGCAGAATGAATGCCAACATTAAGGTAGAAGGGCGTTCTGCAATCATTAATGGCTCTGTCCAGCTTCAAGGCGCCAAGGTAAAAGCAAGTGATTTGCGGGCAGGCGCTGCATTAGTTGTTGCAGGACTAATGGCAGAAGGAGTCACAGAGGTAACAGGACTTGAGCATATTGACAGAGGCTACAGCCATCTTGTTGAAAAGCTGAATGGACTTGGTGCTACAATCTGGCGTGAAGAAATGACAAAAGAAGAATTGGAACAAATGAAAAACGCTTAAATGATGCCGGAACATAACAGGAGCTTTGCCTCCGGATCATCTGAAGCGGGTTTGGTCCTGCATGTGTCAGATCAGTGTTCTGATTTTATAGCATAGAGAAAACATGACCATTAAATCAAGGGCAGGCGATGCGGCTACAGGTGATAAAGTCTGTCTGCAATCGCCATGTAATCTGCCTTACAACCTGGGGAGGAAAGATCGATGGAAAGAAGTTTGTCAATGGAGCTAGTCCGTGTAACAGAAGGTGCCGCTTTAGCATCTGCACGCTGGATGGGACGTGGATTAAAGGAGGAAGCAGATGATGCAGCTACTTCTGCAATGAGGGACGTCTTCGATACTGTGCCAATGAAGGGAACAGTCGTAATCGGAGAAGGTGAAATGGACGAAGCGCCAATGCTTTACATTGGGGAAAAACTTGGAACAGGCTTTGGCCCTCGTGTCGATGTTGCGGTCGATCCATTGGAAGGCACAAGCATTGTGGCATCAGGCGGCTGGAATGCTCTTGCTGTTCTTGCTGTTGCTGACCATGGAAACCTGCTTCATGCACCGGATATGTACATGGATAAAATTGCGGTCGGTCCGGAAGCGGTTGGACAAATTGATATCAATGCTTCTGTTTTAGATAATTTGAAAGCGGTCGCAAGAGCAAAAAATAAAGATATACAAGATGTTGTGGCGACAGTTCTCAACCGTGAACGGCACGAGCATATCGTCAGCCAGCTTCGCGAGGCGGGTGCCAGAATCAAATTGATTAATGATGGAGATGTCGCTGGCGCGATCAATACTGCTTTCGATGAAACCGGTGTTGATATTTTATTTGGTTCAGGAGGTGCTCCGGAAGGAGTCTTGGCGGCAGTTGCCCTAAAAAGCTTAGGCGGGGAAATCCAGGGCAAGCTGCTTCCGCAAAATGACGCAGAGGCAGAACGCTGCATAAAGATGGGCCTTGATATTAATAAAGTCCTGCTTATGGAAGACCTAGTAAAAGGGGATGACGCCATTTTTGCTGCAACAGGCGTAACAGATGGAGAACTTTTAAAAGGCGTCCAGTTTAAAGGGGCCTATGGATCGACCCATTCGGTAGTCATGCGGGCTAAGTCCGGAACTGTCCGCTTTATCGAAGGCCGACACAGCTTTAAGAAAAAGCCTAATCTTGTAATTAAATAAGAGACAAACAGATCGATTGAAAATGAGAGCTGGCCTGGGTGCCAGCCTGCTCATTTTCATTTCCTTCCTGCCATATTTTCCATTTCAAATTTAATTATTGATTAAATTTCATATTAAGGGGTAAAATAGAGATTGTTTTTTACCGATAAGCCAATCCCTTACAGAAGGAAGGAACACCTTCTTACAGAGCTTGACTTATGCCTGTCGTCCCTGGGCAAGTCGACCTGCTCTTTTCGAAGAAGAGGAAACCTCCATATTTCAACTGAAAACGGACAACAAACTGGTCCATTCCTCGAAATCTTTAATTAAGAGCACAAATGAAAATTCTTCAACTATTTCAGGAACCTCGAATCATCTTTCTCTTTCCTTTCTTATTAAGTTCAATAATTGTACAGCTGTATATGAAGGAAATGATTGAAAATTTCAAAAGTGTGGTGTAAAAATGGGTTTAAATATATCAAGTTTAGAAATTATGAAGCTAAAAGAGCTTTATGAACTTGCCCGTGAATATAAAGTTTCTTATTACAGCAAATTATCGAAAAAAGAATTAATTTTTGCCATCCTGAAAGCAAGGGCTGAACAGGAAGGTTACTTCTTCATGGAAGGTGTTCTGGAAATCATTCAATCAGAGGGATTTGGCTTCTTGCGTCCGATTAACTATTCGCCAAGCTCTGAAGATATTTATATTTCCGCTTCACAGATCCGCCGTTTCGATCTGAGGAATGGTGACAAGGTTTCGGGAAAGGTTCGCCCTCCAAAGGAAAATGAACGTTATTTTGGTTTGCTTCAAGTAGAAGCTGTGAATGGAGATGACCCTGAATCCGCGAAAGAGCGTGTTCACTTCCCAGGTTTGACACCTTTATATCCAGACCGCCAAATGAAGCTTGAAACTGGTACAAGACAGCTTTCCACAAGAATTATGGACTTGCTTGCACCTGTAGGGTTTGGGCAGCGCGGTCTGATCGTTGCGCCTCCTAAGGCAGGTAAAACGATGCTTCTAAAGGAAATTGCCAATAGCATTACAACCAACCAGCCAGAAGTGGAACTCATCGTCCTATTGATCGACGAGCGCCCGGAAGAAGTAACAGACATAGAGCGTTCTGTTGCTGGCGATGTTGTCAGTTCGACATTTGATGAAGTGCCGGAGAATCATATTAAAGTGGCAGAGCTTGTTCTTGAACGTGCGATGCGTTTAGTCGAGCATAAGCGCGATGTTGTGATTCTTATGGACAGTATTACAAGGCTGGCAAGAGCTTATAACCTGGTTATTCCTCCAAGCGGAAGAACACTTTCCGGCGGTATTGACCCTGCAGCGTTCCACCGTCCAAAGCGTTTCTTCGGTGCAGCCCGCAATATCGAGGAAGGCGGAAGCTTAACCATCCTGGCGACTGCGCTAGTTGAAACAGGGTCACGTATGGATGACGTAATCTACGAGGAATTCAAGGGCACGGGTAATATGGAACTTCACCTTGACCGTTCATTGGCTGAAAGAAGAATCTTTCCAGCCATCGATATTCTCCGTTCTGGTACTCGTAAAGAAGAATTGCTTATTCAGAAAGACCACCTGGATAAACTATGGGCAATCCGCAAGTCCATGTCTGACGCACCTGACTTTGCAGAAAAACTGCTTCGCAGGCTAAAACAGACAAAATCAAACGAAGAATTCTTTGCTAGATTGGCTGAGGAAATGAAGGCTAAGCGGTCTTAATAACATTTGAATTCTTTATAGCAGCTTTTGGATGCTGTTTATGTTGAATTTAGTTTCTGCAGCAAACTAAATTTACTCTACTGAGTTGATTGGAGCGGAAGGCACTTGATCCTCGAAAATGCATGCGTATTTCCTTCGTGCGGTGTTAATTCGAGGAAGTAAATTCAATATCCTGCAAGAGCTCTCGTTTCTCCCCGCGGGTTCTCTGAGTGCCCGCAGCGGAAATCAACGGGCTGCATTAAAAAGCAAATGCTTTAATGAGGAAAGATCTATTTGGGGAATATAGGCAGAATAATTCCCGTATTGCAAAAAACAATAGGACTTGTTATAATGATGACAGTGTGTTTTTGAAGTTTACGGCAATTCAAGATTGCCCGTAATATATAACTCTGTTTCGAATGATTCAGGGCGGAAGGAGATGAAAAGAATGAAATCAGGAATTCATCCTAACTATAAAAAAGCAATGGTGAAATGTGCTTGCGGCAATGAGTTCGAAACCGGTTCTGTTCAAGAAGAGATCCGCGTTGAGACTTGCTCTGAATGCCACCCATTCTATACTGGACGCCAAAAATTCGCTGAAGCTGGCGGACGTGTTGACCGCTTCAACAAGAAATACGGCATTAAGTCAGAACAAAAATAATAAACAACAAAAACAGGCAAGTTCACTTTCTTGCCTGTTTTTTATTGCGAATGAAGGCCAAACACCGGCATCATTCCGATATGAAGAACCGTTTTTCGGGGCCTTTTTACCTAGGATCCCAAAAATTGCGCGAGTGCAAGAAAAATTTAACAGCTCGACTCTTTCTTCATAAAATAATTAACACAAGCCATTCTATTAGTTAGAACGAGGAAGGAGAGGCCGTTCATGTACGTTATGAATCATCACGGATGGGTGGAAGTCATTTGCGGAAGCATGTTTTCGGGCAAATCAGAAGAGCTGATTCGCCGAGTGCGAAGAGCGCAGTTTGCCAAGCAGCAAATAGCTGTTTTTAAGCCGCAAATTGATAACCGGTACAGTGATGAGGCTGTCGTTTCACACAATGGAACTTCCATCATAGCCAGACCCATAAAACAGTCTACCGATATTTTTAAGCATATTAATCCAGAAATCGATTTGATTGCTATTGATGAAGTGCAGTTTTTTGATGACGAAATCGTCAAGGTGATCCAGCATCTGGCAGACAGCGGACACCGTGTCATTGCTGCTGGACTTGATCAGGATTTCCGCGGGGAGCCATTCGGCCAAATGCCTGCGATCATGGCTATAGCTGAATTGATAACAAAGCTGCAAGCGGTTTGTGCTGTCTGCGGATCGCCTGCAAGCCGAACACAGCGTTTGATCAATGGAAAGCCTGCTTCATACGATGATCCGGTAATTTTGGTTGGTGCCTCGGAAGCGTACGAACCGCGCTGCCGCCATCATCATGAAGTTCCCAAATCGCCTAATGGTATAAAAAATCCCGAGACAACTGAGTCTTTATCATAATTTAATATACTTAACGTTCTCTCTGCCCTGGCAATGTTCCGGGCAGTTTTTTTATGATGGAGAAAATGGCTAAAGTCACATCAGACTGGGAAAGTTATGCATAAAATCAGAA
This sequence comes from Cytobacillus sp. NCCP-133, assembly GCF_026011715.1. Classification (GTDB taxonomy): domain Bacteria; phylum Bacillota; class Bacilli; order Bacillales; family Cytobacillaceae; genus Cytobacillus. The sequence continues at coordinate 124,328 of NZ_BRVM01000003.1, read as the reverse complement.
AGTGGCGCATAAATGCAGGAACGTAATGCTTAAAAAATAAGAGTGAAGCATAAATCAGTCCAATTGGTTCCGAAAAAATAAAGTGAAGCCTATATCAAAAATGTACAGCCCCATTTCCCTTAATTTGGTGTGCACATTCCTCTTTATAGCGGACATGCTATAAAGAGGAGGTGTTAGCAATGAAAAAATTTAGTGTTTTCCTTCTAATACTTACATTTATGGCTGGCTGTGCCCAAAATCAAGGAAATGAAAATCTCTACAGCCAGGAGACAAGGGATGGCACTTCATTTATAAACAATGACCTGGACCGTACAGAGGACAATGATACATTGGATCGGACATTCAGTGGTGACCAGAACCCTAATTTTATTAATTTCGATGGCAAACGCCTGGACAATCAGGATGATATCAACCAAGCCCGCAAAGTGATTGCTGCTAATGAAGGCTATCGGCCTGGAGCGGTCTGGGTAAATGGCGAAGATATGTGGGTAACAGCTTATCGAAAAGGCATGATGACCAATCAGGAAAAAATTGATGCTGAAGCTCAATTGCATAAATTGCTTATAAAAGCTCTTCCTCGCTACCATATCGAAGTAAAAGTTCAGGAAGACCGTACGTAAAATGCCCTGCTTTAACAGGGCATTTTTTTCTAATATCAGCATTTATATCCTTTTTTGAACTTAGATAACTGTCTAGCCCAAGCAGCCCCGTCCCCTCGAAGCTAAAAAGGCAAAGAATGTCTTTCCGCAAGGCTCATCGTTGTCGGGGGCGGGCAAGGCGCCTTAAGATTTTCTTACGCAGCTTTTCGTTTTAAAATGGCGTTAGAGGATGTTACATAACTGTGCAGTACCATTCCGGCAATTACAAGGGCCATTCCTGTCAGGGAGATTCCTGAAGGGAGAGGGCTGGAAAGAAGTATGACCTCACCGGCGACTGCAAAAAGAACTTCGAGAGATTGAGTAGCTTCGACTGCCCCTAATTTTTGCATATTGCCCCGGACGAGGTCAGTGGCAGCAAAGAAAAGCACAGTGGCAAAAACGCCTGAAAAGAGGGCAACCAGTCCGGATTGAATCACCTGGCCTGAGCTTGGAATACCGCTTGAGGACAGACCTACTAAGGAAATAATCAGCCAAAAGGGAAGGCTGGCAATTGTCATGCCCAACACCCGCTGGTAGGCATCCAGCCGATTTTCACAGACATCCATCATTTTGCGGTTGCCCAAGGGATAGGCGAAGGACGCTATGATCAAAGGGATCACAACCAGCAGAGTATCGCGCCAGGAGATGGAGGAGGCGTGTTCCCATTGCATGACCGCAACGCCGAGCAAAATGATTATGCTCATCATCAGGCCCCGAAAAGGAACTTTTCCCCTGACTCTCACTTTGCTGTTTCCGGATTGATAAGAAACAAAGAATAGCGGAGCAAGCAGGGAGCCGGAAATAATCGTAATCTGCCAGGTCCCGGCAATCAGCCATCCAGGCCCATAGGCAGCAGCAAAACATAAAGGAGCATAGAATAAACCAAACCCGACAAAGCTCCATAAAAGCCATTGGAATGAAGCTCTTTTCATTTCTGCAAAGAGAGAACGCAGATTTCCTCTAAAAGCCACAATGGCCACGAGAAGGGGCACCATGAAAAAATAGCGGAGGGAAGCGCTCCAAAGCCAGCTTCCGCCATCCATCTCCATGGCGCGGTTTAAGACAAAAGTAAACGCAAAAAAGAATGCAGAGCACACCCCTAATAAAATTGCCCTCAAGCGAAATCACCTCATTTTCCTTTCGTTGATAAAAGCTCTCCGAGACTCAGCCAGTTTTCCTCAACCAGTCTTGATGTCATATTCTCATGTCTATCCCTGCTGATTTCAATGATTTTCTTATGATGTTCAACAGACTTTAGCCCATTAATAGAGCCAAATTGAGCAATTTCCAGACGCTGGATTTTTGGCATGATCCTTTTCAAAGCCAAAAAGATCTCCGGATTTTTTGCGGCCTGAAGATAGACCTGATGGAATTCTTCGTCGGCATGGATGGCGCCAATAATATCTTGCTGTTTCATTGCATTTTCCAGTTTTTTGTTGGCTGATTCCAGCAGGGTAAAATCCCTCTCTGTTAATTGGGGCACTGCGAGCCTGGCACTTAAGGCATGCAAGGCAGCTGCCACAGTAAACGCATGGTATGCCTCCTTTTCATTTAATGGCGTGACGCGGGTCGAGGATCCCGGAGTAGACTCTACAAGCCCTTCATCTTCCAGCCGTTTTAAAGCTTCCCTGACAGGGGTCCGGCTGGTGCCGAAGCCTTCAGCAAGTTCTTTGTCATGCAAGCGCGCTCCGGGTTCAAAATCCAGCTGAATAATGCTTTTCTTAAGTGTTTCGTAAACTTCTTCTCTAAGGGACAAACGTTTAATGGGTGTAATGTTTTTATTTTTCATAAAGCCAATATATCGGATATTGTCATAGAGGGCAATGATTTTTCTGAAAATTTTAAGCCCCGGTCTCTTCTCACCTGTCACGAATGGTTTTGACTGCGACTATCACCTATACTATAATTAGAATGTTATGGAGTTAAAGAGGTAAGGAATTTTAAATATTTCCCGCTGGACGGAAGCTGCGGTTAATGGATAAAAAATTGAGGTGAATGGCTATGTTTGATCGTCTTCAATCTGTAGAGGACCGTTATGAAAGATTAAATGAACTTTTAAGCGATCCGGAAATTGTCAATGATCCAAAAAAGCTGCGTGAATATTCAAAGGAACAATCTGATATTCAGGAAACGGTTGACACATACCGTGAGTATAAAGAAATGAAAGAGCAATATCAGGATGCGCGTGCCATGCTGGAAGAAAAGCTTGATGCGGAAATGCGCGAAATGGTAAAAGAAGAATTGGAAGAGCTTGAGGAAAGAAAAGAGGACCTGGAAGCTCGCTTGAAAGTCCTTCTTATTCCGAAAGACCCGAATGACGATAAGAACGTTATTATGGAAATTCGAGGAGCTGCGGGCGGCGACGAAGCTGCTTTGTTTGCTGGCGACTTATACCGCATGTACAGCCGTTACGCTGAGGCTCAAGGCTGGAAGATTGACGTAATTGAAGCAAGCTCCACCGGTGTTGGCGGTTATAAGGAAATGATCTTTATGATCAACGGAAATGGCGCTTATTCAAAACTTAAATTTGAAAATGGCGCACACCGTGTTCAGCGTGTTCCGGAAACTGAATCAGGCGGGCGTATCCACACATCTACTGCAACCGTTGCCGTTATGCCTGAAGCGGAAGAAGTCGAAGTCGATATACATGAAAAAGATATCCGTGTAGATACATTCGCATCAAGCGGACCAGGCGGACAGAGTGTGAACACCACCATGTCAGCCGTGCGTTTAACGCACTTGCCGACAGGTACGGTCGTATCCTGCCAGGACGAAAAATCACAGATCAAGAATAAGGAAAAAGCGATGAAGGTACTTCGTGCCCGTATATACGATAAGTTCCAGCAGGAAGCGCAGGCGGAATATGATCAGCAGCGCAAATCTGCGGTAGGTACAGGAGACCGTTCTGAACGCATCCGTACGTACAATTTCCCACAAAACCGAGTGACCGACCATCGTATCGGCTTAACGATCCAAAAGCTTGACCAGATCCTTCAAGGCAAACTTGATGAAGTCATTGATGCACTGATCGTTGAAGAGCAATCTGCAAAGCTGGACAGTGCTTCCAATGAGTAATCCATCCATGAAAGTATATGAAGCCCTCAATTGGGCTTCTTCTTTTTTAAAAAAGGCAAATCGCGACGAAAATGGCGGGGAGTTATTATTGCGGCACTTTATGCAGATGGGCAGGGCTAGCCTCTTAGCGAATTTACGTGAAGAATTGCAGCCCGGGATTTGGGAGAGGTTTCAGGAAGCCGTTCGGGCGCACGCAGCCGGCCAGCCTGTCCAATATATTATTGGCTCTGAAGAATTTTACGGGCGAACGTTCCGAGTGAACGAGGATGTGCTTATTCCTCGGCCTGAAACGGAAGAGCTTGTGTATCATGCTCTGCAGAGAATGCCGCAGCTGTTTGGGAATGCCGGAAGCCTTGAAATGGCGGATATCGGCACCGGAAGTGGAGCCATTGCGGTTACGATGAAGCTTGAAATGCCGGAACTGAACGTAACCGCAACAGACATATACGGGCCAACCCTGGAACTGGCAAAGGAAAATGCAGAGCAAAATGGGGCGAAAATCGAATTTGTACAAGGGGACCTTCTTCAGCCGCTGATTTCCAAAGGAAAGAAATTTGATATCATCCTATCAAATCCGCCTTATATACCGGAAAGGGACGTGGAGTGGATGTCTGAAGTCGTTACCGAGCATGAACCCCACCGTGCCCTGTTTGCTGGCGAAGACGGACTGGATCTTTACAGGCGCTTTATGGAGGAGCTGCCAGCGGTTCTAAATCCGCAGGCATTAATCGGCTTTGAAGTAGGGACAGGCCAAAGTGAAGCTGTCTCCATCCTTTTGCAGCAAGCTTTTCCGGAAGCTAACATAGACATCGTTTATGATATTAATGGCAAGGATCGCATGGTCTTTGCAGAAATCGGATAAAAAGCAGAAAATTTTTTTTGATTTTAATAGTTTAAGAATCTGGCATCCTGTCCACACTGAGGATAGTGAAGGGATGGTGCCGGAGAGATGAAAACAAAAACGATTGTGAAATTATATGTACTGATTTTATCCTTGGGAACAATTTTAAGTTTATATATACCGCAAACAGAAGTGACGGCGGATGAGCCGATGGTGATACCGAATGAGGCCATCAGGCTGCGAATCCTTGCGAATAGTGATAATGAGGAAGATCAGGCGATTAAAAGAAACGTACGAGATGCGGTAAACGAGGAGATCACAGAGTGGGTGGCGGAGCTAACTTCCATTGAGGATGCCCGTAAATTGATTAAATCGAGATTGCCTGAAATTCAAGAAATCGCAGAACGTGTTGCAGCGGAAGAAGGATCTGACCAGAAAGTAAACACGGACTTTGGCAAAGTAAGTTTCCCGACGAAATTATACGGACAGTTTTTATACCCTGCCGGTGAGTATGAAGCAATTTTGATCACATTGGGTGAAGGGAAAGGAGCAAATTGGTGGTGTGTACTATTCCCTCCTTTATGTTTCCTTGATTTTTCAAACGGTGTGGCTGTAAGTGAAGGATTTGAAGAGGGTGACAAAAAAGGGGAAGTAAAGGCAGAGGAAAAAGCTGGCCAAAAAGAATCTCAAGAAGTGAAAACGCCTGTTTATACGGCTGAGGATGAAGAGCCGGTAGAGGTAAAATTCTTTTTGGTGGAAATATGGGAGAAGATTTTCGGATAAAGCCTTGCTGTGACGCAAGGCTTTTCTTTTTTAAAGAGTAAGAGAGTATCACTTTGAACTTAGATAACTGTCTAGCGCAAGGCGCCATGGCCCTTCGGTCTAAGCCAATCTGTCCAAAGGGTAAAAAGCAACCTTTCAGCCGGCTCGACTTATGCTTGTCGCCGATAGGCAGCTGCCCTGCGCTTTTCTTAGAATCATTATAGAATGTGGAAATTAAATTACAATTAAAACAAGCATTTTACATCTTCTTTTCATGCGTTTGAATCTATCAAAAGCGGATATTTATAGTAGTGTAACAACAAAACATAAATAAAAGGGAGATGAAAGAATATGGCTAAAAACAACAACAATAATAACAATGATCATATGTCTCGCGAGGAAAGAGGACGCATGGGCGGAGAAGCAACAAGCCGTAATCATGATAAAGAGTTTTATCAGGAGATTGGTTCAAAAGGCGGCGAGGCTACAAGCCAAAACCATGATAAGGACTTCTACCAGGAAATAGGCCAAAAAGGCGGAGAATCGACAGCTGAAAACCATGATAAAGAATTCTATCAGGAGATTGGCCAAAAAGGCGGCGAGGCTACAGCCGAAAGCCACGATAAAGAATTCTATCAGGAAATTGGACGCAAAGGCGGAGAAGCAACTAGTGAAAATCATGACCGAGATTTCTATGAAGAAATCGGACGTAAAGGCGGCAACTCTAACGACTGATGATGTACCGCAGCAATTCAATACGATTTTAAAATAAACACGGCAGTGAAGAATTGTAGCTGCCGTGTTTTTGTTTGTTAAAAAATATAGGGGTCTTGTGTTCAACCTGGATGCATTTCTTTCTAATCTAGTATTTTTTGTTCTACATTTTCTATTTTTTCATATTCATAGAATGACAATAACAAAAATGGGGTGAAGAAATGGAAACAGGTGTAGTACGATGTGCAAAATTGAAAGATGCTGAAAGGCTAACCGCTTTTTTGGAAGCAGCAAACTTAAGTGCGGATGGGATTAAGGAATCAATCGGATATTTTTTGATTATGGAGAATGATTCGGGGGATATTAAGGCTACCCTGGGAATTGAGCCCCTTGGAGAAGTTGGTTTGCTAAGGTCACTTGTTATGTCAGCATCGGCATCTGAAAAGGATCTATTCATCTTGTTTGAACAAATCTTAATGCTGGCCAGGGATCGCGATTTGCATTCACTGTATTTGGCTTCAAATAAAAGAAATTCACTTGAATTTTTCCATCTGCTTGGGTTTAAAAAGGAAGATAGAAAAGAGTTGCCGGAAGTGTTATTTGAATCAGAGCATGTAAAACACATCCTGACTGTGGATAACTCTTTCTTTTTGAAATTATCCATGTGAATTGTGGGTATGTTGCCAAACTTATCCACAAATTAGCTTTATTTATACACAATTTGTGGATAAAACTTGAGTTATCCAGCTTCTTCTACTATACTTTCCAAAGGAAAGTTCAAAAAAATGTCGAAAACAAAGGAATTTTGACAGCTTAAAAACATTTTTTATGAAGGTGGATAACAATGATGACAAAAAGATGGTCGGTGGATAAAAATGTGGATAAAGAAGAGAGTTATCCACAACTTTCGCAGGCTGCCGATCTTTTAAAGAATAATGAAGTGGTTGCTTTTCCAACTGAAACGGTATATGGATTGGGCGGAAATGCTGAAAATGATGAGGCGGTAAAGAAAATATTTGCTGCGAAAGGCCGTCCGAGCGATAATCCCCTGATTATCCACATTGCTGATAAAAGGCAGCTGGACGTCTTTGTACAGGAGATCCCAGAAAAAGCGAAGTCTCTAATGGATCTATTCTGGCCTGGTCCGCTTACGCTTATTTTTAATGTGAAAGAGGGCATTTTGTCGAATTATGCGACGGCAGGGTTATCCACAGTCGCAGTACGGATGCCGGATCATCCTGTAGCGTTATCTCTGCTCAAAACAACTGGTCTTCCAATTGCCGCCCCAAGTGCCAATCGTTCAGGAAGGCCAAGCCCCACAGCAGCTGACCATGTGTGGGAAGACTTGAATGGCCGAATTGCTGGTTTAGTGGACGGAGGTCCGACAGGTGTTGGTGTTGAATCAACGGTGCTGGATTGTACAGATGCAACTCCGGTTATTTTAAGGCCAGGCGGAATTACGAAGGAGCAGATTGAAGCGGTAATCGCCAATGTTCATATCGATCCAGCTCTGGCTGATCAAGGCCAGGCTCCAAAATCTCCCGGGATGAAGTATCGCCATTATGCACCGGATGCTCCTCTTTATTTGGTCGAAGGAACGAGAGAAAAAATTCAGCAGTTAGTGGATGAGAAAAGGCAGGAAGGGCATTCTGTAGGCGTCCTGACAACTGCAGAAAATCGAGAGTTTTATCATGCTGATTTTGTATTTGCCTGCGGCCAGCGGGAACACCTGGAAACTGTGGCAAGTTCACTGTACGAAGCATTAAGGCATTTTAATCATACCGATGCAGATATTATCTATAGCGAAATGTTTCCGGATGAAGGCGTAGGCCAGGCCATCATGAACCGTCTAATGAAAGCAGCCGGGCACCGGGTCATAAGGTAATACAAGAGGAAAAAAGCCGTTTCGCATGAGGCCGGCTTTTTTGCGTTAAAACGGCGCGGCAGATCCTTTCAGACTGGGAAGCTTGGCATAAGTTCGGAAAGTGGCGCATAAGTTCGAAAAGTTAAACGATAAATAAATGAAAGTGGCACATAAAATCGCAAAGTCGTGCGATATATTTCAAAAGTGACGCATATAAGGGAAAGATGAGTATTCAACTTTAAAAAGTGATATCAAATAAGAAGGACGCCTGCAGAATTTTCAGAGAACACCTCAATATAGTTATAGGAATGGCTAAAAAGCGATTAAAATAAGCAGCGCAATGTTTTCATCTGGAGCTTCAACTAGTGAAAAAGTACCCAGATCCAGAGTTTTCCTAAAAAATACAATGCCATTCTAAAACTCTTTGGACGTGCATATGCTGAATTAGCAAGTCCAAGGGGGCGTAAAAATGTCAGCGATGATCGGGGAAATATTGACACTGGCTTTAATGGCATTCGCGTTGGGGATGGATGCCTTTTCGGTCGGCCTGGGCATGGGGATGTACAGACTCGGCTTGAGGCAAATTTTTAAAATTGGAATGACAATCGGTCTTTTCCATGTGTGGATGCCCTTGCTTGGAATGGCTGCGGGCAGATTCCTTTCAAATACATTTGGAGCCATCGCCGGCTATGTTGGCGGAGGACTGCTTCTTATATTAGGTGTGCAGATGATTTGGTCAAGCTTCAGGGAAGATGAAGATCGTTTAATCACGCCAGTCGGAATTGGACTGCTGCTGTTTGCCTTGAGTGTGAGCCTTGATAGCTTTTCCGTTGGGCTCAGCCTAGGCATCTACGGTGCCCAAACAGTCGCAGTACTGACCTTCTTCGGTATCGGAGCAACCATCTTAACATGGCTGGGCCTCCTTACCGGAAGAAAGGTGCAGGGCTGGCTGGGCTCCTATAGTGAAGCCCTTGGCGGCGCTATTCTGCTTGCCTTTGGTGTCAAACTTTTATTCTTATAGGTGCCAGGCACCGCCCGGATTTTGTCGAGTGCAAGAGAGGTCGGCCTTAAGCGGGTTTATAGGTTCATATTTTGTGATAAATGTAAAGGGTGACAGACACCCTTATTCTTTTTTTGCCCTGAGATGATAGGTTAAATGGGGAATTTGCCTTATAATGTAAGAAACATGCGGATTGTTCATTTTAATAAAGATTAGCGGTTTGAAACCGATATAAATAAGGAGGGCCAATCTGTGACAAATGTGTTGTTTGTTTGTACAGGAAATACGTGCAGAAGTCCGATGGCGGAGGCTATCTTAAAAAGCAAGGCTTTGCCGGGAGTCGAAGTGAAATCTGCTGGCGTGTTTGCAGCTGATGGCAGTGATGCTTCTGTGAACACAAAAAAGGTATTGGAAGAGCAGGGAATTCCCCTCGATCATAAGTCTTCCGGGATAACAGAATGTTTAGTGAAGTGGGCGACATATATTTTAACCATGACAGCTGGACATAAAAATACAGTTCTGGCTATGTTTCCTGCAGCAGAAGAGAAAACGTACACCCTTAAAGAATTTGCAGGCCGGACAGGAACAGGTGATATTATCGATCCATATGGAGGGCCGGTTGAGATTTACAGAAATACCTGCACAGATATGACAGAAACCATCGATCAGATTTTGGACCGTTTAAAAACAGATAAAAAATAATCAGGGGGCACAGTAATGGGGGAGAAAAAGAGTTATGGGTTTGGCTTGAGGAAAAAGCTGGTTTTATTTATCACGTCCTTAGCCATTATTACATACACAACAAGCGCCATTTTTCTATATGTTTTGTTTCCTAACATCGAGGATTCACTTCCATTTGGAGAGATCGTTTTTAGTGGCTTAACGCTGAGTATGGGGGTTATCTGGTCAGGAATTCTGGCATTTTTTGCAGCTGGGTTTATCATCAAGCCTTTGAAGAGGCTTGAAAAAACAGCTTTAATGGCTGCCCAGGGGGATATCCGTGAAGATGCCGAACTCTCCAAATCGGATGATGAAATCCGCTCGCTTGGCATTGCGTTTAACCACATGCTTTCAAGTTTAAGAGAAATGGTCCAAAAGATAGATGAAAATTTTAAAGAAACAAATGAGAAAGTAATAGCCATTTCGACGGAATCCTCCGCTGCTGCCGAACAGGCTGACTCCATTGCGAGAACCATTAGCGAGATTTCACTGGGAGCGGACAACTCTGCCGTTTCCATCCAATCTACCGCAGAATCGATGGAGGATGTGAGCCGCATTGCTGAAGAGGTGCAGAATAAAGCGAAAGCTTCTGAAAAAGTTTCCGAGGAAATGGTTCAAGATTTAATGGATTCAACAAAGGTGATCCATTCACTCATTTCGGGAATTGATAAACTGGCGCATGATAATGAGGAATCCCTTCAGACTGTTAAGAGGCTTGAAGAAAATGCAGTGAAAGTGGAGCAGATCATTCAATTGGTCGGCGATATCGCGGCACAGACAAATCTGCTTGCTTTAAATGCATCGATAGAAGCTGCCCGTGCAGGCGACCATGGAAGAGGGTTTGCTGTTGTTGCAGAAGAAGTGCGAAAGCTGGCTGATGAAAGTGCTCAGGCAGTTCAGGGAATTTCCGAATTGATTAAAAACATTCAGGAAGAAGTCCGCAATGTTGTGAAGCAAATTTCACTTCAAGTAGAAACGGCCAACAATGAAGTGAAAAAAGGAACGCAAACGAATGAAGCGATTGAGGAGATGGCAAAAACAGTTAATCAAATGGCCTCTTCTGTCTCGGCTATTTCCGGCTTGGTTGACAACCAGATGGAGGGAATCCAGCATACTTCAACACAATCGCAGGAGGTCGCAGCAATCGCAGAAGAAACGTCGGCTGGTGCCCAGGAGGTTGCAACGGCGACCCGGCATCAAACGGATGTTATTGCGAATGTAGAAAAGCTGGCATTCGAACTGAAAGAGCAGGCAGAAAAATTAAATGGCACCATCACTAAATTCAAACTTTGATCCATCGTAAAAGAAACCGGCGAATTCAAGGTTCCCTTTCTTTATAATTTCCTGCTTTTATGTCAAAATAAGAGAAGGATTTTACTATAATGCGCGCTTTTTCAAACAGGAGGGTTTCAGATGAAAATTGCAATTGCATCAGACCACGGCGGACTTAACCTCCGCGAAGAAATCAAAGTTTTGATGGATGAAATGGGGATTGAATACGAAGATTTTGGCTGTGAGTGCGAAACGTCTGTAGATTACCCGGATTATGCACTGCCGGTAGCTGAAAAAGTGGCTAATGGAGAATTTGACAAAGGCATTTTGATCTGCGGAACAGGCATTGGCATGAGCATTTCGGCCAATAAAGTAAAAGGGATCCGCTGTGCGCTTGTTCATGATGTGTTCAGTGCAAAAGCGACTCGTGAGCATAATGACAGCAATATCCTGGCCATGGGAGAACGCGTTATTGGCCCTGGTTTGGCCCGGGAAATAGCAAAAGTCTGGCTTTCAACTGAGTTTGAAGGCGGCCGACATGCAAATCGTGTAGGAAAGATTACGGCATACGAAACGAAATAAGCGTTAAACTAATTAAAGCTTCCGAAAGGGTGAGCTCTTTGATTGATCAATGGAAGGAAGAGCTGAATAACATCATTCAGGAATTTAGTGAACAAGTCCCTTTAAATGAGCGCCAAATTCTTGTAGTGGGCTGCAGCACCAGTGAAGTGGCGGGCAAACGGATTGGTACAGCCGGCACGGAGCAAGTGGCTGAACTGATTTTTGAGCAGCTGGACAAGCTGCGTAAAGGTACGGGTGTTTCCCTTGCTTTCCAATGCTGTGAACATTTGAACCGCGCACTGGTAGTGGAACGGGAAACAGCAACTGCGAAGAATCTGGATGAGGTTACTGTCATTCCACACCGCACGGCCGGCGGCGCGATGGCATCATATGCATATGAGCACTTCCGCGATCCGGTTATGGTTGAGTTTATCAAGGCAGATGCCGGCATCGATATCGGAGACACGCTCATCGGCATGCACTTGAAGCATGTAGCGGTTCCGATTCGCACTTCACAAAAATCAGTCGGCAATGCCCACGTCACCATGGCCAAAACAAGGCCGAAACTAATTGGCGGAGCCAGGGCCATCTATGAACGAAAACCGGAAAATGAATCCTGTTAAAAAAGTCCCTTCACGTGAAGGGACTTTTTTATATTATCAGAATTTATATTCCTTTGAACTTAGAGGACTGTCTAGCTCCAGGCGCCTACCCCCTCGATGTCATAAGCCGATCCCTGCCAGTAGGAAATACGCCTTCTTACAGAAATCGGCTTATGCCTGTCAGGGCTGTTCAAGGCGCTTCCTTTCCGTTTTTGGGATTGCTGCTGCCAGGCACCTATACCAATTGGAGAAAGAGGTATAGGCACCTGTCACTTTTTCAAAAAACATGCTAAAATAAAAAAGAATTTTCACAAAAGAACGATACATAGAAATGGCCAGGGTCAAATAGGGTCTGGAGTGTGAAGAGTGTTCAGTTCCAGAAATGAAATCTCTTGCCTATTAAAAAGTGTGTTGAGGAAAAGGGAGGATTCTTATGAAGCATTTAGCACAGCAGGACGAGCAGGTTTTCAAGTCGATTCAAGAAGAGTTGGGACGCCAGAGATCAAAGATTGAATTAATCGCTTCTGAAAACTTTGTCAGTGAAGCGGTTATGGAAGCACAAGGTTCGGTTTTAACGAATAAATATGCTGAAGGCTATCCTGGCCGACGCTATTATGGCGGATGTGAGCATGTGGATGTAGTGGAAGATTTGGCCCGCGACCGCGCGAAGCAAATTTTCGGAGCTGAGCATGTGAACGTTCAGCCGCATTCAGGCGCACAGGCGAACATGGCCGTTTATTTCACTGTTTTAGAGCAGGGTGACACCGTGCTTGGGATGAATCTTTCCCATGGGGGACATTTGACACATGGAAGTCCTGTTAACTTCAGCGGTGTACAGTATAATTTCGTAGAGTATGGCGTGGATCAGGAAACACAACGCATCAATTATGAGGATGTGCTTGAAAAAGCCCGCACGTCTAAGCCAAAATTAATTGTAGCGGGTGCAAGTGCTTATCCGCGTGAAATTGATTTCAAACGTTTCCGTGAAATTGCGGATGAAGTTGGCGCGATGCTGATGGTTGATATGGCCCATATTGCAGGCCTTGTAGCTGCTGGTCTTCATCAGAATCCAGTCCCGTTCGCAGACTTTGTGACAACTACTACTCACAAGACATTACGCGGACCGCGCGGCGGCATGATTCTTTGCAAAGAAGAGTATGCAAAGAAGATTGATAAGTCCATTTTCCCTGGCATCCAGGGCGGTCCATTAATGCATGTTATTGCTGCAAAAGCTGTTGCCTTCGGAGAAGCGCTTCAGGAAGATTTCAAAACTTATGCAGGAAACATCATTTCGAATGCCAAAAAGCTGGCTGAAGCATTGCAGGCTGAAGGAATTGACCTTGTTTCCGGCGGGACAGACAACCACTTGTTATTAGTTGATCTTCGCTCCCTTGGCTTAACAGGAAAGGTTGCAGAAAAGGTGCTTGATGAGGTTGGCATTACGGTCAACAAAAATACCATTCCTTACGATCCTGAAAGTCCTTTTGTAACAAGCGGCGTCCGCATCGGTACAGCGGCTGTAACATCCCGCGGCTTCGGTGAAAAAGAGATGGAAGAAATCGCATCCATCATTGCCTTTACATTGAAAAATCATGAAGATGAAGGAAAGCTCAAAGAAGCAGCACAGCGTGTTGAAACTTTAACTGGAAACTTCACTTTATATCCTGAAAGATAATTTATACGCCGGTCTCTATGCGGGACCGGTTTTTGCATGTGGAAAATAAAAATAGGGAATCTTAAAGAAATGACTTTTCTTTTACAAAAGCGAATCATAGTTGCCGTTGGAATTGTTTTTCTGTAAAATTAGACGAAGTGTGGTTCGACTCATTCTGCATATTGAAAAGGAGAGATACTTATGGCAAAGGTTTACGTTTTTGACCATCCATTAATTCAGCATAAGCTTACATACATTCGTGAAAAAAAAACAGGAACAAAGGAATTCCGCGAGCTTGTAGATGAAGTGGCAACACTGATGGCATTTGAAATCACTCGCGATATGCCTTTGGCAGAGGTAGAAATTGAAACGCCTGTTAGTACGATGAAATCCAGCGTTTTATCCGGGAAAAAATTAGGGATCATCCCAATCCTGCGTGCGGGGATTGGGATGGTTGACGGAATTTTGAAGCTGATCCCAGCTGCCAAGGTAGGACACATCGGCCTATACCGTGATCCGGAGACATTGCAGCCGGTTGAATACTATGTGAAGCTTCCAAGCGACGTGGAAGAAAGAGATTTCATCGTAGTGGACCCTATGCTTGCTACTGGAGGCTCTGCAGTAGAAGCCATCCACTCTCTTAAAAAACGCGGCGGCCGAAACATTAAATTCATGTGCTTAATTGCAGCTCCAGAAGGGGTAGAGGCAGTAAAAGAAGCACACCCTGACGTAGACATCTATATTGCTGCATTAGATGAAAAATTGAACGAAAAGGGCTACATTGTTCCAGGGCTTGGAGATGCAGGCGACCGTTTATTCGGAACAAAGTAATGAGCAGCCAGGTACGGACAAAAAGAGCTGATATCTTTTAAAAAGGAAGGTGCTTCGAATGAATCGTCCGATTAAAGTTATGACCATTTTTGGGACAAGGCCGGAAGCCATCAAGATGGCCCCGCTTGTCCTTGAACTGCAAAAGCATCCTGATCATTTTGAGTCCCTTGTGACAGTAACGGCACAGCACCGTGAAATGCTGGATCAAGTATTAAATATTTTTCAGATCACGCCGGATTATGACCTGAATATCATGAAAGAACGCCAAACATTGGTGGATGTTACAACACGCGGCCTCGAAGGTCTTGATAAAATTATGAAGGAAGTAAAGCCTGACATCGTGCTTGTTCATGGTGATACGACCACTACTTTCATTGCGAGCCTGGCTGCATTCTACAATCAGATTGAGGTTGGCCATGTTGAAGCAGGATTGCGTACATGGAATAAGTATTCTCCATTCCCTGAAGAGATGAATCGCCAGCTGACAGGGGTAATGGCTGATCTTCATTTTGCGCCAACAGCGAAATCAGCGGAAAATCTATTGAATGAAAACAAAAAGAACGAAGCCATTTTCATTACAGGGAATACGGCGATTGATGCTCTTAACACGACGGTTAAGGACACCTATCACCATGAAGTGCTTGAAAAAGTCGGCGACGACCGCCTCGTGCTCCTGACTGCGCACCGGCGTGAGAACCTTGGAGAACCGATGCGAAACATGTTTAATGCCATTAAGAGGCTTGTGGCAGAGCAGAAGGACATCCAGGTTGTTTATCCTGTACACCTTAACCCGGCAGTCAGGGAAATCGCTTCTGAAATCCTGGGTGATGACAGCCGTATTCATTTAATTGAGCCGCTGGATGTCATTGATTTCCATAACTTTGCTTCCAGAGCCCATCTGATTTTGACAGACTCGGGCGGAGTGCAGGAAGAAGCACCATCACTTGGTGTACCTGTTCTGGTACTGCGTGATACAACGGAAAGACCTGAAGGAATTGAAGCGGGCACCCTAAAGCTTGCAGGGGTTGAAGAACAGCCAATCTATGAAATGGCAAAAGAGCTTCTGACGAACCAGAATGCTTATGAAAAAATGGCCAAAGCTGTAAACCCATATGGGGACGGCAATGCATCAAAACGAATCTGTGAAGCGATCCGCTATCATTTCAAACAGGCAAGTGAACGTCCGGAAGGATACAAACCGCAAAATTAATAAGGATGCACCTATTAAAATGTTTGCCTGAAGCATCTTTTGATAGGTGCTTTTTTTATTATTCACTCAGAAAAGGGGAGGGGTGGAGAAAATGATGAGCAAAAATTGAGTAGTTGATAGGTTGGTGGTTAGGTGATTGAACGTTCAGCGGAAAACGTTAAATTAATTTAATAGAGTTTTAAGTTAAAAGACTCTTTTCCTGGAGAGCTGGAAAAGTTATGATAGGGTATAGAAGAAATGGAAGCAGTTTATCTCATCTGTTAGCAGTGGTTAGTATGTTGGTGGTTGGTTGGTTGAAGATGGTTTTTAGAGAAATTGTTGATATATCAGTATTTTTTGGACGGTTAAATAGTAGAGCAATTGGTTTCACGGGTGAAGTAAAGGTGATTGCAGGTGACTCAATAGGCGGGAATAGGCGGCCAAAAATAAGTGTGGCGGTTTTGTTGGCGGTTAGGCGGCTGGTCATGGGCAGTGCCCATCAGCTGCTTTTGGGGATCCGCAAGAAACCAAGAAAGGTGCTGAGGACGTTGGCAAATCAGTATTTGACAATGAAGGAGCTCAAAGAAACACTTCCGGACATACCTGAAAATAGTTTGAAGCGCTATTTGCAGGAGCATGCAGAATACATAAATTTTAAGAAAGAGCATAATCGTTATAAAATACAGGCCTCAGAAATTGAAAAGCTAAAGTTCATCAGAAAGTTATATTCAGATGGGTTAAAGAAAGAAGAGGTAACAGCTAAGCTTGAGGAAGCCGGAATCCCGGTCATTATTACAGTGGATGATGAGGAAGAGAGCACCAGCACCTCACTGATGAATGTGAACCATGAGCTCACCGATATGAAGAAGCTAGTCAGCTTTTTGGTTCAGCAAAATGAACAATCCCGCCTATCGCAGAATAAAATCAGAGAGCAGAACAAACAGCTGATTTACGAAGTTCAAGAGCTCAAACAGACGATTGAAGAGCTGAGAAAAGCACACGAACAAGGAAATGAAAAAGAGAGCGAAAAAGTCACTTCCCTTTATGAAAAGCTCATGGCAACGCAGAAATCAGTGGAAGAAGTGGCAAGTACAGTGGAAGCGGAAAAGAACAAAAGCATTTGGCATAAAATATTTGGAAAGTAATGGCAGTTATTGTTTTGGCAAATTTTCGTTTAATCTCATACAAACAGGGTATTGGCATAGTGATTTTAAATACTAAAATTGTCTAGCTCCGGCACCCTATCGACTCGGCATGCATCCCTCATCTGTCTGCGATAAGTCAACATCGAATCGCTGTCGCTCTTCATGTTTCCTTTATTTCAAGTGAATGAATTCAGACTAAGAGCGCTGCGTCCTGAGGCGGCGTCTGAGTGATCCACACCGCACGACCAAATGCGGCCGCTTTTGGTCGTGCGGTGTAAAGGCTGACGAAGCCTTCCTTTTCCTGTGGGCCTCAGTCCGCCATGCTCCTTCGATGAGCAAGGGTGCCTGCGCTTTTCTGATGGGAGGTTGAAAAATGAGAGCTCTGGCTGTTATAGAGGCTGTTTTAATTCTCTGGATTATCGTGTTGCTTGGATCATTAATGGGAACCTTTATGTCAGAAGGTCTTATTGCCTTGGTATTTAAGCTGGCAGAGGGAAAAGGCGTTATCCTTACCCTGTTATTAATAATTGCAACGATTACCGATATGTGGAGAGACAAAAAGCGCGACCGTCTGATACAAAAAGGAAAACTTGAGCCGAATCAGTTATTCTAATTATATATAGGAGTAGCCGCACCGTGTAATAGGGGCGGCTATTTTATTCGCAAATACACACGCATATTCAACCCATATTCAGCCCACCCTAAAACAAAAAGAGGGTGGGCTGTTTGATGAAAAGATACTGGGTCATTCTTATGATGATGTTAACTATATTAGGCCAAGCTCCAGTTTCAGGACGGACTCTTACACACCCTCCTATTCCGGAAGAATCATCTGCCATTGAAAAGGTGGCGATTGTTGTCCTGAAAGAGGATAAAGATGAACGGGAAATTAGAAGAATGGTTGAACGCGATCCTGATCTGCATATCAGGCATGTATACAAGCATGCGATTAACGGTTTTTCGGTAAAAGGGAAACAATCCGATCTGGAAAGCTTGTTAAAAAAAGAAGCAGTATCTGCTGTTTCCCCAGTAAATACCTATTATGTCCATTTCAATGACAATATCAAATTGATTGGCGGAATCAACGCAAGAGGTTACTATGACAAAAAGAATCAGCGCCTGACCGGCAAGGGTGTGAAAGTAGGGGTAATAGATACAGGCATCGATTACAATCATCCTGACTTGAGAAAAAGTTATGGCGGCGGACATGACTTGGTTGATCACGATAAAGATCCGATGGAAACGAAAGCTGCAGGTGGCCAGGGCACGCTGCACGGCACCCATGTGGCTGGAATCATTGCAGCAAACGGAAAAATTCAGGGGGTAGCGCCTGAAGCTACTATTATTGCTTACCGTGCCCTCGGACCTGGCGGCAGCGGGACAACAGAACAGGTAATTGCGGCTATTGAACAGGCGATTAAGGATAAAGTCGACGTTTTGAACCTTTCTTTAGGGAATAATGTGAACGGACCAGACCTACCGATTAGTCTTGCGCTTAATAAAGCAGTTGAAAAAGGAATCACAGCTGTGACATCTTCCGGCAACTCTGGTCCGAATGTATGGACAGTCGGATCTCCAGGTACAGCATCGAAAGCAATTTCTGTGGGCGCATCGACCCCTACCATGAAAGTGCCGTTCCTAAACATAGCGGGACGGAAGATCCGTCTCGATCTTCTTCAGGGTTCGAAGGATTGGCAATTTGACAGGTCCTGCGAAATTGTCGATGGGGGCAGTGGGCGTAAAGAGGAACTAAGGAATGCTGATGGCAAAATTGTTTTAGTGGAGCGGGGAGAACTGACATTTACCGATAAGGCGGTTAATGCTTTAGAAGCCGGAGCCAAAGGGGTCATTATTTTTAATAACACGAAGGGGAGATTTTTTGGCAACCTGGAAAGAGGGGTGACAATCCCTGTCGCAGCGTTATCAAAGGAAGAAGGGGAGGAACTAAGGACTCTTGCGAAGGAAGGGAGCCTTTTTGCCCGTACTTATATAATAGAGGAAAAGGATATTTTGGCGGACTTTAGTTCGCGTGGCCCTGTTACCTCCACATGGGAAATCAAGCCGGATGTGGTAGCGCCTGGAGTGGCGATCAACAGTACCATACCGGGTGGGTATCTTCCGCTGCAGGGGACCAGCATGGCTGCGCCTCATGTTGCAGGAGCATGTGCCATCCTCAAGCAGGCTAATCCGGATTGGAGGCCGGATCAAATAAAGGCTGCACTTATGAATACGGCGAAACCTCTTATTAATCACGAGGGTAAACCATATAGAACATATGAGCAGGGAGCAGGAAGAATTCAGCTGGACAAAGCACTGAAAACAGGCACAATCATCATTCCAGCTTCCTTGCAGTTTGGTAAATTCCAGGAAGCGGAGAGGCTGCATGAGCACAGCAGTTATGTAACCATTGAAAATGTTAGCGATAGCAATGAGTCTTATTCCTTTTCCCTGCCATATAAGGAACAGGGCATCAACTGGGAAATGCCGATGTCCTTCCAATTAAAGCCAGGAGAGAAGAAAAAGGTTGAAATTAAGATGTCGGTGGATCCAACAATGGTAAAGAAGAAGATTCATGATGGGAATCTGCTGCTTATAGCCGGAGCTGAAAAGATAAGGATTCCTTTTCTCTATGTGCTAGAGGAACCTGATTATCCAAGGGTAATGGGATTCGGCCTGGGGAAAGGCGACAAAGAAAATATGTATAGATACGAGGTTTACTTGCCAGGCGGGGCGGAGGAATTTGGAATTGCAATGTTCGATTCGGAAAGCCTCAGGTTCATGGGGTTTCTGGATTGGAAAAGAAATGTAGGAAAGGGACAGCTTCAACAGGAGATCCCTGCAGACAAGCTTCCAGGGCCAGGACTGTACCTTGCAAAAGTGTTTGCTAAAAAGGCTGGTAAAGAAGATTGGATAGAAACCTATCTTTTTGTGAAGCCTGATGGCCGGCTTGAAGACCCGGAGCCTTCAGGAAATAATAAAGGGATACTGAATGAGTAAAAACTGAAAAAATAAAGCGTTTTCAAATCCAAAGCAGAAACTCGCACTTTTTTCAACAATATGGCGAAATTTAATTGTGATAAATCTGTGAACATACCATATTCTTACCTTTTTGTTTGTGAGCTTTTTCACTCCAAACGCATTGACATTGACAATGCCCTATTGTATGCTTACAAAGGGTAAAAGATGATAGGGTTTTCAAAATATTCGTGCAGACATTTTTCCCACTTTTGCATGATGTAAATGTGATTAATTATGGCCTCAAAACCCACTTACCATTCTCTCGAGAGAGGATGCGTTTTTATGCGTCAAAAAGACCGCAACCCATTTAAGGCGATGGCCTTAATGTCCGCCATTCTTTCTCAGTTGGCAGGTTCCGCACTCATTGGCATTTTCGCTGGAAGATGGCTTGACAGCAAGGCGGGAACGGAGCCGTTATTCCTATTGATCGGCTTGTTCATCGGACTGGGCGCCGGGATTTACGCCATGCTGCGCTTAATCCAACATTTCTTCACAGGAGAATAACATCATGCCGGAAATTAAAGAAATTTTTCAAAGACAGCGAAAATACATATTTCTCTTGTTGTCTGTATACGTTCTCGGCTGGGGATTTACACCTTATCAATCTATATTTCTTGGTTTGATCTTTGGCACGTCTTTAAGCCTGTTCAACTTGTGGCTGATTTCAAGAAAAACGCTTCAGTTTGGAGAGGCAGTTGAGAGAGGCGAGAAGATGCGTTCGCTCGGGACAGTTTCCAGGATGGCGACAGCAGTGTTTGCTGTCATGATCGCTCTGGAATACCCTGAAAAACTGCATCTGATCAGTGTGGTAATTGGATTAATGACATCTTATATTGTCATTATGATAGATTATTTTCTTCAATCTTTTCATTTACGTAAATAGCGGGAAGAGAGGTGAACACTATTGCATCATGAAGCTCCTATAGTGGATTTTTTAGGATTGAATTTTAACTTATCTAACGTACTGATGATTACAGTGGCAAGTGCTGTTGTTTTCATTATTGCTTTGCTTTCCACCCGTCGAATGGCCATGAAACCAGCGGGGATGCAAAATTTCTTCGAATGGATTATGGACTTTGTTAAGAATATCATTAACAGCACGATGGACTGGAAGACAGGCGGAAGATTCCATATCCTTGGATTAACCCTGATCATGTATATCTTTATTTCAAACATGCTCGGACTTCCGTTTGCGATCGTTTACGATCACACTTTATGGTGGAAATCGCCAACAGCCGATCCTGTTATCACCTTAACTTTAGCGGCTATGGTTGTAGGTCTTAGCCATTACTATGGCGTGAAGCTTAAGGGAGTAGGAGAGTACGGCAAGGATTTTTTCAGGCCAATGCCTTTCTTGTTCCCATTGAAAATCATTGAAGAGTTTGCAAACACTCTGACATTGGGACTTCGTCTTTACGGTAACATCTATGCGGGTGAAATCCTGCTGACGCTGCTTGTCGGCGGACTGGCACATGCAGGTGTAGGCGGAATGCTGGCAGCCATCCTGCCAACAATCGTATGGCAAGGATTCTCAATCTTTGTCGGTTCTATCCAGGCATTTATTTTCTGTATGTTAACAATGGTTTATATGGCACACAAAGTGAGCCATGACCATTAATATAAACCTGTTCATTTTATGGACAAAATATGTTAAACAAACAATTTTTTATACAATTTAAGGAGGAACTCAATAATGGGTCTTTTAGCAGCAGCAATTGCAATCGGTTTAGCAGCACTAGGTGCCGGTATCGGTAACGGTCTTATCGTATCTAAAACAGTAGAAGGTATGGCTCGCCAGCCAGAAGCTCGCGGTATGCTTCAAACGACAATGTTTATCGGGGTAGCGTTAGTAGAGGCTGTTCCGATCATCGGCGTTGTTATCGCGTTCATGGTTATCGGCGGTTAATTAATACTGTACAAATCGTTCAAAATGGCGAAGATCATTCTGTGAACCTTCGCCATTCCTTTATGTTTTTTTACCGTAAAACTAATTCGGAATCATGCATATGACTCCGTTTCATAAGTGGAACAACTCTTGAAGGGAGTGAATCGAGGGTGTTAACAAACAGTCTAGTATTAGGCGCTGCAGGCGGCGGTTTCAACGGTGGGGACATTTTGTACCAGCTGGTTATGTTCATCATTTTGTTGGCATTGCTGAAAAAATTCGCGTGGGGTCCTTTAATGGGCATTATGCAGCAGCGTGAAGAGCACATTGCAAGCGAAATTGAAGCGGCAGAGGAAAGCCGTGCAGAAGCAAAAAAACTTTTGGAAGAGCAAAGAAATCTTTTAAAAGAAGCGCGTACAGAAGCACAAGGCCTTATCGAAAGTGCGAAGAAACAAGGCGATGTGCAGCGTGAGGAGATCATTGCGGCTGCCCGCACTGAGTCTGATCGCATCAAGGAATCTGCTAAGCTTGAAATTGAGCAGCAGAAAGAACAAGCGGTTGCCGCTATTCGCGAGCAGGTCGCTTCACTATCTGTCCTAATTGCTTCTAAAGTGATTGAGAAGGAACTAAGCGCAGCGGATCAAGAAAAGCTGATCAATGAATACATTCAAGAGGCGGGAGAAAAGCGATGACAGGCTCCACGGTAGCAAGGCGCTATGCGTTGGCTCTTTTCCAGCTTGCGAATGAACACCAGCTTCTTGACCAAATGGAAGAAGAGCTTCGTGCAGTGAAAGAAGTAGTAAACCATAACCAAGAGTTAAAAATAGTATTAAAGTCTCCAAAGCTTCCAATTGAAAAGAAGAAAGAGATTTTAAAAGGTGCATTTGCATCTGTGAACATTTATGTACTAAATACGTTAATGATATTAATTGAACGCCATCGTGAAGATCATATCTCCGATGTGGCAGATCATTTTATAAGCCTTGCAAATGACAAAAAAGGGATTGCCGAAGCGAAAGTCTACTCGGTCCGCCCTTTATCTGAAGCGGAAAAGGAAACATTATCCGAATCATTTGCGGCTAAGGTTGGGAAGAAATCACTTCGTATTGACAATATAGTCGATACGAACTTGCTCGGCGGCATCAAGCTTCGAATCGGAAACCGGATTTTCGACGGCAGCTTGCGAGGAAAGCTAGAGCGTCTTGAACGTCAATTGTTAGGCTAAGATTCGTAGATAGGGGTGAAACTCATGAGCATCAATGCTGAAGAAATCAGTGCGCTGATAAAAAAGCAAATCGAAAACTATCAGTCGGAAATTCAAGTGAGTGATGTAGGTACGGTTATCTCTGTTGGTGACGGTATCGCTCGTGCTCATGGCCTCGACAATGTCATGGCTGGAGAACTTGTTGAATTTTCAAACGGCGTTATGGGTATGGCACAAAACCTTGAAGAAAATAACGTCGGTATAATCATTTTAGGACCATTTACAGAAATCCGCGAAGGCGATGAAGTACGCCGCACGGGCCGCATCATGGAGGTACCGGTTGGTGAAGATCTTATCGGCCGCGTAGTAAACCCTCTTGGACAGCCAGTAGATGGCATGGGACCAATTAACACAACAAAGACTCGTCCGATTGAAAGCCCGGCACCAGGTGTAATGGATCGTAAATCCGTACACGAGCCGCTTCAAACTGGTATCAAGGCGATCGACGCTCTTGTTCCAATCGGCCGCGGTCAGCGTGAGTTAATCATCGGGGATCGTCAGACAGGTAAAACTTCCGTAGCGATTGATACAATCCTGAACCAAAAAGATCAGGATATGGTATGTATATACGTGGCAATCGGACAGAAGGAATCTACAGTTCGTAACGCAGTAGAAACTTTGCGCAAGCAGGGTGCCCTAGATTACACAATCGTTGTAACTGCATCTGCGTCACAGCCTGCTCCATTATTATATCTTGCACCATATGCAGGGGTAACAATGGGTGAAGAGTTCATGTACAACGGCAAGCACGTTCTGGTTGTATATGATGATTTAACAAAGCAGGCTTCTGCTTACCGTGAGCTTTCATTGCTGCTGCGCCGTCCTCCAGGCCGTGAAGCCTATCCAGGGGACGTATTCTACTTGCACAGCCGCTTATTAGAGCGCGCTGCGAAGTTGAGTGACGCGAAAGGTGCAGGTTCAATTACTGCGCTTCCATTTATTGAAACACAAGCAGGGGACGTTTCTGCTTATATACCAACAAACGTTATCTCAATCACAGACGGACAAATCTTCTTGCAGTCTGACCTATTTTTCTCAGGTGTTCGCCCAGCGATCAATGCAGGTCTTTCTGTATCACGTGTAGGTGGTTCTGCGCAGATCAAAGCAATGAAAAAAGTTGCTGGTACTTTGCGTCTTGACCTTGCTTCATACCGTGAGCTAGAATCATTTGCTCAGTTCGGTTCTGACCTTGATAAAGCAACACAGGCTAAACTTAACCGTGGTGCCCGTACCGTAGAGGTTCTAAAGCAGGATCTAAACAAGCCGCTGAAAGTTGAGAAGCAGGTTGCAATCCTTTATGCTCTTACTAAAGGCTTCTTAGATGATATTCCTGTACAGGATATCCGTCGTTTCGAATCTGAATTCCTTTCATGGTTAGACCATAACCGCAAAGATTTGTTGGACCATATCGTGAAAACAAAAGACCTTCCTTCTGATGACGATATGACATCTGCGATTAGCGACTTTAAGAAAACTTTCGCAGTATCCGAATAATAGAGCATGAAGGGCGGGGAGCGAATCCCCCTATACAGCTGGCATTCGGTTCTGTCAAACAATAAAATGCGCAAGGCGCCTTTCCCAGCCTCGGGCAAGCATTAGACGAGCCCTGCAGGAAGGTGTACTTTCCTTCCGGAAGGGGCTTGGCTAGTCCATAGAGGGCTAGGCGCTGCAGCTGGCCTAACTTTGAAAAAGGGTGGTGAGAACCTGTGGCATCATTACGCGATATAAAAAATCGTATTACTTCTACTAAGAAAACGAGTCAAATAACAAAAGCGATGCAAATGGTATCGGCTGCGAAAATGAATAAGGCAGAAATGAATGCAAAATCTTTCGTGCCTTACATGGAAAAAATCCAGGAAGTTACTGCATCTGTCGCTTCGGGAAGCAAGGATGTATCACATCCGATGCTGACCAGCCGCCCTGTCAAGAAGACTGGTTACCTGGTAATTACTTCTGACCGCGGACTTGCGGGAGCGTATAACAGTAACGTTTTGCGAAATGTTTACCAGACAATTCAAAAGCGCCATAAGTCTTCTGATGATTATGCAATTATTGCTATCGGACGTGTTGGCCGCGACTTTTTCAGAAAGCGCAATATGAACGTCATTCTAGATATCGTTGCAGTTGCCGACCAGCCTGCATTCGCTGAAATCAAAGATATTGCCAGCAAAACAGTTGGCATGTTCGCTGATGAAACATTTGACGAATTATACATGTATTACAGCCATTATGTCAGCGCGATTCAACAGGATGTAACAGAGAAGAAGCTTCTTCCGCTTACGGATATCTCCAGCTCTAATAAGCTTACATCTTACGAGTTTGAACCATCTGCTGAAGAAATCCTGAAAGTTTTGCTGCCTCAATATGCTGAAAGCTTAATCTACGGAGCGCTTTTAGACAGCAAGGCAAGTGAGCATGCTGCAAGGATGACGGCTATGCAGAACGCAACGGATAATGCCAAAGAGCTTATCAACACATTAAGCTTGAGCTACAACCGTGCACGTCAGGCAGCCATCACACAAGAAATTACTGAAATCGTCGGCGGAGCAGCCGCGTTGGAATAAAAACGAAAAGCAGAAGTGCCTTGATCCAATGGAACGCAGACGACAATCGCCACCTCTTGTGGCAGCGTCTCTCCCGCATCGTGGGGCAAGCATAAGACGTGATTTTCTGGAAGGTGTACTTTCCTCCGGAAGGGATTGGCTGTGGACAAATAGAGGGTCTAGGGTGCTTTGCGCTGGATACAAACGAAATGCGGAGAACGGGTTGCTGCCTGTACTCTCCCATTGCGTGAAATGAAAGAGGAGGGAAAAAGATGAACAAAGGACGCGTTCTTCAAGTTATGGGTCCGGTTGTTGACGTAAAGTTCGAAAGCGGTCAGCTTCCTGAGATCTATAATGCATTGACAATCACAAATTCGGCGCGTAACGAATCTAATGTTGACATCAACTTAACCCTTGAAGTTGCCCTTCATTTAGGTGATGATACAGTTCGTACCATTGCAATGTCTTCTACTGACGGCTTAATGCGCGGAAGTGAAGTTGTTGACACGGGTGCACCTATTTCTGTACCAGTAGGTGATGTAACACTTGGCCGTGTATTCAACGTGCTTGGTGAATCAATCGACTTGGAGCCTGCAATTTCGGCAGATGCACGTCGCGATTCCATCCACAGAGAAGCGCCTAAGTTTGAGCAGCTTTCTACTGAGGTAGAAATTCTTGAAACGGGAATTAAGGTTGTAGACCTTTTGGCTCCATATATCAAAGGTGGAAAGATCGGTTTATTCGGTGGTGCCGGTGTAGGTAAAACCGTATTAATCCAGGAGCTTATCAATAACATCGCTCAGGAGCATGGCGGTATTTCCGTATTCGCCGGTGTTGGTGAGCGTACACGTGAAGGTAATGACCTTTATCATGAAATGACAGATTCAGGCGTTATCAAGAAAACAGCAATGGTGTTCGGCCAGATGAACGAACCGCCAGGAGCACGTATGCGTGTTGCCCTGACTGGTTTGACAATGGCTGAATTCTTCCGTGATGACCAAGGACAGGACGTTCTTTTCTTCATGGATAATATCTTCCGTTTCACTCAGGCAGGTTCCGAGGTTTCCGCGCTATTAGGCCGTATGCCTTCAGCCGTTGGTTACCAGCCGACACTTGCTACTGAAATGGGTAAATTACAGGAACGTATCACTTCTACTAATGTAGGTTCTGTTACTTCGATCCAGGCGATTTACGTACCAGCCGATGACTACACGGATCCGGCTCCGGCTACAACATTTGCTCACTTGGATGCAACAACTAACCTTGAGCGTAAGCTTTCAGAGATGGGTATTTACCCTGCTGTGGATCCTCTTGCTTCTACTTCCCGTGCATTATCGCCGGAAATCGTTGGAGAAGAGCACTACGCAGTTGCACGCCAAGTACAGCAAACATTACAGCGTTACAGAGAACTGCAGGATATCATCGCGATCCTTGGTATGGACGAGCTTTCTGACGAAGATAAGCTAGTTGTATCCCGTGCGCGCCGTATCCAATTCTTCTTATCACAAAACTTCCACGTTGCTGAACAGTTTACTGGACAGCCAGGTTCATACGTACCGGTTAAAGAAACAGTTAAAGGCTTTAAAGAAATTCTTGAAGGTAAGTACGACCACCTGCCAGAAGATGCATTCCGACTTGTCGGCCGAATCGAAGAAGTGATCGAGAGTGCAAAGAAAATGGGCGTAGAGGTCTAATTCTGGACCAGGAGGGTAAAAAATGAAGACGATTAAAGTCAGTGTTGTTACTCCCGATGGCCCGGTGTATGAATCAGATGTGGAAATGGTAAGCACAAAGGCTCAAAGCGGTGAGCTTGGGATCTTACCTGGACACATTCCAATGGTTGCACCGTTACAAATTGGAGCCGTTCGTTTAAAAAATGGCGGAAATACAGATTTCGTTGCAGTTAGCGGCGGATTTTTAGAAGTACGTCCGGAGCAAGTAACGATCTTGGCGCAATCTGCTGAGCAAGCAGATGAAATTGATGTAGAGCGTGCAGTACGTGCTAAACAGCGTGCGGAAGACCGCTTAAATGAGCAAAAACGTGAAAACATTGATTTCCGTCGAGCAGAGCTAGCTCTTCGCCGTGCGATCAATCGTATCGAAGTTTCGGAAAGAAAATTCTAATAAACATACTCAACACCCTTTGGCTGTGGCTGGGGGGTGTTTTTAGGTTTAGCAACAATTACCAGGGGATTTTCTGTTAAAAACTGCTCAAAAAATACACAAAACATTCGAATTCTTTTATATACGCATTTACAATAGAAGAGAGTAGACCTTTTCAGGTACTCTCTTTTTTAAAAATTAATGCAATCTAATTCAGGAAAAGGAGGAGCCGCAATGCTGGAGTTTGATACAAATATAGACCAATACGCTACGATAAAAGTCATCGGAGTCGGCGGCGGGGGTAACAATGCTGTTAACCGGATGATTGAACATGGAGTAGAGGGTGTAGAGTTTATCGCTGTCAATACAGATGGACAAGCTCTGAATCAATCAAAAGCAGAAGTGACCATGCAAATTGGAGCATCCTTAACAAGGGGCCTGGGAGCAGGGGCAAATCCTGAGGTAGGCAGAAAAGCAGCAGAGGAAAGTGAAAGCCAGCTTCGTGAAGTGTTGAAGGGTGCTGACATGGTGTTCGTTACCGCCGGAATGGGCGGCGGAACTGGAACGGGAGCTGCACCGGCCATTGCTCGCATTGCCAGGGAGGTTGGAGCCTTAACCATAGGTGTTGTAACCCGTCCATTCAAATTTGAAGGGCGCAAGCGTGCAGCAAATGCAGATGACGGAATCGAAGCGATGAAAAAGGCAGTGGATACGTTAATTATTATACCGAATGACCGCTTGCTGGAAATTATTGATAAGAAAACGCCGATGCTAGAAGCATTCATGGAAGCGGATAATGTCCTTCGCCAAGGTGTACAGGGCATTTCTGATTTAATTGCTGTACCAGGTTTAATCAATCTAGACTTCGCTGATGTTAAAACGGTGATGTCCCACAAAGGAACAGCTTTAATGGGAATTGGAATTGCCACTGGTGAAGATCGTGCAGCAGAAGCAGCCAGGAAAGCCATATCCAGTCCTTTGCTTGAAACGTCTATTAATGGCGCGCGTGGCGTCATTATGAATATTACAGGCGGGACAAACATAAGCCTCTATGAAGTCCAAGAGGCAGCTGATATTGTGGCTTCTGCATCAGATGAAGAAGTGAACATGATTTTTGGTTCTGTTATTAATGAATCTTTAAAGGAAGAAATCATCGTCACGGTTATTGCCACTGGCTTTAATAATCAAGAAGAAGCGCCAGCAAGGCCAAGTTCCAAGCCTCCTATAGAAAGAGAACCAGTGCATACATATCAATATCAGTATTCTGAGGAGCAACACAGCCAGCGTCAAGGGAGGGAACGACAGGAGCCTGTTCGGGAGTATGAACAGCAGCAGCCGGATCTTTCAGAAGAATCTATTGGCATCCCGGCATTTTTACGCAATCGCAGAAAACGTTTTTAACAGGAAGGGAAGATTGAAGGAAAGGCTGCCCGGAAGAATAGGGCAGCCTTCCTTTCTGTTTTGCAGCTGCACAATGATTAAAATGTGCTGGTTGATAGGTTGGTTGTTGGGTGGATAATAGAATGGAAAGAGCGGAAATGCGGTTCTATAGATAATAAGATAGCAAGAAGGGACAGGTAGATGCCTGTCCCTTCTTTGTAAGGGTGATTATTATTTATTATTTCGATTGATCGTATAAGGTTAGCTGATCAAGATTTTGATGTACGTTCATTAGCTTTTTAAGCAGGCTCATAAATCTCTTTTTTTCTTCAAAGGGAGTCAGGTCAAGCTCTCTTTTTAATTCATTGCTTTTCTTAACTAGTTCTTCAAATTTTTGAATAACTGCACAGTTGTTTTTAGTCATATCAATTCTCCTATTTATCGCAGTCTAACGGGCAGTAAGCGCCCCATATTAAAACTCAGAGGAATCAATGGAGGATAAAGGGGGTCAAATTGCCTGTAAAGGCCCGAAAAAAAAGCAAAGACTTTAAAACGCGATGTCCTGCGGCAACGTCTTTGTCACCCGCTTCCTCCTAAAAGCTTCCGCTTTTGGCCGTGCGATAATGATCCTCAAAAAAAGCTACCTCTTTTTTATTCGTGCCAAAAGATTTGCTGCCGTAGCCTTCCTTGTCCTGTGGGCCTTAACTATCAATCAGTTGGGGGATAAAGAATACCCCGCTAATGGAAGTTTCACTTTATAAACTCTAGTACTACTGTACCATGAAAAACAATTTCAAAGGAAACAAGCATATTTCAATTATATTAAAAACTAACTTGCTATTTAACTAAATTAACGATTCGATTAAAAATGTCAGATTTTGTTGAATTGTCTTGGGGTAGAGTCTTATATTATCAACATGTGCTTAAAAGACAAGGTATAAGGAAACCAGGAGGTGATCACCTTGTTGTCTGTTTTGTTTGGTACGGTTGAATATTATGAACGGGAATTAGCTTATTATCTTTCCGATACAAATTCTGCCATGGGCGATGCAGTCATGAAAATCTTCTTTATGCTTGAAGCAGAATTATTTAACGTATTTCTGTGCACGCATGAAGGAGCCAGGGTTCAATGTATGCATAACCTATTAAAGGCGTTTGGCAAGGTTTCTGACAAGGCTTTCGCAACAGCTGAGCAGTAATTTTACAGTATAATAGATCAACAAAGAGGCCCCTTACGTAGGGTGCCTCTTTGTTTTCTTATCATTTAGTTTAGAATAGTGACTTTAACATCTTTTCTGCCCCACTGCATAGCTGATTCAGTCGTTGGGATAAATACATCTATTTCATTTCCTTTAATGCCTCCGCCAATATCTTCAGCAGTTGCATACCCATAGCCTTCAACATACACTTTTGATCCCAGTGGAATGACGTTCGGGTCAACCGCAATGACCTTTGCATCCGGATTGTCCTTTAGATCTAGACCTGTTTTTGTAATGCCGATACATCCCTCACAGCTGGCAGTATAGGCTGTTGCTGTAACAGTAAGGGATTTGACTTTGGCTTCTGATTGGATTGGCTTTGCCGTGCCCGCTGCTTTTACGACTGTTTTTGCAGGTGCTGCTGCTTTAGACTGGCCTGCTCCATTTCTATAGATAATTAACTCTAAACCTGGTTTAATGATATCCGAGTTTAGCTGATTCCATTTTTTAAGGTATTCTACCTCTACCCCATATGTTTGGGCGATACTCCAGAGCGTATCACCAGATTCTACTATGTAAATTTTTTCGGGTGAAACTTCAAGTTTATCATTTGGATGAATTAAATTAGATGATAAACCGTTCCACGTTTTTATATCTTCAACTGATACCTCATGTTTTTGTGCGATTGACCAAAGTGTATCTCCCTTATTAACCACTGCTTCTTCTGCTTGTGTGCTGGCACCAGCTGCACTCCAGATGGTTATTGCCGCTAGCAAGTAATATAAGTACTTTTTCATCGAATAACCTCCTAATAGCATGTTTTATGGTTTCTATGCTAACACAGAAGATTTTGAGAAAAAGAACAGGAAGGTAATAAATTCATTGCGCATATTTCAGGGAGATAACGAGAAAAAGTCTATTCATTAGAATTTTCTGATAAAATAGTGAGAAGAGATTAAGTTATTTACAATGATAACCATAATTCATCCTATTTATGGAATGGTTTCGCAATACTGGAAAATAGTTGGCTGATATTGGTGAGTTTATTTTTAAGTTTTAGTTTTTTCCGGTTCTTCGAACTTTGGGCGAGTTGGAAATGGCGCAATTATGATGGAAAGTGGTGCATATATTTAGGGAGTTGTGACATATAAGACAAAAGTGATGCAAATAATCGGCAGTATGATTCATAAATTTTAGAAGTTATACATAATGAGTCAAAGAGTTTTAAAATCATGCATCCCTTCGGGATATTGATTTATATTATTGGGGAAATTGAGGAAGTATAGAGAGGCTGGCAGTGATATTAAGGTAATGAAGGGATGAAGTTTTGTGAAGAATTTTCGTTTTTTATTGAATGAGCAGTTCCAGGCTAAAGAGATAGCGGAGGATCTGCAGGTGCAGCTGGAGATTAATCGTTTTAACCATGTGAAGGTTGAAGCGGTTGAGCAGAGAAATGAAGTTCTTGTACAGGTGCCGGAAGCAAATGGATCACTGGAAGAAGCGGTGGAAAGTTTCATGCGGAATTATCAGGATGGGGAGATGTTGGAGTAGAGTATCTTGATTAGTTTAGGAATACCTTCGGTATTTGCTGGTTTGAGGAGGAGAGCAGGAAGATGAGCTCTCCTTTTTTCGTTCTTAATAGATAGGAACCTTATTTATATAGAGGAAAAAGAAAGCGGGTGTTACATTTCTCACTGACAGAGGGTGTTTTTTATTTTTTAATGGTAGGTGGAAAGGCTTTTTGTGAAAGTTTAGTGGATTTTGATGGTATTGTGAGAGTGCAGGCACATATATTCTATTGATGGAAGCGGGCAAGCTGTATGCCAGGCACGTCATCTTCCGCTTCGCTCCAGATCACGTGCAACATAGTGGGGGCTGGTTTCCCCGATTGGGGTGGGTTCGCTTTTCCGTCATCTCCTGATGTGTTTCGAGGGTGTCTTTCAGGGAGATCCCGCAGGTCGCTCAGGGGAGGGGGGCGCGTGTCGGCAACCGGGTTGCTGCTATGGAAATTCTCTCTCCGCAAGCAGCTGGCGCGTCTCTGGATTCAGCAGGCTGAATCCCCGCCGAACAAAGCTTTTTTCGCTTTTTGAGAGCGAGCTCTCAAACGCTGCAAAATCTTTGTTCGGCGGCCGAGAGAATTTCCAATAATAGTATGAGGTTGTGTCGACACGTGGGGGTTGTGGTGCTATAATGGTTACGGTTACATGTTTAAATGTTGTAGAAAATGTTTCAGCATTGGAGGGGATGGGCATGGAGCTTTGGAATTTATATCAAAATAACTATTTGATCGTTTTTGTGTTTTTGTGCCTGGGGATTATTTTGCCAGTGGTGGCTTTGTTTTTGGGCAAGCTTTTGCGTCCATATAAGCCATATGATACGAAGTATACCACATACGAAAGCGGGATTGAGCCGTTCCATGATTCTAGGGTGCAGTTCAATGTCCGCTATTATATTTTTGCCCTGATGTTTGTCATTTTCGATGTAGAGACGGTGTTTTTATATCCTTGGGCAGTGGCGTATGAGAAACTTGGTATTTTTGCATTGATTGAGATGCTGATATTTGTGTTTATGCTTGTCATTGGACTTGTTTATGCATGGAAAAAGAAGGTGCTGAAATGGATTTAAAGTTGGATAATATTACACCGGAAGAGATGGAAGAATTGCAGCGGAATGTGTTTATGGCAACTTTGGAACAGATTAAAGCGTGGGCGCGGAGTAATTCATTGTGGCCAATGACCTTCGGGCTTGCTTGTTGTGCCATCGAAATGATGGGTGTGGGGTCTTCGCATTATGATTTGGACCGGTTCGGGTCTTTCTTCCGTACATCTCCCCGCCAGTCAGATGTCATGATTGTTTCCGGCACAGTGACGAAGAAAATGGCTCCTATTGTTCGCCGCTTATACGATCAGATGCCCGAACCGAAGTGGGTTATTGCAATGGGTTCATGTGCAACTGCGGGCGGACCTTATGTGAAGTCTTATGCAGTTGTCAAAGGGGTCGATCAGATTGTGCCTGTAGATGTATACATACCAGGATGCCCGCCGAATCCGGCAGCATTGATTTATGGAATTAATAAACTGAAAGAAAAAATCCGTTATGAGGCTAAGACTGGGAAGAAGGTGATCTAACCTATGAGCGGAGAAAAGGATCTTGAACAGCTGAAAAAAGAGGCAGCGGCAAAAGCAAAAGAGGCAGCGCTTGCCAAGATGAACGCTAAACAGCAGGGAGAAGCGAAGGAAGAATCTCCTGCAGAAGACATGGATCTGGCAAAACAAAAAGCTGCGGCCGCGGCGAAGGCGAAGGCAGCAGCATTGGCTAAACAGAAAGCGCAAGAGCAGGGAGAAGGAAAGGAAGAGTCTCCAGAAGAAAATCCAGATTTGGCAAAGCAAAAGGCAGCTGCAGCCGCAAAAGCGAAAGCTGCGGCAGCGGCAAAGGCCAAGCAAGCGGGCGGCGCCGGAGATGATGAAAAGGCGAAGGCGATTGCGGCAGCAAAAGCGAAAGCCGCAGCAGCAGCGAAGGCGAAAGCGGCAGCACAGGCAAAACAAGCAGGCAGTGCAGGCGGAGATGACGAAAAGGCGAAAGCGATTGCGGCCGCAAAGGCAAAAGCGGCTGCAGCAGCAAAGGCCAAACTGGCAGCATCAGGCGGTGCTGGCGGGGATGACGAAAAAGCGAAGGCGATTGCAGCCGCAAAAGCAAAGGCAGCCGCTGCGGCAGCCGCAAAAGCGAAAGCTGCCGGCACTAAAGCAGAAGCTGAACCTCAAGAAGAGAAAGCTCCTTCTGTTAATCAGCCTTATCTTGATAAATATATAAAAGTAATTGAAGAAAATCTCGGCAGTGATGTGCTGGAAGATTCCTATATTAATAATCTGTCCAAGGAAGTGCCGACATTAGTGGCAAAGGCAGATTCGTATTATAAATTGGCAGAATTCCTTAAATATAATGAACAGCTTGGTTTTGAATATTTATCAGAGCTTCATGGAACCGATTTTGAAACGCATATGGAAGTGTATGTTCACCTATACTCATACAAAAATCGACAATCAGTCGCTCTGAAGGTTAAAATTGACCGCGATGAACCGGTAATCGATTCCTTGCAGCCATTATGGGCTGGCGCCAACTGGCCTGAGTGTGAGGCATATGATTTGCTGGGCATTAAATTTAAGGGCCATCCGAATTTACATAGGATCATGCTTGGGGATGACTGGGTTGGCCATCCGCTGCGCAAAGACTATGAACCGTATGATGTGGAGGTGTAACCAGTGCTGCGAACTGAAGAAATGCTATTGAATGTTGGACCTCAGCATCCAAGTACGCACGGTGTTTTTCGCCTTGTATTGAAAATCGACGGTGAAATTATTAAAGAAGCGAAACCGGTTATCGGCTATTTACACCGCGGAACGGAGAAACTGGCTGAAAATCTGCAATACACTCAAATTATCCCTTATACAGACAGAATGGACTATCTGGCAGCCATGACGAATAACTATATACTCGTGCATGCAGTTGAAACGATGATGGACATTAAAATACCAGATCGCGCCGAATATTTGAGGATCATTACAATGGAGCTTGGCCGGATTGCCAGCCACTTAGTATGGTGGGGTACATATTTACTTGATATTGGAGCGACAAGTCCATTCCTTTATGCATTCCGAGAGCGTGAAATGATTATAAACATGCTGAATGAGATATCAGGAGGCCGCTTAACGTTTAACTACATGCGTGTGGGCGGGGTGAAATGGGATGCTCCGGAGGGCTGGATCGAAAAAGTAAAAGAATTTATTCCATATATGCGGGAACAGCTAGAAGGATACCATCAGCTTGTAACAGGAAATGAAATATTTATGAACCGTGTTAAAGGGGTAGGGAAGTATACGAAAGATGACGCCCTTAATTACTCGCTAAGCGGGGCAAACCTCCGCTGCACAGGCGAAAAATGGGATCTTCGAAAAGATGAGCCATACTCCATCTATGACCGCTTTGATTTTGACGTGGCAGTTCAGGAAGGCGGCGATGCATGGTCCCGCTATCACGTGAGGATGAAGGAAATTGAGGAATCATTAAAAATTCTTGAACAAGCTGCCCGGCAATTCCCTTCAGAAGGCGATATATTGGCAAAAGTGCCGAAGATCATCAAGGCGCCAAAAGGGGAGGCGTTTGTCAGAATCGAATCTCCACGAGGAGAAATCGGCTGCTATATCGCTAGTGACGGTAAAAAGGAACCTTACCGCTTAAAATTCCGGAGGCCATCTTTCTATAATCTTCAAATTCTCCCTAAACTGCTTGAAGGTGAAAATATTGCCAACTTGATTGCTATTTTAGGGGCAATTGACATTGTCCTAGGGGAGGTGGACGGTTAATGGTAGAAGAACTTTTATATTCCCAAGCCGGGTTGCTGAATTTCGGTATTTTCTTCTTGCTTGCTACCGTTTTACTATTAGTTGTTTTGGGATTTGTTACTTACGCCATTCTGGCAGAGCGTAAGGTAATGGGGTTTATGCAGCTTCGCCAAGGGCCGAATCAAGTTGGCGGAAGATGGGGCTTGCTCCAGACCGTTGCGGATGTATTGAAACTTCTATTGAAGGAAGATGCGATTCCGAAGCTTGCTGACAGGCCGCTGTTTATCCTTGCGCCCGTCATTGCCTTCGCACCTGCATTTATGGTGCTGGCAACCATTCCTTTTACTGATAAGCTGCAGTTTGCGGACATTGGAGTCGGGCTTCTATATTACATTGCCATATCCGGGTTAACAACAGTCGGGATTGTGACTGGAGCATGGGCATCCAATAATAAATACGCCCTTCTTGGAGGAATGCGTGCTGCTGCACAGATGATTTCTTACGAGATTCCACTCGTAATGTCTGTATTGGGCATTGTGCTTTTAACAGGCAGCTTAAACCTGAATGAAATCGTGGAAGTACAAAAAAATGGCTGGTTTATCATCTGGCAGCCAGTTGCCTTCATTGTCTTCCTCATCGCCTCCACCGCAGAGCTAAACCGTGTTCCGTTCGACTTGCCTGAAGCAGAATCAGAGCTTGTTGCAGGTTTCCATGTTGAATACTCCGGTTTCCGGTGGGCATTCTTTATGCTTGCAGAATATGTTTATTTCTTTGCAATGGCTTCACTGACAACTGTTTTATTCCTCGGTGGATGGCTGCCGCTGCCATTCCTGGATTTCATTCCTGGCGCAGTATGGTTTGCACTTAAATTCACTGTTGTCATCTTTATTTTAATTTGGTTCCGCAGTACTTTCCCGCGCCTGCGTGCAGACCAGCTTATGGAGTTTGGCTGGAAGGTTCTGCTGCCGGTAGCGCTTGCTAATATTTTCTTAACAGCGATCTTAAAAGAATTATTGAATATATTTTAATGGGGGCCACCCTCAATAAACAATGAACTTCGAGAACTGTCTAGCTCTACAAGGAAAGCTTCGGCAGCATCGTCATCGCACGACCGAAAGCGGCAGCTTTTGGGAGGATGCGGGTCATGCAGACGTTGCCACAGGACTTGGCGCTTTTAGTCTGCGTTCTTTGAATGGGCAGTCGCTTCCACATTTCATAACACAAGGGGTGAAAAACATGCTTGGTTTAGCGAAAGGATTATCGTATACCCTAAAAAACTTGGCGCGCAAAAAAGTGACTTATGACTATCCAAATGAACCTCTTCCACTTCCAGACCGGTTTCGTGGAATCCAAAAGTTTTATCCGGAAAAGTGTATCGTATGCAACCAGTGTGCGAACATTTGCCCGACAGATTGCATCCAGCTGACAGGAAAGAAACATCCTGACCCTTCCAAAAAGGGGAAAATCATTGATACGTATGACATTAACTTTGAAATATGTATCCTTTGCGATTTATGCACAGAGGTTTGCCCGACTGAAGCGATTATTATGACCAATAACTTTGAATTGGCCGAATATAGCCGTGATGAGTTGTTTAAGAACCTCGAATGGCTTGATGAAAATGACGAGAATATACGGAAGGTGAACAAAGCATGACGTTTTCAGGTGAGTTTTTAGCGTTTATGTCTCTTGCTTTAGTAGCGGTCATCGGCGGCGTGCTTTTATTGAACCTTACCAAAGTTGTGCATATGGTGGTCGCGCTCGTCTTTACCTTTGTAAGTATTGCGGGAATTTATATTCTCTTATCGGCAGAGTTCGTAGCTGCTGTCCAGATTCTGATCTATTCCGGTGCGATTACCATTATTATGCTGTTTGGAATTATGCTGACTCGCCATAATGACTCAAGTGAGCCGAAAACAGGCCGCTTGAGAAAACTATTATTGTTTCTCGGGGTACTTGGTTTCGCTTTTGCGGTTTATATCGGCATTTATAACCTTGATATCGAACAAACGCCAAGTGACCTGCATGTCAATAATACAGAACAGATTGGAATAGAGCTTTATTCGAAATACATCATTCCATTCGAATTGACATCTGTCTTATTGCTGGCTGTTCTGGTTGGTGCGATTGTATTAGCTAAAAGAGACGATGAGAAGGAGGCGGAGAAGGAATGAGTGCTGTTCCCATTCAAGCCTACCTGGCATTGGCCTTGATCCTATTCTGTATCGGCCTTTATGGTGCATTGACAAAACGCAATACAGTGATTGTTTTAATTTCGATTGAATTGATGCTAAATGCGGTTAATATTAATCTTGTAGCTTTTAGTAAATTTGGCGTTGCACCTTCTATTACAGGGCAGGTTTTTGCACTGTTTGCCATAGCAGTGGCTGCAGCAGAAGCAGCTGTTGGTTTAGCGATCTTAATTGCGCTTTACCGTAACCGCAAAACCATTAATATGGATGAAATGGATACGATGAAGCACTAATGAAACGGACTTTGTGAAAAATGCTGCCAAACGGCGGCTAAGGATATAGAAAGAACAGGCTGAATGCAGAGCCTGGAAGGATCCTTTAAAGGGTCCCAATCTGACACGCCGGCAACTCGGACTGCCAAGTTAAGAGGGCGTGTTCAAAAAAGGGGATTGTGATAATGATGGAGAATGCATGGATCATACCGCTTTTCCCGCTTTTATCGTTTTTGTTCCTGATTTTATTTGGCAAACGTCTTAAAGAAGCGAGTGCTTTCATAGGAATCTTGTTAACTTTAGCTTCGCTTGTATACTCGTTATTGGTGCTTTTTGAACGACTTACCGCACCTACCTACAAGGCGGAGGGCGTTTGGCTGACTATAGGGGATGTTCAGTTAACAGCGGGTTTTGAAGTGAATCAGTTAAATGCACTGATGCTGGTGATCGTGTCACTCGTCAGTTTCTTGGTACATACGTATTCAAAAGGCTATATGAACGGAGATGACCGTTTCCCTGTTTTCTATGCTTATTTGGGCTTATTTACATTTGCGATGTTAGGCCTGGTCATCTCGCCTAACCTTCTGCAAACCTATTTCTTCTGGGAGCTTGTCGGGCTTGGCTCATTCTTGCTGATCGGTTTCTATTTTTACAAAGAAGAAGCAAAGGCGGCAGCCAAAAAGGCATTTATTATGACCCGTATTGGCGATGTCGGCCTTTTGATAGGAATGATACTA
Source organism: Cytobacillus sp. NCCP-133 (assembly GCF_026011715.1). Classification (GTDB taxonomy): domain Bacteria; phylum Bacillota; class Bacilli; order Bacillales; family Cytobacillaceae; genus Cytobacillus. The sequence continues at coordinate 85,528 of NZ_BRVM01000003.1, read as the reverse complement.
TTATTCTGGCAGGTCGGCAGCTTCGAATATGATGAAATTTTTGCTGCTGCAGAAGCAGGCTCTATCTCAGCGGCAATGATTACGTTAACGGCGATTCTCATTTTTGTTGGAGCGATCGGAAAATCGGGTCAGTTCCCGCTTCACACATGGCTTCCGGACGCAATGGAAGGCCCGACGCCTGTTTCAGCTTTAATCCATGCTGCGACAATGGTAGCAGCAGGTGTTTACTTGGTAGCAGCTTTATTCCCGCTCTTTACAGCAAGTGAAACGGCACTGATGACGGTAGCTGTAATTGGGGCTTTTACAGCGATTTTTGCAGCAAGCATTGGTTTGGTACAGAAAGATATTAAGCGGGTACTCGCTTATTCAACTGTCAGCCAGCTGGGCTATATGATGCTGGCGCTTGGTTCAGCGGGATACGTGGCAGGCGTATTCCACTTAATGACACACGCTTTTTTTAAGGCCTTGCTGTTCCTTGCAGCTGGAAGTGTTATTCATGCCGTTCATACACAGAACATTGAGCATATGGGCGGATTATGGAAAAAGCTGCGCCTCACAGGTCCGCTTTTCCTGATCGGGACACTGGCTATCAGCGGTGTGCCATTATTCTCAGGGTTCTTCAGTAAAGATGAAATCTTAATTGCTGCCTGGGCTCACGGAAACACAGTTCTGTTCTGGCTGGCAGTGATTGCCGCTTTCTTCACGGCTTTTTATATGTTCCGCCTATTCTTTATGGTTTTTGCAGGCGAAGCAAGAAGCGATATGAAGAATGTCCACGAGTCTCCAAGCGTCATGACTATGCCGATGGTTGTACTCGGCGTATTGGCGGTAGTAGCGGGTTACGTAAATACTCCATGGTTCGGCACGTTCCTTGGTGATTGGCTTGTTGAGGGGAACCACTCATTGGGCCATGGTCATATTGAAGGTCCTGCTTGGATCATGGCAGTTGCCACAATTGTTTCCCTGCTGGGGATCTTCCTTGCATGGCTCATGTATGGAAAACGTTCACTGTCCCGTGACTGGCTCACAAGCAGAGCACCGCTTACTTACAACCTTTTATACAACAAATACTATATCGATGAGTTTTATCAGCTGACAGTCGTAAACGGCGCGAAATTTTTTAGCGCATTCCTTCGATTCCTGGAAGTCTTCCTGATTGAAGGAATTGTAAATGGTGCAGCGGGGATTGCGTCATCTCTCGGCAAACTGGGATCCAAATTCCAGAATGGCCAGATTCAGACATATGGAACGGCTGCCTTTGTCGGGCTCGCGATTTTAGTTGTCATCTATGCAGTAACAGGGGGGTACTTAAAATGAGTTTTGAATACTTTCTATCACTTTTAGTTTTCTCCCCTTTAGCTGGTATTTTAGTATTATCGTTCCTGCCGAAAACACAGGAATCATTGATAAAGATGGTTGGATTTTTGGCTACCCTTCCTGCGCTGATATTGTCGCTGATTGCTTATTTTCAGTACAGGGCAGGTGCAAGCCTAGAGAGTCTGAGTGAAAAAGTAAGCTGGATTCAATTCGGCTATTCCGAGCAGCTGGGAAACCTGTTCTCGATTGACTATGAGCTTGGACTCGATGGATTCTCATTGATCATGCTTGTGCTGACCGCTGTATTATCAACCCTTGCAGCGATTGCCTCCATTCATATTAAAAAAGAGTGGAAGGGCTATTTTATGCTGTTTCTTCTTCTTGAAGTCGGCATGCTTGGTGTGTTTGCAGCTGAAAATTTGATTCTATTCTTTATTTTCTTTGAAATAACGCTCATTCCAACTTTCTTCCTGATCGGGAAGTGGGGCTACTTTGAAAAAGAAAAAGCAGCGTACAGCTTTTTAATCTACAACGGACTTGGTTCAGCAGTCCTATTGATTGTCATTATGGTGCTATTTGCCCGAACAGGCACATCGAATATTGATGCTTTGATGGCGGCAATGAGTGCAGACAATCCGCAGCTTGTAGCGCCAATCACTGAAAATATGAAAATGGGCATGCTGATTGCCCTTTTAATCGCATTTGGCGTTAAGCTTCCCATTTTCCCGCTGCATAGCTGGATGGTAAGGGTTCACGTACAAGCGCCGCCTTCCATTGTTATGCTGCATGCCGGCGTGCTTCTAAAAATTGGAGCATTTGGCTTAATCCGCTTTGGGATGGGGATATTTCCCGATCAATTCCAAAGCTTAGCGGTTTTGCTGGCTGTGCTCGGAGTAGTGAATTTACTTTACGGAGCATTCCTGGCATTCGTTCAGACAGATTTTAAAATGGTGCTTGCCTACTCTTCTATTTCCCACATGGGAATCGTTTTAATCGGTGTAGGGGCATTAAATGAAGCCGGAATTCAAGGGGCCATTTTCCAGGTGGTATCACACGGGTTAATTGCCGCGCTATTATTCTTCCTTGTGGGTGTGTTCTATGAGCGCGTACAAACATCCAATATCCAAAACCTTGGCGGTATGGCAAAAGGCATGCCGATTACGGCAGGCTTCCTGCTTGCAGGAGCAATGGCCTCACTTGGATTGCCTGGAATGTCAGGGTTCGTCAGTGAATTTATGGCTTTCCTAGGCCTTTTCAAAGAAATGCCGGTACTGGCTGCAGTCGGTACCATCGGCATTATCATGACCGCTGTTTATCTGCTTCGTGCGGTGCTGGGGATTACTTACGGCCAAGCTCATAGGGACTTTGCCGGAGTTACGGATATGAAGAAATTTGAATTTGTTCCTGTCCTGGTTTTAGTTGGCTTAATTGTCCTGATTGGTGTTTATCCAAGCGTGCTGAGCGAACCGCTGACATCTACACTTGAAACGATCATGCTAGGGATAGGAGGGTGATGAAGGATGGATCTTGAAACATTGTTATCATATGAATGGAGCATCATGGCGCCGGAGTTCATCATCCTTGGTGTTGCAACGGCTCTGTCACTGCTGGACTTGTTTATGCCAAAGGCGCAAAGCCGGAAAATTCTTGGCTGGATTGGATTTGCCGGTATCCTGGCAGCCCTGGTGTCTTTATTAGGGCTTGTGGGACACAGCACAGAATCGATTTTATTTGATACCTTCAGGCTGGATTCCTTTGCTAAAGCGTTTAAGCTGCTGCTTTTAATTGGAGCGGCGATGGTGATGCTGATTGCCATCAGCTATGAGCTGAATGAAGGGCTGGAGGAATTCAGAGGGGAATTCTTTTACCTGTTCCTGGCTGCTTTGCTTGGTGCAATGATGATGTCATCAAGCGGTGACTTGATCACGCTGTTTGTCGGACTCGAGCTTCTTTCCATTTCTTCCTACATTTTGGCAGGCATGAGAAAGAGAAACCTCCAATCAAACGAATCTGCCATGAAATATGTCATTAACGGCGGTATTTCTACAGCGATTACTTTGTTTGGGATGAGTTATGTTTATGGTTTGACCGGAACTACTAACCTTAAGACAATGGCCGGGTTTCTAACAACTGTTTACGATGAACAGCATATTTACCTTCTTGGCCTTGCATTCTTTATGATTGTTGTAGGACTTTCATTTAAATTGGCAACAGCCCCATTCCATATGTGGGCTCCGGATGTATACCAAGGTGCGCCAACACCAGTAACAGCCTTTTTGAGTGTCATTTCCAAAACAGCTGGCTTTGCGCTGCTTGTGCGGATCCTGTTTTCAATCTTTGCCAATACGCCATCGGGTGATGCCGAGGGTATGCCGATGATCCTGACTCTTCAGGATTACATAGCGTTCCTGGCCGGGGCAACTATGATTATCGGTAACCTGATAGCCTTAAGGCAGCGGAACATTAAGCGTTTGTTTGCTTATTCAAGCATTGCCCAAGCCGGCTACCTATTAGTCGTCATTGCCACCATGTCTTTGTTCATGTTTGATGCACTGTGGTTTTACCTAGGGGCATACTTATTTATGAACCTGGGGGCATTTGCGATTATCCAGCATGTAACGCATAAATCCGGCTCTGAGGATATCAGCCAATTTGCTGGCCTCTATCGCCGGGCACCGTTCCTTGCCATTGCGATGGCAGTATTCCTGCTGTCACTTGCAGGGATTCCGGGAACAGCCGGATTTATCGGCAAGCTGAACATTTTTATGGGCGCATTGGTTCCGCAGGAAGGACATTATGTCCTCGTGTCCATCATGATTGCCGCTACAGTCGTATCGTACTTCTACTATTTTGGCGTCATGGTGCAAATGTTCTTTAGGCCGGCAGCTGATGTAGGAAAGATTAAAGTTCCGGCAGCTTTGACAGCAGTCATCAGCATCAGCATTGCAGCTACCATCCTGTTTGGAGTCGTACCAAATATTGCGTTTGATTTTCTGCAGGGAAATTTCAATCAGTTCACTGACTTCTTTCAGTAATTCGCTTTTTATGATGGGCATATAAAAATTGAGGAGGGGGATTTCCCCTTCTTTTTTTTATAATATCCGATTTTTTATCCCTTTGAACTTAGAGAACGATCCAGCTCCAGGCGCCATCGGCTCTCGGGTCTAAGCCAATGCGTCCAAAAGGTTTAAAAAAACCTTTCAGCCGGTTCGTCTTATGCTTGTCGCCGATAGGCGGGTGCCCTGCGCTTTTCTTAAAAGATAAGAAAGTATATAATTTTAGACTACCACAGACGTTGATACTGTGGTATTTTTCGATGTGTGGTCCCTATTCTTCGTCTTTTTTCGACAAAAAGAAAAGATTCGATATAATAGACGTATAGATTGCAAAATAGCACGAAAACTTAATTTTCAAAAAAATAACCAATCATGAAACTTACCTGCTAGTATAAACGTCAAATGGTATTAATGCGCACAAAACAGGTATGCAAGGCAGTAAAAATTGTAAGGGAGGGAAGAGGATGATTTCAGGTTTTGGGCAACAGGCGCTGATTAGCATTATGTCTCATTTGACTTTTATCGCGCTGGCCTGGTGGGCACTTCAGGCATTAAGGCTTGAATCGCTATTGCGGGCAAATCATGTTTTTCAGGCTCGGGTGCTGTATGTATTGCTATCTATAGTGATTGGATCTGTAGTCAGCAATTTCTTTCTCGATTATCTTCTATGGTCCCAGCAGCTTCCGCTTATTTTGCAGAATATAAATTATTGGCTATGAAAAAGCTTATTGTCATGAATTGGGCAATCGGCAGTCGGTGCTAACCGAGTTGAAGTTTTTATAAATATAGGTCTTCATACATGTTTTCATTTTGACAATTTTTGAGTAAAATCTTTTTGTTGCTTGTTTTTATGCATACATACAATTTTGTGAAAGCTTTTTCAAAGTATGCAAAAAGAGGCTTTATTAATAGCCAGTTTCCTGACTTTCGGCTTGTCAAAAAGTGACGACAATTCCCTAGTATGCTTACTCTCTCCTTGGTAACAATGGTACTAAGGGGAGGAGTTTAGATATGAAAAATGCAGCAATGTTATTATCAATTATTTTCATAATTGGTTTCATGTTGATAAACAGTGGGAATAAAACGACTGTAGCCAAGGGGGAGCTTGACCTGTTAACGCTGGCCTCAAAAATGCAGGGCGAGAATATTTTAATCAAAGAATGGTCTTTGCATGCAAGAGAAAAAATGGAAAATGTCCAAAGCCTTCAGGAAATCAAAGCATTCACAAATCAATTACAGGCGAAATATCCTAATTGGGAATGGAGTTTCCAAAATACGGATAAATCCTGGGAAGCAACAGCTTTCATAGTGGATAACCAAACGCAGTCAGAGAGTGTTAAAATTCTATCAACCCCCACAAAAGGCCAAGTTCAAACGTATATAATTTATGAGGCCAAAGGTCAAGGTTGGAAGAATGAAGATCAGAGTCTGGCTGCCGCTCTTAATAGCAAAATTTCTGACATTTTTCGTGGAAATGCCACAATTTTCTCTTGTATCCAAGGCGAATTCAATGATAAGATTAATAAGTCTTTGCCTGATACTGTAAATCAGTTATTGGCTGCTTTTAATGCAACAGAAATAGAAGCGCTAAAAGAAGACCAATTCATTTCAACATCAGCCTATTCACCGCTTCTGGGTGAATCCATTGAGACGAATGGCAAGGAAATGAACATGCAGCTTGGATTACGGACAAAAGGAATGGGCGCCAGGACAAACATAGTTATTGGCACACCCATTATAACGATTGAATATTAATATAGAGAAATTGGACGCGGAGGGGAATACACTTTGGATAAAATCATCGTCCGCGGCGGAAATAGGTTAAGCGGTACTGTCAAAGTAGAAGGAGCAAAAAACGCTGTCTTACCGGTTATCGCCGCAACACTGTTGGCAAGTGATGGCAAAAGCGTAATTCGTGATGTCCCAACACTCTCCGATGTATATACTATTAATGAAGTATTACGCTATTTAAACGCCGAAGTGGAGTTTGAAAATAATACAGTAACAGTAAATGCATCTCGAGAGTTAAAGGTAGAAGCACCTTTTGAATATGTACGCAAAATGCGTGCTTCAGTTTTAGTCATGGGATCTTTATTAGCAAGAAATGGCCGTGCCCGTGTTGCATTGCCAGGGGGCTGCGCAATCGGTTCCCGCCCAATCGATCAGCATTTAAAAGGCTTTGAAGCGATGGGTGCGAAAGTAAAGGTTGGAAATGGCTTTATTGAAGCGGAAGCATCAGAAGGCCGCTTGCATGGAGCAAAAGTATATCTTGATTTCCCTAGTGTGGGCGCTACGGAAAATATTATGATGGCTGCAACTTTGGCCAAAGGTACAACCATTTTAGAAAACGTTGCGAAGGAACCTGAAATTGTGGACTTGGCTAACTTTCTGAATAAAATGGGTGCCAAGGTTAAAGGGGCAGGAACTGGAACGATCCGTATTGAAGGTGTTGACGTGCTGTTTGGTGCAGAACATCACATCATCCCTGACCGCATTGAAGCAGGAACGTTTATGGTGGCAGCCGCCATTACAGGCGGAGATGTTCTAGTAAAAGGCGCTGTGCCAGAGCATTCTACTTCTTTAATTGCAAAAATGGAAGAAATGGGCGTTACGTTCATCGAAGAAGCAGAAGGAATTCGAGTATTGGGTCCAGATAAGCTGAAGGCTGTTGATATTAAAACAATGCCTCACCCGGGGTTCCCGACCGATATGCAATCACAAATGATGGCTCTATTGCTTCACGCACAAGGTACTAGTGTGATTACAGAAACAGTATTCGAAAACCGTTTCATGCATGTGGAGGAATTCCGCCGCATGAACGCTGATATAAAAATTGAGGGACGTTCCGTGATCATGAACGGACCGAGCAACCTGCAGGGAGCAGAAGTGGCTGCGACCGACCTCCGTGCGGCTGCAGCATTAATTCTGACTGGATTGGTTGCAGAGGGCGTTACACGCGTTACAGAGCTTAAGCACCTTGACCGTGGATATGTAAACTTCCATGATAAGCTTGCTGCTTTAGGCGCGGATATTGAACGCATGACGGAAGTGCAAGAAACACCAGCTGGAAATACCAGCTATGTTTCAGACATGAACGCATAAGAAATGCTTATCAAGGCGGCCATAAATGTCGTCGTAAATAGTCGCCTTGCGCGCATTCCTGAATGAAACCGCAGAATCGAGCTGTCAGAGGACTGACAAATCGATTCTGCGGTTTTTTGGTATTGTTATTTTTCGTTGATTGAGCGCTCGGTCAATAACTGGCCCCATGGTGCGGCGGGAAGTGGTGCATATAATTTGAAAAGAGATGCAAAAATGGAACAGAAAGAAGCATAAATTTTAAAAGCAGATTCATACATTCAAAAAGTGAAGCATAAAAAGCAAAAGGGGTGCATAAGCAGTCTTTAGAGGCCGGAAATTGTGTGTCATGTTAGAAATATTCCGGGATATGCTAGATAAATCCTGAACCTGTTACATATAAAATCTGCGAGATAAAAGGAAAAACATGATAGATAAGTGGAAGACTGAGCTTCTGGCAAACTCCGCGAACGGATTTCTTTTCATTAAAATACAGAAGTAAATGTTAAACACAATCCCAAAACCTATTCCAAAATCTATTATGATAAAAAATCATCCTGATCCATTCTGTTAGCATATTAGCTTGTCCATAGCCATAAATATGAATTGAGTAAGAATTATTTTGTTGCTATGGAGGCTTAAAACATGACAAAATTCAAACCTTTCATCGTACTAGCCGCATTGTTGTTTGCCGTCACCCTTGTTGTTCCTGCTCTCCTTGTCATTCCATTCACAGAAGGAAACGTGAGCGGGAAGCTTGGCGAAGAGCTTAAAAAGGAGACGAAAACCGGGACGGCGGCAGAAATCCCACAAGGGCCTGCCATAGAGGTAGGGGTTTATCGCCTGGCACAGAAAAAGCTGGAGACTGTTCCGCTGGAGGATTATATTGCCGGGGTAGTCGCATCGGAAATGCCGGCTGAATTTGAAGAAGAAGCTTTGAAGGCACAGGCACTGGCAGCAAGGACGTTTATTGTCAAACAAATGATGAGCAAAGATAGCCTGGAACTCCCTGAAGGGGCATTAGTATACGATACAGTGATTCACCAGGTTTATAAAAATGATGATGAATTAAAGCAGCAATGGAAACAAGATTACAAGTGGAAAATGGAGAAGGTAAGAGAAGCGGTTACTGCAACGAGAGGGCAAATCCTCACATTTGACGGCTCGCCGATTACGGCTTCCTTTTTCTCAACAAGCAATGGCTTTACCGAGAATTCCGAGGCCATCTGGCCAAATTCTGTTCCATACCTGAAAAGTGTGGAAAGCAAATGGGATCTGCAGTCTCCAAAGTTTAACGGAAGAGAGGTATTCACCGTACAGGAATTTGAAAAGAAACTGGGTGTAAAGCTTCCTAACAAAAGCACGATTGGCACTGTGACCGAACGAACAGCCGGCCAGCGGGTTGCCAAGGTAGATATTAACGGGAAAGTTGTCAGCGGAAAGGACATCAGGGAGAAGCTCGGCTTGAAATCGACGGATTTTACTTGGGAACGCAAGGGAGACACTATAATCATCAATACCCAAGGCTATGGCCATGGAGTAGGCATGAGCCAATATGGCGCCAATGGAATGGCATCCGAAGGAAAGAGCTACAAAGAAATTGTGTCCCATTACTATCAAGGTGTTGAAATTGCGACTTCTGACCAGCTGCTTACAAAAATCACAGCGAAAAAATAATCAAAAGGCTGATTCTATAGCAGAATCAGCCTTTTCCATTTGCCCTTATAAATATAGAAAGAATGGAAGCCAGTTTCTTAAACCGTCCGTGAAAAAGAGCACGGCTAATTAAGTACCAGCACAGCAAAACGCCTGTCATGTCTTTTACAGCGTCGATAAGTGTGGCAGAGCGATAGGGAACGAAAGACTGGTGGATTTCATCCACTATCCCGTAAAAGCAGGCAAAGACAGCCAAGAGAATGTTTGCTGCAGGGCTCAGCTTGCCGGCAGTCAAGGCCGCCAAGACCAATAGTACATATAAAATGCCGAACTCGACAAGGTGAAGGGATTCCTTAATAAACCGGTCAACGGCAGAATCGGGCAGTTCTACAACCGCGTTATGGGGCAGGCCTGAGAGAGTCCAGATCAGCCCCATATATAGGAAGGGAAGAATCCTAATGACCCATTTAAACATATTCCAAAACTCCTTTAAAAATTTTTCTGTTATCTGCATAAAAATAAAATCTTTGTCGAAAAATAAACACAAAAAATTTTTTTTAAGAAAGGTATATAATCCTCTCAATCTGTTCAGACTGATTGCTGAGGTGATGATAAATGAGAGAGGAAGAAAAGAAACAATCTTCTCAAGATTCCAGCTTTAAACGCTTTATGAAAAAGCGGTGGGCATTCCCAGCTATCTACATTGCAAGTGCAGCAATCATTCTAACCGGTGTTCTTTGGTACCAATCGAGCGACAACGCTACAGACACAGACAGCTACGACTACGAAGCCACTGACATTACCGGCAAGAAGTACGACGAGCCCGCATTGGAAGTTAACCGTGCAATGGAAAACTTCGTAATGCCTGTTAAGGATCCAGACTCAAGCGTTATTCAAAAACAATTCTATGACTATGACGGCAAAGCGGAAGAACAGGAAGCGGCTCTAGTATTTTACAATAACACATACCATCCGAATACAGGTATTGATATTGCCACTAAGGATGGAGAGACGTTTGATGTACTAGCTGCATTAAGCGGGAAAGTTACCAAGGTAGAAGAAGATGCACTGTTGGGCAATGTTATTGAAGTAGAGCATGACAAAGGAATTGTAACACAATATCAATCTGTTACAGAGATGAATGTTAAGGTTGGCGATCAGGTAGAACAAGGTGATGCACTTGCGAAAGCAGGCGAAAGCTTGTTTAATGAAGAAGCAGGCGTACACGTACACTTTGAAATCCGCAAAGATGGACTGCCGGTCAATCCGCTTGATTACTTCAATAAGCCGCTAAGCGCTCTGCAGGAGTTAGACACAACTGACAAAGCAGACGCAGCTGAAAACAGCGGTGCAACGGAAGAAAACGACGAAGCTGCTCCATCTGAGGACAAGTCTTTAGATGAGTCTGGCAATACTGAGGGCGAAGGTTCTGCTGAAGAATCTGGAGCTGCAGATGAAAATGCCGGGAACACTGAAGAAGACAAGTCAGCTGACACAGAAGAAGATCCAGCTGGAAACTCTGAAGACGAAGGTCAAACTGACGACCAAGTTGACAAAAACACAACTGAATCCACTGACGCTTAATATTTCGGAGTCCGCCAGATAGGCGGGCTCTTTTTGGTGTGGGGTACCAGGTACCACCCGAATGTTGTCGAACGATTGTTTTCGACAATTCTGCCATCCATCTGACAAGGGTTTCCCGCCTATCATGGTACATTCTTACAAAAAAATAAAGATATTTACAGTATGTACTTGACCTTGATTTAATTTTTGTACATAATGAAGTATAAATTTTCTTAAAATTTAGTTAAGTCAGAAAGTGAAAGAACAGAGGGACATCAAAAAACTTGAAGCGGAAAGCGGCAAAAAAATGATAGCGCTTTCCCGGAAAGGGGGAAACAAATTTGCTTATTTTATTGTCTTTGATGGTGATTACCGGTGTCTGCCTTTTTCTTGCTTTAAGAAAGAAAAGGCCGATCTTCCTGGCGGTACCATTCCTGTCGATTTTTGCTTACTTCCTCTTTCAAATCATCCTTGTTCCCGCACCTTTTATGGATACAGTCAAGTTCATCTTTAGTTTAAGGTGAATGTTATCCGGGTCCGGTTAGGCGGATCCCGGTGAAATAGCGGCGATATCCGCTGCAGTTATTTTCAAAAGGAGTGGTTCCTGCCTTGAAAGTCTGTTAAACAGCCATTATTTATTCATGTTAATTCAATCATTTTAACCGGGGGTGGAGTTGTGAAGAAAATTGATAAGAAAGTAGCGGATCGTTATTTTCGAGAAAAGACACGGAATATGATCATTTATTTTGCTGTTGGATTTCTGGCTTCCTTTGGAGTGGTCTTATTTGCGGAACCCTTAAGCGGGATTACGATTAACGGTTTTCCATTCCATTACTTCATGGGCGCACAGGGAGCTGTTCTGACTTTTATTATTCTGCTGTTTGTTAATGCAAAGCTGGGTGATGCAATCGACCGGAAATATGGGATTGACGAAGAAAAGAATAAGCAGATCAGTTCCGGAAAAGTGCTTGATCATTAATGCTTAAAAATGAGCGGCTGTTCGAGCCGGTTAAAGAGAAATAAAAAAAGTCATAAAAAAATGGCACGTAAAAAAGGGGGATGGCACTTGGATACACAGTTTTTGGTCTCATTATCCATTATCTTAGCCACATTTGCTTTGTATATTGGGATTGCCATTTATAACAAAGCAAAAGCGACATCGGATTTCTATGTTGCAGGGCGGGGAATTCCGCCAATTTTCAACGGAATGGCGATTGGCGCTGACTGGATGAGTGCAGCGTCATTCATCGGTATGGCCGGGACAATCATGCTTCTCGGCTATGACGGCTTGGCCTATATTATGGGATGGACTGGCGGATATTTGCTGCTGACATTCCTTTTGGCTCCGCAGCTGCGGAAATACGGCCGCTACACGGTGCCTGAATTTATCGGTGACCGCTATAACAGCCATACAGCCCGTGTGATTGCCGCAATCTGTACAATTATTATCAGTTTCACATACTCCATTGGCCAGCTTTCCGGTTCAGGAGTAGTGATTGGCCGATTGTTTGAGATTGATGCCAAGCTTGGCACCATGATTGGCGTTGTGCTTATTGCCTTTTACGCTGCATTCGGCGGTATGAAGGGGATTACCTGGACACAGGTTGCACAGTATGTGATTCTGATTATTGCCTATATCGTCCCAGTTATTTTTATGTCCCTGCAAATTACAGGGAACCCGGCCCCATGGTTATCATATGGAGAGATTGTCGGGAAAATGGGTGAATTGGATCGTGAGCTGGGAATTTCTGAATACTTCGCGCCGTTTACGAATGGGACAAAATGGCAGTTTATTGCGTTAATGTTTACATTAATGGCGGGTACGGCAGGTCTTCCGCACGTCATCGTCCGTTTCTATACGGTATCCACGATGAAGGCGGCGCGCTGGTCTGGTGCATGGGCATTGCTATTCATCGGCTTGCTATATTTATCGGCGCCTGCTTATGCAGCATTTTCCCGTTTCATCCTGATGACAAAGGTTGCAGGCAGCAAAATTACCGAACTGCCTGGATGGACAAAGTCTTGGGTGGATACAGGCAAGCTGCAAGTAGCGGATTCCAATGGTGATGGCATTCTCCAGTGGAGCGAATTAATAATCTCGAACGATATTGTCGTTATGGCGACACCGGAGATTGCAAATCTTGGTTTGTTTGTCATCGGTTTAGTGGCTGCAGGTGCAATGGCGGCTGCGTTATCAACAGCCGGCGGTCTGATGATTGCCATTTCTTCTGCCTTTGCACATGATATATTCTATCGGGTGCTAAAGCCGAACTCTACAGAAAAAACGCGTCTATCTGTTGCTCGCTGGTCGATTGTGACAGCTACATTATTGGCGGGTCTTATTGCGCTTAATCCTCCTGGGGCCATTACGCAAATTGTTGCTTGGGCATTTGCTCTTGCAACTGGAACGTTCTTTCCTGCACTCGTACTCGGAGTATGGTGGAGGCGCTCCAATTCCCAAGGGGTCATTGCGGGCTTGCTCGTTGGCTTAGGTGTGACACTGGCCTATATTTTCGCAGCTAAATATGGCGGCTTTACAATCCTGGGAATTATTGATACTGGAGCTGGCGTGTTTGGTGCCGTAGCTGCATTTGCGGCAAATATCATTGTTTCGCTTATGACAGCTGCCCCTTCGCAAAAAATTCAGGATGAAGTGATGGATCTTCGCTATCCTGAGCAGATGACCTACAAAAACGGAGAAGTTTGGATCAATGACGATGGATCTAAATCCGTATAATTTATACAATCTGGAGGCTGTGCGGTTTCACCCCTTTTTTCGAGGGGTGGACGCTGACACAGCCCTTTCCCTCATCTCATTATGTGAAGTCCGCCAATATGCTAAAAATGAAATCATGCTGAAAAAAAATAATCCACGGGAAGGCCTTCTGCTAGTATTGGAAGGTCTTTCAGAGGTTTTTGTGAAAAATGAGAATAACGGCAGAAAAGAAGTGCTCGAAGTTGTGCAAAAAGGGGAAATAATTGGATTTTCCAGTCTTGCTGACTTCCTGGGTGTAGCAAAGCAAGTGAAAACGGAGGTGAGGGTCGAAGTCAAAGCAGTTAGTGCTGCTAAGGCCCTGTTCATCCCGTTTGATGTGGTCACAAGAAGGTGGAATGACCCGGCCGTTCATGATTATCTGCTCACACAGGTCGTCATCCGGTTGAAGGATGTTTATTCCTCACTGGCTGAACAGGTGAAGCTCGCTACGGATTATGGGGAAAATGACGCGTTGATGATCCGCGTCCAGGATGTCATGAGTGAGGATGTTGCGGCTGTAAGGCCTGATGCGACAGTCCGGGAAGCTGCCCGATTGATGCATGAGAAAAGAACAAGCTCTGTACTGGTGACAGACAAGGAATCATTAAAAGGGATCATCACGGAAAGGGATATGGTTGAACGGGTGGTTGTCAGGGGATTGGAGCTGTCAGCTGAAGCCAGAACGATTATGACGATGAATCCGGTCTCCATATCCAGGTCTGCTTATTATTATGATGCCATATCCCTGATCTTTTCAAAAGGGATTAAACATTTGCCGGTTGTGGAAGATCGCAAAGTAGTGGGGATAGTCACTCTATCAGATTTGTTAAGGAAGAAAAATGAGAATGTCATAAAAACCATCCAAAAGATCGAGCGAGTGGACAGGGAAAGCCTTCCACAGGTGAAAATAGCTATCTATGATGTCATTGATATGCTTAACCGAGAGAGAATGCCCATTTTAACCCTATTAGAAATCATCACAAAGCTGTATGATCGGCTTGTGGGCAGAATAGTAGAGCTTGCTATTGAGCATCTTTACGACAAAGAAAAACAGATGCCTTGCGAGTTTGCCTTCTATCAAATGGGAAGCAGCGGCAGGGGAGAGCAATTCATGCTAACCGATCAGGATCATTTCCTAGTCTATGAAAAAGGAGAGGCATCTGCTTACTTTGAGGAGCTGGGGGAAGAGATTACATCGAATATGGAAGCAGCCGGGTATGCACGATGCAAGGGATTGATGATGTGCAGTGAAAAGAGCTGGCGCGGGTCTATAGCGGAATGGGAAGATAGAGTCCGCAAATGGATGCTCCAATCTACCAACGAGAATCTATTATTGGCGCAAAACTTTTTCTCATACCGGATGATTGCCGGCAGTGAGAAGCTGCATGATCAGCTTGAAAGAATGATTGATGAGCAGTTGAAGAGATCAAGGATTTTCTTATACCGTCTCGCCCAGCTTGAAAAGGAGAATCAGATTCCAACCCTTGAACAGCCAATCCGTTCATTATTTAAACTTGAACGGAAAACCATTGATATGAAAAAAGAGGTTCTGTTTCCATACCATCATAGCCTGCAAATCCTGTCACTATTGCATGGGAAGCACTCTGGTACACCAATTGAAAAAATTGATTTTTTACAAAAAGAAAAAGTCTTTTCAAAGGCATTTGCATGGGACCTGAAGGAGGCAGTGAGTACCGTTTTAACCATGTATGTCACTCAGCGGCGGCAGCAGGCTAAAGCGGGAAATGCTCTAACCTCAACCGTATCGTTTGCAAGATTGTCTACACGTGAAAAGGAAGAATTGATCTTAAGCTTGAAGACATTAAGAGACCTGCAGAGCCAAGTGTTTGCACATTTCTCTGTTTAGATCTCCAGCAGGAGGCTGATAATGTTTTTTCGGCGAAAAAATATAGCTTGTTCCTTAACTTATGAAACGATTCCGTTATCCACTTCTTTGGAAGACTTGAACTTTGTCGTATTTGATACAGAAACTACAGGATTTCAGGTTTCCGCGGCTGACCGCATCATTGAAATAGGGGCAGTTCCAGTGAAGGGGCTGGAAGTTTGCGGCAAGGATATTTTTCAAACCTACGTGAACCCAAATCGACAAATTTCTCGGGAAATAAAAGAATTGACCGCCATTTCCAATGAACGGGTGCAAGGCGCACCTCAAGTCCTGGAGGCGATGTTAAGCTTCTTTGATTATGTCGAATCGAGGGAAACCGTCTGCCTGGTTGGCCACTATGTCAGTTTTGATGCGCTTGCATTGAAAAGCGAGTTTAAGAGGGAAAATCTGAAATTAAAAAATTTCCTCACAATCGACACACTGGATTTGATTGGCTTTATGGCCCCTTCGTACGATATGCGTGATCTGGAAAGATACGCAATGGCTTTTGGAACCCGTATATATGACCGCCACAGTGCCGTGGGTGATGCGCTCACCACCGCCTATCTGTTTGTCGAACTGCTTTTGCAATTTAGGGATAGGGGGTACATCACATGGGGAGAGCTCCTCAAAGCAACTGAAAGCCAGACGAGATCCATGCAGTTTTAGGCAGTAGGAGCTGTGGTTGAAATGTTGGTGGGCGGGTGAGTGGTGATGGTTGGGCGGTTTCTGTCTGGCTGGATAGGGCACACTGCATATGGGATGCGGAGGAAGTGCTTTTTGCAGTAAGAAGGCCTGACCAACAAAAAAATGATCAACAAAATGAAACAAAAAGCCGGATTATTTTGGAAATCCGGCTTTTTTCTGTGATCACTGTATCTGAATCAAAGCTCCGTTTTTATGGGCAACCACGACTTCTTCTCCCGCCTTCTTTTGGTAAGACTGGGCAGTTCCGTAGGGAACCTGCAATCTGAAGTAATCATTGCCAGTCTTGAATTCAACGGTAAAGGTGTCGGCTGCTCCGACAATTATTGCTTTTGTAACAGCCATGTCTTCTTGAATTATAAGCTTTTGGCCAATGAGAATCATATCGCTTTTTAGGTTATTTACAGCCTTTAACTCGCTTACTTGCATGCTGTAGCGTTTGGCTATTCCCCATAATGTATCGCCTGGGACAGCGGTATAGATAGCTGCATTCTGCAGAAGGGTTTCTTCTGTGTGTTTCTCTATGCGGACTTCGAGCTTTTGTCCGGGAACAATTAAATGGGATTTCAGCTGATTAACGGCTTTCAATTCGTTGACCGTCATATTGTGTTCTTTGGATATTTGGTATAGGGTGTCTCCCTTTTGGACTGTATAGGTGTCTGTGAGTGCATGGGTACCATTTGCACCAGCGTTAAAGCTTGAAGCTGCGATGGCAGCGGCAAATGCAGTACTGGCTGCTTTTAGTCTTCGCGCTTTTGCTTGTTTTCTTTTTTCTTTCATAATCCTTCCTTTTCGTGTCTGTGTAATTGTTGTTTGCATTGTAACCATCCTATCTATTTAAGATATTGGGTAATTATGGGCAGGTAACCATATATATGAATATGAGTTCAGAACAAATAGTACGGAATTAGCAGGGCTATCACAATAGGGATAAATTCCTTTAAGATTAAGTGTTAAATTAGATTCCTTGTACTCATTTTTCCAAAGGATCATAGCTGTTTCGGCTCTTGTTTTTACATTTTTTAGCTTTTCTTCCTTTGAACTAGCAGATTTTTCGTGAAAAGAAGACGCTGGGTGAAAACGAGCTTTTGTCGAATAGACAGGAATTTCACCTAGGCAGATAAAATGAATGGAAATTATGTAGGCATCTCTTCATTGGACTTTAGGCTGTTAATATGTCTTTACCCTAAAGAAATTCTTGAAAACATTTCCCGTTTTCAGCCTCCAGATGTCCTATTTTCAAAAAAATTGCACAAAACCTTGTCCCTATTGGGTTTTTCGTGCATATTACATCAACCAAGCTAATAAACTGTTATAAACCTTACAAAGAGAACGTTTGAGGTGAGGGATCGTTTTACTGAAACCAATGAATGAGTTGAGGACATGTTTAATTACCGCAAGCTGAAGGCATTGTCTTTCAGCCGCATGAATACGGATCTTCATTGTCCCGTTTCTGCTTAAGCAGGGGCCATGCGGAATACAGTATAAACCATAGCAAAAGGCGAGTCTCATTTCACACTTCTCACATCCAAATTGGGGAGGGCGAGTGGTGTGCACGATTACATCAAAGAGAGAACTATCAAGATTGGAAAGTACATCGTGGAGACGAAAAAAACGGTTCGCGTAATTGCGAAGGAGTTTGGCGTATCCAAAAGTACAGTCCATAAAGACCTAACGGAAAGACTGCCTGAAATCAATCCTGAACTGGCAAGCGAAGTAAAGGAAATACTGGATTATCATAAATCAATCCGCCATCTGCGCGGGGGTGAAGCCACAAAAATGAAGTATAAAAAAGAAGAAATGGAAGAAGAGCCAGTTAAATGAGACGGGGTGCCAGCTTAAGGCGATTCAGGATTCAAACGGATTATATAAGCCGAGCTGCGCCATCTTTCTTTAAAGCTGTACAGTTCCAAATAGTTCTGTGAAACCTCAAATGCGGCTCCCGGGGCTCCGAGATCATAAGATGTGCTTCTGGCCAGATTAGCGGCCTTCCCTTATGCTTTTAGGCCCCTTTCTCAGCCGCCTTCAGTTGATTCCTCTTTTTACGATAAATTTCCTCAAAATGGCTCACATTATTTGTCAAAATGTTACTCCATTCACATTGAATGTGTTAAAATATAAAATTAGGATAGAACTTGGTTCGTATAGACTAGGACTCCTAATGAACGCCGGGCAAGAATCAATTCTTTTAATAAAAGAACTGATTTTTTTGCGCGGCTTAAACTGCTGATGCGAATAATAATCACTTAAACATTTACAGAAAAATCTACAAGCGAAGTTCGCTTAAAGAAAGCCGAAATAGAGAGAGCTTCAAAGCTGCGGACATAAGCTGGCCATTTTGCAAGGAGGAACGAAAAGAAATGTTTGCTAGGGATATTGGGATTGATTTAGGAACGGCTAATGTGCTGATCCACGTAAAGGGCCGCGGAATTGTGCTGAATGAACCGTCTGTTGTGGCGATTGATAAAAATACGAATAAAGTGCTGGCAGTGGGAGAAGAAGCGCGCCGCATGGTCGGCCGCACACCCGGAAACATCGTTGCCATCCGCCCTTTAAAAGATGGGGTTATTGCTGACTTTGATGTAACGGAAGCAATGCTGAAGCATTTTATCAACAAATTGAATGTAAAAGGCTTTTTGTCCAAGCCGCGCATTTTGATCTGCTGCCCTACGAACGTTACAGGAGTAGAGCAGAAAGCGATTAGAGAAGCAGCCGAAAAAAGCGGGGGCAAAAAAGTCTATCTTGAAGAAGAGCCTAAGGTAGCTGCCATCGGTGCAGGCATGGATATTTTCCAGCCAAGCGGAAATATGGTTGTCGATATCGGCGGCGGTACCACGGATGTGGCTGTTTTATCAATGGGTGACATTGTGACATCTTCATCGATTAAAATGGCCGGAGATAAGTTTGATAACGAAATTCTTCAGTTTGTTAAAAAACAGTACAAGCTTCTTATTGGTGAAAGAACCGCAGAAAATATTAAAGTGACCATTGGGACTGTGTTCCCAGGCGGCAGAAAAGAAGAAATGGAAATCCGCGGCCGGGATATGGTATCCGGACTTCCGAGAACGATAACTGTCCGCTCTGATGAAGTTCAAGGGGCTTTAGCTGAATCTGTTGAAGTGATTGTTCAGGCTGCGAAAAGTGTTCTTGAACGAACACCGCCGGAATTATCGGCTGACATCATTGACCGCGGTGTGATTTTAACAGGAGGCGGCGCACTTCTTCATGGCATTGATCAGCTTCTCGCTGAAGAGCTGAAAGTGCCGGTTCTGATTGCGGAGAATCCAATGGACTGTGTAGCGATTGGAACAGGCATCATGCTTGATAATATTGATAAGCTTCCTAAGAGGAAGTTAGGATAAAGAAATGAAACCTGCCTTTATGGCAGGTTTTTCTGTGGGAACATATATTTTAGACGCAGCAAAGGCTAACAAAGCGCGCACCGGCTTTAAATCCTATTTCGATTATGCAATTGTTGAAAAACTGATGCGGCGCCAAGTGACCGATAAATTGGGAAAGTGACCGATAAAATTAAAAAGTGACCGATAAAATAAAAATCTGACCGATATATTGTAAATCTGACCGATAAACATGGCAAACGGACCGAAATGCCCTGACCCATCGAAAAGGAAATTGCCTCGCGACGGATTTCTCAACAATAAGTACCGATATGTTACGTTAAACATTCAATCACTCCTGCCGATTAGAATAGAAGGATAACTTTTTTCAAATTTTGACTTTTTTCTTCAATTTTCTACTGGTTATTGTCGGAAATTTTCTTATAATAGAAGTATCGTGAATACGTGTGCGGATTTGTTATGAAGGGAGAGGTGAGTTCGATGTTTAGAGGGTTTTATACGGCAGCTTCCGGGATGCTTGCACAGCAGCGGAGGACGGAAGTGCTGACGAATAATATGGCAAATGCCAATACGCCTGGCTTTAAAGCGGACCAGACGAGTATGAGAGCTTTTCCGGAGATGCTGCTGCAGCGGATCGATCAGCAGTCCATCCCAACTGAAAAAGGCTTGAATCTTCCTTTTTCCAATCGGATTGGAACAGTAAATACTGGTGTTTATATGCAGGAATCGCTGCCGTCGTTTGTGCAGGGGGATTTGACGGAAACGGGATTGAATACGGATCTCGCTCTGTTGGATATAAATCTTCCGGTTAATCCGGAAAGCGGCCTGAGGGGAACGGTGTTTTATACTGTAGCAGGGGCAGATGGACAGCCCCGCTATACAAGGAACGGCAATTTTACACTTGATGGCGAGGGCTTTTTAACGACTGCCAGCGGTTTCTATATTTTGGATGAGGAAGGCGGGCGGATTCAGCTTGCAAGTGACCGTTTCGCCGTGAATGAGAGCGGAATTTTAACCGGTGAAGCCGGTGAAACGGCAAGGCTCGGGATTGCCTATGCCGGGAATCCCGAAAGCTTGAGAAAAGAAGGCGACGGCCTATTCGCGGCAACGGAGGAAAGTGTGCTTGAAAGTGCTTATAATGCTGAAGGTGTGCAATTCAAGCTGCAGCAGGGCTATTTGGAGCGTTCGAATGTGGATGCATCAAGAACCATGACAGACATGCTGACGGCTTATCGTTCTTTTGAAGCCAACCAGAAGGTTTTACAGGCTTATGACCGCAGCATGGAAAAAGCCGCAAACGAAATTGGACGGATCGGGTAACACCCAATAGGGGGATGTAAAACATGAACAGAACAATGATCACAGCCACCAATACACTGGCCCAGCTGCAAAAACAGATGGATATCGTCAGCCATAATGTCGCGAATATCGGTACAACGGGCTATAAGCGAAAAGAAGCCCATTTTACCGACATGCTTTTTCAGCAATTCAACAATCAAGAAAACATGGATCTTGAAACGGAAAGAATCACGCCGGCAGGCATCCGGCAGGGAGTTGGCGCAAAGCTGGCACAATCTCAAATCGTGATGAAACAGGGAGCCCTCAAATCGACAGAACGCCCGCTTGATATGGCCTTAACAAAAGAAGGTCAGTATTTCCGTGTATTGGAGCAGACAAATGAAGGGGCAGCTGTCCGTTTTACACGAGATGGCGCTTTCTACTTAACACCTGTATCTGAAAATGAGACCATGCTTGTGACGGGAGATGGATATCCTGTTCTTGATGAAAACAACAATTCGATTATAATAAATAGACAGGCTCAACATTATAAAGTGACCGAAAATGGACGCTTGATAGCGGAAATTGCAAATGGGGATATGCAGGAATTTAACCTGGGTGTTGTTCAAATGAACAAACCGCAATTTCTGGAGCAAATTGGCGGAAATCTGCTTGGCCTTCCGGAAGGTGTCGATGGCGAGGAGATTTTTACAGAGCTGAATGGAGCCATCCGCGGACAAATTGGAATCGTTCAAGGTGCCCTTGAGCAATCCAATGTTGATATGTCTAAGGAAATGACGGATTTAATTAATTTGCAGCGAGCATATCAATTTCAATCAAGATCCGTATCGATGGCCGATCAAATGATGGGGCTGGTCAACGGAATACGTTAGGTAAAAGGGGAAATAAAATGTCTGTAAACAACAGTAATCAAGAAGCAGTCAAGACGCGCGAACAACAGAAAAAAGACCGCAGCAAAGAAGAAGCGCCGCTTAAAGGGCGGATTCGCATTCGCCTTATTCCGATCTGGCTTCGGGTTATTATTGTAGCACTTTTCATTTTCTTGAGCGTTATCGCCGGAGCAGCCGTCGGATATGGTGTATTGGGCAACGGGGAAGTAAAGGATATATTTACGAAATCCACGTGGATGCATATGGTGGATTTAATTGAGAAGGAATAACGATAGAGAAGGAGGGCTTGGTTCCTTCTTTTTTTAATATACCAGAATTTATATCCTCTTGAACTTAGATACCTGTTAGCGCAAGGCGCCTTGCGCTTTTCTTATTGGAACAAATAAGGCATTTTGCCCTAATCCGCTTTTTTTAGTAAAATAAGCGTAAGCTATTATTAGTATCAGGTGCTAATTAATACATACCTTAAGGGAGCGAGTTTTAGTGAAATTAAACGTTGAAGAAATCAAAGAGATAATCCCGCACCGTTATCCGTTTTTGTTTGTGGATTCCATTGAGGAATTGGAGCCAGGGAAGAGAGCGGTTGGAAAGAAAAATGTAAGTGCCAATGAAGAAGTTTTTAATGGCCACTTTCCGAATTACAATGTATTTCCCGGGTGCTTGACGCTGGAGGCTTGTGCGCAGACAGGTGCTGTTGCATTGCTGTCTCTGGATGAATACAAAGGAAAGCTTGCATTCTTCGCAGGTGTTGAAAAATGCCGCTGGAAGCGCCAAGTGCGTCCTGGGGATACCCTGATCATGGAAGTCGAATTGCTTTCTGTCAGAAGAGGAATCGGCAAAGGGAAAGCAGTTGCCAAAGTGGATGATGAAGTGGCAATGGAGGCAGAAATTTTATTTGCGATTGAGCGATAGAGGACCGGATTATGATTCACAATTCCCTTCAGCAAAACGTAAGGTTCAGGAAATGGCCGAAATTTATAGGATGGGATCAAGGTGTTCCCGCTGACGTTTAAGCAGCCCATAATCATGCGGGCTGTTTAAGGGAGTTGCTGGTGATTTTGATTTCTGCATATGAGGTCTGTGCTGACGTTCAATTACGTAACGTGTGGCTTTTAGATGAAGATGGGTTTGCGGACGAAGAGGCTATAAAAGGGTATCAGCTCTATTCATGCGAAGATCTTGTCTTGTTAGAATCAGTAAAATCCCGTACATGGCGTACGGGATTTTTTTTGCAGGAAAAGAAACGAAATAATATGCAAGTTGTTGCGGATTTTGGGAAATATAAAGGAAGACCAGTGAAGGAGGTCAACAAATACATCTTAGGAAAGGAGCTTTTACGATGAATAAAAAGCTTTTAAAACTTATCGGAGGATCAGTTCTTTCAGCTATGCTATTAGCAGGCTGTGCGACAGATGACCAGGAGCCGCCGCCGGAAGACGATACAATCATGGAAGAAGACGGCAATATGAATGGTGAGAATGGCGAAAACGGCGACGTGACAAACGAGCTGAATGAGAACGGCAATGACAATGACATCAACACGGATGATGACGGTGATATGATGGAAGATAACAACGAGCCGGGCGAAGATGCTGTAGAAGACAACCTTGATATGCAGGATGAAAACAACAAAGATCAATAATAACGAAGAAAAAGGACGGGGCCGCCTGTCCTTTTTTATAATATCAGAATATATCCTTTTGAACTTAGAGAACGGTCTAGCGCAAGGCGTCTTGCGCTTTTCTTATATGGCATTTTACATAGTGAACAATAAAAATTTTGTCAATTATCGTCTATTTATGGTAATGTTTTTATGTTATGATTAATCTTAAACAGGATTATAGAGGTATCAATAAATTTGGGGGGTACTTTTACAAGGATGGCATTTAAAGATCTTACACAAGGCATAAAAATAAGTATTTCTCGTTCCATAACTACTTCTTTTGAAAATTATATGAGCAGAATTGATTGGCAAGAAGACAAATTTAACCTGCATCATTTTATCAATGAATGGCGCGAATACATTAATAATCATTCATCTTGGTACAGTAAAGTGAATGAAGAGACTAAAACGGACGCTGCTTTTCATGAAGAGCTGGCTGCCAAGATAAATGAAATTATAAATAAAATCCTGTCAGAAGAGCCTATAAAGGAACAGCTGGAAGAGATTGAACAGCTCCAAAAACAGCTAGGTGAAGAGTATGATTACTCTTGCAAGATGGAAGCAAAGTACGTGATAGAGAAGCTTAAAGCTGAAATTAAAAAAAAACAGAGCTCTTAATGCCAGCTGAAGAAGCCGAATTAAAACTGGCTTCTATACTTTATTATCAAGCTTTTCAGGAAAAACTTCCGGTTCGGAATTACAGGAAACAGGATATTGAATATATTATCCAGCAATTAAATATAAAGCTTATAGAAGGTAAAGAAGCATTTGAAAGTTCGATCCTGCATTAATGCCCGGAAAATTTAAATAGATTTATTTGAATAAATAACTCCCGTCCTTATTGAACGGGAGTTTCTTTATCTGTTTTTTTAGATGAGGCAAGGCGCGGTTTGCTTTGCATTTTGACTTTGAATTCATCCAGGAGATTGTCCCCTTTCAAGCCTTTGCCGAGCAAGTCCTGAAGCAGCAATTCTGCATAATCGTTCTTTGTTCTTTTTAATGAGCCTTCGAACAGGATGCTGATATGATCTTCCAGCTCATTGATAGAGGTAATTTTCGTCTGGAAAGCGGCTGGATCATTTTCTCTCTTAGTGATGACCACCCGAATCGTCAGCTCGTCATCCTTGTCAGCACGTTTCTGAAAATATTCAAAATATGACTTATTAACGTAGGCCTCAAGAAGCCAGTTGCTTTTTTCGTCTTCTTTATTGATGATCAGCCCATCATCCAATTCAATATCCACCAGACCGTCTTCTTCGACTAACTGCAGAGAAACAAGTTTAAATGTCTTCATTTTTTACCTCCATCTCGTTATTTGTGCGCGAAAGATTTCCGATAAATGTATATAAAAATTATAACACAGGCTCAGCTGAAAGCGAATTGGGCGATTTGTCGAATTTTCTTTTTAGAGAAGGCGGAAATTGAATTTTCGAAGGCTTTTTCCGAAGAAAGTGGGGGAAAATTCAATTTTTGGGGATGTTTTTGTTGAAAAAATGCGAATAAAATCTAATTTTAGCATTTTTACATATAGCGGTAATAGGCAGTATGATGGGTTCATCAAAGAAAGGAGTTGATAACATGATCAATCAAGTTACACTCGTTGGCAGGCTGACTAGGGATCCGGAGGTGAAACGAACACAGGAAGGCACGCCTGTTACAAATGTAACTTTGGCTGTTAATCGCCAATACCGCAACCAAAAGGGTGAAATTGAAGCTGATTTTGTCTCATGCACGCTATGGAAAAAGACAGCCGAAAACACTGCCCAATATTGCCGAAAGGGATCGCTGATTGGAATAACCGGCAGAATCCAAACAAGGCATTATGATAACCAGGAAAACAAGCGGGTCTATGTGACCGAAGTGGTAGCGGAAATGGTCCGTTTCCTGGAACCGCGAAGGGCTGAAGAAGTTCCAGTGGCAGTCATAAAGGAGGAGCTGCCATTTTGAACAGCGTGTCGGACAGAGAGAAAACACTTGAATCACTGCTTGAAAGCCTAATTAAAATGCTGGGCAGGTCAAATCAGCGGGTGGACGACCTAAGCAAGCGCGTCATACAGCTTGAATTCTTCATCCGGGAAAATGTAATGGCGAACGGGTACCCTCAAGAACCTTCCGCGCAACGCCGCTTCACTGCAATCAATTAAATTTCCTGCAAAATATTTTCCCGCAAATACTCCTTCCTTATAGAGAATCAATAATATCCTCGATCCTTCCTCATCATTGAACCCGGTACTTGTGTGCCGGGGATTTTTTTATTCAAGAAATGGTTCTTTTTAACTGGTATAGAAGTTTTCTTAACAGGTCTTTTGAACCTTATATGAAAATTTTGGAATATGGTACCTTTATAATGAAGGAAAATTCTGAATAGTGCAGAGGAGGTAAGGGATGAGGATAAGAAGAGCAGCAGCGGTCTTATTAATGTTTAGTTTCATGTTTTCGAGTTCTGCAGCGGTGGCAGCAGTACCTGAAAAACAGCAGAATACGAAAGGGGAAGAGAATCGCAAAACCATCCAGGAAATTAAGAAAAGCGAACTGGACAAGCAGTATAAGAACACAGATATTGTCAGGGTCATTGTGGAGATGAAATCTGAGCCAGCGGTCCTTTATGCCCAAAAACAAAAAAAGAGGTATAAGGAGCTGCCAGATGACACAAAGAAGGAACTGAAAAATGAAAAGCTGGCTGAACAGCAGAAAGTAAAGGATCGTGCTAAAAGGAATAAGGTAAAGCTGATTGAGCGCGAAAGCTTTACGACTATAGTAAACGGATTCAGTGCTGAGTTGATGTATGGAGATATCGAGCTTGTAGAAGAAATGCCGGAAGTGGCCGAAGTACAAGTGGTTCATGAATACGAAAGGCCGGAGGAAAAGCCGGATATGCTATACAGCAAGGAGCTGGTTCAAGCACAAGAAGCATGGCGCGATTACGGCTTTAAAGGAGAAGGAATGGTTGTCGGCGTCATTGACACCGGCATGGATCCTTCTCATCGTGACATGATTTTAGCAGCTGAATCAGAAAAGGAATTAACGAATGCAGAAATCTCTAAGTTTAAAAAAGACAATGGCCTTCTTGGAAAATATTATTCTGAAAAAGTACCATATGGCTATAACTACATGGATGAAAATGACACCATCCGCGATATCGGCCCGGATGCTTCGATGCACGGCATGCACGTTGCCGGAACGGTCGGAGCAAATGGAGATGAAGAAAACGGCGGCATTAAAGGGGTAGCCCCTGAAGCCCAGATCCTTGCGCTTAAGGTATTTGGCAATGATCCAAATATGCCTTCTACGTACAGTGATATTTATGTAAAAGCCATTGATGATGCCATTGTTCTGGGCGCAGATGTACTGAATATGAGCCTTGGAGCTACTGCAGGCTTTGTGAGCCCTGAATCTGCTGAGCAAAAAGCAATTGCCAGAGCGGTGGAAAATGGCATCCTGATGTCTATTTCTGCCGGGAACTCAGCGCATTTCGGAAATGGATTTGCAAATCCAAGCAGTGAAAATCCTGATATTGGCGTTTCCGGGTCACCTGGAGTATCTTATGACTCCCTGCAGGTAGCGTCCATTGAAAATACTTTCATGGATCTGGATGCAGCTCAATACCAATTCGGTGAAGAATCCGGAAAAGCAGCTTTTTTATCTGCTGGAAGTGTTCACCCGAACGATATTGAAACAAAGTCTTTTGAAGTAGCCTACGGCGGGCTGGGCAAGCCTGAAGAGCTTTCAGGGGTTGACGGAAAATATGCATTAATCCAGCGCGGTGAACTGGCATTTGTTGATAAAGCCTTAAATGCCCAGGCAGCTGGAGCGGTTGGCGTGATCATTTATAATAATGCGGATGGCTATGTGAACATGGCAAGCGATCCGGCTATTCAAATTCCGCAGCTATTCATGCTGAAAGCGGATGGTGATAAGCTGGCAGCTGCCATTCAGGATGGTTTGACAGTCAATCTTTCTTTTAACGGAGAAAAGACGAAGGCAGCCAATCCTGAGGCAGGTAAGATGAGTGCCTTCACCTCTTGGGGATTAACGCCTAACCTGGATTTTAAGCCTGAAATTACAGCTCCGGGAGGTCAAATTTACTCAACATTGGAAAATAACCAGTACGGGATGATGAGCGGAACATCCATGGCTGCGCCTCACGTTTCGGGCGGTGCGGCACTTGTTCTTGAACGTGTTGACACCGAATTCGGCATAGACGGATTTGATCGTGTCAATACTGCGAAGAATTTGATGATGAATACGGCAGTGCCGGTCATCGATAAAGGGATGATAAATGAGGCATTTGGCTGGAATATTCCTTATTCTCCCCGCCGCCAGGGTTCTGGCATCATGCACCTTCATTCGGCATTATCCTCTCCGGTCATCGTGACGGAAGCATCAGGGAATGAAGGGAAAGTGGCATTAAAAGAAGTGGGAGATACCTTCACTTTTACGTTAAAAGCGCAGAACTTTAGTGATGAAGATGTGGCTTATGATGCGGCAGTCAATGTGCAGACTGATTTTGCTGCCTATGGAGAACTGGGCTGGGCTGCAGATGGGCTTGAAGCACAGAAGATTCTAGATGCTTCTGTAAAGGTTGAAGGCCAGGATTCAGCAGAGGTAACCGTTCCTGCGAATGGTTCTGTAAGCTTTAAAGTAAGTGTGGATGTCAGCAAGGCTAAAGTGGTAGATCCTTCATTGACTGGCGATTTTGAAACACCTGTAGACATCAGCGAGGTGTTCCCGAATGGATACTTTGTTGAGGGATATGTAACATTGACAGATTCATCTGATGTGAATCCTCAATTAACAGTACCGTATGTCGGATTTAATGGAGAATGGGACAGTGCACCGATTCTTGACGGCATGAAATATGACGAAAGCTCCTTCTACGGAATGGCAGGAGCTGTTTCAGAAACAGCTGGAGGCTATTCTTACTTAGGATATGATCCGGTAAATGATGCATTCAGCGGAGACGCGATTGCGATTTCTCCAAATGGAGACAATGTTCAGGACCAATTGATCCCGGTTCTATCCTTCTTGCGAAATGCGAAACAAGCAGAATTCTCCATCACAGACGAGGATGGAAAAATTTTAAGAAAGCTTCGCACGGAAAACAGCCTCCGCAAGCATTATTACGATGGGGGCCGCGGTGCGAATTATACGCTTAACCCGAATTGGGGCTGGGATGGAAAAATCAGCAGCCAGCTTGCTCAAGATGGACCATATTATTTTGAGATTAAGTCTATCATTGATTTTGCAGGGGCGGACTGGCAATCAGTGAAAATTCCTGTAAAAGTGGATACAGCTGCGCCAAGCGTTCAGGCAGAACTTACGGAGGGCAGCACGGCATTAAAGCTGGAAGCTGCTGATAACCCTAGTGGTTCCGGCATTTCGTATATTGATATTTTTGTAGATGAAGAGTCTATTCTCGCAGAAGCGCTAAGCGGGGATACAGAAGAATTTGCGCTTCCGGAAGAACTGGAAGCAGGTACAAATGTTAAAGTGATTGCCTATGACTTTGCCGGAAACTCTTCAGAGGCAACTGTGGAAGTGGGCGAAGAAAGCCCAGATAAGATAGTGCCAGCCGTTTATCTCGAGCAGCCCGAAGCACTTGAAATCTATAATACAAACGAACTAACCGTAAATGGATCCATTAAAGAGGCGTCTGGATTAAAAGAGTTCACGATTGCCGGAACTCCTGTTGACACCACCTTCAATGGAGAGAAAGGCCAATATGAGTTTGAAACGACTATGACTTTTGAAGATGGCGTTCATCGTTTGGAAGTGAAAGCAGTGGATCATGCGAATAATGCCACTTCCTTCAAGCGCACGATCATTGTAGATGCGACAGGGCCGACTGTAGAAATCGGCGGGCTGCCTTCAAGCAAGTATATTAAGCACAATCAGAAAGACCCTGTCATTGATATCACTGTGACGGATAACTTTGACGAGATCCGATTCTATCAGGATGGCAGCGAGCTATTCTATCAGGAGTTTCAAGAGCCATATGAAATGAGAGGCATCGAGAAAGAGTTCAAAAAGATTAACCTCGCTTTGAAAGAAGGCTTAAATGTCTTTACATTCGAAGCAGAGGACCTTGCCGGCAATAAAACGGCCAAGACAGTTGAGCTTTACAAGCTGAAAAAAGGAGAAAAACCTCCGAAAAATGAAGAAACTCCTGATGAGCCATCTAAACCAGGAAAAGGAAAAAAAGATAAAAAATAAGTCTGTTCATAAGAAACCCGGGTTCCTGAAAAGGAAACCGGGTTTTTCATGATCTTATTGTTTCGCATTCTTTGCTTTAAGAGTTGTAAATGTACATCAGCCGGCCTATTAAGGGTGCATCTTCCAGATAAATCGGCCGGAATTTGAATTTGTCGGATTGCTTTTCCAGATAAATCGGCCGGAATTTGAATTTGTCGGGTTGTTTTTCGAGATAAATTGGCCAGAATTTAATTTTGTCGGTTGCTTTTCCAGTTATATCGGCCAGAATCTGATTTTATCGGTCACTTTTCCAATATATCGGCCAAAATTTGATTTTATCGGTCACTTTTCCAATATATCGGTCAGATTTTCAATATATCGGTCACTTCGCATAAGATCAAGGTTTCCAGTCTTTATGTCAGATGAACTAAATCCCGCAGTTCATCAGTAGATAGTTCAGTAATCCAATTTTCGCTCGTGATAATCTGGTCGTTCAGCGACTGCTTTTTCTCGAGCATGGCATCGATTTTTTCTTCCAGCGTACCAGTTGCGATCATTTTATGGACGTGGACAAAGCGCTTCTGCCCAATCCGGTAGGCGCGGTCGGTGGCCTGGTTTTCAACTGCTGGGTTCCACCAGCGGTCATAATGGATGACATGATTGGCGGCTGTCAGGTTCAGACCGGTTCCGCCCGCTTTCAATGAGAGAAGAAACACTGGAAATTCGTGATTCTGGAAGCGGGCAATCATTTGATCGCGTTCCTGCTTTGGCACGCTTCCGTTTAAAAATGGCACATCGAAGCCGAATTGCTTTTTGAGCAGGCGGGCGATGATGTTGCCCATTTCGATATACTGGGTAAAAATCAGGCAGCTTTCACCCTGTTCATGAACGGCACCAACCAGTTCGCTTAATTTTTCAAGCTTAACAGAGCGCTCGAGCACATGCTTCGGCTTTTCCTCTTTTAAATAGAGGGCCGGGTGGTTGCACAGCTGCTTCAGCCGGCTCAGCAATTGTAAAATCAAGCCCTTGCGCTCAAATCCGGTCAGCTTTTCAATCTGCGCGAACGTATCCTGGACGAGCTGCTCATAAAGGGAAGCCTGCTCGGCTGTTAATGGGCAGTATTCCTTTTGCTCAAGCTTATCAGGCAGATTCAATGCCACTTCTTCGTCCTTCTTCGTACGGCGGAGCAGGAATGGGCGAATATAAGCCTGCAGCTGCTTGACTTTCTCTTTGTCGTCATCCTTTTCAATCGGCAGCACAAAGCGCTTTTGAAATTGGCCGATGCTGCCGAGGTACCCGTGATTCGTAAAGTCGAAAATGGACCAAAGCTCGGTCAGGCGGTTTTCCATTGGCGTACCAGTTAAAGCGATATGATGCTTGCCCTTTAATTTGCGAACAGCCCGTGATTGCTTCGTCTGGGCATTTTTAATATTCTGGGCTTCATCAATGCTGATGGAGCTCCACTCAATGGTCTCGAAATCGCCCAGATCCAAATGGGTCAGCCCGTAGGATGTCAGGACAATATCAAATTCCATAACTTTCTCATGAAAACTCTCGCCCTTGAGCCGGTTCGGCCCATAATGGAGATACACACTCAAACCGGGTGCAAATCGCTCCATTTCCTTTTGCCAGTTTCCGAGCACAGAAGTTGGGCAGATGATGAGCGACGGGCCGCTTTCTTCCTCTTTTTTTACTGTTAAAAGATAGGAGATCAGCTGAATCGTTTTCCCAAGTCCCATATCGTCGGCGAGTATGGCACCGAAGCCGTATCGGCGCAAAAACAGGAGCCAGCTCATGCCGAGTTTCTGATAGGGACGAAGGTCGCCCTGGAAGGTGGCAGGCACTTCTTCAAGCGGCAGGTTTTTTACATCGCGAAGCTGTTTGACCATCTGCTTCCACTGGCGGTTGAGCTCGATTTGGATGCGGGCAAAGGCCTTTGGGTTGTCGAGTTCATCTTCTGGCTGTTTTTCGTCTGCCATTAATTCCTGCTCAATCAGGTCGCGGACATGCAGGCCTTCTTTTTCGGCTTTCTTCATTAAATCCTGGATATGGCGGACGAAGTGCGGGTCGAGCTTGATCCAGCGGCCCCGTATGTAGACAAGCCGCCTCTTTTCCTCGACCATTCCGCGGAATTCATCCTCGGATAAATCCACTCCGTTCATGCTGAAGCGCCAGTCATAATCAAGCATCGACTGCAGACCGACAAAGGATGGACGATGGCTGCCGGTTCCTTTAACTTTCGCTTTAACCTTCAGGCTGGCGTTTTTCATGGCCTGCCACCAGGATGGGAGCAGGATTTCCACGCCAAGCGCCAGCAGGGTTTCGCTCGCTTCAGTCAGGAATGTCCAGGCTTCATCTTCAGTCAGCCGGGTTGAAATCTGGCCCGTTCTGCCTTCAAGCCATGGAAAAAGCTCAAGCCAGCGCCCTATTTCTTTTTCAATTGCCTCTTCATACTCGTGCCAGGCTTGCGGATCATTCGAATGGTCTTTGTAATCGACAAATACGTCAGGATCATTTTTCCCGCGGAGGAAGATATTCAAATCCCAACTGGCGTCGATGTCAGCTGGCTCTTCAAGCTTCAAGCCAATTGAAAAAGGAGCTTCGTTTGATTTAACCCCAATCCATTCCTGCCAGCTTTCTTCATCAAAATAGGCAGCGAGATCGCGTGGAGAGAGGTGTTCACTCCTTAATGCTTCAAGTTTTTCGCCAAATTGGGCCTTGATCTCGCGGTTTTGGTTCATGTAGCCGTCAAGGGAATGGTGAAATAAATGCCCGATAAAGACCCTGACAGGACTGTCTTCAACGGTTTGCTCCCAAAAGGTTGAGCCGAATTCTGAAACGACACTTTCCGGAAGTGCCCAGCGGAACTCATCGTTTTCCCAGGCGGCAAAGTCCGGCATCCATTCCCGGTCAATGATTGAATCATAAAGGGCATGGGATGCAGCCAGAAGAATCTGGGCGGTATCGTCCCAATCCCAGTCCATCAGCCGGTTAAATTGCTCAGCGGCAAAAAGGGTCACAAGCTGCCAGCCGCTGACGGCGATGCCGTTAATTCCGCCGATATTCTCAACATCGAGCATTGTTCCGAAGAAGCTTTCCCTATGATGGTTAAAAAGAAGCGGCTTCCATTCCTCCAGGGAAAGAAGGCGGCCTTCTTCATTCACAGCAAAAATCAGATACTTGTCATTGTCTATTGGTTTGACTTTCACATGGAGAAATCTCGTTTTAAGCATCGATTAGCTTACCCCTTTTGCATTCTTCCTGAAAAGCGCGGAGACGTTTTGTTTTTTTCAGCAGCATTTCAAGGAAAAGCTGCCAGTCTTCCTGGCGTTTCAGCTTTTTGTAGAGCGTGCGAAGCTTTTTCATTTTCCGGACGGCTTCGCGGTAATGGTCCCTGTTTTTCATAGCAATATGATTCTGGATTGCATGGTGGTAAAGCGGCAGCAGAATCGCCGGCTCCCGTTTGCTGATTTCCTTGATCCGGTCATGGCCAAGCATGTCAATATCAAAGCCGATGAACGCCTGCAAATCGGCCCACTTATTAAATTCGCCTCTTTCAAACAGCAGGTATTCATAATCAGAATAGCTGTACGGCAATGTTTCCATCAGTGCTTTTTCGTATAAGTCCATTTTGCTGTTTTCCAGGCAAAATGGAGAAATCGCCTTGATGGCCATCCGGGTGAAATCCATGCAGGCATAATAATCTTCGGATTGCTTTAGGTAATCCCGCAATTGATGGATAAAGGATTCCACATAAGGAGTCATCCGGTTCCATTCCTTTTGGGCTGAAAAATAGTCGAGCCAGTCGAGCATGTAGGGTGTCATCATTTCGTTTGGCACATTTAAAATACTGAGTGCCCGGTCCTCATTCCGTTCGAGGATGTTGAGGTGGGTATACCCGACTATCAAGGGAAGACTTGGTGTATTGCCCTCTTTGTTTAAGGCTTCGATTTTTTTCATTTCCGCATCACGCCATTCTTTCTTTTTGAAAAAATGCGTCCATAACAGCCGGTATAAATGGGCCCGTTCGTATTCCAGGCTAAAATGTCCGGTGACAAGACCCGTCGAATCCTCTTTTAGCTTTTCAATAAATTGATCGAAAGCGAAGGGAAGGGAATGCACCGATAATTTGTTCATGATTTCAACCGATTCTTCCATCAGCAATTGGTAGAGATGGCGATAATAGCGGTCAATCAATTCTTCGCCATGCCCGTATTTCATGCTGAGCGACATCATTTTTTTAAAGGAAAACACATAACCGACGAGCAGATAGAGCAGCTTCCATTCCTGCTCAACGGGTGCTCCTGCTTTCATGCGGCGCAGGTAAACATGAAATAGTTCAGGAAGCACATAGGGCCGCGGTTCGCCCTGCTTTTCCATTAGCTCCGTAAAGCTTTCGTCAAAGGCTGAAATCCAGCGGTCATAATCCGCTTTCTCGAGCCTTGAGGATTTGAGAAGATCCTTCGCGCGCTGAAGGCCCCAATTTTTAGCCGTCTGCTTTTCCTTGATCGGCTTCCGCCATTCCTCAATCCACATCGAAACACTTCTTGCTTTCGAAAGAAGCTGCAGGAACACGGCAACCTGATGGCGGCAAAAGCCTTCCGCAGGACAGGAACACTCACTTAAATGAATAAATTCAAAATCAAGCTCAACCTTGGCAGGCGTAACATCCTGGACTGCCGCAACAGCCTTATCGCCTTCAAAACGAAGCTGAGACACAAGTCCCTGCCGAAAAAGCATCAGCCCTTTCTGCACAAGCCGCACATCCTCCTCATTCTCAGCCCGCAGTAAACCCTTCAGCTCATTCGCCGCAAACTGCAATGGCTCCAAAAACCGCTCCGGAATCATCCTCATACCCTCCTTGTTGGTACCACCTGTGGTGACAGGCACCACCTGAATTTTATCGAATAACTTAGCGGAAAAACCGAAGTGAAATCGCCGCTCTGTGGTGGTTTGCCTCCCTGTAAAAGTACATTCCTTTATTATAGCATTTAGGAGGGAGGGAATGAAGGTTAGGTTCGTTTGAAAAACGTATGGCGATGATCTGTGATCGATTTATGGTAAAAAGGAATCAATATAGTCTGAATATTCGATTCCTTTTCAAGAAAATGGTATGATAAGAGAATATTTATGCGTTAAAGGAACTGGGTGGAAACATGACGGCAGTAAAAGAATTTCAACAGGAACCAACTAAATATTCATTGCGCGATGCTGGCTTTTTGAAAATCATGACCGCCTTGACCAGTGCGTCGATATTGGTATTCGCTAATTTGTATTTTGTGCAGCCGATCATGCCGCTGCTGGTTCAATCATATGAAATTACGTCCGCCGCAGCAGGACTATCCCTGTCAGCGGCCGTGATTTCAATGGTGATAGGGTTACTATTCTTTGGATTTCTATCGGATCGGATTGGACGGGTTCCGATTATGACTAGTACGCTGATTTGTACCGTGATCCCGCTTGCGCTCATGCCGATAGCCGCAAATTTTGAGCTGTTTTTGGTGCTGCGTTTTGTGCAGGGCTTTTTTATAGCGGGTTTGCCTGCCGCTGCGATTGCCTATTTAGGGGAGGAGCTGGATTCCCGAAGTATCAGTCTCGGCATTTCGATGTATATCGCAGCCAACGCAATCGGCGGAATGGCTGGACGCGTTTTTGCCGGGTACCTAGCGGATATCGCCAGCTGGCAGAAGTCCATCTATTTCTTGTTTGGCATCTCCATTCTATTGTTCGCCGTTTATTTTATCACGGTGCCAAAATCCCGTTTTTTCAAGTCTAGTAAAAAGCCGATTAAAAAAGATCTGTTCGGTATGGGATCCCACCTGAAAAACACGAAACTGTTTCCTGCGTTTGCAATGGGAATCCTCCTCCAATTCTCATTTACAGGAGCATGGACGTACCTGCCGTTTTATCTGGAACAGCCTCCTTTTAATCTTTCGGTAAAAAATATCTCTTTTACCTATCTTGCTTATGGCTTCGGGATCGTCGGCTCCCTTTTGGGCGGGCGGCTGTCTGCTCAGTTCAAAAAAACCACACTGGTTTCAGTTGGAACCCTTATTTTGATAGGAGGAACCCTGCTGACCAATGTTCACTCCTTGTCGGCAGTAGTGGTCGGATTATGTCTGACCTGCCTGGGATTCTTTGTGGCCCATTCCTTAATGGCTGCGATTGTGAACGAACGGGCCACCCATCATAAAGGAGGAGCTTCGAGTATCTACCTGGTAAGCTATTACCTTGGTGTGGCGACAGGCGGGACACTTGCCGGGCTTGTTTGGCAGACTGCCGGCTGGATAGGGGTTACCGTGGTTTCACTGGCACTGGTGCCGGTGGTGCTGTGGCTGATAGGGAGTTATAGCAGATACATCGTTTCATAAGGTCTCATTAAGTCAGGGATCTAGATACGCATGGAAGCCGGGATTCATGTGGAAGATGACTTGCGGGAAGCTGTCTTAACCATGTTTGCCCATCTAAAGCTTGTGAAAGCCATGGATGAAATCATGATGGCGCATGCGGAAGAGATGGAAGTGTAAGAATTTGGGCTAAAAGGTTTGAGCCGTTAGAGTTCTTCGAATTCCATGCAGGAAAAATGTTCTTTATAAAGAATAAATGTATGAGAATCAGCGTAAACATGAGATAAGCAATGAAAAAAGTGGGTTTTGTTGGAAAAACGTTAAAAATTGCTGGTTTTCTTTAAAATTATCAAGGATTATAATGACAATATATTCTATATAATGAACAAAAAACATAAAAATATTTTTTTATAAAGAACTTTTAGAAAAAGGGGGCACGGAAATGGAACCGAGAGGGGTGAGGATAAAAAGAATGAGAAGAAAGAAGAGGAAACTGATTGCTAAAGCTTTTACAACAAGCTTTGCTCTCTCTTCGTCTATCGTTGTTGGCGCGCATTTGACGTCACCTACATATGCACAATTCAATAGTACAGCGGAAGGGGAAACGACGATTCAGGCATGTTTTATCTTTCCGAGTGTGATTGATAAGGATTATGTAACAGCGTCAGAAGACCTTTATAAAGAATTAAGCCAGGAAATAGAGCAGGCGCTGGCTCGTAAAGCAGATATTCTTACGATTGATATGGACGCAAAATTAAAGCATATAAAGGAGCCTTCTTACTCCAATGGTCATACAAACCCTTCCGATCCCTCATCAGATGACCATGCTTCCATTCAAGGTCTCGAAGCCATTAGATCATCTTTAGAATCAAAAATCAGCAGTCTTGAAAGCCGAATTTCATCAGCAGAGCAGGACCTGGATGATATACGTTCGGTCAGCAGTGAATTGTCCAATCTGATCGGCCAGCTCGAAGCTTATCAAAATGCCCTG
Source organism: Cytobacillus sp. NCCP-133 (assembly GCF_026011715.1). Lineage (GTDB taxonomy): Bacteria > Bacillota > Bacilli > Bacillales > Cytobacillaceae > Cytobacillus. Next base: position 48,772 of record NZ_BRVM01000003.1, on the reverse strand, counting down.
GATTCCGCAGCAGCAAACGCAGAGCCCAAAATGGAGGAAATTCAAGCATTAGTAGAGGAGATAACGGGCTTTAAGGAACGCGCTATTGAAGAATGCAATTATGAAGATGTTTTCTTCGAAGAAAGAATTTCAAAGATAAGTGCATTACAGGAAAAGGCAGCTGAGTTATTGAGCAAGACAGCAGATGAACAAACAAAGGCAGAGGAGAAAATCAGCAGCTATAATAATAAGCTGGGCGAATTAGAAGCATCAGCAAATAAAATTAAAACGGCTATTGCTAACTTCAAAAGCAGCATTGAACACTTACAGAGCAGGATTTCAGATATAAATGACAGGATCCAAGCAAAAGAAAAAGCACAAAAAGCAATGGAGGATCAAGCGGCAGCAGAACAGAAAAAGAAAGAGGAAGCCGCCACTGCTCAAAAGCCAGCAGAAAATGGAGCAGCAAAACCAGGTGAAGATAGCCAGGCACCTTCAGATGGAGCAGAAAAAGAACAGCCGCAAGAGGGAACAAAAGATCAGCAAGAGGATGCGAAAAATGAATCAAAACAAGAGCCAAAACAAGAGTCAAAACAAGAGCCAAAACAAGAGCCAAAGAATGAAGCAGGTCAACAGCCAAAAGAAAAAGATAACGGCAACTCCGGAGAGCCTGCTCCTAAAGAAGAAAAAGAACCTGCAGCAGAGAACAAGCCATCTGAAGAATCCAAAGACCCTGTGCGGGAAGAGAAAGAGGAAGAAACAAAATAAATATACCCAAACTGCCTTTTTCAAAAGGGCAGTTTTTTTGTGAGGGGGCTTAATTGTGAACATTGCAGATAGGGTCTGGATTTTTGCAAATCGAACTTGAATTTCTACAAATTGAGCCCGGGTAGCTGTAAACCGAACATACAATTCTGAAAATAGACCATTCAAATCCGCAAACCGGAGAAAATTGCAGCTAAGGCCAGCCCCATCTTCCTTCTGCCTTCTCTCTTGTTAAAAGAAAATCTAATGAAATCCCTCAGGACAGGGCAAAATACACAAAATAAATGCAGTTATCCTCTGGCAAAACGCACAAAAGGAAATATTACATTTTATAGACAAAATGGTTTCTGCTATTCATCTTCTTCCTTTTTCGTTATAATTAGGGGTAGGTTTTTGTAGGGCAGAGAAGCCTTTCATCTATAATAATGACAAAAAAGTCACTTTTTCTTGGAAAAGGAGTTTTCATGATGTCAAAAAAATTATGCGTCATTGGGCTTGGCTATATCGGATTGCCGACTGCAGTAATGTTTGCTAATCACGGTTTGAAGGTCCATGGCATGGATGTTAATGAAAAAGCTGTAGGAATGATTAATAATAAAGAGCTGCATATTGAAGAGAACGGGCTGCAGGAACGTTTGAATCAGGCGATTGACAGCGGGAACTTAACGGTTTCTTTATCCCCTGAGGAAGCGGATGTATTTATTATTGCAGTGCCGTCACCTATAAATGATGATAAAACGGCTAACCTTGAATATGTAAGGAAGGCAACACAGTCGATTGTTCCTTTCGTTAAAAAGGGGAACCTGGTTATTCTTGAATCAACTGTTCCTCCTCGCACGGTAGAGGATGTAATGCTTCCAGTGTTAAAAGAAACGGGTCTTAACCTTGGAGAAGAGCTTTTTGTATCCCATTCTCCAGAGCGGGTGATTCCGGGCAAGGTATTTGAAGAGCTTGTGAACAATGACCGGATTATCGGCGGGATCAATGAGGAATCCAGCCGCTTAACAGTGGAGCTGTATCGTACGTTTGTAAAAGGCGAAATCCATGTTACAAATGCGACGACTGCCGAAATGGTGAAGGTGATTGAAAACACATATCGCGACATCAATATTGCTTTTGCGAATGAACTGGCGAAAATCAGTGAGAAAATCAATGTCGATGTTTGGGAAGCCATTAAGCTTGCTAATTATCATCCGCGTGTAAATATTCATCAGCCTGGTCCGGGAGTGGGCGGACACTGTATCGCAGTTGACCCTTGGTTCCTTGTTGAGCTTCAGCCGGATCTGGCGAAAATGATTCATCTGGCCAGAAGTACAAATGATGGAATGCCTGAGCACACTGCTAACCGTATTCAGGAAATCCTGAAGGAGCAGGGAATCCAGCAGGGAAGAGCCGCTGTTTTGGGTCTTGCTTTCAAGGCCAATATCGATGATATGCGTGAAAGTCCATCAATGGACGTTCTTCGCCATCTAGAGGAATTGGGCCTTGACTTCACTGCTTATGATCCGCATATCAAAGAAATCAAGCATCCTCGCCAAACACAGGAGCTGATGGAAGCAGCAGATCATGCAGACATGCTGGTCGTTCTGACAGATCATACAGTGTTCAAGGAAATTAACCCGGAAACGGTTGCAGAAAAAATGCGCAGCAAAATCGTTTTCGATGCAAAAAATTGCTTAGACCGCAGCAAATGGGAAAATGCCGGATTTGCTGTTTACACACTGGGTGACTCGAAACATATCCCAGGTGTTCAATAAGCAGAAAATTAAGGTGATCGAATGAAAGAACGCTTTTTAGGTGTAGAGGTTTGCACAGAAAACTATGAAGAACTAAGCGCCCATTTATTAAATGATATAAATGAAGGCAGAAAGTCATTTATTGTGGCGATCAATCCTGAAAAAGTGGTTAAAGCTCAACATGACCCGGCCTTGAGGGATCTGCTGAATCAAGCAACCTATCAAATACCTGATGGGATTGGGATTATCCTTGCTTCCAAGCTGAAGAAAGGCCAAATAAGCGAGCGTGTCACAGGAATTGATATGATGCTCCGCCTTTGCAGATTAGCAGCAGAAAACAATAAAAGTGTTTTCCTTTATGGTGCAAAGCCAGGGATAGCAGCTGAAGCAAAAACCAAATTGCAGGAAATGTTTCCAGGCCTTCATGTGGCGGGTGTTCTGGATGGGTATGAGAAAGATGAAGCTAAAATCGTCAGAACCATAAATAATGCAGCCCCGGATATTATTTTTGTGGCGCTTGGCAGCCCCAGACAGGAAAATTGGATTATTGATCATATGAATCAGCTCGCGCCAAAGGTTTATCAGGGAGTCGGAGGTTCCTTCGATGTGATATCCGGCCGCATCAAACGGGCGCCTGCAGGATTCCAGAAGCTGGGACTTGAATGGTTCTATCGCTTAATGAAAGAACCGTGGCGCCTAAAAAGGCAAATGGATCTCCCGAAATTCCTGATGGCCGTCCTTCGTGACAAGTCGAGATAGGCACGAAGAAGGGGTTTTTTCGGAATATAGGTAAAAAAGTCATTTCTTTTTGTAAAAAGACTAAAAAACAAATTGTGTGATTGACAACAAGATGATAGAATGGAAGCAGAGAGAATTATTTCCTTCTGCTTAGAATAATAGAAAAAGATTTTCCTCGGTTGGTAGCCTTCTGGAGAGCGCCTATCACTTAAGTAGTGATAGGTGTTTTTCTATCTTTATATCAATCTGGAATTTGGAACCGTTTCATATAGAATAAATGAGCGTGCCCGGCAATGAACCGGCACGCTCATTTTTAATGTTTTTTCAGCTTCACAAAGTGTCTGAAAGGCGCCCTTCGCTTTTTGTGCTTGTCGCCCCTGCGCTTTTCTTATTGTTTAGCGTACGCACGCCATTTGCTGAAATCAGGCTCATTCTTTTGGATCATGCTGCCCGGGAAGATAAATGTCCATGGTTTTGTGGTATGGGCTTTTACTTCAAAGTCTTCAAGTTTAAACCCGCCCGTTGCCACGACATCTCCAGCGGCATCTTCCACAATGAGCGGCACCTGTTGAAGAGAGACGTTTTTGTCAGAGCCGTTGCGGATAAGCAAGGTAATCGTTAAGTTGTCTTCTTTCATATTAGCCTGCAATCCCATGAAGTTGACTTCTCCTTCTTTCGGAGCAGGAATTTTTCTCTCCACGATTTCTGCGAGCTTTGCTTTTTCTTCAGCTGGCAGCTTCTCTTCCCAGCTTTGGTGAAGCTCCAGCTTATGCTTTGGTTTTACTTCAAAAGCGATTTTCCAGCCTTCTTCAGGAAGGGGCAGGAATTTCTCATTCACATGCTTCCATTCAAAAACGAAATGCCACGGTCTGCTTGTTTTTGGCTCCAGCTGTCCCAGCTCTTTTAAGTCAAACTTTTTGCTTGCAACCTTTTCTCCTTTTTCGTTCAGAACGACTAGCGGCGTTTCCTTCAGGCTGAAAGGCTTATTCAAGCTGTTGCGCAAGAAAGCTGTGACAACAAGGCTGCCGTTATCAGGATCGATTTGATGGTCAATCCCTGATAGCGATAACTGTGATGGCTTTAAAGGTGCACATTCATTATTTAAAAAGCGATAGATATATTGATCTTCGTCACTGATTTGGCTCCAGGAAGGAGGGAAGCTCAAGTCCGTTGGAACCTCGCTGTCATCCTGCAGGCTGCTGTCTTCTCCTGTCAGCTCCTTGGATGAAACGACACTTTCTTTTGAAACCATTTTTTTATTTTTGTTTCTTCTAAAGAAAGGGAACATTACCTTTTACCCCCTGTTTTTTCAAATTTCATTGCTTCTGCAGCGGCCATTGTTCCTAAATGGTAGCAGGCATTCTTTTCAAGTCTGTGGTACATCATTTCGAATAGCTGAAGGCCTTCGCGGGCGTATTGGCGCATCGGGTCTTCCTGGCTGTAGCTTCTCAGCCCGATTCCTTCCTTCAGGCGTTCCATGGATTCCAAATGGAGGATCCAGCGTTTATCAATCGAACCTAATAGAAGCGTTTTTAGCGTAAACTGCAGAGCGCTATTTTCCTTGAGCGCATCCACCTGCTTTACATACTCTTCGAACACAGGGTAGACGGCATTTTCGACCGTTTCCCGCTCACTCACACTGGATTCCTTGAAAACAATCATCCGGGCCGGAAGAACCTCATTTAGTTCATCGGCAATCGCCTTAATATTCCAATCCTCAGGAATCATTTCCCCGTCACAATGGGTTTCAACGATATGGCGTGCATAATCCATCACCATTGGCTCAATGATGGACACAACATCTTCGCTTAATAAAATTTTATCCCGGAGCTCATAAATGACCCCCCGCTGTTCATTGATGACATTATCGAGTTTCAAATTATATTCGCGTACAGAATAATTGCTGTGTTCACAAACACGCTGCACCCGGTCAATAAACTCATGTATCTTCTTTCCTGTCAATTCGCCGTTTTCATCAGGCACAAGCTTCGGCTCCATTTTTTCCAAATCCTCAGAAGCAAAGCGGGTAACCATTTCATCTTTAATGGAAATGAAAAACTGGGAACGGCCCGGATCTCCCTGGCGGCCTGAACGGCCTTTCAGCTGATTATCGATCCGGCGGCTTTCATGTCTTTCCGTTCCGATGACATATAAACCGCCCAATTCAGCGACACCCTCACCTAGCTTAATATCGGTTCCGCGTCCCGCCATATTGGTAGCAATCGTGATTTGTCCCTTTTGCCCGGCCATGGTAATCAGACGGATTTCCTGTTCAACTGTTTTGGCATTCAGAAGCTCGTAAGCAAGTCCGGCTTTATCCAGGTATTTGGCAACTTCTTCTGATTGGATGATAGAGGTTGTCCCGATTAAGATTGGCTGCCCGGTTGCATGGATTTTTTTCACTTCTTCTGTTACAGCATCATATTTCTGCTCAGGTGTCATGAAAATTCTGTCTTCATAATCGTTGCGGGCAATGGGTCTATTAGTCGGAATCTGGATCACATCCATCCCATACAGCTCACGGAACTCACTTTCTTCTGTCTTCGCCGTTCCGGTCATCCCGGAAAGCTTAGGATAAAGGCGGAAGTAGTTTTGGATGGTGATGGAAGCCTGTGTTTTGTTTTCCTCTGTCACTTCGGCGCCTTCCTTGGCTTCAAGAGCCTGATGAAGGCCATTGCTCAATGTGCGGCCATCCATAATCCTGCCTGTAAACATATCAACAAGCATAATCTTGTTATCTTTTACAATATAATCAACATCACGCTGGAACATTACGCGTGCACGCAAGGCCTGAATCATATAATGATAGAGTGTCTGGTGCTCCAAATCATACATATTATCGATCCCGAAGCCGCGCTCCACCTTGGCAATGCCTTCCTCTGTCAGGTTGGTGCTTTTCGTTTCACGGTCAAAGATATAATCAACATCCTCTTTGAACGTCTTTACAATTCGGGCACATAGAGAGTGGAAATCCTTGCTGACACTTGTTTTTCCGGCAATGATAAGAGGTGTTTTCGCTTCGTCAATCAGAATGCTGTCCACTTCATCAATGATGGCAAAGTGATAGGGGCGCTGTACGCGCTGTTTGACATCGAAGACCATTTTATCCCGCAAATGATCAAAGCCAAATTCATTGCCCACACCGTATGTAATATCAGCTTGATACGCCTCCTGCTTCTCTGCAAGCGACATGCCTGAAATATTAAGGCCGACTCTTAGGCCAAGAAATTCATGAATTTGGCCAATCTGTTCCCGGTCGCGCTTCGCCAGATAATCATTTACGGTGATCACATGAACGCCTTTGCCTGTTAAGCCCTGCAGATAGCTTGTCAGGGAAGCAACAAGTGTTTTTCCTTCCCCTGTAGGCATTTCGGAAATATTCCCTTCACTCAATACGAGCCCGCCAATCATTTGAACATCAAAATGGCGCATGTCTAGAACGCGTTTTGAGGCTTCACGGACGGCAGCAAAAGCCTCCAATTTCACGTCCTCAACTGAATTGCTGGTTTGGACCTTCTCTTTAAAAATCTCCGTCTTTAGTCGCAGCTCTTCATCAGATAGCTTTTCAAATTCAGGCTCCAAAGCATTAATTTTTTCTACTTGCTTCATATATTTCTTTAATCGGCGCTGCTGATCGTCGCCAACTATTTTTTTTATGTAGGTAAGCATCGGTTTCTCTCCTTAAAGACTTGCAATCTAGCTCAATAAAAATGCCTTTTATTCCAATTCTAGTATATCATTCCTTCATAAATCTTTCACCTAAATACAAAAAAAGACAATTATGCCAGACTTAATCGCCCAATTGTAAAAAAATGTTGAAGAATAGTAGGAAAATAGACCTTTTCATAGACAGAAATATACGATAAAGTAGAATGGTAATTAGAAAATCATGCCAATTAAGCCACTATTTACATTTTTATTGGTAAAAATGAAACATTCAGCCTTTCCTATTCGTATATTAGGAGAGGAAAAGAGAGAGGAGGATTGTTTCAGTCTTGAATTCTTTATACATAAGGAGGAAGGAAATTTGAAAAAATGGAAAAAAACAGCCCTGACACTGGGTGTCGCGGCGACTTTAATGGTTCCTGGATATGCAGGGGCCTCAGGCTATACGGCGGTCTATAACACGAGCGAAAAACCCGGCATGGATCTCTCCCAATTTAAATCACAGAAAGAGCATTTCAGCAAAGATACCCTCATCATTAAATACTCACATAAAATTTCTGCTTCCGAACATAAACAAGCGGGAGCGGAAGTGATCAAATCCTACCCGTCGCTCGGCTATGATGTGGTCAAAATCAATCAAGGCCAAAAACGCACAAAAGTCCTGCAAAAATATGCTTCATTATCTAAGGTGACCCATGTGTCTCCAAGCGCCATTGCCTCACTGGCAGCTGCCCCGAAGCAGGATCCAAAGGCAAAGGATATGTATCATCTGGAGCAGCTGAATGTGGAAAAAGCCCAAAAGATGGCCGGGACACATGAAGTGACGGTTGCTGTGGTTGACACATGGACAAACACAAGCCACCCTGAACTGAAAAACCGTGTGCTGCCTGCGTATAATGTTGCCAACCCGGCAAGTTCGGGGATAAAAGATGCACACGGCACACATGTATCGGGAATCATCGGGGCGGAAAAAGGAAATGGAATCGGCGGATATGGAATCAATCCCCATGCGAAAATCCTGCCGATCAATGTTCTTGACGGCTTAAATGCATCAGACTATACCATTGCAGAAGGAATTCTTTATGCCGTTGAACAAAAAGCGGATGTTATTAATATGAGCTTAAGAACCTATAGTGACACGCCAATCCTCCGGGATGCGGTTAAAAAGGCAGTAGATGCCGGAGTGGTCGTGGTTGTTGCGGCGGGAAATGAAACAACGGATGACTATACGTATCCAGGGTCTTATGATGGCGTCATCACTGTTGGGGCCACAAATGACGAAAAGACGCTAACAAGCTTTTCGAACTTTGGGCCCTATGTGGATGTGGTTGCTCCAGGTGAAGATATCTACAGTACGGTTCACTACCTGCAAAAAAATAAAGCTTCATTCGTCGAAATGAGCGGAACATCAATGTCCTCTCCCATTGTTGCAGGTGTTGCTTCATTGGTGAAGTCGAAGTATCCGGATCTTGATTCCTATCAAATGGAGGCATTATTGAGGCAGACAGCATCGGACCTAGGCGGGGTTGGCTATGATCTTACATATGGAAGCGGACTCGTTAATCCGGTGGCTGCTTTAAGCTATGACATTTCCAAGCTTCAGGATGTGAAGCCGGCTGCTGACAAGAATCTTGCTGCAAATGCCAAAGAGGTTGGATTAGAAGACGGGGAAATTTCACAGTCCGGCAAAATAACAAAGCCATATGAATCCCATGCTTATAAAGTACAGGCTACAGCAGGCAAGCCTATTCAGCTTGTGCTAAAGGGAACGGATCTATATGACTATGCAGCTAAGCTTCATTTCTACCCTGAGGGGTCTGAAAAAGCGGCTGATCCTATAACCGTTAATAAAGCGAAAGCAGGCCAGACAGAGGGGTATGTCTATATCCCTGAAGCTAACGGGACATTTGTTGTAGAAGTGAAGGATCAAAACGGAAGCTACAGCGCATCCGGAAACTCTGCTTATACCTTAAAGCTGTTAACAGCCGATCTTCCTGAGGATGAGTCCTCCCTTGACATGCCGATTGAACTGCAGTCATTAACCGGCAGCCATCCAGGCTACTTATCTTCACGGGAAGAAGCGGATCAAGACTATTACAGCTTTACAGTGGAAGAACCGACAAAAGTGCAGATGAATGTGAACGGCCTTCCAGGTGTGGATCTTTCATTAGGGGTCTACTTTAAGGAAGATTTCATGATAGAGTTTCCTCCGGAAATGCCTGAGTGGGAAAAGGCGATGTATGAGCCATGGCCATTTGAAGCCGCCAACCGCCACGGTGTAAGTGAAGGCGAAACGATGGAGTTTGAAGCACTTCCGGGCATGGAATATGTTCTAGAAGTTTCTTCGTCAGGACAGGATTTTTATTTTGATCCTTTTTACTTATTTATGATGGGCGGAGTGGATTTCACTAACCAGAATACAAACTCGCTTTATCCTTACACAATGGAACTGAATACAGCTACCCTTCCGGAAGATGAGGACCAGTTCCCGCAAATTCCTAGTATGGAAGAAATGTTTATGGAAGAAGAAATGACCACAGAGGAATATGTGGAAGCGAAGCAGGAAGCGGCTGAAATCATTTTCATAGAAGAGATGTTCCGCATGTTTGACCAGGCACAGGTTGAAGAGATTAAAGCTTCTGCAAGGGAAATGGAAGCCGGAGCACCAGCAGAAGGGTATATCCAAATGGCAGAAGACCAGGATTGGTTCAGTTTTACAGCCGACAGCCATGCGGTGTATTCTTTTGATATCAATCAGGCTGAAACCCTTCGTCCTGCGATTGAACTCTTTGAGTATGATGAAAGAATGAATGACCTCATTCCGATCGGAGGCACCTATTATTACGGGGAATTTGGCGAAATGGCCGAGCCGTCGCTGAAAGCTGCATTAAAAGCGGATAAGAAATATTATGCGATGGTTACAAACAATGGCCGTTTGAGCCTTGATCCGTATAAATTCAGCATCAAGAAAGTAGCCGATGCACCCATTGATCAGAATGAAAGCAATGACAGCTATTTAAATGCAACAGTCCTAAAAGAAGGAATGAAGAAAACGGGACACCTGACTGGCAACGATGCTGATTATTTCTATTATAAGAACCGCAGCGAGGATCAGTTTATGAATGCGTCGATTACACCAAAGCCGATGAGCTTGAATGATCAGATCCGCCTGCCAAAGGAACTGTCGCAGCAGCTGGTCCTATTGGCGGAAGTGTTTGAGGATACAAACGGCAACATGGAAATCGACGGCAGCGAGATGAATAAAGTAATTGCTTATCTGCGCCTGGACGAATTAATGGAAGGTGTCTGGGTAGGGGATAAGCCATTAAATGCAACCTTCAAAGCGAAAAAGGATAAGGGTTACTTCATTAATATTGCAGACTTAAATGGCATGGGGCTGAGCTTTACACAATATGAGATTCAGCTTAATGAAGCGGGAAATAGGAAGGATGAAGATGCTGCTTCGAAGGCAAGCAGCAATATTCCTTCCAAGCCTCTTTCCTTTAAAAAGGATGGTGCTGCCTGGTCAGCATCCGCATACCTGAACATTGGTGTGCCATTTGGAGACAGCGACTTTTATGCCTTTAACGCACCTAAAAAAGGATCCTACCAGATCAAAATGGACGTTCCTGCCGGCATTGACGGGAAAGTCTCTGTATATACAAGTAAGGGCGCGCTTGTAAAAGAATTCGACTACTATGGATTCAGTGAAGCAGAGCAAGGCTATGCGGATCTGGATAAAGGCAAGTACTTTATAAAAGCAGAAGACGCTAACCAAAACAGCAGTGATGACCCTTATACATTAACGATCACAGCAAAATAATGATGAAGCAGTCCGGCTCGAGGGAGCCGGGCTGTTTTTGTTTAGAGAGTAAAAACAGCCATCTAGGAAAAAAGAGCTTTGCCATTATGGAAAAATTTTCATAACAAAATAGAAAGCTGCATTAATAGAAAAATATGTTAAGATACTAGCAGAAAGAGATAATCAGAGGAGGGTTTATGGTGAAAAGAGCGTTCATGCTGTTCTTCCTGATGGGAGCAGCTGCATTCGGGTTTGGACAAACCGCAGATGCGCATGTAACAGATGAGACAAAAGGCATGAGTGTCCACTATCAGGCTGGTGGAGAAGAAATAGAAAAAACGCCTGTGGCTACATACAAAGGCACAAGTGGTGTCGTGATTGAAAGCTACAGCAGCCAATGGAAAGATCAGAAGAAATTGGCTGCATTAGAAGCGGAGCTGTTGAAGAATAAGCACGGAGAAGAGTATAAGAAGCTGGGCAAGGTTCTGATTTACCCGGATTATCCTGCTGGCAAAAGGGTCGTCGGCCAGTACTTTGCCAAATATCAATTTTCTGGCGGAAACGGCTATTTGCTTCCTGATCGGGTTATCCATTTATATGGAGGAGATGATTTTACGGATGTTTCTTCCGTTGCCCGGACACTTTCGCATGAATATGGACATCATCTGACTTTCTATCTACTCATAGAAAAGGAAGATTTGGATCCTGATCAATGGCTAGAATCGGATTATGCCAAGGCAAGGGAACTGGCGAAGTATCCGAAGGTACACACCAATCCCAGCGGTGCTTATGAATGGTATTTGCCTGAGGTATTGGCGGAAGATTATGTACAGCTATTAGGCAGCCGGGAAGCAGTGAAAGAGACTGTTCAATTTAATGGAGAGCTGCCTACTCCATTTGATTTGAACTCGCTTGAAGCCTATTGGGGATCCCTGCTTGGCAAGGACTATGCGATACAAAAGCGGCTGTCTTTGCAGCTAACGGATTACCGGGAGCATGCGGAAAGCTGGGATTTTCAGCTTGCTACCAATGAAGAAACAGGAAATAATGCGTATTTATCAGGACAAGCCATGAGTGAATTCTATCCCCCTGTCTCAATGGGGGAACTAGGCGGCACCAATGGCTTGAGCCAATGGTATTCAGCGGATGAATTCCACCCGGCCGAAGCGCGGATTTTCACTGATGATGTGGCAGGCGCCCATTACCGCCTGATACAGCATGAAGCAAACGGCTTTAATAAAGGATCCAAGACGCTGAGTGTGTCGTATCAAAATGTTGAAGCGAGTGTTGCTTCCCCTGTTGAACCATCTGCGGATGAAGAGACATTTGAGGAGCTATCGATCACCAAGAAAAAAGAATTGATTACAGCGGCAGCGAAAAAATATGATATTCCTGCTGAGATTCTTAAGGCGATCGCTTACAATGAATCGGGTATGAATCAGTTTGAAAAAGATGGCACTGCCCTCATTACAGATGATGGCGGAATGGGCATGATGCAAGTAACGCTATCGGATGAAGAAATGCAGCAAAAGGGAATCAGCAAGGAAAAGCTGATTACTGATACAGCATATAATGTAGAAATCGGTGCGAGAATTCTAAAAGAGAAATGGAATTGGACATTCATTCCGAGAATCAATGAGCACAACTCTAAAAAGATTGAACACTGGTACTTTGCCATCATGGCTTACAACGGACTTTCCATGCGCAATGATCCAAACAATGAGCAGGGAAAAGTGCCTTATCAGGAAAAAATATTTAAAATGATTGAGGACAGCAGTTTAGTAGACTTGACGGAAATTCCAGCGTTTGAAGTGGAATATCTTGATCCTTCCCGTCCTGAACTCATGAGTTTCCCTAAAGATAAACTGTCTTATAAGTGGAAAGGCATGGATACCAAAACATCCCATCTTTATCAAAAAGGTGAAGCTGTCTACACCTGGAATCATATCCAGTCAACAAGCAATCTGAGAGATGGCGTTGATGGAAATAGGCTGCGTTCCCTCCCGCACTATATCCCATTAACAATCGCTTCCGGACCTTATGAATCAGCCAATCCATATAATCACTTTGTTTATTATGAGGTAAAGGGTGAGAATATTCATGGCTACATCGCTTCTTCTCTCCTCCAAAAGGGTGAAGTAAAAGTATTTTCTGATGTGAACAGAGAAGAAGTCCGCCTGGCAGTTGCATACCTGCAGGTGCGAGATATTCTAAACGGCTATCATGATGGAACATTCAAGCCGAACGAGCCATTGCTTCGCAGGCATGCAGCGGCGATCCTGGTGAAGGAGCTTGGACTGACATTGCCGGCAGGGTATGAAACAAAGGATAAAACGGTGGATCCGAACTCGATTGGCTACAAGGCAATGGTCATTGCAGAAGCCCACGGCTTAATGGGCAAAGGGGATGGCCTGCGCCCGAACGAGAACCTGACCCGTGCACAGATGGCTTCCATTCTCGTAAGAGCATACGGGGAGTACCTTGAAAATCCCACTACAAAAGCCAAGTTTACGGATATTGATGAAAGCTTTTGGAACTATAAAGACATAAACGTACTGGGCTTCAATGAAATAACCGTGCGTGATGCTTACGGCCCGAGCGAGAAGGTCACCAGATCGCAGTTCGCTTTATTTCTGCAGAGGGTGCTGGAAAGAAAATAGGAGTCAAAAGAAAAGCTGTGAATCTCAGATGAGATCACAGCTTTTTTCTATTAATATAGCTGGCATGAGTAGAAGAGCCGGTCAAACTTATTAGGTTTTTGCAAGGGGTTTTCAAATCGTAATCCTTTAAAAAATCACATAAACCTAACAAGCTAGCGGAAGGACTAAGGGATTACGAGTTGGCAACAATTTCATTTTGCCGGTATATTTTAACCACCTGATCCATATAGTAAATCTTGTGAGACTTTTAGTCATGTTTTACAAATAATTAGTAAAAAATACAAAATAATCAGGAAAACAGTTGCGCTTTGTGGAAAAATCTGTAGAATAATAGAAGAAAACATTGTAAATTTAGGTTAAAATGTACCTATAGGGAAAATATATGGAATAAATGGTATAAATTAACCCTTTACATGTTGACTTTTATTTATCTCGTAACTATAATAAAACTTGTATTTGTTATTAGCTAGGTTTGAGAGAGGGTTTTATACATAGATTAAAAGAACCATTAAAACTCTTAATCTTAGTTACTATATTCCTATTGAACATACCAAAGGAGGAAATATTCAAGATGGCTTACCAACCAAAGTCTTATCGCAAATTCTTAGCTGGTTCCGTTAGTGCAGCAGTAGTCGCTTCTGCTCTAGTAGCTCCAGCAGCATCAGCTGCATCAGCTGATTTCCCGGACGTTCCTAAAGGACACTGGGCGTACGATGCAATTACTACTCTAACTGCAAAGGATATCATCAATGGTTACACTGATGGTTCTTTCAAGCCAAGCCAACTGCTTAACCGCGGCCAGGCTGCTGCATTATTCACAAATGCACTAGGCCTTGAAATTCCTGAAAAGTTAGACACTTTCAAGGATCTTAAATCAACTTCATACTTCGCTCAATACGCTGCTGCTGTTGAAGCTGCTGGAGTATTTGGCGGATATGCAGATGGAAACTTCGGTGCTGGAGACAACCTGACTCGTGAGCAAATGGCTTCTGTTCTAGTTCGCGCGTTTGACTTCGAAGCAACTGGTGAAGCAGTTGACCTAATCGACCTTGATAAGGCTCATTCTTCTCACCGCGAAAACATCAAAATCCTTGCTCAAAACGGCATCTCTGTAAACGAAGACAAGACTTTCGATCCGAAAGATCCTGTAAGCCGTGCTCACTTCGCTACATTCCTATACCGTTCAATGGTAGCAACTGGAATGCTTGCTGAGAATCCAGCTGTTGAGAGTGTTAAGGCGATTAATGGTACTACTGTTGAAGTGACTTTCAAAGAAGCGGTTTCTGAAGTGAAAGCTTCTGATTTCACAGTTGATGGCTTAACAGTTGTTAATGCTGTACTTAAACAAGAAAATTCGAAAACAGTTGTTCTGACAACTTCTGGTCAAGAAGGCGGAAAGAAATATACTGTTAAACATAAAGGTGAAGTTGCTGGTTCATTCGAAGGTATCTCTTCTGTAATTCCGGCTAATTTCGAAGTGAAAACTACATCTGTTCAAGGTGTTGTAGGTAAAGAAGTAACTTTAACTGTTGATGCTAACGTGAAGGAAAAGAATATTCCAATCACTTTCAACGTTGATGCTGCTAACAACAGCCTAAACAAAGATCTTGTAAAAGAAGTTATGACTAATGAAGAAGGTATCGCTACTTTCACATACACTCAATACAATGGCGGATATACTGATGATGTAGCAGTATATGCGACTGGTGATGCTTCTAAGCGTCAATTTGCAAAGGTATACTGGGGTGTTAGCCAGCTTCTTACTGTTGAAGCTGCAGATGACAACAAAGGTACGGCTTTAGCAAACGGTGAGAAGAAAGTATACAAAGTAACACTTGTTGATGGAAAGAACGGTAAAGGTCTATCAAATGAGACTGTTAACGTAACTTTTGCACAAAACATTGGTGTGACTGCTGATAAACTTTCTAAAGCTACTATCACTGATCCTAGAACGGGAGTAACTAAAACTCCTTACCAATTATCAAATGGTAAGACTGAGGAAGTAACAATTACCACTGATAAAGATGGAATTGCTACATTCACAGTTACTGGAACAAACACCGAAGCGACTCCAATCGTATTCTGGGATGCGAACGACAGTGATAAAGTAGAAGCAACCGAATTACAAGATGCAACTGACAAAGTTGTATTCTCTGGTGCTCAATTAAACCACAAGTTCACGATCACTGCAGAAGGTTCTGACCATGCTGCAACAGGCTTATCAAATGGACGTGTTTACAAAGTAGCCGTTTCTGATAAAGATGGTAAAGCTTACAAAGGCGGAATCATTAACCTGGCATTCAACGAAGATCTTGACCGTGTGATTGGTACTGATACTAATGCAGCATTCACTTCTAACGATGACTTAGAAGGTGAATTATTGTCAGGTGTTAGAGAAGCTGAAAGACAGCTTAAGCTAAATGACAAAGGTGAAGCTGAGTTCATTGTATACAGCAATGTGGAAAATGACTATGCTACTCCAGTAGTATGGATCGACCAAAACTGGGCTGAAAACTATCAAACTGGCGTTCTAGAAAGCGGAGAACCAACATTGGTTGGCGAAAAGACTTTCTTTGAAGCAGCATCTGTAAAAGCTTCTCAGCTGAAAACATACAAAGATGGCAAAGCGTTTGACAAAACATTTACTGGCCTTGAAGTAGCAGAATTCAGATACAATGCTCTTAACCAAAGTGGCAAAGTTATGTCAAATGTTTACTCTCGAGTAACTTTTGAAGTAGTAAACAACGGTTCTGCAGAAATTGAGGTTGCAGGTAAGACTGTTGCTGCTTACGGAAGAACTACTGTTAAAGTTGAAGGATACAACCCATCCGTTTCTGTTACTTCAAATGGTAATGACGGTTCTGTATCTGTAAGTGCAAATGGATACCAGTTAGTAGATGGCAAAGAGTCTAAATATCTTGGTAACCATACTGCAACTGCAACATTCTCTAAGTATTCAACTGGTACTCTAGTGTCAGGATTTGTAACTGGAGTTGACACTGATGCCGAAACAATTACAGTTTCTGATCAAACGTTCAAATATACTGGTGCAGCGTACAAAGAAAAAGGCCAAGTAATCACGAAGGCTGAATTCGAAAGACTTGTAAACAGTGAGTCTGCACGCGTGACTGTATCTAGAGATAGCGAAGACAAACTTACATTCAATATCCTGGAAACAGTTGACGCTCCAGAAGCTACAATCACGGCTGCTGATGTTGACGGTGATGAAGTTACTATTTCTGGTTCAAGTGTAAATATTGAAGATTTAGAAATTACATTAGACGGTGTTACTCAAACGGTTGCTACTACTGATGTCAATACTTTCAGTGCTACATTTGAAGATGTTGAAGACGGTAAATACACTGCAACAGTATTATACAATGGCGCTGTTCTAGATTCAGTAGATTTCGTTGTTAGCAGCGAAGTTGAATTTGCACAAGATATGGAAGCATATCTTGCAAATCAAACTGATGACACTGGCCTACTAGAAAAGATTAACTTCGATGATCAAACAATCGAGCTTTCTGAAGATGAGCTTGCTGGTTTAGCAGATGCGACTGGCACTGGCTTCTTCGGTCACCTAAATGCGCTTGATGTTACTGATCTTGTTGTTAACAATAAGAGCATTGATTTAAGCGACCAAGACGCTGCGAAGTCTGCTATCCTTGCAGAAGTTGTTAAAAATGGATTAACTAGCATATCTTTTGTAAAAGAAGATGGCACTACACTTACATTTGATGTAGTTGCTGGATAATATTCATCTAGTGTTAATTAAGAAGGCTGGGTTTAATAACCCAGCCTTTTTGCGTTATATTTGTTCGTATTCCATTATAAGATCTTGTTTTGGAAGTTATTGAGTATAAATACCAGCAATTAGTTTGTATGAAAGTCAGTAACAGGAGAGCCCAATTACATAAAAGCTGTATTAAATGGTCCTATTTTTGGTAATTTTTAGTACACTATTAAACTTTAATATACTTTTATAAAAAATATGGTAAAATTGTACTGTTAATGGAATGAAAGGGGAACCTTAGAAAAATGAAAAAGGTTTGGAAGATTGTTATATCTGCCATTTTACTCATAGGTTTGGCAGGAGCAGGAACGGCATATTACTTTTTAAAAGTGAAAACCTATGATGTGGCAGATGAGGAGTTGGAAGAGGTTACGGAGAGTGAGTATGAAATCATCCTCCCAGGTGATAGCGGAGCGGACGATCAGAGCTCCAATGATAGTGGCGGGCAGGGCAGTGATGCAGCAGAAGGTGATGAAAGTAAAGCAACGGATTCACAGGATTCCACTGGAAGTAAAGATGTTCGCGTAGCTTCCTATTCTGCTGATGAGGGCAGTGAGATAAGCACAGGTACTGGTGAAAGCAGTGGAAGTAAAGCTAGCAGCGAATCTTCAGCTGCTGGACAATCGGGAAGTGTTACTACTACTCCTGAATCGAATGAAGTAACGATAGGATCTATAAAAGATAAGTATCGTCCTTCATTTGAAAATCTCCAAAGCCAGGCAGATGCAAAAATCAATGCACTTGTTTCCCGTGCAGCTTCGGAGTATGTGGAAAAGAAGCAGAGCGGAGAGAAAATTTCTGTCGCATACTTTTATCAAAAATACAGCGGTGCCGGAAGTGAGCTTGAAAGCAAGACAGATGCTGCTTTCCAAACGATTTATAGTGCCCTGCAGAATGATTTGAAGCAAAATGGTTTTAGTCCTTCTCATGCAGAAGAATTTCAAAAAGAGTATGAGACTGCTAAAGAAGCAAGAGAGTCTGCACTCATTTCGAAAGCTAAAGAAGCTTTATAGGGAAAAAATTAGAGTAAAAAAGACCTAAATTAATTAAAAATATTTCCAAAAATAAAAAGATATAGTAAGATAGGAAAAGGTGATGAAAGGGATGGGAATCTTAAAAGAACACTCCGATAAAAGTGATTGTAGATTCCGCATGAATTACAATTTCCCGATCCCTTTCATTTTTGCAAACAGGATATATGGGTTGGCATCTTGCCAGCTCTTTTTTTATGATGCAGCTTCAATGCGAATTTGCAAAATATAACATTATTAAAAATGCGCAGAAAAGGTAGAGAAAGGAAGATAAACTCGGTATAATAAACATTAGGGTATTTTGTCGTTTTATCAAGAAAAATATAAGTGAATTTATAGATATATATCATAGGAGGAAAAGATGGAAGAAACAATCAGTCTTAAAGAACTTTTTCAAGCTTTGCGAAAAAGATTATGGATTATTTTGTCCATAACGTTTGCAGCTGTGTTAGTCAGTGGGATCTTAAGCTACTTCGTAATGACCCCTATCTATTCTTCATCTACACAGTTATTAATCAATCAGGCCAAGAATGAACAGCCTGTATATAATCCTGCCGAAATTCAGACCAATCTACAATTGATGAATACTTATAATGTAATCATCAAAAGCCCGGCTATCCTGGAGCTCGTAAAAAAAGACCTGGGGACGGATATGAGTATTGAAGAGTTAAACGCAAAGATTACTGTAGGCAGTGAGAAGGATTCCCAGGTATTGTCGATTAAAGTCGAAGATGCCGATCCGTATATGGCTGCTGATATTGCCAATACAACAGCAAATGTTTTTCAGCGGGAAATCGTTACGATTATGAATGTTGACAATGTTAGCATCCTGGCAAAAGCGGCAGTTAAGGAAACACCAGCACCAATAAAGCCTCAGCCACTGCTGAATATAGCGATTGCTTTGGTGGTGGGTTTGATGGCGGGAGTAGGTTTGGCGTTCCTGCTGGAGTATTTGGATAATACCCTTAAGAATGAGCAGGATATTGAGAAATTATTAGAATTGCCGGTATTAGGGGCTATTACTGTAATAGAAGCTGATGGAAGAAGTGCACGCAAGCGAAATGAAAGAGCAGAAGTGAGAGGTGAAACCATTGGTTCTCAAAACTAAAAAGTCGAAACAAGTGACGAATAAACGGAACTTAATTACGTTAACGAATAGCCGTTCACCGATCTCAGAGCAGTATCGAACAATCAGAACCAATATCCAATTCTCATCTGTCGATTCCAGCATTCGTTCCTTAATGGTCACATCTTCAGGCCCTGGAGAAGGAAAATCAACGACCATTGCCAACCTGGCCGTTGTATTTGCCCAGCAGGATAAGCGGGTTCTCCTGATTGATGCAGATATGAGAAAGCCGACAGTGCACTATACGTTCCAGCTGCAGAATCATATGGGACTGACGAACGTATTAACAAAGCAGTCTGCCATTTCAGAAGCGGTAAACAAAACGGATCAGGAAAATCTTTTTGTGCTGACAAGCGGCCCCATTCCTCCTAATCCTGCAGAATTGCTAGGTTCAAAGGCCATGGAAGAGTTCATGGAAACCGCCTATAAAGAATTCGATATGATCCTATTTGATACACCTCCCGTATTGGCTGTAACAGATGCGCAGATCCTTGCCAATAAGTGTGACGGAACCATTCTTGTCGTCAGCAGCGGAAAAACAGAGACGGAAGCAGCCGTCAAAACGAAAGAGCATTTGCAGGCGGCGAAAGGAAAACTGCTGGGGGTTGTACTGAATCAGAAAAAAGTTAAAGATAGTCCGTATTACTATTACTACGGAGCGAACTGATTGCTTCGGAAGACTTAATCAACAAAGGATTAAGGCTTCTTTACTAGGCAGATAATGACAATATTTTACTTATTTTCAATCATAATGACATTCGTTATAGGTGATCTTATGGAAGGTATGAATACTGCCGAATTCGCTTTAATCCTTGAAAGGGCGTTTTACAAAGGCCAGCTGGAAAAGGATATAACCCTTTCAGAATTAATGGAAGAGCTAACGAAACAATTAAAGAACATGATAGACAATCAAACGGAGGCTGCTCCCTTGTAAAAAACGCCAAGCAGGTATTAAGTTACTTGGCGTAATTCATCCGTGCTGAAGTTAAAATGGTGTAAAAGGGAAGACCCTTTCAAATTCTTTTTTCCGGCATGAACATGCGGACTGAAATGCCTGACGCTTTTGTCCAGGATCCTATGATGTTCTACTCCTTATTAATGAAATAATTAGTGATGAACTCTGCCCAGATCTGATGTCCCTTTTTGCTGGGCTCATTATTGTCTTCTGATAAATAGGCGATAAGGCTTTCATCCTGTTGATCGGGCCAGGCTTTCCAATGATTTAGAAACGGAATCTTGTTGTCTTCGGCATACTGTTTTAGTTCCTCTACTTGCAGGGGATAATAGTTTGCGTTAAATAATGGGTGAGCGGGCTGGAGCACAAAGACGGTTTTCGGATTAGCCTGCTTTACTTCATTAATAATTGTATCCAGGCTCAGCAGGGTATCCTCAATGGCTATCTCTCCATTATTTTTTAGAAAAAACGGTTCAAAGAGTATTAAGTTAGCAAAAGAATCAATGAGTTCTTTCTGCTTGTTTTGCTGAATAAATTCGAGGGAATTTAGATCATACCTGTTTATTTTCACCTCAACAGCTTTTCCGTAGGTCTTGATAAGTTCTTCTTCTACCATTTCAGGCCAGGAATCTTCTCCTTTTCCCATAGCTGCGGACCCGGCAATTTGAATTTTAAATGGTTTCTTTTTTTGTAAGAGGTTTTCAAATTGCTGATAGCTTTCTTTTGGCCAATTGCTGGCATAGTTCAATAGTGGATCTGTACCACCTTGTCCATATTCCTTTATCTGGTTTTGGCGAAGATCGAAGCTTCTATTATTCCAGTGCTGACTTCCTGCTATAATAACGGCGATACAGCATATCGCTAATAAAAATGTAAGTACGACTCTCAAAGTGATGCCTCCTTTTGATGCTTATATCCTAATGATTGTACCGCTGTTACTCATTGAAATCAAAACCTGATTATGGAAGGGGTTTCACTTCGCCATGCATAATGTAATTTATGCCAATGTGACAATGGTGCTTCAAATTCTTTACAATTTGCTGGTAAAATAGAGAAGGTTTATTAAGTGGGATAGATAGAGATTCTTCATTTCTTAATTCAAACAGTATAAACGGATTAATCGACATCTTCACCAAGGAATTTCCATATTATTCAATAACCCTTCTTTTTATCTATAAATATGCTATAATATTTCATGATTTGCAGAAAATGAAACAGAATGCGACAAAGGCATCCTTCAAAGCCTTATTTGGATAATGTATGATTAAAAGGAATGGCTAGAAAAATGGGGGAATACCGAAATGATTGATATACACTGTCATATTTTGCCGGGTATTGACGATGGGGCTAAGCATATGAGTGAAACGATCGGGATGGCGAAGAAAGCCGTCGAGGAAGGGATTCACACAATTATCGCAACTCCACACCATAAAAACGGAAAATATGAAAATACAAAAACAGATATTATCCAAATGGTAAGGGAAGCAAATGCTGCGATTCAGGGAGAAGGAATACCCCTTAAGCTATTGGCTGGACAGGAAACTAGAATATACGGAGAATATCTCGAAGACTATCAAAAAGATGAATTGCTGCCGCTGGCTGAGTCACAGTATGTCTTCATCGAACTTCCTTCCGGGCATGTGCCCCGATATACGGAACAGCTTTTGTTTGATATACAGATGAAGGAACTAGTGCCGATCATTGTTCACCCTGAACGGAATTCTGAACTGATTGAACGCCCTGACAGGCTTTATCAGCTTGTAAAAAAAGGCGCCCTTACCCAGGTGACTGCCGGTAGTTTATGTGGCTATTTCGGAAAAAAAATCAAAAGCTTTTCACATCAATTAATCGAAGCGAATTTAACTCATTTCATAGCATCTGATGCTCACAATCTAAAAAGTCGTTCCTTCATGATGGCAGAAGCCATTGACTTAGTAGATTCTAAGTTTGGAGATGATATGGTCTATCTGTTTACAGAGAATGCAGAGCTGCTTGTAAACGGGAGAAACGTCATGAAGGAAATCCCCGAGAGAGTAAAGAGAAAGAAGTTTTTGGGGTTGTTTTAAAATCACTCCCTTCAAAGCGGATTTTTCTTTACATTCTATTTATTTTTCGTATAGGTAAAAAGGCCTGCGTTGCGTGAGGGGGACATTTTAGAATCCAGCAGAATGCCCCTTCTGATTTTTCAAGCAGGTTCTATTCTATAATTGATCTATGGCGATGCCTCCTGGCCGTTATCAACGGAGGCACTCGGCCATGCTGTGGGGGGAGCAATCCGCCTTAGACACGTTTGTTGTCAGGGGCATGGTGTGAGGGCGGGTTCGATGCCCACTTTTTAAATATATAACGGAAGTACATGCCTTTTTTGCGTGTTTTTCCGTTAGGTATTTATTGGTTAGTACTCATCAACCATCCAATCGTGATGGATACGGATAGAAGAATTAAAAGGGGGCTTTTTGGTTGACCTATCAAAAAAGGCTGACATTTTTGGTTTTATTGGATTCGTTGATTGTATTATCAGCGATTTATGTAAGTGTGCTCACACTTCATCCGACACTTGAGATTTTCAAATCGGAATTTATCTTAATTAGTTCGATTACACTTCTTATTAGCCATCATTTGTTTGCTTCTCTTTATCGTTTATATAACAAAGCATGGGAATATGCAAGCGTGGGTGAGTTGGTTGCCATTGTAAAGGCAGTCAGCCTGTCCATCATGACTACAGGGATTGTGCAGCAGCTATTGGTTGAGGATACGTATTTCAGGGCGCTAATGCTTGCGTGGATGATGCATGTTCTTCTAATCGGTGGTTCGCGTTTTTCCTGGCGTGTATACCGGGACCGCTATATTAAGCCCCGGGTAGAGCTAAAGCGGGCGCTGATTATTGGCGCTGGTGCTGCTGGAACCATGCTTGCGAGGCAGCTGATTAAAAATAGAGACACAGAAATTTTGCCGGTCGCATTTATTGATGATGATCCGAAAAAGTATAGGCTACATATACTTGGCTTACCTGTTGTGGGTGACTTTAAACAGATTAAAAAGACGGTGGAAACCTTAAATATTGATAAAATTGTGATTGCGATTCCGTCTCTTCATAAAGAAGAAATGAAGCGCATTTATGCGGAATGTGCCGGTACAAAGGCCAAGACAGTCATCATGCCGATGATTGAGGATGTTATGCTCGGTAATGTATCCGTTAACCAATTCCGGGATGTCGAGGTGGAAGACCTCTTGGGCCGGGAACCTGTTAAGCTGGATATGGAAAGTATTTCGGTGAAATTGACCGGGAAAACGGTTTTAGTTACAGGCGCAGGCGGATCAATTGGGTCTGAAATCTGCCGGCAGGTGTGCAAGTTCAATCCGAAGAAGCTCGTTCTGCTAGGGCATGGGGAGAACTCGATTTATCTCATTGATATGGAGCTAAAGAATAAGCATAAAGATGAAATGGAGATTGTGCCGGTCATTGCTGATATACAGGATAGGTACCGGATATTTGAAGTGATGGAAGCGTATAAGCCGGAAGTTGTGTACCATGCGGCGGCACATAAGCATGTGCCTTTGATGGAATACAATCCGAAGGAAGCTGTGAAAAATAATGTTTTGGGGACCAAAAACGTTGCGGAGGCGGCGGATATCTTCGGGGCGGAGAATTTCGTCCTTGTTTCTTCTGATAAAGCTGTAAATCCAACGAATGTAATGGGATCAACGAAGCGGATTGCGGAGATGGTGATTCAGGAGCTGGACAAGCACAGTGCGACCAAGTTTGTGGCAGTGCGGTTTGGGAATGTGCTTGGAAGCCGTGGCAGTGTGATTCCGCTCTTTAAAAAGCAGATTCAGGCAGGCGGGCCGGTTACGGTTACACATCCGGATATGACGAGGTATTTTATGACGATACCGGAAGCATCTAGGCTTGTGATGCAAGCTGGGGCACTCGCCCGCGGCGGAGAGATATTTGTGCTTGATATGGGTGAGCCGGTTAAGATTGTGGATTTGGCTAAGAACCTAATCAAACTTTCGGGTTATTCTGAAGAGGAAATCGGGATTAAGTTCTCGGGGATCCGTCCTGGGGAGAAGATGTATGAGGAACTTTTGAATGAAAAAGAAGTTCATAAGGAAGCGGTGTTTCCGAAGATTTTTATTGGGAAGGCTGTTTTGGATCAGGAAGATGAGGTTCATTATTTGATTGAGCGGTTTGGGGATATGAGCAGTGAAGAGATTAGGGAGTTTGTGTTGAATTTGGCGAATAGACGAGGGAATAAAGTGGCTGTTGGGATGGAGTAAATAGCTGTTATTCTTCAGACGGGAAATTTTACCATGCCCCCTTCAGGGTCTTGAACTGAGGGATTTTGGATGGTCGCTAATTGGGCTCCTGTTAGAAGAAGAACATTCCTGCCAGATCTATCTTTCGGGTTGTGTAGGGTCATTAACCCTTTCAGGTTGAAAAAAGACTTTTTGATAGTTGAGGAGGATTTTAATATGAAGAAAGTAAGAAAGGCGATTATTCCAGCTGCGGGGTTAGGCACGAGGTTTTTGCCGGCGACTAAGGCGATGCCGAAAGAAATGCTGCCGATTGTAGATAAGCCGACCATTCAGTACATAGTGGAAGAGGCTGTGGCATCGGGGATTGAGGATATTATTATTGTTACTGGTAAAGGGAAGCGGGCAATTGAGGATCATTTTGATCATTCCTTTGAGCTGGAAGAGAATTTAATGAAAAAGCAGAAATTTGATTTGCTTGAGAAGGTGAAGGAGCCTTCGAAGGTGGATATTCATTATATTCGGCAGAAAGAGCCTAAAGGGCTTGGGCATGCCGTATGGTGTGCGCGTAAGTTTATCGGGGATGAGCCGTTTGCCGTGCTGCTTGGGGATGATATTGTCCAGAGTGATACACCTTGTCTGCGTCAGTTGATGGATGAGTATGAGAGTACGCTTTCGTCTGTGATTGGGGTGCAGACAGTGTCAGCTGAAGAGACTCATCGATATGGGATTATTGATCCTTCGGATCAAAGTGGACGACGGTATCAGGTGAATCATTTTGTTGAAAAACCAAAGCAGGGGACTGCTCCTTCCAATCTTGCGATTATGGGCCGGTATATTTTAACTCCAGAGATCTTCCTGTTCCTAGAACAGCACGAGCTTGGAGCAGGCGGTGAGATTCAGCTGACAGATGCGATTCAGAAGCTGAACCAAATCCAGCGTGTATTTGCCTATGATTTTGAAGGGGTACGTTATGATGTCGGGGAGAAGTTTGGGTTTATTAAAACGACGATTGAGATGGCCTTGAAAGATGAAGGCTTAAGGGATGAGTTGGTTCGGTTTATGGATGAAAGGCTGAGTGAATTCAAGATCATTGAGCGTTAAGACAGAGATAAGATGATCATGGGGGAATTCTAGATATGCCTTTTTTATTGGGTGTATCTAGGGTTCTTGTGTTTGGTGCAAACGTGATGTTTTTTTTGATTTGTTATGTTTTAGGGGTGAGCTCTTCGAGTTTTTTTTGAGGGGCTAGATGGCATAAAGATTAAGGGGTTGTTAGTTAGTTGGGAGGAGAGAGAGAGGTGAATTATAAGGATATAAAAGGATTTACTTTGGTTGAAGTAATTGTGGTTATTGCTATTTTAGGTATAATTGCAACAATTGCGATGCCTTCTGTACTTGGCATTATTGAAACGTCAAAGGTTGATGTCTGTCATGTTAATGTTTCTGAGGTGGAAAGACATTATGAAGCTTATTTGGAGTTAGAGTCTGTAGAGCATTCGAATGCAGTGTTTGTACAATATTTGCATTCTTATGATGGAGAAATTTGTCCTGAGGGCGGGGTTATCAGTTATGTGGATGAGAGAGTTCAATGCAGTTTGCATTCTGAGGATTTAGATGGTGGTAGGGATCTTGATGAAGATGATGGCGATGTGCCTTATTTGTAGGAGCAGCACTATAGTTGGATTGGATGGTGGTGGGGAACTGACTATCGTAGTTAGATTCAACGTTAGAAACCTTGCGGGATAAGTGCGGGATAAGGGTTTGAGGCGTTTTTAGTGAGAATTATAGATTGATTGAATGGTTTATATAATAGGAAGAAACTCGGTTTAGAGTGGTTATGAAGTGAATATCTATTTCGTATTTGATTGGTAGATTGAATAGATATTACGAGGTGGCTATCAGTAGTAGATAACAATTTTAGTGGTTTAGTAGTTGGTTAGAGGTAGATCTCCTAATTAAGTCCTAATCCACTAAAATATTAACTTAACAAGGGAAGGAAGTCTAGATGATGGAATCAACAAAAGTGAAAGAAAGAATATTCCTCTCTTCGCCACATATGAGTGATGAAGGTTATGAAATGCAATATGTAAAGGAAGCTTTTGATACAAACTGGATTGCACCCCTTGGTGAAAACGTAAATGGATTTGAAAGAGAGCTTGCTGAGAAGGTTGGTTCTAAAGCTGCTGCAGCACTGTCTTCAGGAACAGCTGCTATTCATCTAGCTCTTAAAGCAGCAGGAGTCGGAGAAGGTGATATTGTATTCTGTCCAACACTTACTTTCTCTGCTACTGCAAATCCAATCATCTATCAAAATGCTATTCCTGTATTTATCGATAGTGATTATGAATCTTGGAACATGAGTCCAAAAGCACTAGAAGAAGCATTTGAAAAATATCCAGAAGTAAAGGCGGTTCTGGTCGTTCATCTATATGGTTTGTCTGCAGATATGGACAAAATTATGGAGATCTGTAAGAAACATAACGTAGCGGTTATAGAAGATGCCGCTGAGTCTTTAGGTACTTACTATAAGGGTAAGCATACCGGGACTTTCGGTGACTATGGTATCTTCTCTTTTAATGGAAACAAGATTATCACAACTTCTGGTGGTGGAATGCTAGTTTCTAATAATGAAGAACGAATTGCGAAGGTAAGATTCTGGGCAACTCAATCCAGAGATCAAGCAAGACACTATCAACATAGCGAATTAGGATTTAATTATCGTATGAGTAATGTTGTTGCTGGGATTGGTAGAGGACAGCTTAAAGTGTTAAATAAAAGAGTTGCCAAGAAGAACTATATTTTTGAGTTTTATAAAAGAGAGCTTGGTGGGCTTGAAGGCATTGAATTCATGCCTAGCAATGAATGGGATGAACCAAATTATTGGTTAAGCTCGATAACATTGTCTGGTAAAGTAAGGCCTATTGATATATTTGAAGCATTGGAAGCTGAAAACATCGAGTCAAGACCAGTATGGAAACCAATGCATATACAGCCTTTCTTTGAGAAATATGACTTTATTGGTGAAAGTGTATCGGAGAAATTGTTTGAGAATGGTGTATGCTTGCCATCTGATACGAAGATGACGGATGAGGACTTAGAAAGAGTCGTTAAGACTATTAAAGGGTTGTGGTTAGAATAATGAAGAACTCCAAATGTGGTATTTATAGAAAGTTTGTAAAAAGACCGATGGATTTTATACTTTCTTTAATAGCTATTATTGTTCTGAGTCCGGTATTACTAATAGTTGCATTACTTGTGAGAACGAAGTTAGGCAGCCCTGTGCTATTTAAGCAGAAACGACCGGGGGTGAATGAAGAGATTTTTATGATGTATAAGTTTAGGACTATGACGGATGAAAGAGATGATAAAGGTGAGTTACTGCCTGATAGTATTAGGCTGACGAAGTTTGGGAAGCTATTAAGATCAACCTCACTTGATGAACTGCCGGAACTTTTTAATATTTTGAGGGGTGATATGTCCATTATTGGCCCTAGGCCATTATTGGTGCAGTATTTACCGTTGTATAACAATCATCAAAAACGACGTCATGAAGTAAGACCTGGGCTATCTGGTTTGGCGCAGGTTAGTGGTAGAAATGCGATTAGTTGGGAAGATAAATTTAATCTCGATGTTGAGTATGTCGACAATGTACGATTCATTGAAGATTGGAAGATAATTTTTTTAACCATAAAAAAGGTTTTCGTCAGAGAGGGCATTAATTCAGAAACTGCTGCTACGATTGAGCCATTTAAGGGAACCAAAAAGGAAAGAATGGAAATATGAAAAACAAACTTTTAATAATTGGAGCTAGCGGCCACGGAAAAGTTGTTGCAGATATTGCATTGAAAATGAATAGATGGCAGAGCATTGCTTTTTTAGATGACGATAAAAGCATTAAAACATCAATGGGTTTAGAAGTCATTGGCACTTCAGATGATGTTTTTACACATATAGATGAGTATGAAATATTTGTTGGTATTGGTAATAACACTACGAGACAAAGGATTCATGAGATGCTTGAAACATTTGGTGCCAGTATCCCTGTTTTGATTCATCCTAATGCAGTGGTTGGAGAACAAGTAGAGGTAGGATTTGGGACAGTGGTTATGGCAGGAGTGGTTATTAACTGTTGTACAAGCATTGGGAAAGGCTGCATCATTAATACTGGTTCTACAGTAGACCATGATAATAAAATTGAAGATTTTGTTCATATATCGCCAGGCGTGCATTTAGCAGGAACAGTTAAGGTAGGAAAAGGTTCTTGGTTAGGTATTGGTAGTGTGGTAAGTAATAACGTAAACATCACCAGTGGATGCAAAGTGGGTGCTGGTTCTGTTGTGGTTAAGAGTATCGACAGGCCTGGAACCTATGTAGGGATTCCGGTAAGGAAAATTTGAAAACTTATAGTTGGAGGAAAGATAAACAATGAAAGTATTATTTGTGGCAACAGTTATGCTGCATTTTAAAGCTTTCCATTTACCTTATATGAAGTGGTTCCAGGATAAGGGATGGGAAGTACATGTAGCAGCAAATGGAGATTTAAATTTACCATACTACGATAAAAAGCATATTTTACCAATTGAAAGGTCACCATATAGTGTTAAGAATATAGGAGCCTATAAACAACTCAAGGAATTATTGAAACGAGAGAAGTATGATATTATTCATTGTCACACCCCAATGGGTAGTGTGTTATCAAGATTAGCAAACAATGCAACAAAGAGTGAAACAGGAACCAAACTAATTTATACTGCTCATGGATTCCATTTTTATAAAGGAGGACCGTTTAAGGACTGGGTATTGTATTATCCTGTTGAACGATTTTTAGCTCGATATACTGATAGACTTATTACTATTAATAAGGAAGACTATAACTTAGCACAGAAGTTTAATGCAAAAAAAGTTGAGTATATACCAGGTATAGGACTTGATACAGAAGTGTTTAACCATATAAACATAGATATATATTCAAAACGTCTGGAAATTGGTGTGCCAAATGATGCAATTATGTTGCTATCTGTAGGTGAACTAGGCAGTAGAAAAAACCATGAAGTCGCAATTAGAGCTCTTGCAAAAGCAGAGCATAAAAATCTGTATTATGTAATATGTGGTTCAGGCGATTTAGAACAATATCTAAAGAATCTATCTAAAGAACTTGGTGTATCAGATAAAATATTATTTCTAGGATTTAGAAAAGATATAGCAGAGCTTATTAAGTGTGCAGATATTTATGTGTTCCCCTCACAAAGAGAAGGGCTCGGTATTGCAGCTCTTGAGGGTATGGCAGGGGGATTACCATTAATTTCCTCTTATATAAATGGCATAAGGGATTATACGGTAAATGGGGAAACTGGATTCTGTCTAGAGCCCTATGATGTTGATGGCTTCTCTAAAGCAATGGATAAGTTAGCCAAGGATAAAGATCTAAGAGAAATAATTGGGAAAAATAATGTTGAAGTTGCAAGTAAGTTTGATACACGTAATGTGAAAAAAATAATGGCAAGAATTTATACAGAAGTTATGGAAACAGCATAAAATTTTATTACTATGGCTATTTTCTAAATCTTTATATCCTGCTGTAGTAATTTAATAAACAAAAAAATGGAGTAAGTATATGATAAACAAATGTCCTGTTATTAGTATCATAATACCTATATATAACGCAGAAAAGTATCTTAGGAAATGTCTTGATAGCTTAATTAGACAGACATTTACTGACATTGAGATAATATGTGTGGATGATGAAAGTACCGATAATAGTGGAAGAATCCTTGAAGAGTATGCCAAAAATGATCACAGAATAGTAGTAGTAAGTCAAAAAAATACCGGGGCATCTGGGGCTAGAAATACAGGTATGAAGATAAGTCGCGGAAAATATATTATGTTTGTTGACAGTGATGATTGGCTTGATTTAGAAACTTGTGAAACTGCATACCGTATTGCAAAAGACTATATGGCGGATGTAGTTATGTGGTCATATGTAAGAGAATACCAAGAACAATCAAAACCAAAGGTTATTTTTACTGAAAATCTAATAGAATTTGATAAGGAAGAGGTTAAAGAAAAACTTTTCAGATTTTATTTAGGTCCGTTAGGTAAAGAACTATCTAAACCTGAAAATATGGAATCCTTGAACCCTGTTTGCATGAAATTATATAAAACTAGCTTGATTAAAGAGAATAATATTGAACTTTATGATATAAAAAAAATTGGAACGGGGGAGGATGGACTATTTAATCTTCAACTATTTAAGTATGTTGAAAAAGCTGTTTTTATAAATAAATACTTTTATCATTATAGGAAGTCAAATACTGAATCCATAACTACAAAATATAATACAGAAAAGTATCACCAATGGCAGCATTTATTTGATGTTATGGAAACATATATAATGCAACAAAACCTTGATAACATACATCATACAGCTTTAAATAATAGGATTGCTCTAAGTATTATAGGTTTAGGACTTAATATACTAGACAGTGACAAAAGCGGTATTGCCAAGGTTAGAGAAATAAAGAAAATTTTATCTACGGGAAGATATAGGAAAGCATATAGACAATTACCTATTAGGTACTTTCCTATTCATTGGGCTTTATTTTTTACCTTTGCAAAATTAAATTTTGCCACTGGAATTTATACATTGCTTTCTTTTATGAAAAAAGCTATGTGAAAATACAATCAGTTACTAGTATAGATATAGATTGGAGGGGAACAAATGAATATACTGTTTATAGTTTCGCGGCCTTTAGAAATTAATACCTCAGCATCAATAAGAAATCTGGCAACCATTAACGGATTAGTTGAGTTAGGACACAAAGTAGACTTGATTACAACAGAATATGATAAAAACCACCCGAGTTATGATAGTTCTATGGTGCTTAATGATGAAGATATTAATGTCAAATATTTAAAATTAAGTGGATTACAAAATATTGCAAAGATAGGAAGAAAATATAAATCACTTAAACTAATAAAGAAAATAGGTTATAAAATTTTAAATAAAATTGAGATATATGATAACTTAAAGGGAATTATTAATTGTATGTCA
Source organism: Cytobacillus sp. NCCP-133 (assembly GCF_026011715.1). GTDB lineage: Bacteria > Bacillota > Bacilli > Bacillales > Cytobacillaceae > Cytobacillus. Next base: position 17,210 of record NZ_BRVM01000003.1, on the reverse strand, counting down.
GAAATTAATATAGATGATAATAAGTATGATATAGTAATCTCTTCTTCCGATCCAAAATCTTCACATTTATTTGTTTTAAAAATGTATGAGAATAATATATTGAATAAAACACCTTGGATACAAATATGGGGAGATCCATTCTTTTCTGATATAAGTAGAAAAAATAAATTATTAAGCAGTAGGATACGACAAGAAGAGGAAAAATTAATTAAATATGCGAAAAGAGTTGTCTATGTTTCTAAACTAACTTTAAATTATCAACAGAATAAGTACTCAAAATATGCCGGTAAAATGATGTATATTCCGATACCTTTTGTTAAAAAAGAATTTTATCCAGAGAAGGAAATAAAAAATAGTGGGCAGACACTTACTTATTGTGGTGAATATTCCAAGGAGATAAGGGATATTTTACCATTATACAACGGTATTAATAAGTCAAAACATAAGCTAATCATATGTGGTAATAGTGATATCAAGTTAGAAGATACTCCAAATGTCAAAATAAATGGAAGAGTTAATTTTAAAAAAGTCAAAGAAATTGAAGCTAATAGTGACGTATTAATTCATTTGAGCAACCTAAGAGGGACACAAATACCAGGAAAAATATATCAGTATTCAGGAACTAATAAACCAATATTATTTATTCTTGATGGTGATTCAGAAGATTTGAGAGAAACATTTATGAAATATAATAGGTACATTTTTTGTGAGAATAATGAGCAATCAATTCTAAATGCTCTAGAAAAAATTCAGGAACTTAACAATTTAGTCAAGAATGAGCCAATTGAAGATTTTAGTGGACATAAAATTGCATCAGAAATTATCAAAGATGTAATAACTGGATAATTTTATAATTCTTATAAGGTCAGAATAATTTATCTTTCAATGAAAATAACAAATAATTATAGTGATATTTTTAACAAAATAAAATATGCTAAAATCTATACTTTTTTATTAAAGGAAACATAATTAAGTAGGTGAAGTTCCGATGAGATATTTAATTTTGTTGGATTCATTATATTGGTAACCTATTATCACCTGTTCAATCATATATCCTTCTTCACGCTTTTATATGGATTAGCTTGATTGCCATAACGAATGATAATGTAGGAACAGCAACTCGTCTCCGTCCAGTGGCATGGTTATTAATTATTATTGTCTTTATTTTTACCTATTTTAAATCGTATTGCAAAAAGAAAAGCAGTTAAAACACTTAAAAGCAATAAAGTGTAGTATTTTTAAGAAGCCTTTAAGAGTGTATTAAATTTGTTAGATAAGGTGCAAAAATGAAAAATAATATAAAGAAGATATTAAGTAATAGTTTTGCAAAAGGTGTGGCAGTTATTGCTAGTGGTACCGCTGGAGCACAGTTATTGAATTCATTGCTATCACCAATAATAACGAGAATATATACTCCTGAAGAATATGGGGTTTTTACAGTATATGCTGCAATATTAGGAATGGTAGTTATAATAGGTTCACTTAGATACGAGTGGGGAATTCCGATTGCTGAAAATGATACAAAAGCGATTAACCTACTTTTTTTAAGTTTACTTGTTTTGACTTTTTTTGTAGGAATAATTACTTTTGCATTGACTTTTTGGGCGGAATTTTTCCTGGGGTTTATTTCTGGTGATTTAATACTTAAGTATAAATATTTAATTCCGTTAGGTGTTTTTTTCGCGGGTTTATATAATATATTTACTCAATGGGCATTGAGGAAAAAAAATTATACATCACTTTCAAAAACAAAAATAAACCAAAGTGTTGTACAAAATGCTATTAAAATTCTAATGGGTCTCTTACATTTTGGTCCTATAGGACTAATTCTGGGAAACATTTTTGGTCAGAGTTCTGGGACGGTAACATTAGCGACTCCGTTAATTAAAGAGAGTAAAGGTTTTATAAATAAAGTCAATAGAAGAGATATAATAGAATGTTTTAAAAGATATATTCGTTTTCCCGTATACTCAGCTCCAAGTCAGTTATTAAATACAGCTGGACTTCAGTTACCAGTGTTATTTATAGCATCCATGTATGGAAGTGTTGTAAGTGGATATTACGCACTGGCACATACAATAGTAAATCTACCTATGGTTTTAATAGGGGGAGCTGTCGCAGATGTTTTTTATGGAGAAGCTGCCACAATTGGCCGTTCTAATCCGGAAAGGCTTAAAGATTTAACTAAAAAGTTATTTAGAAAATTATTTATTATAGGCTTAGTCCCTTTAATAGTACTAATTATATTGGGTCCATTTTTGTTCTCATTAGTTTTTGGACATAATTGGTACGAGGCAGGGGTTTATTCGAGAATAATTGCTTTTTTAGTATTTACTAGATTTATTTTTACCCCATTTGGAAGAGTTTTTTCTGTATTTGAAAGGCAAAAAATAGAGCTTATCTTAGATTCTTTTAGATTGATCTTAGTCTTAGGGGTATTTTGGTTTGCTAAACTATTTTCCTTAAATGCCTATTTAACAATTGGGTTGTATACATTAGTTATGTCTATAGTGTACTTAGTAACATTTTTGTTAGTTAATAAAGTAATAAATGATGAATTAAAAAAAGGGGCCATTTCTAGGAAACTAGATTGGTAAGTTTAAGACCTGTATTAATGAATAAGTAATTTATCTAGGGGTGAATTTATATGAAGAAGATTTGTGTTGTTGGATTAGGATATATTGGACTACCTACATCAGCAATGTTTGCAAAAACAGGATTTGAAGTTGTAGGTGTTGATATAAATGAAAATGCTGTGAGTCTTTTAAACCGGGGGGAAATTCATATTGAAGAATTAGGGCTTGGTGAATTAGTTAAAAAAGTAGTTCGAGAAGATAGATTAAGAGCTGCTACTTTACCAGAACATGCAGATGTCTTCATTATCGCAGTTCCGACACCTAATTATCCCGACCATACAGCGAATTTAGAATACGTAAAATCGGCAACTGAGAGTATCCTACCTTTTCTGAAAAAGGGTGATGTAGTCATTGTAGAGTCTACTATTCCTCCTCGTACAATTGATGACTTTGTTGCACCGATTATTCAGGCTGAAGGTTGGAATGTAGGAGTAGATATCTTTTTGGCGCATTGTCCAGAACGAGTATTACCAGGGAGAATTTTAATTGAATTAGTTGAAAATACACGTATTGTTGGTGGGATTAATGATATTTCTGCACAAAAGGCTGCACAGGTATATAACTCATTTGTAACAGGAGAAATTATTGTTACAAGTGCAGTTACTGCAGAAATGTCAAAACTAATGGAGAATACTTATCGTGATGTAAACATTGCTCTTGCTAATGAATTAGCAAAAATATCAGATAAACTTGGAATAAATGCATTGGAAGTAATTGAATTGGCAAATAGACATCCACGAGTAAATTTACATCAACCAGGACCGGGTGTTGGTGGTCACTGTTTGGCTGTCGATCCTTATTTTATTATAGAAAAGGCTCCAGATGAGTCGCCACTTATTATTAATGCTAGAAGGATAAATAACTCTATGCCGGAGTTTGTAATTCGACATGTTGATAAAATTGTTGAGAGCGGTGGAAAGATAGCTGTTTTTGGCTTAACTTATAAAGGAAATATTGATGATATTCGTGAAAGTCCAGCTATGGATGTATTAAGTTTATTACAAGAAAGAAATTATAATCTGTCTATTTATGATCCCCATGTTAAACAAGCTCAAGTTAACTTTAAATTATCAACTTTTGATGAGGCAATTGATCAAGCAGATTGCATTTTAATACTTACTGATCATAATGAATTTAAAGGCTTAGACGAAGTGAAAATTCATTCAAAAATGAGAAATCCGGTAATTTTTGATACAAAAAATTGTACCAATATTAATAGTGAAGCGATTAAATACTATAACTATGGTAATTTATACGAGATGAGTAGAAAAGTAGAAACCTTAGTATAATTATATGAAGCAAAGGTCACTTTTATGTTCCTGTGGAGCCTAGTAGTGACCTTTTAATTTATTGTGAATCTTTTACCATTACCATACTTTTCAAAAAAATCATTACGATATATAAATTAGGATTAAAATAAGGTCATCAATAAACAAAGGTTTTAAATATAAGATAGGGTTGATATATATGAAGAAAAAAATAATGGTTGTATTTGGTACACGGCCAGAGGCTATTAAAATGTGTCCCTTAGTTAAAGAACTAAAAACACGAGATAAATTGGATACCGTTGTTTGTGTTACAGGTCAGCATAGAGAAATGTTGGATCAAGTGTTGGATGCATTTAGTGTGGTCCCGGATTTTGATTTATCGATCATGAAAGCGAAACAAACGCTATTCGATGTGACAATAAATATCCTAGAAAAAATGAAAAATGTATTAGAAGAAGTGAAGCCTGATGTAGTTTTAGTTCATGGTGATACTTCAACTACATTTGTAACGTCTTTAGCATGTTTTTATCTACAAATTCCTGTTGGACATGTAGAGGCGGGACTTAGAACGTACAATGTTTATTCTCCATATCCAGAAGAATTTAATAGGCAAGCTGTAGGAATTGTGGCGGGGTATAACTTTGCGCCAACGGAGATGTCAAAAGAAAACCTTTTAAAAGAGGGAAAAGATCCTTCTACTATTTATGTGACAGGAAATACTGCCATTGATGCACTTAAGACAACGGTTAGAGATGATTATTCTCATGAACAACTTGATTGGGCATCAGGCAGCAGACTTATTATGATAACAGCTCATCGAAGAGAAAATCTAGGTGTACCAATGAGAAGTATGTTTAAGGCTATTAAAAGGATTGTTGATGAGCATTCTGATATTAAAGCAATATATCCGATTCATATGAATCCAGTAGTAAGAGAAGCCGCTAAAGAAATACTAGGAAATAACGATAGGGTAAGAATCATTGAGCCATTGGAAGTATTAGATTTTCATAATTTCTTATCAAGATCTTATTTAATATTGACTGATAGTGGTGGCATTCAAGAGGAAGCTCCAAGCTTAGGTAAGCCAGTGTTGGTAATGCGTGATACAACTGAGCGCCCGGAAGGTATAGCAGCTGGAACATTAAAGCTGGTTGGGACAGATGAAGAGAATATATATAAGACCTTTAAATTACTTCTTGAAGATAAAACAGAGTATGAAAAAATGAGTCAAGCAAGCAATCCATATGGTGATGGTTCCGCAAGCAAGAGAATTGCTGATGTGTTAGAGGGTTAACTTTTATTTGACAAAAGCAAAGCAGGAACTAGGTTGGACTGCAAAATGTGAAATTATAGCAATGTGCAGGAATGTTTGGCGGTTTGAGAAGAATTATAAGAATAGTGTGATTTAGTAAGAGTTTTTAGTATTCACCCGCTGGGCCTAGAGAGGCTTGGCGGGCTTATTTGAAGTTTACGTTTTAGAGAATAGTAATTTTAATTTTTCAGAATGGCAAGTCATCATCACTTATAGGTAACGGCGGTGACGTTTGGTACTGCTGGTTAGCAAACGGATCAATTGGAATGACATTTGAATTATGTTGTTGCTGACTAAACGCCTGTTCTCTTACCACATCCCACGGCTTTAGAATTCCTGTTTTATTAAAAGTAGTAGGACGGCCGCAGGATTCACAAAAGCGAGCGTCACCGGGGTTCTGATGATAGATTGTATCGATTTGGTATCCGTTAGAGTCAAACTCGGGTTCACCTTCACAAACATTATACAAAGATATTCCACAAATCTTGCAGTGACCGGCATTTGTACTGAACACTTCATTCTCACAACGTGGGCATTCCACTACACGCATGTTTTCATCAACTTGTACTCCATCGTCATAAATCATAGTATTGTTTTTGACACCCTTAAATTTCCGAAAGTTGACGGTATTGCCTGTCCAGAATTAGTCGATTATAATGTCCCCCATCCGTCCGCTCGACTTGCATGTATTAGGCACGCCGCCAGCGTTCGTCCTGAGCCAGGATCAAACTCTCCATATAAGAGTTGATTAAGCTCGATTTGTCTTTTAAAAAAAGACTAAAGAATTAACGTTGACGTTTTTGTTCGTTCAGTTTTCAAAGATCAATCCGACGCTCAGAAGCGACTTTATTAATATATCATTTCTGATTATCAATGTCAACAAGTTGTTTTAAGTTGTTTTCTAACATTACTCATCTCTTGCTGACTTGAATTATTATATCAGCCTATCACACTTATTGCAAGTATTTTTTTAAAATAAATTATAATTTCACATATTAACGTAGAATTACTTTCTACGAAAATTAAGAAAAGCGCAGGGCACCCTGCACACGAAGGAACGCAGATTAATAGCGCAACATCCTGCGGCAACGTCTTTTCTGGGAACCCCAAACACAAGACGAGGGGGGCAGGCTGCTTGCGCTAGACATAGATAAACTATTTAACAAGTTATGACACATAGCGAATTTTATAATTTTGTAAACAACAAAAAAGACCGAATCAACCGGTCATTTTAATACTTCATCTATAAATAGCTGGCGGTCTTTTTCAAGATGGACCAATTCATCTGTCTCTTCAATTTTAACTAAAGGTCTTGTTGGAGATTTATCATCCACAAATAGAATCTCGCCAATTTGCCCATCTGAAAGCTTTACACGGCTTCCAATAGAAAAAGTCATGATGCCGGATCCTAATGCCTGAATGGATTGAATATCATATTTTCCAAAGCTATCCTGAATAAGCATCTCCAGCACTTTAAATGGAGATTGTTTTCTCCTGTAAAGGCGCTGGGAAGTCATGGCATGAAATGCATCTGCTACAGCGATTATTTTTCCTGTTTGATTAATTTTACTGCTTTGTTCGCCAAACGGATAACCGCTTCCGTCAAGACGCTCATGATGCTGGATAATCCCGATCTTTGTACTCTCTCTTAAAAGTGAGAGATTTTGTACCATTTTAAAACTATGAGAGCAGTGCCCTTTTATTTCTTCAAATTCTTCCGAACTCAATGAAGTGCTTTTTTGCAGAATCCCGTGGCTGATTTTTGCCATTCCTGAATCCGCTAAACAGCCTCCAAGAGCTAATTGGACAACCTCCCCTTTATTAAGGTTTAATTTTTTTCCGATAAACGAACTTATAAGACCTACAGCAACCGCATGCTGAAATAAATAATCTTCATTAGTAGAAAAATGATGCAAAGTAAAAATATCAGAAGGGCTTTTTTCCATCTTATCAATAAGCGGAATCATGATGTTCCTTATTTTTGCTATATCAATCGGCAGCCCTGACTGCCAAGCTTGGAATTCTTTTTTATATTTTTTGACACCAATTAAAAATGTGTCTAAAAAGCTGGAGTCATTTTCCTTTGTTTCAGAGATGTTCGGATTTTCTACAATTCCTTCAGCAGGGATAAATGCCATTCCGTTAACCAATGTTCGCTCAACCACAGCCTCCTCAATTAAAAATGCTTTTAATATCCCGATCAGTTCACTTGTAAGGACAGTTTTTCGGCTAACGATGGGACGATTAGTCATACTGAATACATCTTCTGATAAAATACAGCCTTCTTGCAATTCTTGAATAGGTACACGCACCGTTTCCACACTCCATATAAAATGAGTCTTTTTTACTATTTTACATTAATTGGACAAAAAAAAGGAACACAAATAATGTGTTCCTGAAAAAATTACTCTTCGCCTTCTCCAATAACTTCTTCTTCAGAAAGAGATTCAGCATCTTCTATTGGTTTCGTTAGTTCGTCGTCGCCTTTTTCATCCTCTTTCTCAACCTTAGCTACTGTTGAGACTGCTTCGTCGGTATCTTCGTTTAAACGAATCAAGCGGACACCTTGCGTATTTCGGCCCATTTTGGAAATATCGCTTACAGCCATGCGGATCAATACACCGCCCGTTGTAATCAGCATAGCGTCTTCCTCACCGGTAACAGCTTTCATGGAAACAAGGCTGCCATTCTTATCTGTTATATTGCATGTCTTGATTCCTTTTCCGCCTCTGCCTTGTACACGATACTCTTCAGCAGAAGTACGTTTACCGTAGCCATTTTTTGTGACAATCAGAATTTCTGTGCCTTCCTCCAGTACTTCCATGCCTACTACTTCGTCATCCCCACTTAAACTGATTCCTTTTACCCCTGTAGCTGTTCTGCCCATAGAACGAACATCCTCTTCAGGGAATCGGATCAGCATACCGTGGCTTGTACCAATTATGATTTCCTTGCTGCCGTCAGTTAAACGTACAGAAATCAATTCATCATCTTCGCGGAGATTCAATGCAATTAAGCCATTATTCCTTATATTCGCAAAGGAGGATAAAGGCGAGCGTTTTGAGATTCCCTTCTTAGTGGTAAAGAACAGGAACCAGTCGTCGACAAACTCTTCAACCGGTATAATGGCGTTAACCCATTCATCTTTATCTACTCCAAGAAGGTTAATAATCGGAATTCCTTTTGCTGTACGGCTGAATTCAGGAATTTCATACCCTTTGGCGCGATACACTTTTCCTTTATTTGTGAAGAAAAGAATTGTATCATGCGTGGAAGTGGTAATGAGATGCTCCACAAAGTCATCCTCATTTGTTCCCATTCCCTGGATTCCGCGGCCGCCCCGCTTTTGAGCACGGTATGTCGAGACAGGAAGCCGTTTTATATAACCTTTATGAGTTAAAGTGAGGACAATATTTTCACGCGGAATTAAATCTTCGTCCTCGATTTGTTCGATGCCGCCAGCAACAATTTCGGTACGGCGTTTATCATTAAACCGCTCTTTGATCTCGTTTAATTCTTCACGGATGATCTCTAATACTTTTTCTTCATCAGCCAAAATAGCTTTTAATTCAGCAATAAGCGCAACAAGGCCAGAATATTCGTCTTCAATCTTTTCGCGCTCCAAACCTGTTAGACGCTGTAAGCGCATGTCTAGAATAGCCTGGGCCTGTTTCTCGGAAAGATTGAATTTTGTCATTAAGCCTTCGCGTGCAATATCAGTGGTTTGGGAACTGCGAATAAGATTAATAACCTCATCAAGATGGTCTAGTGCAATCCTTAAACCTTCCAAGATATGTGCCCGGGCTTCAGCCTTTTTAAGTTCAAACTCAGTACGGCGGCGAATAACAACCTTTTGGTGATCGAGATAATATTGAAGGCACTGTTTTAAATTAAGTACTTTAGGCTGGCCATCTACAAGTGCAAGCAAGTTAATCCCAAAGCTTGTCTGCAGGGCTGTTTGCTTATAAAGATTGTTCAGCAGGACATTGGCATTGGCATCTTTGCGGACTTCAATAACAATACGCATACCATTCCGATCAGATTCATCACGCAGATCCGTAATGCCGTCAATACGCTTATCGCGGACAAGTTCTGCTATTTTTTCAATCAGTTTAGCTTTATTGACCTGGTAAGGAAGTTCGTTAACGATGATAACTTCTTTCCCATTGGACTTTTCTTCAATTTCCACTTTAGCTCTTAATGTAATGGAACCACGTCCAGTTTCGTAGGCTTTGCGGATTCCACTCCGGCCTAAAATTAATCCAGCGGTAGGAAAATCCGGGCCAGGAATGATTTCCATCAGCTCTTGAACTGTTAAATCTGGTTCTTGGCTGATTGCAAGAACCCCATCAATAACTTCTCCAAGCTGGTGAGGCGGAATATTGGTAGCCATACCTACCGCGATACCAGAGGTTCCGTTTACCAGCAGATTAGGGAAGCGTGACGGAAGCACAACAGGTTCTTTTTCTGCACCATCATAGTTATCCTGATAATCAATTGTATCTTTATTGATATCACGCAGCAGCTCCATTGAGATTTTTGACATACGCGCCTCAGTGTAACGCATGGCAGCAGCAGCGTCGCCATCCACAGAACCAAAGTTTCCATGACCATCAACCAGCATATAGCGATAGTTGAAATCCTGCGCCATTCGAACCATAGTGTCATAAACAGCAGAGTCTCCATGTGGATGGTATTTACCGATCACTTCTCCGACAATACGGGCGGATTTTTTAAATGCTTTATCTGAATGCATTCCTAAATCATGCATTGCGTATAAAATCCTTCGATGAACCGGCTTTAATCCATCCCGTACATCTGGAAGAGCACGTGAAACAATTACGCTCATGGCATAGTCCAGGAATGATGAACGCATTTCCTGGCTGATATTAATTTCTTTTACTTGAGAATTAGGTGTGTCGGCCATTTAAAGGAACCTCCTTTAAAGAAACTTAGGATGCTTTTGCATCTCTCGTTACTTATCGTTTAACTGTTGCTAAGTTTAATCTGAAGAAATAGACGTTTCAGCAGTCAATGCAATTTATTTAATAAATCCGCAAAGGATGGGCATAAACTAAAAATATAAGAATGGCTTATTATGTAAAAGCAGGATAGAGAAACCCTATCCTGAAATAAAGCTGAGGCACCTGATGCAGCGCCACTGCTATAAAAATTTCTGGTCCCAAAAATTTTCCTTTTACAATTAGATATCCAAATTCTTTACATATACCGCATTTTCCTCAATGAAATGACGGCGCGGCTCTACCTTGTCACCCATTAGGATTTCAAATGTTTCGTCAGCTTCAATGGCATCTTCAAGGTTCACCTGCAGAAGTGTTCTCGTATCCGGATCCATTGTGGTTTCCCAAAGCTGTCCGGGATTCATCTCCCCAAGCCCCTTGTAGCGCTGGATCCCAGGCTTAGGCTGGCTTGGAAGTTCAGCAAGTGTTTTTTCCAGCTCACGCTCATTATAAGCATACTCGATGCGTTTTCCCTGCTGAATTTTGTAAAGCGGCGGCTGGGCAATGTAAATGTAGCCTGCTTCAATAATCTGTCTCATATAACGGTAGAAGAATGTTAAAAGCAGTGTTCGGATATGTGCTCCATCGACATCCGCATCAGTCATAATGACAATCTTATGATACCGGGCTTTAGAGATATCAAAATCTTCGCCGATGCTTGTTCCGATCGCTGTGATGATTGCACGGACTTCATTGTTTGAAAGGATTTTATCCAAACGGGCCTTTTCCACATTTAGAATTTTACCTCTTAGCGGAAGGATTGCCTGGAAATGCCGGTCACGCCCTTGCTTAGCAGAACCGCCCGCAGAGTCGCCCTCAACCACATAAATTTCACTGATTGAAGGATCTTTCGAAGAACAGTCTGCCAGCTTGCCAGGAAGGCTGGAGACTTCAAGTGCACTCTTCCTTCTCGTAAGCTCCCTCGCCTTTTTGGCAGCCAGTCTTGCTCTCGCAGCCATAAGACCCTTTTCAACAATCTTTCTTGCTACCGTTGGATTCTCCAGCATGAATTTTTCAAGAGCTTCAGAGAAAATAGTGTCCGTTGCAGTACGTACTTCAGAGTTCCCTAGCTTGGTTTTTGTCTGACCTTCGAACTGGGGATCCGGATGTTTAACTGATACGATCGCCGTTAATCCTTCTCGGACGTCTTCTCCGGAAAGGTTCGCATCACTTTCTTTAAAGACACCGTTTTTTCTGGCGTAATCATTAATGACTCTTGTTAATGCCGTTTTAAAGCCGGATTCATGTGTACCGCCTTCATACGTATGGATATTATTAGCAAAAGAGTAAATATTGCTCGTAAATCCATCATTGTACTGAATGGATACTTCAACAGTAATCCCTTCTCGTTCGCCTTCGATATAGATGGGTTCCTCATGAAGAACTTCTTTTGTTCTATTCAAATGTTCAACGTACGATTTAATACCGCCCTCGTACATATATTCATTTTTCTTGTTTTCTTCACGCTTGTCCTCAATCGTAATTTTTAGCCCTCTATTTAAGAAAGCCAATTCACGGATACGGTTTGCGAGAGTTTCAAAATCATATTCAAGTGTTTCAGTGAAAATTTCACTATCCGGCTTAAAATGAATTGTTGTTCCTGTATGATCAGCTTCTCCAATTACTTCGAGATCAGCACTTGGAACTCCACGTTCAAATTTTTGATAGTATTTTTTTCCGTCGCGATAGACAACTACCTCCAGCTCCGTTGAAAGTGCATTAACTACAGAAGCTCCTACACCATGCAAGCCTCCGGAAACTTTGTATCCTCCGCCCCCGAATTTTCCTCCGGCATGAAGGACAGTCATAATGACTTCAACTGCCGGACGGCCCATCTTCTCATGAATTCCCACCGGTATGCCGCGGCCATTATCAACCACTGTCACACTATTATCCTTTTCGATAATGACATTGATTTCTGAACAGTATCCAGCAAGTGCTTCATCAATACTATTATCAACTATTTCCCATACTAGATGGTGAAGCCCTCTGGCACTTGTTGAACCGATATACATTCCCGGACGCTTTCGAACCGCTTCCAGACCTTCCAGAACCTGTATCTGATTCTCATCATAGGATTGTTCCTCCACTGCCTTTTGCTCCATTGCCACATCGGTCACCTACACTTTCCATTTGCATTCCATTTTCAATAATCTATTAAAAAGCTTGGCTAAACTTTGAGATGCACCAAACTGTAGACTTTACTAAAACTCCTGGACACTTAATTTATGCGATCGTTTTTTTAACGTACCGGAAGCCAGCGGGGAAAAATAGATTTTATCAGTCGTTACTACTACAGACTTATAAGATCCCTTTGCGAGGTTAATAACTAAATGGTCTTCCTGTTCTAAGCACTCTTGTGCATATTCAGAAGAAGTGGCACTTTCTTTATCAATAATCGCCACAATATCACTTGCCCGGACTAACACATCTTCACCAACATGGATATACATGCGATCACCTCACTGAATCTTATTGATTCTTCCTGTCTCAACACTGAAGGCTGCTGCCTCTTTAAGTGTCTGATGGTCAATTCCGTCGACGCTTGTCGTTGTGACAAATGTCTGTACCTTCCCTTGAATGGTGTTCAATAGGTGGGACTGGCGGAAATCATCCAGTTCTGATAGGACATCATCAAGCAGGAGAATGGGATACTCTCCTATTTCAGAATGGATCAATTCAATTTCGGCAAGCTTAAGGGAGAGAGCCGTCGTCCTTTGCTGGCCCTGAGAGCCGAAAGTTTGCACGTCCCGTCCATTCACATGAAAAATAAGGTCGTCCCGATGAGGGCCAAACATAGTGATTCCACGGTCGATTTCCCTGTTTTTTACTTTTTCGAATTTTTCTTGATATACTTTAACCATTTTCGACAAATTTTGTTCTTCTAATACATCTGCGGAAGGCTTGTACTCAATTTTCAAAGTTTCCAGCCCTCTTGAAATCCCTTCATGTATCGGCTGTGCCCATTTTTGAAGCAATTTGAGAAATTCATATCTCTTGGAAACAATTTTTGCAGCCATTTCTATGAATTGCTCTGTTAAAATCTCAAGCATGGTAAGATCAGTCTGCTTTTTGATCTGCAGCATCTTTAAATAATGATTCCGCTGCTGAAGAATCTTTTGATATTGGCTGATATCATGCAAATAGACAGGTGAAACCTGCCCAATCTCCATATCAATAAAACGACGCCTTACTTGAGGGCTCCCTTTTACAAGATGGAGGTCTTCAGGCGCGAACATCACAACATTCATATTGCCTACATACTGGCTTAATCTTTGCTGCTCTATATGATTGCATTTAGCCTTTTTGCCTTTTTTGCTTATTACTAATTGCATGGGAAGGGATCCATTGCTTTTTTGGACCCTTCCTTCTATTTTAGCATAATCTTGATCCCAGCGAATAAGATCTTTGTCGTTAGATGTTCTATGTGACTTCGCCATAGCCAGTACATAGATCGACTCCATGACATTTGTCTTTCCCTGGGCATTCTCTCCCAAGATAACGTTCACTTTATTCTCTAAGTTAAATTCCAGCTCTTCGTAATTCCGGTAATTCTTCAAAAGCAATTGCTCTATATACATAGACGCTACATCCTTTTAGGTTATAAGCTGCACAATCGTAAATTCACCTACAGAGGGAATTTCCACCTTATCTCCTGTTCTTAGCTTTCTTCCCCG
>NZ_BRVM01000003.1:0-3179 GCF_026011715.1 Cytobacillus sp. NCCP-133 | reverse complement strand
TATCAATTTGAATTTCCGTCATATTCTTCACTCTTTCCCATTGTCAGACTTAATGTGCTATGCGGAGAAACCCTCTTTATTATATGAAAAGCGCAGGGCGCCTTGCCCATCCCCGACAAGCACAAGACGAGCCGGCTGAAAGGTTGTTTTTTAACCTTTTGGACGGATTGGCTTAGACCCGAGAACCGATGGCGCCTGGAGCTAGACAGCACAAAGCACAACAATTTCTAGAATGGTATCTAATATTCTATTTTACTAAATAAATCGCAGATACACAAAGAAAACCCGCAATAGCTTTTAATATTCATTATCCCCTTGCAATTCGGGGATATTCAGGATATGCCCTTGCTGTTTCTGCATACTAACTCTAAAAAAAAAGCAAGCCGCCGGCAACGCCGGCAGCTCCCTTTATAAGTTTTAATACGTTCTTACTGGCAGGATCAATTGAAGGATCGAATCATCATTTAACGGTTTAATAATAAACGGCCTCATTGCACCAGTGAAGCTAACAGTAATCTCAGTCCCTTCCAGGGCTTTTAGTGCATCCATCATAAACTTTGCACTGAAGGAGATCTTTAATTCCTCGCCTTCAACTGATTTACTTTGGACTTCTTCCACTACTTTTCCGATTTCAGGTGTATTGGAGGAAATTTCGATGACTCCGCCTTCGATAGCAGAAAGCTTGACAACATTGTTCCGTCCTTCTTTTGCCAATAACGAGGCACGGTCTATTGCTTGTAAAAATTCCTTTGTATTCACAATTACATCAGTCTTGCTTTCATTTGGAATCAGTCTTGAAGTATCCGGGTAATTTCCTTCAAGCAATCTTGAGAAGAACAGCAAATGTTCCGCTTTGAATAAAACTTGGTTTTCGGTAATGACGATATCAATTAAATCATTATTGTCATCAAGAATCTTGCTTAATTCACTTAAACTTTTGCCTGGAATGACACCATTATAACTTTCGCTAATCGTTGTTTCGATTTGAGCTTTCCTTAATGCAAGCCTGTGACTATCTGTTGCAATACAGGTTAGCATCCCGTTTTCTACCTTCCAGTTTACACCTGTCAAGATAGGGCGTGTTTCTGAGGTGGACACCGCGAAAACAGTCTGGCGGATCATGGACTTAAGCAGATCTGTAGGAATTTTGAAGACATTTTCTTCTTCAATTTGCGGCAAATGAGGATATTCCTCTGCATCCAGCCCATTTAAGTTGAATTCAGACTTGCCAGAGCGGATCACAGTCTGCAGATGGTTTTCAACGTGAATTTCAACACTGTCAGTAGGAAGTTTTTTTACGATTTCACTAAAGAATCTTGCTTGCAGCACAATGGCTCCAGGCTGTCTAATTTCTACAATTTCATTTCCGTTTTCCTCTTTTGGAATAAAAGATTCGATTGAAATATCGGAGTCGCTTCCTGTTAAGGTTACTCCTTCTTCCGAAGCAACGATCTTGATCCCTGTTAAAATTGGAATGGTTGTTCTGCTGGTTACTGCCTTCATAACATCCTGGACGCTTTGAACCAAACGATCCCGTTGGATTACAAATTTCATTTTTTTTAATCCTCCAAGCATATTTTTAACGCCTAATAAATATATATATATTTTATTAAAAAATAATAGAAGTACTAGTAGGGCCTGTTAACATGTGGATAACTGCAATTTTTGAAAGGAAACACAGTCTATCCACATGTGGATAGACTGTGTGTAAGGTAGGTCGAGTTATGCACAGTTAAACCTTAAGCATTTCATTTAATTCTTTAATCTGCTTCTCGAATTGCGAATCTGTCTGAAGCAGCTTCGAGATTTTTTCATGGGCATGAATAACGGTTGTATGATCCCTTCCGCCAAATTCCTCCCCAATTTTGGGAAGGGAAAAATCGGTTAATTCCCTTGATAAATACATCGCAATTTGTCGAGGGAATGCTACGGACTTTGTTCTTTTTTTTGCTTTAAAATCTTCAAGCTTCACGTTGAAGTGTTCTCCCACAATCCTCTGAATTTCATGAATTGTTATTACCTTAGGCTTTGAGCTTGGGATAATATCTTTTAATGCTTCTGCTGCAAGATCCGCATTTATATCTTTATTTATTAAGGAGGAATAGGCAACTACACGAATAAGTGCACCCTCTAATTCACGTATGTTTGAATCAATTTGATTAGCGATATAAAGCATAGCTTCATTTGGAATGTCTAGTCCTTCAGCTTTGGCCTTTTTGCGCAGTATCGCAATACGCGTTTCCAAATCTGGAGGCGTAATATCAGTAATAAGTCCCCATTCAAACCTTGAACGCAAGCGGTCCTCCAATGTTGGAATTTCCTTTGGAGGACGGTCACTCGAGATGATGATTTGCTTGCTTTCTTCATGCAATGTATTAAATGTATGGAAAAATTCCTCTTGTGTCTGTTCTTTTCCAGCTAAAAACTGAATATCATCGATTAGAAGAACATCCACGTTTCGATATTTATTGCGGAAATCTCCGGCTTTGTTGTCTCTGATTGAGTTAATGAACTCGTTAGTGAACTTTTCTGATGATAGGTAAACCACTTTTGCAGATGGATTATGATCTAATACATAATGGCCTATTGCATGCATGAGGTGAGTCTTTCCCAGTCCAACTCCCCCATAAATAAATAAAGGGTTATATGCTTTTGCAGGTGCCTCAGCTACCGCAAGAGATGCAGCGTGTGCGAAACGGTTTCCTGATCCAATAACAAAAGTATCGAAAGTATATTTAGGATTCAGCATAGTTAAAGGCAGTTCAGGCTGCTCTTCTTCTGTCATTTTCTTTTTTGGAGGAAGCGGAAGATCTACTTCTTCTTCACTCTGATTTTGCGGAATAATGAATTTTACTGCTAATTCTTCACCTGTAATATCATAAAGAATTCCGGATATCAGTTGGGAATAGCGCTCTTCCAGCCAATCGCGCGCAAATTCGTTTGGAGCTTTAATCACTAAAGTATCGCCTTGCAGGGTGTGGGCTTTGGTCGATTTCAGCCATGTATCAAAGCTGGGTTTGCTGATTTTTTTTTCGATATTGGCGAGAGCATTATTCCAAAGATCCGCAATGTTTTCCAATCGATATCCCTCCTTTTCCATCTAAATTGGAAAGTATAACTTTGAATTCAGATCACTGTCTAGCTGCGGTGTCCTATCGGTTCGACGTGCTTCCATCTCT